>VMTC01000008.1 GCA_013791765.1 Rhodoferax sp.
CCAAGAGCCCGAACGGCATTATTCCGACACTGCTGGGCTTTTTTGCGGGTGCGCGCAAAGGGTCCTGGGTGGCCTGGTCGATGCAGGACAGTCGCGCACCTGTTGGCTTTGTTCGCCATGTGCCGGTTGACGCCAAGCGCTATCCGAACCTGAAAGTGGCGCGGATTGCGCTAACGGCGGATGACGTCGATATCTTCTACAAGAAGTTCTCCAAAGAAGCTTTTTGGCCGATCATTTTTTCGTTCCCGGATAAAGCCGAGTTTCGCCAGGCGCACTGGGAACGCTACCTGGAAGTGAACCGCATTTTTGCCGAGCAAACCGCACGCGAGGCGGCGCAGGGTGCGGTGGTCTGGATTCATGACTACAACCTGTGGATGGTGCCCGCGTTCCTGCGCCCGCTGCGGCCCGACCTGCGCATCGCGTTTTTTCACCATACGGCGTTTCCGTCGAGCGACGTGTTCAACATTCTCCCGTGGCGACGCGAGATCATTGGCAGCCTGCTGCAGTGCGATTACGTCGGCTTTCATATTCCGCGCTATGTCGAAAATTTTGTCGATGCCGTGCGCTCCTACACACCGCTTGATGTGCTTCAAACGGTGCCCTGCGCGCCGCGCTTTGTCACTTACGGCTGCGCCTTGGGGGTTGACACGATGAGCTCGGTCATTGAGGTGGCCGGCCGTCGCGTGACGCTGGGGGCCCATCCGGTTGGCATCGATGTGGGGCTGATCGAGCAAATTGTCAGCACAGCTGCCGTACAAAAGAAAATGGCCCGTGTTCAGGCCTTGTTGCATGGGGTCAAAGGCATCATCTCGATCGAGCGGCTCGACTATGTCAAAGGCTCGCTGGAGAAGTTGCAGGCATTCGAGCGGCTGCTCGAAGATCACCCCGAATTGATCGGTGGCGTGACCTTGCTCAACATTGTCACGCCCGCCGCGCCCGGCATGGAGATTTACGAAGCCCTGCGCACGGAGGTCGATCGCATTGTGGGCCGCATCAACGGCCGGTTTTCGACGCTGGAATGGACGCCGGTGCGCTATTTCTACCGCTCGTTGCCGTTTGAGGAGGTTGTTGCGCATTACGCGGCCTGCGACGTGGCGTGGATCACGCCGCTGCGCGACGGGCTCAACCTCGTGGCCAAAGAATTCGTGGCCACCAAAAAAGCCACGGGAACCGCCGGCGTCCTGATTCTCTCGGAATTTGCCGGCGCCGCTGTCGAGCTGCATGGCGCGCTGTTGACCAACCCCTACGACGCCAATTCGATGTCAAAAATCTTGCATCAGGCCCTCACCATGGGCGCTGACGAGACCGCCTACCGCTGCCAGCGCATGGCAGCCATCGTGGCTGACAACGATGTGGTGCGCTGGGGTGACGAATTTATGCGCGCTGTGCAGGAAGCCTAGTTTTGCCCCTTTTTTTATCCATTTTTTTATATCGGAGTCTCATGTCTAGCTTGAAATACCTGTTTGCATTGTTGGTCGCGTTGGTTTCATTGGGTTTTGCCCCGGCGCTGCAGGCCAGGGACATGGTGAGTGTGGCCAGACCAGAGATCAATATGCGAACCGGCGCCAGCACCCGACACTCGGTGGTCTGGGCACTGAGCAAAGGCTATCCGCTGGAGGTGATTGCACGCAAGGGCAAATGGCTCAAAGTGCGTGACTTCGAAAAGGACAGCGGTTGGGTATCGCGCCCACTGGTCAATAAAACGCCGCATGTGATCGTGAAATCGAGCATCTCAAATGTGCGCAGTGAGCCCAGCACCCGGGGCCGGATTCTTGGCAAGGCCCCCTACGGTGAAGTGCTGCGCACGCTGGAACACCGCGATGACTGGGTCAAGGTGCAACGCGACGGTGGACTCAAGGGCTGGATTTCGCGCCGCCTGGTCTGGGGCTGGTGAGCGGCTTGGGTCAACCAGCAGGCGCCCCGGACATGACTGACCTGGTCGTCGTCGGCCTGGCTTACTTTGAGGTTTTCGTGCCGCCGCATGCGCGTGCGGCGCCGGGGGAGGAGTTGTTTGTCGATGGCATTTCCCTGGCCCTGGGCGGCGCGCTCAACACCGCCACGGTTGCCGCGGCGCTGGGCTTGCGCGTGACGCTGTGCGTGCCGATGGGGCACGGCATTGTCGATCAGGCCGTGCAACTGCTGGCGCAGCGCCTGGGCATCACCTTGGTGCCTATCGCCGCGCGCGACAACCCCGCCATCTCGCTGGTGTTTTCTGATGCGAATGACCGGGCGTTCGTGAGTACGGCCGAGCTCGCCGTGCTGACCCATGTCAAGCGCTTGCCAGCGAGCGCCTGGGTGCACGTGTCGGGACTGGAAGAGGCCGCGCGCGTTGCCGGGCCGTTGGCACTGGCGCGACAAAGCGGCGCGCGCATCTGCGTCAGCGGCAGTTGGAGCCCGCGCCAGTTGAGTCAGTTGGCCCAGCGCAAGGACTGCGCCTGGGACCTGCTGGTGCTCAATGAGAAAGAGGCGCAGGCCGCCTGCGGCGATGTGGCCCACGCGCAGCAAGCTCTGGCACACGCCGCGCACTCGGTGCTGATCACGCTCGGTGCCCAGGGGGTTGTTGGTGTCTTGAACGAAGTGCCGGTGCGCGAGCCGGCTCAGCCCGTGCAAGTGATCGATGCCACCGGTGCCGGTGATGCCTTTTGCGCCGGTGTGATGGCCGGCCTGGTACGCGGCCTGACACCCGCAGCGGCGGTGCAACTGGGCACGCGCGTTGCCGCCAAAATTTTGAATCAAATCGGTGGCCTGGTTACAGACCCCAGCCTGATGGCCGATTTAAGCAAGGAGAGCCTATGCAAACCCTGACTATATTGGGTGGTGGCAGCGCCTACACCCCCGGCTTGTTGCAGGCCCTGATTGCGCACGCCGCCCAATTGCCGCTGAAAACCGTGCGTTTGTACGATACCGATGCCCGCCATCTGGCCATCGTCGCGCGCTTGACCGGGGCCATGGCAAAAAACGCGGGCGCGTTCAAAGTTGAAGTGGCTGACACGCTGGATGCAGCCATACAGGGTGCCGACCTGGTTTTGAACTCGACCCGGCCTGGCGCTCTGGTGGCCCGCCGCATTGACGAGACGCTGCCGCTGGAATTTGACATTCCCGGTCAGGAAACCGTGGGCCCGGGTGGTTTCTTTTTCGCGCTGCGCTCGGTGCCGCAGGCTTTGCGTGTGGCCGCCACGATGCAAGCGCTGGCACCGCAGGCGATCTTGCTCAATTACACCAACCCGAGCAACATCGTGACGCAGGCGCTGGTCGATCACGGCGGCGTGAATGTCATTGGCCTGTGTGATCAATCCGATGAAGACCTGCAGGCCGTTTGCCATGCGCTGGGTCGGCCAAGTCGCTATGCCTTTCGCTGCAACGGCCTCAACCACGCAACCTGGTACAGCGACATTGAGGTTGACGGCGCACCTTTGGGCGACATCCCCGAGTTGCTGGCGGCACCAGCGGACTACGACGAAGAGCACCAACTGCGTTTTGAATTCTCGCTGGCGCTGGCCCGTGAAAACGCGGGCTACTGGCCCAACTCTTACCTGCCTTACTATCTTTTTCCTGATGCTTTTGTGGCGCAGGCACGCCGTGTCGGGCCGCGCAGCGATGTCGTTGCTGCATCGCTTGACAAGTATTACGCGCATTTTGAGACTGAGGGCCTAAGCGCCACGCCGCAGTTACGCTATTTTCGCGGCTCGGCCGGTTTTGGCGATCTGGCCGTGACTGTGATTCGGGCGCTGGCCTCCAGCACGCCGCATGAACTGGTGCTGAACCTGCCCAACCGGGGCGCCACGGCCGCGTTTGCAGCGGATACCGTCATCGAGACGCGCGTGCGGGTCTCGCGCGCCGGCATCGAAGGTCTGGCCGCGCCGGCGCTACCGCGCTCTTTTGTTGAGCTCGCAGCCCAGCTTGAGCACTATCAAAGGCTCACGGCCCGGGCTGCTGCCGGCGGCAACGCGCAGGCGCGAGTTGCCGCGCTGGCGGCCAATCCGCTGGTCGGCCAGAGCGCCTTAGCGGCGCGCATGCTGGTGCGCGCCCGTGAGACTTACGGCGCCTTGCTCCCAGAGGCGCTATGAAAACACTGCCCCTGCTGGATCGTTTCAACTGGCATGATTTTGAGCGCGTGGTGATTTTGTCGCCGCACCTGGACGATGCGGCCCTGAGCTGTGGTGGCTTGCTGCATGCACTGCAGGAGCGTGTCTCGACTCTGGTCGTGAGCATCAGTTGCGGCAGCTTGCGCGTCGTCAACGCGGACGGCAGCAGCAAAATCTCTACCCGGCGCGGCCATGTGAGCTCGCGCAGCCGTCGGCGTGAAGACATAGCGGCCATGCACTCGGTAGACACCGACTTTGTCCACCTCAGCTTTGCCGATGGCGTTTACCGCCGCAGCCCGCTGACCGGTCGGCTGATCTACCGCAATACGCGCGAGCGCTGGGTGTTGCCACGCATCGAAGACCTGGCGCACGTCGAAGAGCTTTACCTGGTACTGCGCCGTCTGTGCCTGGATCTGGGCCGCATCCTGCTGATCAGTCCGATGGGCATCGGGCATCATGTGGACCACCAGATTGCCGCACAGGTGGCGGTGCGCATGGCCGCGACCAATGCAGGTGCCGAGCTGCTGTTTTATGAAGATTTTCCTTATGTGGCTGACCCGCACATCGGTCGCGGCGACCAGGACGACCCGTTGCAGGCGCTGACGCGGCTGCACCTGGCCGCCGCGCAGCGTTTGGTGATGCTGGTCGATGTGGACGCCAAGATGGCGCTGCTACGCCATTACGCCAGCCAAGTGCCTGCCCTGTTTGGCAACGATGAGGGCATGCGCGCGCGTCTGGCTGGCCATTTGCATGGCACTGTGCCCTGCGAATATTACTGGCAGGCTCAGACGCTGCCTGCCACCTACACCTCCAAGGAGAAGTCCCATGTCGAATAGCATCATGGCCAAAGAGGCCCGCCAGGCCCCGCAGGTACTGTGTTTTGAGGCGCCGCGGTGGCAATCTGAGGCCTTTGCCATTCGCCGATTGGTGGCTCAACGCCCGACCTCGGTACTGCTGGGCCGGGGCAGTTCAGGCAATGTGTGCACCTTTGCCGCCTACCTGTTTGCACTGCAAACCGGGCGCCAACCGGTCGAATTTCGCCCCTGGCTGAACACTCAGCCACTGCCTGAGGCTGACTGGTCCGATGCGGTGGTGTACGCGTTTTCTTACTCCGGCAAATCAACCGACATTGCGGCCAGTGCCGAGTGGTTGCGCGCACGCGGTGCGTTGGTGGTGGCCGTGACCGAGGCCGGGGCGGGGGCTTCTAACGCGCAACTGTTGCAGAGCGCCCACCACACGATTCGTCTGGGCTGTGGGCCGGAGCTGGCGGTGCCCGCTACCAAGAGCGTCATTGCACAGCTGTTCATTGCCGCTGCCCTGGCCGGTTATGAGCTCACACAAGCGGCCGAACAGACCGCAGCGAGCTTGCTTGCCATTGACGCGGCCGGCGTGCCTGAACAACTGGCGACTTTTTTGGAGGGTGCGCGCACCGTCACCTGGCTGGCTCGTGGGCCTTCCATCGGGGGCGCGCTGGATGCGGCGCTCAAATTGCAGGAAAGCGTCGCAATCCCTGCTTTTGCCTATTCGACGGCAGAGTATTTGCACGGCCCGATTGCTGCGGCCAGTCCACAGGACCGGGTGGTTATTTTTTCGGGTGCCGACGAGCCCATGGCGAGCAAACAGGCGGTCACCATTGCCTTGCTGGCGCGCGGGGTGCCGTTTCTTTGCCTGGGCTGCGATCAAACGCCCGAGGCGCAACTGCCATTGCCGTTTCCGCAGGCGCGCTGGGCCCGCACGGCGCTTTTGGCCTACATCGCGCAACTCACTTGCGCAGCGCTTGCCGAGCGTTACGGCATTGATCCGGACCAGCACCCGTCGCTGCGCAAGGTCACGCAAACCCATTGATCGACGCTGATGCGCGCCCCGCAAAAGAGGCGGCTATCACAAGTTTGTATTATTGAGATTTTCCAATTTGAACAAGATGCTTCGCCAACTCATAGCCGACAACACCCCCCAGGACTGGGTCTACGCGCTGCTGGCCGCCGCGGCTTTCATTGTGCTGCTGCATTTTTTGCGCAAACTCGTGTTGCTGCATTTGCAGCGCATCGCCAGGAGCACCGATACGGTGATTGACGACTTTCTGGTCGAGGTGTTGTCGGCGACGCGCATTTTGCTGGCTGGCGCCGCCGGCTTGTACCTGGGCACGCATTTCTTGTCGCTGCCCGCGAGCCTGGAAAAATTTGTCGATCGCGCCTTCATCGCCGTGATCATTTTGCAGGCTGGCTTCTGGTTCAGTCGGGGCCTGAGTTTTTGGCTGAAACACCGCTTTTCTCAGGGCGACAAGGAGGACGAAGGCGCGCGCGCCATGACCTTGTCGCTGCTGTCTTTTCTGGGTCGGGTAGTGGTCTGGGTGCTGGTCTTGCTGCTGATCCTTGACAACCTGGGTCTCAACGTGACAGCGCTCGTGGCCAGTTTGGGCATTGGCGGTATTGCAGTGGCGCTGGCGGCGCAAAACATCCTGGGCGACCTGTTCGCGTCCCTGTCGATTGCCATCGACAAGCCTTTTGTCATCGGCGATTTCATCATTGTGGATGACATGATGGGCAGCGTGGAGCATGTCGGCTTGAAGACCACGCGCCTTCGCAGCCTGGGCGGTGAACAGATTATTTTTTCAAACAATGACCTGCTCAAATGCCGCATCCGCAACTACAAGCGCATGCAGGAGCGCCGCGCCTTGTTTGCCATTGGCGTTACCTATGACACCCCGGCGGACAAGCTTGAGCAGATTCCGGCGCTGATCCAGCAAGCCGTTGAGGCGCAGTCTGATGCCCGCTTCGACCGCGCCCATTTCAAAGGTTTCGGCGCGTTTTCGCTCGATTTTGAGGCGGTCTATTACGTCCTCAAACCCGACTACAACACCTTCATGAGTGTGCAGCAGGCAATCAACCTGCAACTGGTGCGCCGCTTCGCCGACCAGGGCATCGAGTTCGCGTTCCCAACCCAGACGCTGTACCTCAGTCGCGGCGCGTCTGCCACCAAGGCGGAACACCCGATGGCAAAAAAATCTCAATAAGTTTAAGCCATTTATGGCTATAGCCCGCGTGTAATAAGCGTTAATAGCTATCAATACTATAGCTTTTTGCAGGCCCGTGCCAGCTTGAGTGCGGCGTATCAAGCGCTCAATGCAGGGGTTGATGCGCAGGGCAGAGCCTGCAAGGGGTGCACAAATCGGCTCACGCCTGGGGCGTCGGCTCTGGGGGGACTTCCTCATAGGCTGTGTCGGGTTTGAGTGTGTCGCCCGACCAGCGCAGCGCCTTGGCGCTGATCGGTGGCCCGATCGTTTCCAGCACCGCCACGGCGGCCAACACCACCGAGCTGACCACCGCGCCCTGCAATTGAAACAGCGTCAGCGTGGTGTCGGCCAGGCCAATGGCCAGGCCGGCCATGGGAATGAGCAGCAAGCCGGTGGTGGCAGCCTGGCGCTTGGGTGTGCCCATCAGGTGGGCGCTAATGCCCACGCCAAGCCATTTCGCCAGCGAGCGGCCAAACACCAGCACCAGGGCGGCCGGTGCGTACTGAACCATTTCGGCCACGTGCAGGTTGGCGCCGGCGTAGACAAACAGGGCAATGAAAAACAACTCGAAGGCGGCGCCGAACTCGATATTGGCGATCAGCTCAGTGCGTTCAATGCTGCGCACCACGATCCCCAGTACCAGCGGCGCAAACAACGTTGACAGCTTCAGTGTCATCGCTGCGCCAAGCGTAAAGGCCACGGCGCCCACCACCAGCGCCAGGTGGTATTGGTGCGCCTCCTTGGTCTTGCGCGCCGCCATGTGCAATGCCATTCCCATGCTGGCGCCGAGCACAGTCGAACCCAGCAACTGGTACAGCGGCCCGCCGAGGATGGTGGTCAGCGGTGCCGCGGCGTCGTTGTAAAGCAGCGGCAGCAGCGCACTGAAAATCAGGAAAGCCAGCACATTGTTGAGTGCCACCAGACTCTTGGCGCGTTCGGTCACCGGGCCGCTGGCACCCATCTCATTGGCGACGTGGATCAGCACCGCGGGCGACGAGGACACGGCAATGGCCGCAATCACGGCTGCGGCCAGTCCGTGCACGCCCATCAGGTCCATGCCGTAAAACACCACTACAAAGGTCAAAGTGCTTTCAACCAGTGAGATGACGATCAGGCTGCGGTCGCGCACCAACAACTTGATGTCCAGCGACAGGCCCAGGCGGTACAGGATCAGGCCCAGGGCGACGTCAACAATGATGCGCGAGTTGGCCAGGGCGGCGTAGTCCACCAACCCCAGCACATTGGGCCCGGCGATCAGCCCCACCAGCATGAAGCCGGTGATGCTGGGCAGCCACGGCCAACGGTGCGTCACATAGCCGCCCAGGGCACCGCAAAAAAGCAAAAAACCAAAGAAAAACAAGGCGTTCGAGGTCAGGGGCCAAGCGGGAAGAAAATTCATAGGCAGATCAATAGAGGAGGGCGGACAAAGGGTTCAACCGCATCGCGAGAAGTATCGCATCCTGGACGGGGGTGAAAACAACTTGTTGCCAGCGCCAGCACAAAGCCCGCCGCGCACGGTCAATTTGCTCATTCCCAAGCCTGCGAAGCGCCAATAGCGGAAAATGCCTGGGCTTTAAAAAGAGGTTTTCATGAAATCATGGGTTGCGACTGGCGTCACGCCGGTCATTGGGTCTGTCTTTATTTTCCGGCCGCGCGCTGACGGGGTGTCGTTTTGACGCTGGTATTGCTGGGCGCATTGGGCAAGAGCTTTCTTTTTGTTCTGGCGACGATTCTGCCGATTCTCAACCCGGCGGCCACCGCACCGATTTTTTTGGGTTTGACCGAGAACGCCTCAGCCAGCACGCGCGCGCTGTTGGCGCGGCGCATTGCGCGCAATATGTTTGTGCTCATGGTCGGCTCCATGCTGGTGGGTTCCTACGTGTTGGAATTTTTTGGTATTTCGCTACCGATCGTGCGGGTTGGCGGCGGCTTGATCGTGGCTGCCGCCGCCTGGCGTCTGCTGAACGCCACGCAATCGACGGTTGATAGTCGAACCGAGCTGGCCGAGGCCTTCACGCCCGAACACGCGCACAAACAAGCGTTTTATCCGCTCACATTCCCGATCAGCTGCGGGCCGGGCTCGATTGCGGCGGCCATCACGGTGGGAGTGGCATTGAGCGACGAAAACCTCACGCTCTCGTTGGCGCGTATGGCGGGCGGCGTGCTGGCCCTGCTGGCCATTGGCATCATCTTGTACCTGGTTTTTCGCTACGCTCAGCGCCTGCTCGAGCCTTTGGGTGAAGCCGGTACGGTGATCTTTCTGCGTCTGTCAGCCTTCATTTTGCTATGCCTGGGCGTGCAAATCGTCTGGGATGGCCTGAGCGAATTGCTCCGGGGACTGCTGGTGTCTGCGGCAGTGAGTTGAATCGACAGCTGCCATGAACCCTGTTCAACCGGATCCAGATCAAGAGATTGAGACCCACACACGCTCCTGGCGTGAGCAAGTCATCCAGGCATTGACCGATGGTAAAAACAAGCGGGTGCGCAAGCTGCTCGGGCGCATGCATCCGGCCAAAATTGCCGCCTTGCTCGAATGGCTGGACGTCGGGCAGCGCACAGCGCTTTGGCAGCAGGTCGATGCCGCGCTTGAAGGCCGGATACTGCCGCACCTGAACCTCCATTTGCGCCAACAGCTCGCCGGTGAGTCCCGCGATGGTGAGGCTTCAGACCCGGTGGGCACCGCAGCGGGCGGCGCCTCCAAGCCGCAAAAGGTCAATCACCTCACGGCGGTTCGCGAGGCGCTCGGGCAAGGCAAGCTCAAACGGTTGGGCAAAATTTTGCAGCGCATGCATCCGGCCAAGGTGGCGGGCATGTTGGAGGGCTTGGCCCCGTCTGAGCGCACCAAGGTGTGGAGCATGGTGGACACCGAGCGCACCGGAAAGGTGCTCACCTATCTGCACGATGAAATCCGCACCACCTTGGCTTGTGAGTTGGACTCGGACGACTTGGTTGCCTCAGTGCAGTTGCTGGAGCTTGACGACCTGGTGGACCTGATTCAGACCCTGCCGCCAGCTGTGGGCAGCCAACTGATGCAAGCCACCAGCGGCGGGCGGCGCCAACAGCTGGAGTCGATGCTGTCCTACCCACAGGACTGCGCCGGTGGCCTGATGAACACGGACACCATCGAGGTCCGTGCCGACGTCAAGGTCAGTACCGTGTTGCGCTATCTGCGCTTGCGCGAAACGCTGCCGCCACAGACCGACATGCTGATGGTGCTAGACCGCGCGGGCCACTACCAGGGCGTACTGCGTCTGAGTGCACTGGTGACCTCCAATCTGGATGTGCGCGTGGCCGATGTGATGCAGACCGATGTCGAGGGCATTGCTGCGGATGCCAAAGGCACCGAGGTCGCCCGATTGTTTCAGGACCTGGATCTGCTGTCAGCGCCCGTGGTGGATGCGCAGGGGCGGCTCATCGGCCGCATCACGGTCGATGACGTGGTGGACCTGATTCGCGACGAGTCAGACCGCACCCTGATGCAGATGGCTGGGCTTGACGACGAAGCCGACATGTTTGCACCGGTGCTGGTGAGCTCGCGGCGACGCGCGCTGTGGCTGGGTGTCAACCTGGTGACGGCCTTTCTCGCAGCCTGGGTGATCGGTCAGTTTCAGGCCACGCTGACGCAACTGGTGGCACTGGCCGTGCTGATGCCCATCGTGGCGAGCATGGGGGGCATTGCCGGCAGCCAGACGCTCACCCTGGTGATTCGCGGGCTGGCGCTGGGGCAAGTACAAAAAGGCAATATCCGCATGCTGCTGGGCCGCGAGGTGGGCATTTCCATCCTGAACGGGGTGCTGTGGGCAGTGGTGATTGCGCTGCTGGCGGTGGCCTGGTTTGGCGACTGGGGCATTGGCGGCGTGCTGGGTATTGCCATCCTGGTCAACCTGCTGTGCGCGGCACTGGCCGGTTGGGCCATACCCTTGATTCTTCATCGCTGGGGCATCGACCCCGCGCTGGCGGGCAGCGTGATTTTGACCACGGTCACCGATGTTATTGGCTTTTTTGCTTTTCTCGGGCTGGCGACGGTGTGGTTGCTGTGACGCTGGCTTGACGGGCTCTCAGGCCGTGATGGACATGGCGCGGGCACGCATGAGTTAAAGTGGCTCCATTCAATTGCCCTTTCCGGTCAGTGAGCCGGACTTAACCCAGGAGTGACAGCATGCAAGTACAAGTTAACACCGACGACCACATCCAAGGTGGCGAGGCCCTGGCCCAATGGGTGCGCGATGAAGCCAACACCCGTCTGACCCGGTTTAAAGACCATGTCACCCGGCTGGAGGTCTATTTGACCGATGTGGATGGCGCCAAGTCGGGCGTCAATGACAAGTGCTGCCGTCTGGAGGCCCGCATCGTCAGTCGTCAGCCGGTCACGGTCACGGCCGAAGCAGACAAAATGGCCGCTGCCTTTATTGCTGCCGTGGAAAAATTGGCCCGCGCAATGGATACCGACCTGGGACGCGTCAAGGATCGCAACGGACGCGACACGATTCGCACGGCGCAAGAGTAATACCGCTCTTGGGCGCCCGCGTTTACCAACGCGGGCTGTTTTTCAAGCACTTTAAGTGCTGTAGCCCGCGTACCATAACGGTATGTAGCTATCAATTTTATGGTCGCTTAAAATTCGTCTCAGTGGCCTTCAAGGCCATGTGCCTTCCGGCCCTGCAGTTCATTACCTCGGTGAGTTAGCTGCAGGTCTCGGCAAGTCGGGCGCAAGACTGGGTCATTGAACTTTTGACGCATTGGCCCCCCCCCCGCTTCGTTCGTATGCTGTGCGTTGAGCCGTTTTCAATGGCAGGCAGCGGCGTTCTCATTATTTTTTGGGGCATTGCCCCGCCTTCTCACAAAGCAAAACTGACGATGAATTCTTTCCGACAAGACTGGCTTTCCAATATCAAAAGCGACTTGCTGGCAGGGCTGGTGGTGGCGCTGGCGCTGATTCCCGAGGCCATCGCGTTTTCCATCATTGCTGGTGTGGATCCCAAGGTCGGGCTGTATGCCGCGTTTTGCATTGCTGCAGTGAGCGCCTTTGTGGGCGGTCGCCCCGGCATGATCTCCGCTGCCACGGGTGCGATGGCGCTCTTGATGGTGACGCTCGTCAAAGACCACGGCCTGCAGTACCTACTGGCCACCACGGTTCTGACCGGGCTGCTGCAGATTGTTGCGGGCTGGATCAAATTGGGCGAGTTGATGCGCTTTGTGTCGCGCTCGGTCATCACCGGCTTTGTCAACGCACTGGCGATTTTGATTTTTCTGGCGCAGTTGCCCGAGCTCACCAACGTGGGCTGGGAGGTCTATGCCATGGTGGCCGCTGGCCTGGGCATCATCTATCTGCTGCCTTATGTCACCAAAGCGGTGCCCTCGCCGCTGGTCACCATCGTGGTGCTGACGGCGGTAACGATGTGGCTGGGCCTGGACATTCGCACCGTGGGCGACATGGGCCAGTTACCCGACAGCTTGCCATTTTTTCTGTGGCCTGAAGTGCCCTTGACGCTGGAAACCCTCAAAATCATCTTTCCGGTCGCGGCCACGCTGGCCACGGTCGGCTTGCTCGAGTCGATGATGACCGCCTCAATTGTCGATGAATTGACCGATTCCACCAGCAACAAGAACCGCGAATGCGTCGGCCAGGGCATCGCCAATATCACCTCCGGCTTTCTGGGTGGCATGGCGGGCTGCGCGATGATTGGCCAGTCTGTCATCAACATCAAGTCAGGCGGGCGCGGACGTCTTTCCACGCTGGCTGCAGGGGTGTTCTTGCTGCTGATGGTGGTGTTTATCGGCGACTGGGTGGCGCGCATTCCGATGGCTGCGCTGGTGGCGGTGATGATCATGGTGGCCATTGGCACCTTCAGCTGGACCTCGCTGCGCAATCTGCGCGTGCACCCCAAAAGCACCAGCCTGGTGATGATCGCCACCGTGGTGGTGGTGGTGGCCACGCATGACCTGGCCAAAGGCGTGCTGGTGGGTGTGCTGCTGTCGGGCTTTTTCTTTGCGCACAAGGTCGGCATGATTTTGTACATTGGCTCGCAAACCGAAGACGAAGGTCGGCTGCGCTCGTACCGCGTGGTGGGCCAGGTGTTTTTTGCCTCCGCCGAGCGTTTTGTGAACTCCTTTGACTTCAAGGAAGTGATCGAGAAGGTGCGCATTGACGTCAGCCGCGCGCACTTTTGGGACATCACGGCGGTCAGCGCGCTCGACAAGGTGGTGGTCAAGTTCCGCCGCGAAGGCACTGAGGTCGAGGTGCTTGGCCTGAACGAAGCCAGTGCCACCATGGTCGACCGTTTTGCCGTGCACGACAAACCTGACGCCGTTGAACAACTGATGAGTCACTAAGGCAGAGCTACACCATGATTATTGAGAACAAAGTGCTGGCCTGCGTGGACCAATCCCATTTTGCCGACTACGTGGCCGATTACGCCGCCTGGGCCGCCAAACGCATGAACGCGCCGCTGGAGTTGCTGCACACGATTGAACGCCATCCCGAACTCGGCAGTAGCACCGACCACAGCGGCGCCATTGGTATCGATTCACAAGAAACTTTGCTGACCGAACTGGCCGGCCAGGACGAGTCGCGCAGCAAAGCCGCGCGGGAGAAAGGCCGGCTGTTTTTGAACCGCCTGCGCGAGCGCGTCGTCGCTGCCGGCGTGGCCGCGCCCGATATTCGACAGCGCCACGGCAATCTGCAGGAAACGCTGGTGGCGCAAGAGTCCGTTGTGCGGTTGTTTGTGCTGGGGCGCCGGGGTGAGTCGGCCGAAATCACCCAGCGTGACCTGGGACGCAACGTCGAGAGCGTGGTGCGCGCACTGCACAAACCGATCCTCACCGTGACCGAGGGCTTCAAGGTGCCCGAGCGCGTGATGATTGCCTTTGATGGCAGCATCATCACGCGCCGCGGGGTCGAGATGGTGGCGGCCAGCCCGCTGTTCAAAGGCTTGCCGGTGCATTTGTTGATGTCTGGCAAGCCCAGCGCGGAGGCGGCCAAACAACTTGACTGGGCACAAGGCGTGTTGACGGCGGCCGGCTTTCAAACCACGCCGCATTTGGTCCCGGGTGACGCCGAGCGCGTGATTGCCACCACCGTGAGTGAACAGTCCATTGACCTGTTAATCATGGGCGCTTACGCCCACTCGTCTCTGCGCAGCTTGCTGTTTGGCAGCAGAACCTCCGAGTTGCTGCGCTCGTCCAAAATCCCGACGCTGCTGCTGCGCTGAACAACGAGGAGCCCCCAACTCGGAATTTCCAGACGTGCCTAAGCTGGTATTTTGGAAAATGGTGGGCTGATGACGGCGATGCACCATTTTGGGTTGGCGCAAAGCTTGCTAAGCTAGAGGTAGGAGTGATCAGCTTATGCAAAAATTCGACGAGATGTACACCGAGCTGCCCTACGAGTTCTTCACGAAGGGGGCGAAGATACGGGACCACTACAAGATTTATGACGAGTGGCTGGCGCGCCAGCCCGGCAACATGATGGCCAAGCGGCGCGAAGAGGCCGAAATGATTTTCCGGCGCGTGGGCATCACCTTTGCTGTCTATGGCGAAAAGGACGAAGAGGGCTTTGGTGCCGAACGCCTGATTCCGTTTGACCTGATTCCGCGCATCATCGCGGCGCAGGACTGGTCCTTTTTGGAGCGCGGCCTGGTGCAGCGGGTGACGGCACTCAACCGCTTTCTGCACGACGTTTACCATGGGCAGGAGATCATCAAGGCGGGCTTGCTGCCGCGCGAGCAGGTCCAGCAAAACGCCCAGTTTCGCCCTGAGATGATCGGTGTGGATGTGCCCAACCAAATTTACTCGCACATTTCGGGCGTCGACATCGTGCGGGCGACCAATGGGGCAGGCGAGGGCGAGTATTACGTGCTGGAAGACAACCTGAGGGTGCCCAGTGGCGTGAGTTATATGCTGGAAGACCGCAAGATGATGATGCGGCTGTTTCCGGCGCTTTTTAACGCGCACCGCGTGGCGCCGATTGCGCATTACCCCGACTTGCTGCTGGAAACCCTGCGTGAAAGCAGTCCCGCCACCACCGCCGAGCCCACCGTCGTGGTGCTGACCCCGGGCATGCACAACAGTGCCTATTTTGAGCATGCTTTTCTGGCGCAGCAAATGTGCATTGAACTGGTGGAAGTGCAAGACCTGTTCGTGAAAGACAGCTTTGTGTACATGCGCACCACGCGTGGCCCCAAACGCGTCGATGTGATCTACCGCCGGGTGGATGACGACTTCCTGGACCCCAAGGCGTTCCGCGCTACCTCTACCCTCGGTTGTGCCGGTCTGATGGAGGCTTACCGCGCTGGCCACGTGAGCATCTGCAACGCGGTGGGCACCGGTGTGGCGGATGACAAGTCGATCTACCCCTATGTGCCCAAGATGATCGAGTTTTATCTGGCGGAAAAGCCGATCCTGAGCAACGTGCCGACCTACATGTGCCGCAACAAGGACGATCTGGCCTATACGCTGGCCCACCTGAAAGAGCTGGTGGTCAAAGAAGTGCATGGCGCCGGTGGCTATGGCATGCTGGTCGGGCCGGCCGCCACCAGCGCCGAGATTGAGACTTTTCGTAAAGCAGTGCTGGCCAACCCAAGTGGCTACATTGCGCAGCCGACCCTGAGTTTGTCAAGCTGTCCGACCTTTGTCGAGAGTGGCATTGCGCCGCGCCACATTGACCTTCGGCCTTATGTACTCAGTGGCAGGACAGTGCAGATGGTGCCGGGTGGCCTCACCCGTGTGGCCCTGAAAGAGGGCTCGCTGGTGGTCAATTCATCTCAAGGTGGAGGTACCAAAGATACCTGGGTGCTTGAGCCTGATGAGGCGCCAGAGCCCCCCACATTGCCAAGCGCGCCCGAGACTGCGGCGACGCCGTCGCAAACACAGTCACAAACCCAATCGTCCTGAACCCAAGGAGAACTAATATGCTGTCACGCACTGCCGATCACCTGTTCTGGATGTCGCGCTACACCGAACGAGCCGAAAACACGGCCCGCATGCTCGATGTGAATTACCAGACTTCGCTCTTGCCTCAATCCAGTGCGGCAGCGCAGGTCGGGTGGAAGGGCTTGCTGAGCATCAGTGAATTGCTCCCGAGCTACGCCGAAGCCTATGACGAGATCAACGTGCGCAACGTGATGGACTTTATGGTCAAGGACGACAGCAATCCGTCCAGCATCGTCTCGTGCCTGAGTGCGGCGCGCGAAAATGCGCGGGCGGTGCGCGGCAGCCTCACCACCGAAGTCTGGGAGACGCAAAACCAGACCTGGCTTGAGGTCCAGCGCATGATCAACTCGGGCGAGTTTGAGCATGATCCGGCACAGTTTTTCGAATGGGTCAAGTTTCGCTCGCATCTGTCGCGCGGCGTGACCGTGGGCACGATGCTGATGGACGAGGCGCTGCACTTCATGCGCTTGGGTACCTTTTTGGAGCGCGCCGACAACACGGCGCGGCTGGTGGACGTGAAGTTTCATGCGCTGCAAAGTGAGTTTTTTGGCGCCGCCAACGGCAAAGTCATGGAGTACGACTTCTACCACTGGAGCGCGATTTTGCGCAGCGTGTCGGGCTTTGAGGTCTATCGCAAGGTGTACCGGGACATCATCAAGCCCGAACGCGTGGCCGAACTGCTGATTCTGCGAGCCGACATGCCGCGTTCGCTGCACGCCAGTCTGAACGAAGTGGTCAGCAATCTGGAGTTGGTGGGCGCTGAACAATCCGGTGAGACCCAGCGCCGCGCCGGCAAGTTGCGCGCTGATCTGAAGTATGGGCGCATCGATGAAATTTTGGCCACGGGCCTGCATGCGTTCCTGACCCAATTTCTGGACCGCATCAATGACCTGGGGGCCAACATCAGCCGCGACTTTCTGGTTCCAGCGCCGGGCTGAGCTTCGCATGCTGACGGTCTTGACGACCGTGTGGCCGACTCAACAATTCTGCTCCCTGTCGCCTCTCTGACAGGGTAAACCTTGAGGTTTTTGCCTGAAGCAGTGCTCTATACTTTTGCCAGGGGTTATATAAAAGCAATAGTTCTTCTCTGAGCGAACACCATGTTGACAAAAATCGTACGCTGGCTGGCATGTTTGTCGGTCTTGTTGGGATTCGCAGCGAGCGCGGTAGCCGAAGGCCCGCCAGCCGGTGCAACGCCGCCAGGCTGCACGTCCTGTCGGATCCAGATCGACAATCTGGACAAGCCCTTCAAATTGAGTGGCAAGTGGCTTTTTAGCCGCGACGATTTGCCACAAAACAAGAACGTTGATCTTGACACCTCCGGCTGGCGCCTGGTCAAGGCGCCTGGGCCCTGGAAAGGTGTCTATGACGACAAGAAGGTGTTCCCGGTCGGCTGGTACCGGGGTAATCTTGAATTCGCCCCGGCGCTGGTCGGTCAGGAAGCAGTTTTGCTGCTCAATGCCTACATGAGTCGGGTCAGCGTCTATGTTGATGGTGAAGAGGTATATCGTCGGCCGAACAACATCAACGTTGAGCGGTATTATTCGATTCAGGCTATTCCTGTGCGCTTCAAGATCAAAGAGCATCAGGTGATCGCCATACGCGTTGATACCCCCTTGATGTCGGGTCTTTATCAGTTGCCATTTGAATTACACAAGTACGACAAGCACGACACCGGCCTGGTGATCTATCAGATATTGGGCGGTGAGTCGCGCATGATTGCCGCTTACGTCATTGCATTTTTTGGTCTTTTCTTCTTATTGATTTATGCCAAGACCCGTTACGGCCTTTATCTGGTGTGCGCAGCATCGAGTCTTGTCATTTTTCCGTTCTTTGCAGCACCCGGCGATTATTTTTTGAGCATCTTTGAACCGGAGACAATGCTCTATCTGCACTACATTGGGATAGCTGCCTGCTTTCTGTTCTATATCTTTGCCCAGTACTTTCATAAATTCACGCCAAAAATAAACTGGATTGGCGGCATTTTGCTGGGCAGCATCGGGTTGACCATTGGCTCTATGGCCTTTTACCCCAATGTTGCATTGTTCCAGCACATCCGCAGCGTCTATTTCATTGGCAATCTGTTGGCCGGCTTTGGCGCCTGCTATATGCTGATCAGAGGAATAATGAACAAGAAGCCAGGAGCGGGCATCTTGCTGTTTGGTATCAGCGTTTTTGTGGCGATGGGCTTCAATGACCTTTTGCTTGCTCTGGGTGTCATTCAGTCCTACTCGATGATATTTTTTGGCGTGTTGATCGCCACCGGCACCATGCTCTATGTCGCCTCCAACACCTTTGCCAACACCTTCGTCGAGAACAAGAAACTGGTCGGGGACCTGAAAGTCATGAACGACAGCCTGGAAGACCTGGTGACAGAGCGCACGGCGCAATTGCGTCAAAAGACCAATGACATTGAGTCGATGCTTGAAAACATGCCACAAGGTGTGCTGACCGTGACCGCTGGCAACATCATTCATCCAGAGTATTCAGCCTACCTCGAAACCATTTTCGAGACCAAGGAAATTGCCGGCAAGAGCTTGATGGATATTGTGTTCAGCAACACCAATCTGGGCGCTGACATGCTGTCGCAGGTTGAAGCCGCGATTGGGTCTTGTATTGGTGAAGATCAGATGAACTTCGAATTCAATTCGCATTTGCTGGTCACTGAACTGGACAAGACCATGGCCGATGGCCGGGTCAAGTCATTGGAGCTCAGCTGGTCACCGATCTGCAATGACGTGGTCGAAAAGCTCATGCTTTGCGTGCGCGATGTCACCGAGTTCAAACGGTTGGCCGGCGAAGCCACAGCGCAAAAGCGTGAGCTTGAAATCATTGGTGAAATCTTGGCCGTAAGCCAGGAAAAATTCCAGGAATTTATTGAGAGTTCGTACAAGTTTGTTGAGGAAAATGACACCATCAACCGCGATACCCATCAAAAAGATATTGAAGCGATAGGCCTGCTGTTCCGCAATATGCATACCTTGAAGGGCAATGCGCGCACCTATGGTTTGCTGCATATGACCAACGTCGTGCACGAAACCGAGCAGGTCTATGACGAGTTGCGCAAGAACCCAGAAAAAGAATGGGATACTGATTCTCAAAAAGAGCAACTCGCGCAAGTGCGCGCCCTGGTGGACGAGTACGCCAAGGTCAATAGTACGACGCTGGGACGCAAGGGCCCAGGGCGCCGTGGCAGCGTCGAGCGCTTCCTGATGGTCGACAAAGAGCAGGTCACTGAGTCGCTGCATCTGATTGAGACCACCAACGCCGAGAGCGTGGCAGCGCTGCGTGCCACGCTGGCTCATGTGGGTAAGACTTTGAGCCTGATCGGCACCGAGAGAATTGACGAGATACTGGCTGGCGTCATTGAATCCATGCCCTCGCTGGCCCGGGAGTTGGGCAAAGAGCCACCCCGGATCAGCATTGAGGACCATGGGGTTGTGGTGCGCAATCAAATCAGCGGTCTACTGAAGAACCTGTTCGTACATTTGTTCCGCAACTCAATGGATCACGGCTTGGAAACACCCGCTGCGCGCTTGGCCGCAGGCAAGCCACTTGTTGGGCAGATCCAGCTGGATCTGGCGCTTGAAGATGGGCAGTTCATGCTCAGAATGCGGGACGACGGGCAAGGCTTGAACATGGCCAGAATTCGTCAGACCGCCATTGAGAAAGACCTGCTTACCGATGCCAATGCCTCGCCCGAGTCAGTAGCTCAGTTGATCTTCACGCCGGGCTTTTCAACGGCTGACAAGGTGACCGAGGTTTCAGGCCGGGGCGTTGGTATGGACGCAGTCAAAGGTTTCCTGGAGCGTGAAGGTGGCAGCGTGAAGATTCGGTTCCTGGACGACAATGCCGCCCAAGACTACCGGCCGTTTGAAGTCGTCATCAACCTGCCTGTGAAGTTTGCCGTCCAGTCATCTATTTGAATTCTTTTGTGACCACTTCAATCGTCTATTTTCTGTTGGGTTGCCTGCTTGGCGCAGGTGTCATGGTGTGGCGTCTTAGGCAACTTAAAAGGGCCATGGCGGACATGGTGCCGATCGAGCAGGTGCAGACTGCAGAGCAAAATTTGCAGCTCGTCATTCGGGAGTTGGAGCATAAGCTTGAGCAGCACCAGCAGTTGTTGACGCAAGAAGCCAATACAGGCCAGGCTCAATTGCAGCAACTGCAACAGGAGCAGGCGAAAGTTCTGCGCCAGTTGGATTCAGAGAATTCGAATGCAAAAGACAAGACGCTGGAAAACTGCAATGCCTTGGGGCAAGCGATCGACAAGCTGCTTGGCTTGGCCAAGACCTTTGAACGCTGGCATGCGGATATGAGCGCCCTGATCACCCACAACCGGGAAATGCACAGCAAAAACGACGAGTTTTCCTCGATCGTGCGCCAGGTTGTGATCGTGACGCTGAATGCGTCGATTGAGGCCGCACGCGCGGGTGAGCAGGGCCGTGGATTTGCCGTGGTTGCCAATGAAATGCGTGAGTTGGCCGCACGCGCCGAGGCACTGTCTAAAGACTACCGAAGCAACCTTTATGAAAACGATTTGATCACCACAACGACATTTCAGGATTTGCAGGCCGGCGGCAAGATGATCATCGGCTCGGTCATTGGGCTTGATCTGATCAACAAAAAAACCAAAGAAGTGCTCTCCAATTAAACGGCACCCACCATGATCAGCAATAACGCCCGGGATGGTTTCGACTACATGTTTATGCAGGGCCTTAAAGGTGGGTTGCTTGCATCGCCCGAGGACAATTTCGAGATCAGCGTATTGCCTGATCTTTCAGAGGTCAAAGAAAGCAAGCTGGTCATTCTGACGGTCTCGTCGTACCTGTTTCGGTTGATGGTTTTGATTTATTTCACGCCAGACCAGGCCACCAGAGAGCACTTTGCCAGAGTCAACAAGTCGTCGGTTGAAGGCATGAGTGAACGGGATTTTGACGACGCGATTTCTGAATGTGGCAATATTTCTTGTGGCATTCTGAATCGAGAGTTGGCGCATTTTTTTCCAAATATTGGCATGTCGACTCCCAATATTCTCGACAAGGATTGCTCATCCTATCTGGCAATACTCAATACCGGCCATGTTCAACACCTCCGGGTCGACATTAACGAGACAGTTCATTTTCACGCCAGCCTGTGCGTCTGTGCCTATGCAGACCTGGATTTCAAGGTTGAAATCAGCGAAGAAGAGGCCAATACCGGCGAGCTGGAATTATTCTGATAACAGGGCGTCAAACCCAAGGAAGCAAGAATGACCGATGAAACAAAGATTGTCAGTAAAGTACTGGTTCTGGACAGTAACGCCGAGTGCTATGACAGTATCAAGGCATTTTGCGATAGCCATAATTTGATTGGACTCAAAGTCCAGCATGACAACATCATGTCTGTTCTCAAGTCCAACGTGGATTTGGGCGCAATTCTTTTGGCTGAAGAATATGGCGACAACGCCCACGGTGGCATCCAGCTGGCCCGGGATATTCATGAGGTTCGTCCTGATTTACCAATTTTCTTGCGTCGGGAAAAATCAGATCATCTGGACGATTTTTCCGAAAAGGACCGTAAATTATTCAGTGCAGCCTATACGATCGACTGCATTGCCAATCTGCATCAGGCCATTGACGAGTTTATTTTCAGTTTGGTCTACCCGAGTGCACTGGTGCGCGGTATCACAGATCTGACCAAGACGGCGCTGGAAAGCCAGTTTCGAGGAATGGGAGTCGAGATTGCTGCTCCCTATATTGTTCGCGATCGAATTATTTTTGGTGAGATATTCACGCTGATTCCGATTGAAGGCAGTTGGTGTCGCGGCTACATGATGCTGCAGGCCGAAGAAGAGTCGCTGTTACGACTGGTCAAGGCGGATAAGACTTATATTGATGCCGATAGTGCCGATGACTTTCGCAACCTGAACAATGTGCTGGGTGAAATTACCAATCTTATTTGGGGTGCCTTCAAGAACAAGTACATCAATTATTCTGAAAATAATGCCAATCTGGCTCAGGTGCCGCTGGTGATCAATCACCTGCATCGCTACATCTCATTTGGTTCGGAGAATCCCCAGTTGTGTTTCAAATACACTTTGTTGGACGGAGATCACAACGATGAGAAATCGATGGTTATCTATCAAAGGTTTGTTTTTAACCTGAGCTGGTCTCCGGAGGATTTCAAAGAAAACCAATTTTCAACCGTGGATGAGTTGTTTGATTCTGGTGAGCTTGAATTGTTTTGATTTTTATATAGGATTTAATCATGGCGCAAATTTTAGTGGTTGATGACTCGAGCACCGTCCGTAACGAAGTAGGTGATTTTCTGAAAAAGAATGGCTTGAATGTGGCTTTGGCGGTTGACGGGCGTGACGGTCTGGCCAAGCTCAAGGCTGACCCGAGCATCAAGCTCGTTGTTTGCGACGTCAATATGCCCAACATGGATGGCTTGACCATGGCGGAAAAAGTCCGCGGTGAGCTGGGCAACAGCACGGTGAGCATCATCATGTTGACCACCGAGAATTCACCCATCATGAAAGAGCGAGGCAAAGCGGCCGGCATCAAGGGCTGGATCGTCAAACCGTTCAAGGGTGACGCGGTTCTGGCGACCTTCAAGAAGCTCGCCGGCGCTTGAGTCAAGGCGGCCGCTTTGTCTTAGAAAATGCTGCGCGGCGTCCCCGGGTCCGCCAGCTCTTGATCTTCGATCTGGCGCAGCAGGGCCTGTGCGTATGAACTGAGTGCGGAGTCGGGGGAGTCGAGTACTTCGGTGGCAAGTTCACGCGCCCCGAACGTCAAACCCAGAGCCTCGAATTCTTGTGCCAATGACAGTTGCACCGCATGGTCTAGCTCGTCGTCAGTGTCCAGTTTGGGCGTAGCTGTTGTTGCTGTGGGCAGCACAGCCTGCAAATCAGCAACTGGCTGGTCCTGGATATCGAAATCCAGTAAAACTGCGGCTGCAGGGGGCAGTGTCGGTAGAACGCTTTCATGTCGGGGTGCGGGGTTCTGCTGGTCTGGCGAACGCGCTGCGTCTTGATTCTCGCCGCCCCGGTTGCCTTGGGCGGGTCGGCCAGTCGGTGTGTGAAGCGGCAGTAATTCGACTGGCCTGTGATCTTGCTCGTTTGACGTTGTTAAATCTGTTTTTTGCGGCCGCCTAGACCTGGCCGCACGCTTGCTGGCCAGCGACTTGAGTACACGTTCAACTTCATCAGCAGCCGCTTCCGGGTCAAACTCCGGTACATGTTGGATCTTGGCAACCGGCTTTTCGTTAGCGCTGACGACAGCTTGCATCAAAGGCGCTTTGATCGGCAACAAATCTTCCAGATTCACATCCAAGTCTGAAACTGCGGCGCCCGAAGCTGAAGCGGGTGGCTCAGTAGACGCCGTTGGCAACTCTGGTGCCGTCTCCGGCAGGGCGGCTGCACGCACCCGCGCTGACTGAAGGACTTCTAATGTTTCTGAATCCAGCGGTAGGTCTGGAGGGCTGTAACTGTCAACGAACTCTTGTTGTCGCCCCATTGGTCTTGCCCGCAAACGGTGCGATCCAGACCACGTCAGCAAGCCGCCCAGTATCAGTATCCCGATACCCAACAAGGCTGTTCCGGGTGTCAGACTGGCTGGCATACCAAAAATAGCGCTGGTAAAAGGCTGGCCCTGCTGTTCTAGTTGCAGTTGTTCAATACCTGACTGGGTAATGAGAGCCTGTTGGCGCATGGCTTTGAGCTCCAGGGCCATTTGATCGGGATGCGGTATCAATTCAATCGTGTTCCCTGTTTGCAGGGCAGAAAGTTGTAAGGAAAGATCGGGGCCTAGAGAAGTCTCTGGCGCTACAGACGCGGCAGTGCGCGGGTTGGCCGGGGTCGGGTCTGTCATCACTCTTCTCTGAATTTCTTCTTGTCGGGCTGCAGCCTAACGACGGTTCTTCCTGGTGGACGTTCCCATGTTTTCCCTGTTTCTGTCAATGCGTTCCTGCTTGCGCTTGTTTTCCCGGTCCATCGCCTTTTTCTTGGTGTAGCCAGAATGGTCAGCCCAGGTCCACCAGAGCACAGCCAGGCCAAATGGCGCCATAACAACCCACCAGCTCCAGTTCGCCACCGGGCCAAATGCCAGAGATTTCATGATCATTAAGAATAATCCAAGTCCTAGTAAATACATCTCGCAAAGCCCAGTTACATTTTGATGGGCGCGCCAAGGTCGCCTGTCAACACCAATCAATACAATCGCACCAGTTCACTATAAACCAAGCGATGAGGTCTTAATGGCTAAAACTTTAATTATCGCTGCGCTTGCCGCAGCCTTTCTCACTGTTCCCGTACTGGCTGATCCAGCGCTTGCCAAGGCCAAGAATTGTTTGGCCTGCCATACCGTCGAGAAAAAATTGGTGGGACCGGCGTACCAGGATGTGGCAAAGAAGTATGCCGGTCAAAAAGATGCTTCGGCCAAGCTAGCAACAAAAATCATGAAGGGCGGCTCTGGCGTCTGGGGGGCGGTGCCGATGCCGGCCAATACCCAAGTGAATGAAGCAGAAGCCAGGAAACTGGCAGATTGGGTTTTGAGCTTCAAATAAGCGCGTATTTGACTCAGTCAAACACCGGCGACTCAACGCCCAACACCTTGTGCAACTTCGGACTGGTGGTGGTGTACTGCAAAAAAACTTTTTTCTCAGGCGAAATGATCGTTATGGCGCCAAAGGCGGCCAGTGCGCATTCATGAAAGCCACTCAAGATCAGCTTCTTCTTGCCGGGATAGGTGTTGATGTCGCCGACGGCAAAAATGCCAGGCTCACTGGTGGAAAATTTCTCGGTATCCACCTTGAGCTGTTTGCGCTCGATGTCCAGGCCCCAGTCGGCAATCGGGCCCAACTTGGGCGACAGGCCGAAAAAGACCAGTAACACGTCCAGCGGTACGACCCGGGTGATGCCGTCAGAACCGTTGACTTTGATGCCGGTCAGCAGGCTGTCCTGGGCTTCAAAGCCGGTGACCTGACCGACGATGAACTGCATCTCCAGCGCGTCGCACAGTTCGCGCATTTTCGCCACATTGGACGGCGCGGCCTTGAAGCCGTCCCGGCGATGGATCAGGATCACGCTGGCGGCTTTGTGGGGGCCGGCTTTGACAAAGTCCAGCGCCCAGTCGAGGGCAGAATCGCCGCCGCCAACGATGACCAGATTCTTGCCCGCAAAATCGGCCGGGTTGCGCACGCGGTAAAACAATTGCGAGTCTTCGAACACGTCCAGGCCGTCAACCTTGAGGGTGCGCGGCTGGAATGCGCCCACGCCTGCGGCAATGAAAATGGTTTTGCTCAGGAAGCTCGTACCCTTGGAGGTGGCGACAAAAAAACGTCCGTCGTCCTGTTTTTCTACCGTCGTGACTTCCTGTCCGTAGTGAAAGGTGGCACCAAACGGGGCAATCTGTTTCAGCAGGTTTTCCGTCAACTCCCGGCCGGTACAGACGGGAACGGCAGGGATGTCGTAAATGGGCTTGTCAGGATAGAGCTCAACGCACTGACCGCCGGGGTGCTCCAGCGAATCCACGACATGGGCCTTGATTTCAAGCAGGCCGAGTTCGAACACCTGAAACAATCCGACCGGGCCGGCACCGATGACTAGCGCGTCGGTCTCTATGGGGTTTTGATGGTTGCGCACAGGCGAGTCAATAGTCCATGTGTTGAAAGAGCAAAAAGCAAAAAATCAGCGCTCTAGAAATGGCAGCTTGCCGGCCTTGTCTTTCCATTCTTCGGCCTCAGGCAGGGCGGGCTTGCGCTTGGTGATGGTCTTCCAGCCCGGCAGCTTGGCCAGATCGGCATTGATCTTGGTCATGTGCTGCTGGTCTTTGGGCACATCTTCTTCAGCATAGATGGCATTGACCGGGCATTCGGGAATGCACACGGCGCAGTCAATGCACTCATCGGGGTCGATGGTCAAAAAATTGGGACCTTCGCGAAAGCAATCCACGGGACAGACATCGACGCAATCGGTGTATTTGCATTTGATACAGGCTTCAGTGACGGTATGTGTCATGTTGTGTTTTTCGACAAGGTAGGTGAAAAGGGTCGATTTTATTGGGTTTCAAATTCTGTCCCGCCCAAATAGCCTTGGACGTCGCCGGATTTCTTGAACCAGGTCAATTAATCAGCACTGCGCCCGAGGTTTTGTGCGAGGCCGTGTCCACCAACACCATGGAGCCAAGCACCCGGGACTGGTTGAATGGCCGCGCTGCAATCGGCTCTTGCAGCACCAACTCGACATGGCCAATGGCATTGGCCGCCAGCACGCTGGCGTTTTCTTCGGCCAGGGTGTTGATGTCAAGTTTGTGCACGATGCGCTTGACGCGGGCCTTGACCCAGCGGTGCCCGTGCAGCGCCCAATAGACCCGGCCTGCGACCAGTGGCTCGTCGTCCATCCAGGCGATCGTCACTTTCAGCTCGCGGCTGGGCGCCAGGCTGGTGGTTGCGGGCGTCGTATCGAAATCATCCTCTGCAACCGCACTGTCGGCATTCGCAGCTTCAACCCCCAGCAGCCAGTCGCCGCGCGACACATCAACCTCCCGGTCCAGCACAATGCCGGCGCTGTGGCCGCCAGCGACTGTGCCGGGCTGGCGGGTCGTGCCCAGCACCTGCGCGATGTTGGCGCTTTGACCGCTGGGCAGCAGCTTGACCGCCTGCCCGACGCGGGCAAAGCCGGTGGCAACCCGGCCCCAAAAGACGCGCCGGCCTTGCGAGGTGTCACGGCTAGCAGAGAACTTTTCGACCCATTGCACCGGAAATGCCAGCGGCAACTCGGTATCGGCCGGGGTCACGGGCAAGAGTTCCAGAATGTCGAGCAAACTGGGCCCGTTGTAGCCGCACCAGCCCTCGGCCGCTTCCACCACGTTGTGTCCCTTGAGCGCCGAAATCGGCACGATCGCCGCGACCTCGATACCGGCGGCTTGGGCAAACGCGCGCAGGGCATGGCTGATGTTGGCAAAAGCCAGCGCCGCCTGGCCTGCGGTTTTTGGTTTGGCTGCGTCTTCCAGCGCGTCGAGCTTGTTGACGGCAAACACGATGCTGTTGACGCGCAGCAAGTGGCACAAGAGCGTATGGCGCCGGGTTTGTGGCAGCAGGCTCAAAACGGGGTTGACCCAGTCAAGTTTGGTGGCATCCACCAGCACCACGGCAGCATCGGCGCTGCTGGCGGCGGTGACCATGTTGCGGGTGTATTGCTCGTGGCCGGGGGCGTCGCCAATGATGAATTTGCGATCGGCGGTGTTGAAGTAGCGGTAGGCCACGTCGATGGTGATGCCCTGCTCACGCTCGGCGGACAAGCCGTCGGTGAATTGCGCCAGGTCCGCCTCGCCGCTCTTGGATACATTGGCCAGCTGGTCAAGCAGCACGCTTTTGCTGTCCAGCAACAAGCGGCCAATCAAGGTGCTTTTGCCGTCGTCGACACTGCCGCAGGTGATGAATTTCAGCGCAGATTGTGTATCTAATTGGGCTATAGCCCTCGTGTCTGTTGCGTTAGTAGCTATTGAAATAGTAGTGTTCATCTTTGTCTTCTTGGTGTTTAGTGGGGCCGTTATGGTTAACGTTGAATAGTCACTTGTGAGGCCTACTTAGCTTTAACCCGCAGCGCAGTGCGAATTTGGCTTTAACCCGCAACGCGCATTGGGTGTCTGACTCCGCGAATGTCCCCCGGCTTGTGCTTCGCCCAAGCCTCCTCCTTGACTTCGCTACGCCAGACATCCAACGCACGCTGCTAGTCGCTGTCGCCGCGCCGGGTTAGACACATAGCCGCGCCGAGATCACTAAAAGTACCCATCTTTTTTCCGCTTCTCCATGGAAGCCTCAGAGGTTTTGTCGTCCATGCGGGTCGCACCGCGCTCGGACACCTCCACCGTCAGCGTCTCTAAAACGATGTCATCCGCGTTCGCCGCCAGGCTGGCGACCGGGCAAGTGCAGGTGATGTCGCCCACGGTGCGAAAGCGCACGTCGCGCAGTTCGGCCACTTCGCCGGGCTTCAAGGGGGTCAACTCAGTCACCGGCACCAGCAGGCCTTTGCGCTCCACCACCGCGCGCTGGTGCGTGTAGTAGAGCGAGGGCAGGGCGACCTTTTCACGCGCAATGTACTGCCACACATCGAGCTCGGTCCAGTTTGAAATCGGGAATACGCGGAAATGCTCGCCCGGGTGCAAGCGGGTGTTGAACAGCGTCCACAATTCGGGGCGCTGCTCTTTCGGTTGCCACTGACCAAAGCTGTCGCGGTGGCTGAAGATGCGTTCCTTGGCGCGTGCTTTCTCTTCATCACGGCGGGCGCCACCAATCAGCGCGTCAAAGCGAAATTCCTCGATCGCCTCCAGGAGCGTGACCGACTGGTGCACATTGCGGCTCTCGCCCGGATGCGTCAGGCGCACGGTGCCGCGCGCCATCGAGTCTTCGACGCTGCGAACGATCAGCTCGGCGCCCAGCTCCTTGGCGCGTGAGTCGCGGAAATCGGTGACCTCATGGAAGTTGTGACCCGTGTCGATCATCAGCAGCGGATACGGAATGCGGCCACCGTTCTTGCTGTCAATAAAAGCCTTCTCGGCGCACTTGAGCATCACCAGCGAGTCTTTGCCGCCAGAAAACAAGAGCGTCGGGCGCTCAAAGGCGGCTGCCACTTCGCGCAGGATGAAGATGGTTTCTTCTTCGAGCGCATCGAGATGGGCGTTGCTAAGATGGTCAGGGCGAGGGTGGTGCGTCATGGGGTGCAACAGGTTGGAGGGCAGGGGAGCGTTCATGTTAGGGCCTTTTCTGGCAGCGGGCTGGTTTTGACGTGCAGGCCGCATTCCTTGGCGGCCTCATCTTCCCACCACCAGCGACCAGCGCGAAAATCTTCGCCCTGGCTAATGGCGCGGGTGCAGGGCGCGCAGCCGATGCTGGGGTAGAACTGGTCGTGCAGCGGGTTGTAGTCAATCTTGTTGAGGGCAATGAAATACCAGACATCACCCCAGGTCCAGTTTGCCAAGGGGTTCAACTTCACGCGGGCGGCATCCGAGGTGTCGATCAACGGCACCTCGGCACGCGCGCCGGATTGTTCGCGGCGCAGGCCGGTGATCCAGGCGGCCTTGTCTTTGAGGGCGCGGTTCAAAGGTTCCATTTTGCGGATGTTGCAGCAGGCCTTGCGCAACTCGATGCTTTTGTACATCGCCTCCAGGCCCTCGCGCGCGACAAACTCGACGGTTGCTTCTGGTACCGGCTTGAAGACCTCTACCGGTGCGCGTGAGCTGGCTTTGAGGCGCTCCAGCAAAGCCAGCGTCTCGGTGTGCAACATGCCGGTTTCCAGCACAAAAATGCCGATATCGAGCTGCAAGCTGTTGATCAGGTGCGCAATCACCATGTCTTCAGCGCCCAGGCTGCAAGCCAGGGTGATACGTGGTGCAGCGCCGGCGGTCAAAGGTGCGTAATCAAGCGCGGCCTGCTGCAATAGGGCCGTCGTTTCTGCCAGCTTGGCGGCAAAGTCGCCAGAGGCGCGGGCGTTGCGATCGATGGCGCTCATGCCGCAACGCCTTCGATGCTGCTTGCGTCAACTGGGGCCAGTGGCGACGACCCGCTGGCCGCAAACAGCGGCGCTGGCGTGACGGCATCGCCCTGGTAAAAGCCGCTGAAACGCTCCAGTTGGCGCTGCGCCAGCGCGATGTCTTGGTCAGCGCGCAGCACGGCGGCATCAAAGCCGCTGCGCTGCATTTGCAGCAATTGGTCAATCAGCACATCACCAGTGGCCACAATTTCGCCCTGGAAACCCAGGCGCCGGCGCAGCAGAAAGGCCTGGCTGAAGGCGCGGCCATCGGTGAACTTGGGGAAGTTCAGCTCCACCCGCTGCACCCCGGTCAGTGCCAAGGTGCGCGGGTCGGCATCATTCGCCAAATTTATAACATTCTGGCCTGTAGCCCACGTGGAATAAGCGCTGGCAGCTATCAAAGTTATTTTGTTTTGCATAAGGTTTTGATCTTAATCGGTCAGGGCATCGGCCGTTTTCAAATGAATATGGAGCTCTTTGCCGCTGTTGCCAGTCTCGCTGCGAACCCGGTTGGCAGCCGCACGAAATGGCTCCAGGCCCAGGCGCCGCACGGTGGCAATAAAGCCTTCACCGCTTGAGCGCTGCAGGCGGTAAGTCTCTAACAGCGCCTCCACCACATCGGTCACTTCTGAGGCTGCAAATGAGGGGCCAATCACTTTGCCAGCCACGGCAGCGCCTGACAGCGTGCTGCCGTCCGAGCCGCCAAGCGACACCTGGTACCACTCGCGACCATCCTTGTCGACGCCCAAAATCCCGATATGACCGCTGTGGTGGTGGCCGCAGGAGTTGATGCAGCCGCTGATGTGCAGGTCAACCGCGCCGATGTCAAACAGCTCGTCCAGGTCCTGGAAGCGTTCGGTGATGGCTGCGGCCACGGGAATCGAGCGCGCGTTGGCCAGCGCGCACAGGTCGCCACCGGGGCAGGCGATCATGTCGGTCAGCAAGCCGATGTTGGCCTTGGCCAGACCGGCTTGGCGCGCTGCTTGCCACAGAGCGGGCAACTGGTCGGCACGCACCCAGGGCAGCAGCAGGTTCTGCTGGTGCGTGACGCGCATTTCACCGGCGCTGAAGCGGTCTGCCAGGTCCGCAGCGGTATCGAGCTGATCGGCGCTGGCGTCGCCCGGGGCCTGGCCCAGGCGCTTGTACGACAGCGTGACGGCGCGCAAATCGGGATTTTGGTGCAGCGCCACGTTCTGCTTGAGCCAGCGCTGGTAGTCCTTGGCGTCCTTATCCGATAGCTCGATTGCTTCATTACCAGTAGCATCTTGCGCTTGCTGCACAAGGGCTGGGGGTAAAAATGATGCTGAGACCCGGTCGAGCTCGGCTTGGGCAATGGTGTGCGGTGCGCCGTCGTGGGTGAGGATGTCCTGGTACTCGGCCTCGACCTCGTCGGTGAAGCGCTGGCCCTCGGCCTTGACCAGAATCTTGATGCGCGCCTTGTACATATTGTCGCGCCGGCCCCAACGGTTGTAGACCCGCACCACGGCTTCCAGGTAATTCAGAATCTGCGCCCAGGGCAAAAACGCGCGGATGGTGCTGGCGATCACCGGCGTGCGGCCCATGCCGCCGCCCACCTGCACCTTGAAGCCGATCCGGCCGTCGGCATCGCGCAGCAACTGCAAGCCGATGTCATGCCAGGCGGTGGCCGCGCGGTCTTCCTGTGCGCCTGAGACTGCAATCTTGAACTTGCGTGGCAAAAAAGCGAATTCAGGGTGCAAGGTGCTCCACTGCCGCATGATCTCGCAGTAGGGGCGCGGGTCAATACTCTCATCGACCGCGACGCCAGCGAGCGCGTCGCTGGTGATGTTGCGGATGCAATTGCCGCTGGTCTGGATGCCGTGCATGTTGACGCTGGCCAGCAGGTCCATCACATCGGCGCTTTTGTCCAAGGGGATCCAGTTGAACTGCACGTTCTGGCGAGTCGTGAAGTGGCCGTAGCCGACTGGCAGGTGCGGCGTGCCGAGCTCAGCTTGTGTGCCGCTGGCGTGTTGGTACACGGGGGCGCTGGGCTGGTCAAACTCGCGTGCGATGCGGGCCAGCACGCGCAACTGCGCACTGGCCAGTTCGCCATAGGGCACGGCCACGCGCAGCATCGGCGCATAACGCTGGATATACCAGCCGTTTTGCAGCCGCAGCGGGCGAAAATCATCGTCGCTAAGTTCGCCGCGTTGGTTGCGTTCAAGCTGGTCGCGGTACTGCGCGGCACGCTGGTGCACAAATTGACGGTCAAAGTCGGTGTATTGGTACATGGTGAATTGAGTTTAGAAAAACCGACGGTTGAAAGAGGGTGGTTCTTGCTATGGGTCTTACATAACGATGAGTTTGGTGCCGGCGTAGGCTAACAGCACGGACAGCAGGGAACGAATCACCCGCTCGGGCGTGCGCGTCATCAGGTGCGCTCCGACCCAGATGCCGGGAATCGACCCAATGAGCAGCTTGGCCAACAAGGGCCAATCGACCGAACCCAGCGAGGCGTGGCCCAGCCCTGCCACCAAGGTGAGCGGTACGGCATAAGCAATATCGGACGCCACAATGCGCGGTAAGGGCAGCAACGGGTACAACAGCATCAGCACTGTGACGCCAATGGCGCCCGCGCCCACCGAGGTGAGGGTGACGAGTGTTCCAATCACGGCGCCAAACAGCAGCGGCAGGCTCCAATGCAGCGGCCTGGCGGCCAGTGTCTCCTGGCCACGCGCCACTGAAGTGGGTGCCGCCTTGCCGCGCACGGCCTTATAAAGAGTAGCTGCCGCAGTGAGCAGCAAGGCAACGCCGAGCGTGGTGGTCATCACGTGTTGAATCTCGGCACTGGCCGTACCAACACGGCTCAGGACCCACAGTGTGGTCAAAGCGGCCGGGATGCTGCCCGCCGACAGGTGCAACACGACGCGCCATTCCACCTGGCGTGCGCGCGCCAACTTGATCGTGCCGCCCATTTTGGTAAAGGCGGCAAACAGCAGATCAGTGCCGACGGCCATGTAGGGCTTGACGCCAAAAAAGAAGATCAGGATAGGCGTCATGAGCGAGCCACCGCCGACACCGGTGAGGCCCACCACCATTCCGACAAAAAATCCGGCAAAAATAAAAGCGAGGTCTTGCATAGGAGGTGAACTCTAAAGGCAAGTCTTTATATTTCAAACTATCTTTTGATGATTTAGATATGCGATCTGGATATAAAGAGGCCATTCGCGTCTCTGAAAAGAGTGCGAGTTCCTGTTTGCGGTTCGTCAAGAATTTGCTGCTACAATTCGCGGCTGATAACGATTCAGGCGCATAGCTCAGCTGGTTAGAGCACCACCTTGACATGGTGGGGGTCGTTGGTTCGAGTCCAATTGCGCCTACCAAATAAACCCTTGTAATTCAATGAGTTACAAGGGTTTTTGTTGCCCGCATTCATCTTCGTTGCTGAATAAAAAGTCTTTGAAAGCCTTGGAACGGGGTGCCGTGTCATAGGCCGTCGGCAAGGGGGCGTATGTCAATGAATCTCTTTTCTTCTGGCAAACGGCTACGAAGAATTTTTGTGAACAGAGGCAAACGGGTCAATGGCTGGCTCGTCCATGCTGGGCGCAGCTTCATGCAATTGGTCAGGTTCGGTGGCGGGCCACAGAGCTTGCATTTGACTGTCGTGCGAAGCAATGGAATCTTTTGCCATAAGGACCAATTGGCGTCCTTGCTGCCTTCAACCTCGATTCAAGCCATCAAGCCATCAACTGATCAACTGATCAACTGATCAAACTGCCATTTCCGTCTCCAGCACCCGTCCCGCCTCAATCGTGATGCAGCGCGCGCAGCGGGAGGCAATCGCGCGGTCGTGCGTGACCAGCACCAGCGTGGTGCCAAGTTCACGGTTCAGGTCAAACATCAGTTCCATCACTCGCTCACCGGTGGCAAAGTCCAGACTGCCGGTGGGCTCATCGGCCAGTAAGAGCGCCGGTTTGACGACAAAGGCGCGCGCCAGGGCCACCCGCTGCTGCTCGCCGCCGCTGAGTACCTTGGGGTAATGACCCAGACGCTCGGCCAATCCGACGCGCGCCAGCATGTCGGTTGCGGCGGCGCGCGCATCGCGCTTGCCGCTAAGTTCCAGCGGTAGCATCACGTTCTCCAGGGCGGTTAGATTGCCCAGCAACTGAAAACTCTGAAAGACAAAGCCGACCTTTTGGGCCCGCACGGCCGCGCGCTCGTCTTCATTGAGGGTGAAAATGTCCTGCCCGGCCAGCCGAACGGTGCCGCGGCTGGGTGTGTCAAGACCCGCAATGATCGACAACAGCGTGCTCTTGCCGGAACCTGAGGCCCCGACAATGGCGACTGTTTCCCTGGCATTCAGCGAGAAATCAATATCGCGCAAAATGTCAAGTGTGCCGGTGGAATCTGTCACCGACTTGAACACATGGTCAACGGAAATAATTGAATCAGACATGAAGCTTTCTTTGTATCGAATTGACACGCAACGCCGAGACTTTATCGCGATAGGGGTACTGGCTGCTGTGGCGGGGTTATCGCTTGTGGCACCGGCGCAAGCTACTGGCGTGGCGCCCAAGAGCGCCAAAGCCAGAAAAATTCTGGTTCTGGGCGACTCGCTCAGTGCCGAGTATGGGCTCAAGCGGGGCAGCGGCTGGGTGGCGCTGCTGGGGCAGCGGCTTAAAGCCGAAAAAATACCGGCCACCGTGATCAACGCCAGCATCAGCGGCGACACCACTGCTGGCGGGCGCGCGCGTCTGGGCGCCCTGCTGACGCAACACCGGCCAACGCACGTCATCATTGAACTCGGTGGCAATGATGCACTGCGGGGTTTGCCCCTGAAACTTACCCAAGACAACCTGAGTCACATGACGCTGGCGGCTCAGAATGCCGGCGCCAAAGTGCTGCTGATCGGCATGCAGGTGCCCCCCAATTACGGCAAAGACTATGGTGAGCGTTTTGCCGCACTGTTTGCCAGCGTGGCCAAGGCCAGGGGCGCCGCGCTGGTGCCGTTCCTGCTCAAGGGCGTGGCTGACGATGGCACGACTCGCCTGTTTCAAGCGGACCGGATCCATCCCAAGGAAGAAGCACACCCCATCATGCTGGCCAATGTGTGGCCAGAACTGAAAAAAATCCTGTAATGAGCCTGAACATCCTGCCCGCCACCGACGTTCTCGCGCGTTTGCATGAGTTTGACACTGTCATTGACGCCCGCAGCCCCGGTGAGTTCGACGAAGACCATTTGCCGCTCGCCGTCAACTGGCCCACTCTCAACAACGAGGAACGCCGCGACATTGGCACCCTGTACAAACAGGTCAACGCTTTTGAAGCCAAAAAACGCGGTGCGGCAATAGCGGCGCGCAATATTGCGGCGCACATTGAACGTGCCGTCATCGACAAGCCCAAAGACTGGCAACCGCTGGCCTACTGTTGGCGTGGTGGCCAACGCAGCGGCTCGCTGGCGCTGATTCTGAGTCAGATCGGTTTTCGGGTCACGCTGGTCGAAGGTGGTTACAAGGCGTTTCGGGCCGCTGTGGTGCAAGACATCCCACGCCTGGTCAGTGGGCTGGACTGGCGCGTGATCAGTGGCACCACCGGGTCCGGCAAAACCCGGCTGCTACAGGCGCTGGCAACCCAAGGTGCACAGGTGCTGGACCTGGAAGCGCTGGCCCGGCACCGCAGTTCGGTGCTCGGTGCCATTCCCGGGCAAGCTCAGCCGACACAAAAGCGCTTTGACACGCTGGTGTGGCAAGCCTTGCGAACGCTCGATAGCACGCGCCCGGTCTATGTTGAGAGCGAAAGCAAAAAAGTCGGAAATGTGGCGGTGCCCACCGCGCTGATCGAGGCCATGCGCCAAAGCCCCTGCCTGAACCTGGTGTTGCCCGACGCCGAGCGCGTGGCCTTGCTGATGGAAGACTACAGTTTCTTTGTCAGCGACGTCGAAAGCTTTTGCGAACGTCTGCAGGTATTGACCGACGTCAAGGGCAAGGTTCTGGTGCAGGGCTGGCAGCGCCAAGTGCGCGCTGGCAACATCGCCCCGGTGGTGCAAGAGCTGCTTACGCTGCATTACGATCCGAGCTATCTGCAGTCGATGCAGCGTAACTTTGTGCGCTATGCAGATGCAAAAATAATAGCACCTAAAGACCATTCTATGCGGGCTATGGCCGAATTAGCCCAAAGAATAATTGAAGAAACTTTGTAGACCAAATTTCAACATGGCGGCAAGAAGCGCGTCGCCCTAAGCCAATGCCTCCAGCAATTCCGTCTCAATGTCAATCTGCGCGCGGTTGTGTTGCAGCTCCGGGCCCTCGATCAGGAACGTGTCGTCCACCCGTTCCCCCAGCGTATTGATTTTTGCCAGTTGCAGGTTGATTTGGTGCTTGGCCAGCACCCGGGCCACACAGTACAGTAACCCGACGCGGTCGCTGGCCGAGATGTTGAGCAGCCA
>VMTC01000114.1 GCA_013791765.1 Rhodoferax sp.
ATGACCGGCGACGGCATCAACGATGCGCCTGCATTGGCACGTTCCGATATTGGTTTTTCCATGGGTGTTGCGGGCACGGATACCGCCATGGAAGCCGCTGATGTGGTCATCATGAACGATGACTTGCGGCGTATCCCAGAGACCATATTGTTGTCACGCAAAACTCAAGCGATCCTCTGGCAAAACATTACTTTGGCGCTGGGTATCAAGGCTGTTTTTCTGGTGCTGGCATTGTTCAATGGTGCATCCATGTGGATGGCGGTGTTTGCAGATATGGGGGCAAGTCTGTTGGTTGTCTTCAATGGGCTGCGTTTGTTGCGTGTGAATCCGGGTGAGAAAACAATATGAGATTACCAACTTTTCAGTCAGAAGATACTCGCGAAATTCTGACGGAACTGACGAAGTCAACTGCCTTGTTGAACTTCAATAGTCCCAAAATACAAGAGTTGATTTTGGAACGTGGATGGCAGGCTTTGTCAGAGTTTGAGCGCATAGGCGCGATCTACGACTTTGTGCGCAATGAAATCAAATTTGGATACAACGAATCCGACAACATACCTGCTTCTCAGGTGTTGGCGGATGGAATTGGTCAGTGCAATACCAAGGGAATCTTGCTAATGGCGCTGCTTCGGGCAAATCAAATTGCGTGTCGATTCCATGGTTTTACGATTTATAAGTCGCTGCAAAAGGGTGCGATCACTGGATGGGCCTATGTTTTGGCGCCTCGTTCCATTATTCACAGCTGGGTCGAAATTTGGCACAAAGACCGTTGGATCAACCTGGAGGGTTTTATTCTTGATGAAGATTACCTGAGCGCTTTACAGCGTAGGAATCCATCAGCTCAGAGGTTCGTAGGATTTGGAGCGGCAGTGACCAACCTATCGGATCCACGCGTTCAATGGAATGGGAGCGACACCTATATCCAGAAGGAGGGGATCAATGCCGATTTTGGCATATTCAACTCGCCGGATGATTTCTATCGAAAGCACGGCACCAACCTGTCCGGCCTAAAGAAGTGGATGTTTGAAACCGTCGTGCGTGCCCAGATGAACCGCAATGTTGAGCGGATTCGTAAATCGGAACTGGAGCATTGAATAGTGAAGAAATCGGCGAATCCTCTGGGCATACTCATTGTCCTGCTGATTCTTTAAATGCGGGTTGGACACATTATGGCCAACCAACGTTTTGACACCCTGGATGCCCTGCGTGCCTTGGCAATGGTCTGGATGACGGTCTATCATTTTGTCTTCGACCTGAACTATTTCAAGCTGGTCACACAAGACTTTTACCGTGATCCATTCTGGACCTGGCAGCGCACTCTGATTGTGAGTTTGTTTTTACTGAGTGCCGGGACAGGCCAGGCCATTGCTATGGCGCAGGGGCAAAGCTGGCAGCGATTTTGGCGGCGCTGGACGCAAGTGGCTGCAAGCGCGCTGCTGGTTACTGCGGGTTCCTGGCTGATATTTCCCAACAGCTTCATCTATTTTGGCGTGTTGCACGGCATGGCAGTGATGCTGATCGTGGTGCGCCTCACTGCAAACTGGGGGCGCTGGTTGTGGCTGCTGGGCACGCTGGCCATTGCTTCCAAGTTCATCGCTGAGAGCTTGTTGCAGACTGGGCCATTTGCGCAGTGGGCCGATGTTTTGAACAGCATGCGCTGGAACTGGCTGGGCTGGATCAGCCTAAAACCAGTGACCGAAGACTATGTGCCGCTGTTCCCCTGGCTGGGTGTGATGTGGTGGGGGGCAGCAGCCGGTACCTTGGTGTTTAGACAAAGGCCCGAGTGGCTGGCGCAACCAGTGCCGCCGATCCTGCATGCCCTTGCAGGTTTGGGTCGTTGGAGCCTGAGCTATTACTTGCTGCACCAGCCCGTGTTGATTGCGTTGGTAGGCGGCGTCAGCTGGTTACTTCTCTGATTACGCCAATGTGGTTCTTGTACAGGTCGATTTTCTGATCAAAAGAGCAAGAAAAAAAGTTAACTGAAATGGAGCCACTATTGAAATTTTACGCAAATCGAATCATCTTATGCATCAATGATGTGTGCTGCCGATGCATCCTTACCAAAGAGAGTTGAATAATGAAGAAAGCGTTGATTCCCTTGGGCATATTCATTGTCCTGCTGATTTTTTTAGGTGTTGGTTTGACACGTGATCCACGCGTCATCCCATCTCCGTTGATTGGTAAGCCTGCACCACTTTTTACTGCACCTCTTCTGCAGGCGCCAGACCAAACATTCACGCCTAAAGACATGCTTGGAAAAGTCTGGTTGCTCAACACCTGGGCTTCATGGTGTGTGGCTTGTCAACAGGAACACCCCATATTAGTCAAGTTCGCTAAGACCAAAACTATCCCCATCATTGGGTTGGATTACAAAGACAAAGAGGCCGACGGTCTTAAATGGCTGGCCCGTTACGGGAACCCCTATGACGTGACAATCTCCGACAAAGACGGACGCATAGGCATTGACTTTGGGGTGTACGGTGTACCTGAGAGCTTTTTAATCGACAAAGAAGGGATCATCCGCTACAAGCAAATTGGACCAATTACTGATGAAGCACTGCGCGACGAAATAATCCCTTTAATACGAGAACTGCAAAAATGAAATGTCCCCAATGTACCGAAGCCACGCTGGTCATGACTGAGCGCCAGGGTATCGAGATTGACTACTGTCCATCATGTCGCGGGGTGTGGCTGGACCGTGGTGAACTTGACAAGCTGATTGAGCGCAGCGCCCAGGCCATGCCAGCCCAGCCTCCCACACCACCGCAGCGGGCTCAGCCACATTACGAGCAACCTATGCGTCGCCCCGATTTTGTGGACTCGGATTACAAACACCACAGCAGTCACGGTAGCCACGACGGTTATCGCAAGCGCAAGTCATGGCTGGGTGAATTGTTTGATTGAACTGCCATGAAACGATTCATCCCCCCACTTTTATCTGCCTTGCAAGACAACCCGCATCACCGTCGCTTGGCGGTTGCGCTAGGTGCCTTGTTATTGGCATCGGGGGTCACGGCCTACAGCATTGCACCGCTGTCACCCGATGTCGCCAACCTACACGTGCGGCAACTGATTGAGAACATTGCACCCATCGATACGTCAGCTCAAAGGGACAGTGAACTGGTCGCACCGATGGTGCTCTACCGCAGCGAAATCACCCGTCCTTCAGATTCTTTGAACACCCTGTTTCGGCGATTGGGTGTCAGCGATATCGCTGCAGCAAGCTTTCTAAGTCGCGATACGGCATCGCGTACCTTGCTGGCGGGCACTCCTGGCAAATTTGTTTCGATTGAGGCAGACGATAAGCAACAACTGCAGCGCCTGACAGCGCGCTGGCCCAGTGAGGATGGCGCCCAGTTTTCCCGTCTGGTGGTCGAACGAGGCTCCAAGGGATACACCTCACGGGTGGAAATGGGCCAATTGGAACGATCGGTGCAGCTTACCAGCGCAACGGTTCGCACTTCGTTGAACGCTGCAGCCAAGGAAGCCAAGCTACCCAAACCCATTGCCGCGCAACTGGCCGGTGTTTTTGCAAGAGTGCCCGACTTCAGAGTAGATCTGAGTGCAGGTGATAGTTTTGGCGTGGTTTACGAAACGCTTGAGGTCGACGGCGAGGTCTTGCGCACTGGCAAGCTGCTGGGTGCTGAGTTCGTCAAGAACGGCAAGCAACATCAGGTGATGTGGTTTCAGGAACCCGGTCAGAAGGGTGGCTTTTACACCCTGAATGGTCAAAGCATTGACCGTGAGGCCATGTCGCTGCCACTGGATGCACCCAAGGTAAGTAGCGGCTACGGTATGCGCATTCACCCGGTCTATGGGCAGGCCAAGGCCCATGAGGGCACTGACTTTGCATCACCCTCGGGTACTCCGATACGCAGTGCGGCCCAAGGTGTCGTGACATTTGCGGGTTGGAAACAGGGTTATGGCAAATTTGTACTGGTGAAACACCGCGACCAGAAAGCCACGGCCTACGCACACTTGAGCCGAATTCAAGTCCGTAAGGGCCAGCGCGTGGCCATGGGTGACTTGCTGGGAGCCGTCGGACAGACAGGAACAGCCACCGGACCCAACCTTCACTTTGAATATCTGGTGAAAGGCCGCCCACAAGATCCCCAAGAAATCTCACGCCAATCCGCTGAAAAGTCGATTACGTTAACGACCCGACGCGATTTTGAACGTGTGGCGCAAACCATGCGTCGTCAGCTTGATGCCGCATCTCTCGTGGCACAAGTCAGTGCCGATTAACTTGCAGAGCATCTGCTGTTCACCCCAACAACGTAATCCTGACCATCATGACAGACACGCCTGCAACCTCTCCTGAAAATACACCACCACCTTGCACTGCTACAGGCTGGCGAATCGCCACTATTGTGTGTTTGATAGCACTCGCTATTGCTGCCACGACAGCAATGAGCATGTTTCAACAGTTCAAGGCGCAAATGGAACACTTGCAAGCCAAAATGAAGAATCTGCCGCAGATCAAATATGTTTCTGTGCTGGTAGATGACAAAAATGCACCTGCGCAATTAATCACGTTCGACCCACTGGACAAATTCGTTCAAATTCAACGCGTGAACGACATCAAAGAAGGGCCTAACGACAGCATGCAACTCTGGGCTATTCCGACCGCTGGTAAGCCACGCTCGTTGGGCGTTGTGGCACCTCAAATCAAAACCGCACAGCTTCCGGCTACCAGCAAAATGCTGGCAGACATTACGCAATTGGCGATCAGCGTCGAAAACAAAGGTGGCGTGGAAACGAGTAAAGAGCCTCGTTTGCCCTACTTATTCAAAGGTGCATTGATTCAGAAAGCGATGTAATTTTTTGGTTTTTTACTTGCGACAAAAAAAAAGCCAAAAACAGAAACCACTCAAACTGCGACTTTGAATTGCTGGTAGCAGTTTGGACCAGCTGCTTTTGACGTTGGTCAAGCATCAGCACAAGCCTGCCCCCGCAGAGCAAGCCAATACCGTGTTGTCGAGGCGGCCAAACACACGTATTTCAGGCATTCTCTATTCTCAGTCGTTACCGCCCACCAATTTCAACTTGCAAACCACTCCCGCGTAAGTCGTTGATTTTATTGAAGGTGGCCTCGTGAAAAGTCACGAGGGTCACTGAGAACAGAGAGAGAAAACGGGGTGATTTTGGTCAAAAACGGCAAAAAACACCTCATTTTTATAGCAGAAAAGTCACAAGGCGAACGCCGTAAGTGCCCGTCACCATTGAGGATTTTCCAAAAGAAAAGCCCAACTGAAAACAGTTGGGCCTTCTATGTATGGTGGAGCTGGCGGGATTTGAACCCGCGTCCGCAAGCCTTCTTCGAGCAGATCTACATGTTTAGTGGTCTGATTTAAGTCTCGCCCTTGTAATCGCGCAGCCACACGCTTTTACAGTCGCCAGCACCCTATTGTCTTGCTCCAAACCAAGGTACCCGGTTCAGCGCCAGCCGATGTGTATGACCTTACAGCCTGGAATCCTTAACTTGCGCTAGAGACCCCTTGCCCAGCCCATCGGCCTGCTGTTGTAAGGCTCACTGGTGTTTAAGCAGCGAGTGCGAAACGTTCGTCGTTTGCAGTTAGTTTTTTTGAATCAGTTTTACGAGCGCATTCAGCTCGACATGCACCACAGCGATTCCGTACCCACGTCGAAACCAGTGCAGCCCCAAGTTTGCTATTTTAGGGCTTCTGCAGAAATTGCAAGAGCTCAGGTGGAAAATTGATAACTGCGTGCGCGCCCCACTGGTGCGGATCGGCTTTTTGGCCAAGATAGCCGTAGGTGGCAGCGACCGTTCCCATGCCCGCCGCCAGTCCCGCCACGATATCGCGTTCATCATCGCCAACATACAGGCAATGCGCCGGATCAATGGCAAGCCGCCTTGCGGCCTCAAACAGTGGTTCGGGATGCGGCTTGGCATGGGGGGTCGTGTCGCCACTGATCACCACCCCGACCGATTCAAACAGTGGCATGCTGCGTGTCAGAGGATCAGTAAATCGCTTCGACTTATTGGTGACAACGCCCCATGGCAGACCGCGCGCCAGCAGAGAACTGATCAATTGATGCACGCCGTCAAAAGCATAGGTTTTCTCTGTCATGCATTGTTCATAATTTGTGAAGAATTCTTCACGCAAAACGTCAAAATTGGCATGCTCGGGGGCTACTCCTAATGCCACCTCAATCATTCCTCTTGCCCCGGCACCAGCCATTGGGCGATAGCGCGCCATGGGCAAAGACGGCATGCCACGAACGACCCGCATTTTGTCGGCAGCCGCACCCAAATCCGGGGCACTGTCAATCAAAGTGCCGTCCAGGTCAAAAAGTACCGCCTGTATATCGGCAAACATGCCGCGACGTCCTGTCACAGGATGGGTGCCTGCGACTTTTGAGTGGCAAAAAGGTAATTCACGCTGGTGTCGACGTTCATCCAATAGCGACGTGTCAATGGGTTGTATTGCATCCCCCGCGTGTGGCGCAGGTTAAGCTCCACAGATCGGCAGTAACTTGCCAATTCACTGGGTCGAATCATCTTGGCGTATTCGTGGGTTCCGCGCGGTAGAAGGTTGAGCACGTACTCGGCACCCACAATGGCCAGAACAAAGGACTTGGGGCTGCGGTTCAGGGTGGAAAAAAATACCCAGCCACCAGGTTTGACCAGCGTGGCGCAAGCCCGAACCACCGATGCGGGATCGGGTACATGTTCAAGCATCTCCATGCAAGTCACAACATCAAAGCTGCCAGGCTGCTGCGCCGCCAACGCTTCAACGCTGATTTCCTGGTACTGCAAGTTGGGGGTTTGCGCTTCAAGGGCATGCAGCTGAGCGACTCGGAGCGCTTTGGTGGCCAAGTCAATCCCGGTCACCTGGGCACCCAGTCTTGCCATTGAGTCTGCCAAGATGCCACCGCCGCAGCCTACATCAAGCACTTGCTGCCCCTGGACTGGGCAGAGATGGTTGATCCACTCCAGACGAAGGGGGTTGATTTGATGCAATGGGCGAAACTCGCCATCCATGTCCCACCAGCGGTGGGCAAGGTCAGAAAATTTGGCCAGTTCGGCCGGATCAGCGTTGAGTGTTGAAGTCATGGGGGGTGATTATCCGCAAAATAGGGTGGGTCAGAGGAGTCTATGCGGTGGCATGGATGGTCTGGAACGAGTCAGCAAGTTGCTCGATGTTGACGGTTGCCGCCGAACATTTTGAGGCTGGTGCACTTTTAGGCAAAGGGCGCATTAGGGCAAGTTGCCTGCCGAATATATACCGCCTTGGGAAACAAAAAAGCCTGCTATGTATTAAGTAGCAGGCTTTTCAATGCCCATGCGGGCTAATTGGTGGGATGTGCGGGGGTCGAACCCACGACAAACGGATTAAAAGTCCGCTGCTCTACCAACTGAGCTAACATCCCGTCTTGCTTTGAATCGAAACTTTCAATGCGCTGCAAAGCCTGTGATTATAACGCTATTTTTGACTCATCCAAGGTTGCATTGATACTTGCCATGTACGGCCATGTTATTTTCGAATTCAAAGCCTTCTGTATGCAAACCGCAGAATGCTGCTGGCAATGATCGCGCCACAAGCGATACCAATTGAATCGGCAAACAGGTCACTCCATTCGCCTGAACGACCTGGCACGAATAGTTGGAGGATTTCGATGGCGCCGCCAAGACCGAAGAGGGCCGCCAGCAACAGGGTGCGCCCTGCCAAGGCAGCCGGAAAGCCCAAGTATCCTGCAAACGCAAGTGCGGTGAACGCCAGCGCGTGGTTGAGTTTGTCCCAGCCGGTATCCATCGTTGATGGGGGCGCCGGCGCCAACGCAAGGTAGATCACCGCCACGATCAGCAGCGATAGAATTACTTGCCATGCTCGGGTTGGCGCAATGATCGCCGTCATCGCATAGCCAAGTCGTTGTCGAAGATTGTTTGGGTTTGGATTCGTCATTTGACCCCTGAACTGCTTCATCTTGCAGCAAACACGGACCACAACCTGGCGTCAGTGGTGACAGGGGCACCAAAGGGAAAGGGTTTGCTATTATTTTAATAACAACAAGCCCTTGTGTCGATTGGTGCCGTATTGCTGACACGATATGACTGTTGTAATTCAGCCATTGAGTAACGCTTCGGGATCCTGTCCATCCAGTGCGAGTCGGTCGGTTATTCTATAGCCCATGGCCCGGTATCCGCGTTGTCGCTTCTCCCACATTCGCAGCAGGGCCGGGTGCCCGGTATCCACGAAATCAACAATGCGTACATCGGTCTTGGTGGCGTGCTCACGGTGCAACCGACCGGCGTACTGCTGCAATGTTCCCTTCCAAGAGATGGGCATCGCCAACACCAGGGTATCCAGTGGCGGGTGGTCAAAGCCTTCGCCGACCAGTTTTCCGGTAGCCAACAAAATGCGTGGCGCATCGGGTGGTAGCGACTCCATTTCCGAGATGACCGTGGCACGCAGCTTTTTTGATACTCTTCCATGTAGCACGAACGGTGTTGAAACCTTGTCCGTCAAGCCAGCCAAAATGGCATCCAAATGTTCCGTGCGCTCGGTCAATACCAACACTTTGCGACCTTGATCGAACGCCATCTTGATCTCTTCGCAAATGGCCGTAGTGCGATCATGATCGGTGACAAGGTGGCGAAACACATCCTGAATTCCAGCATCACTGGAAACTTCAATTTGTCTGAAGATGGAATGTGGGATCACTTGCAGATCATGCGGTGCTGTCTCGGCACTGGTCGCCTTGTGTCGGATCGGTCCGCATTGCATGAAGATGATGGGTTGCTGTCCGTCGCGCCGGACGGGTGTTGCCGTCAAGCCCAATACAAATTTGGCCTTGGTAGCTTTCAAAATCGCCTCAAACGAAGTCGCACCAATATGGTGGCATTCGTCGATGATGACGTGGCCGTAGTTTTCAACCAAGGCGTTAACCTCATCCGGCTTTGACAAAGACTGCATCACAGCAATATCAATCTTGCCAGTAGGCATGAACTTGCCACCGCTGATCGTGCCGACCACACCTTTGCCAACGCCAAGAAATGACTGCAAGCGTTCTTGCCATTGCCTGAGCAGATCGGTTCTGTGTACCAGCACCAGCGTGTTGACACCTCGACGGGCAATCATGGCGGCGGCAGTTACGGTCTTGCCAAAGGCGGTCGGCGCACAAAAGACGCCTGCGTCAAACATTAGCATGGCTGTCACCGCCGATTCCTGATCAGACCGCAAATTGCCCGTAAAGGCCACATCAATTTTTTCGCCGGCAAACCGTTTGTCAATCAGGTCGCATCGGATACCGTTATCTTTGAGCAATTCCTGAGCTGCCTCCAGGCAACCCCGTGGCAGGGCGATATGGTCAGGGTAATTTTGTGCGCAACCAATGACGCGTGGAATTTCCATGTTGACCGGCGCATGGCCTGTGCTGCATAAAACTCCGGATTCTGAAACACAGCAAGGCGAATCAGTCGGTTGGCCAATGGCGTCGGTAGCTTTTCTTTCTCGAAATAAATCAGATTGGCCAGCGTGACATTCAACGCCTCGGGCATTGGCCCAACGATTTTTTTACTGATGGCAACCGGACGCTTCCAAGGCTCCTTCAGGTCTTCGTCATCAATGAAGGTGACATCCAATGGATGCACGCCACCGGTTGCACGCAAAATGGTCGGATGAATATCGTGCGCAGCCATGGGCACGATGCCGGTCAAAAATTCCCACTGGTCTGGATAGGGCCGCAACTCACCGTCAACAAAGACGCTGAACCCTTTCTCCCGAGGGTGTTTCTGCAAAGGTAAAGCAATCAGGTTTCCGAAGCCGCCCCTGGGCATGGTGTCTTGGTTTGGGAACAGACGGTCGTAAGAGGTGAGTTTCAATTGCCGAGTACGGGCACAGGTGTGGCTGATGATGGCAGTGCCCAGGGCACGTGCATCACGCGCCGGAACGGAGCAAGAGAAAAATATCCAAATATGCGCACCGTTGCCAGACCTTGAAATTTCCAAGGCAACCGGCACCCCCAGCTCAACGCATGACTGGCGAAAGGCCAGGGCATCCGACTTCCAATCGGCCTCATCGAAATCGACCGCCAAAAATTTGCAGGTATCGTCGGTCAGCAGTGGATAAACACCAATGGTACGCTTGCCAATCAGGTGTTCGTACAGAATTGAATCTGACAACGGAACAAGTTTTCGGTTACTGCAATCAGAACATTTGATGTTCATCTTGTCGCATAGTCCGGCGACCCAAAGGTTGGCGCATGTTGGTGAGTAGCCCGATTTGCCTTTGGATTTGTTTTCCCACCTTTCGGGAAAAACATCGGTGCGACCATTGAACAAACCGCGAAACAACGCGACCTTCTGTGGCTTGGACAAAGAAGATTCGACCGCAATGGCCTTGACGGGTTCGGGTTCCGGCGGCAATTGCCACTGAATGCCGTGTGATTCCAGCAGCGCGATCAAACGGGCGCTTTCAGCCTGCTGGTGGTCCTGGCGGGCCACTGCAATCAATGGCACCAGCTTGGCTTCTTCACAGGCTTTGACTGGGTATTCCGGTCGATCGTGACCGGTCATTCCGGTTTGTCGTGACCGGCGATTCTGGTTTATCGTGACCGGCCATTCCGGCCGATCGTGACCGCCCGTTCTGGTTTATCGTGACCGCTGATTCC
>VMTC01000010.1 GCA_013791765.1 Rhodoferax sp.
CCAAAGTTCACGCCGCTGCAGTCGTTGGTGTCCGGGCAGTGGGTTGCCAGCGATCTGTCCTTGTCGGCATGAGAGGCATCAATCCGAGACTGTCCATTAGGCGGTGCTTCGCACCTGTTTGAGCGCTGGCGGCGGCTTTGCGGCCATTTTGCGCGTCTGCTCGGTGTCCATAGCGGTGCTATGAACGCCTCTCAGCCACACAAACTGCCTCGCAAATCCACTCGCCATCATCTCAAACCCTAATGGACAATCTCGGATCATGGCCAGTGGCCTGAGATAGAGTTTCGAGTAAAAGGGTTTACCCTTGGCGGCGATTTCACAAGGTAAAATAACTACTCTCATTCAGGAGTAGTCATGCCAAAAAGTGAATCCAGCGTTCCCAGCACCCCAACCGTTCAAGTGATTGAGCGCATGTTTGCGCTGATGGATGTTCTGGCGTCACGAAAAGAGTCGATTTCACTCAAGGAAATCAGCGAGAAGACTGGTTTGCATCCCTCCACGACCCACCGCCTGCTCAATGACCTGGCGATTGGTCGTTTTGTAGATCGATCGCAACCGGGCAGCTATCGGCTGGGCATGCGCCTGCTTGAATTGGGCAATCTGGTCAAAAATCGCCTCAATGTGCGCGACGCCGCGTTGGTGCCGATGCGCAGACTGCATAAATTGATTCAGCAGCCTGTGAATTTGAGCATGCGCCAAGGTGATGAGATTATTTACATTGAACGGGCATTTAGCGAGCGCTCGGGCATGCAGGTGGTGCGTGCCATCGGGGGCCGTGCGCCGCTGCACCTGACCTCGGTCGGGAAATTGTTTTTGGCAACCGATGATCCCCAACGGGTGCGCGCTTACGCTACCCGCACCGGTCTGAGCGGTCACACCAAAAACAGCTTGACGGATTTGTCAACGCTGGAGCGGGAGCTCTCGAAAGTGCAGCAGTACGGTTATGCGCAAGATAACGAAGAACTAGAACTTGGGGTTCGTTGCATGGCCTCTGGCATTTACGATGACCAAGGTGCGCTTGTGGCGGGACTCTCAATTTCTGCCCCGGCAGGTCGCCTGGAAGAGCAGTGGCTACCCAAGCTGCAAGCCACGACCCAAGAAATCTCCGCCACCTTAGGCTTCAACGTGAAAGACACCCACCACAAGGCGTGACCATCCCTGAGCTGATAGCGGCTGGGAGGAAACCGGATTGAACGTCTTAAGACCGCCGTGCTCATAGGGGAATGACCTTGACCTTCATCCGTTTGGCGTTCTTGGCAAAAACAGTATCCAACGCGACCAAGCCCTGAACTTCGGCCCCAATGGCGCAGGCCAAGTGCAGCGCATCGCCAGCGCGCAAGCCGGTTGCCGGATCCATGGTCAGCGTGGCTGCTTTGTGAAAGGTAGCAGCCTCAACCGGCAGCAATTGCAAGTCGTTGGCGCACACGCGCTGTGGCAGAAATGACACTGGGCGGACTCGATTGGCGCAGCTTGAGTGGGCATATCCGTCTCACAGGGCAGTAGAGCAGGCAGGCCCGGGGGTGGGGAACCCTGATGCGTCACTTTCTCTCTTTGCCGATCTCGCCAGCGGCGCTGGCGTGCTGCGTGAGCCAGACGACCACGATAGCTTTTTTGGTAGCGTTTGGCCGCTGCACTTTGGCAGCGCTTGCGCTCTAAGGCGGCGCAGTCACCCGCACAGTAGCGCTGGCCACGGTCGCAATGGCTGCAAGAAATGACTTCGATGCGACAGCGCGCACACAGATAACGCCTTGGGGCAGGTTCCATCGGCAATACATGGCCGAGGGGGGTGGGACTGGACGCAGCTGCGCGTTTCGTGAAATACTCGCATCGGCAACGCAGCCCTCCCGGGCAACGGGGCGCGACAGTGGTTTGGAACTTGCTGGTTTGTGGCCGTTGTCGCGCCTGCTTTACTGTTTCGGCAGATCCAGTTTCTAGCGCATCTTGCACACCTTGGCTACAGCGGCTAAGGCACCGGTATTCGCCAGACTCTCAGGGGGGGCCTCCGGCGGCCTGGCAGGGGCCTGATTTAAAAATTTCCAAAAAAACCAAAGTCCCTAAAACTCCCAGATTCAGCTTGCCAGGCTATTGCAGCCGTAGCCGCTGCATTGATCGCCTCAAGTCGTACCCATTCAGACTCCTTTGAAGACCCCTTGGCGCGCGTATGTCCAGCATGCCCTTTGTCCATTGCCGCCAGATTCAGGCGGGTTTTGATCGCCGTTCACAAAGCACTTGGCTTGGACTAGCCTGCTGGGGCGTTTGGCCGCGCTGCTGCATCGGGGTCGGCTCAGGGTCATGGACCAGGTTCCCGTGGTGCCGCGCGCCCTTGACCGGATCATGTCGGACGCCGAGGGGAAGCAGGGTCACTAATTCGGCCGCTACCGGCCATAGGCCCGGCTTACCAGCGCGACTGGTGGTCCTCCGTGACACCGACGAGCCCCTGGATGACGTGTCGAGGGGCATCAGGCCCAGCCTTGACCCAGCCGTTGAATACACCAATCGGTTGCACATAACGACTGGCCGCCACCCAGAGGTCTTTGTCTTCGCGGCGCAGACCCTGCGCAATAAATTCAAGATCGAGCAGGCCGTCAGTGGTGTGAATGTGCCAGGGTGCCATTGGATTTTCCGGGTCAAACTCAAACACGGCGTGGCCCAGAGGAATGATCTGTCCATGGAGCCACAAGGCGTTTTCCTGATCGCCAAAATAGCCGGCTTGCAGATTGAAGCCTATGGCCAGGCTGTGTGCGCTGGCCCAGCGCCAGGCAGTTTCGCGCGCCAGCAAGCCATTGGAGTAATCAAAGCTGGCCACACCGCTGTTCAGACTGTGGCGACTGGACCCCAGGCGCAACTCGCCGCGCAGGGCCAGTCCGGAAGACTTTTGCGTGGCATGCACCGCGCCCCCGGCCACCGGCCCGACCGCAAGCAACAAGGGGCCGACGTCGGCAAACTCCGCGTCGATCTCGAATCCCTTGCTGCGCAAGCGCAGCTCATAACAGGCGCGCGAGACCACATGGAGGCACTCGATGTGATGGCCGCCAACATGAAAATGGTGGCAGGCACCCGCGCCGCAGCGCGCGGCCACTCTGGCACCAAACCCGGGCAGGCCGTCCTGCGAGAATTCTGCGACCACTCGGGCCTGCCGGCGGTCAAACACATAGGCAAAAGCAGTGCTGGTCCACCCCACGTCGACCATGGCGACGGCGCAGAAAAACTCATCGGTGGCCAGCGCCACGTATTGCCAGCACTTGTGGTGAAAATGCCGCCACCAGGCGCTGCGTGCCAGGGGCGGGCCAAGCCGGGCCCAGTCGATATCACCGGTCTGGCCGCAAAACCGCCCCATCGTGAGCTGACCCTGTGCATCGATGAGCGTGGCAGGCGCTATCGGCAACACAAGGGGCAGCGCAGACAAGGGCATGGCGGAAAAAGCAACCCGATCGAAGCGGACGCCCGTTAGCTGATGGTCACGTCGACGACGCCGCTGGTGACAGTTGCCGTGGTGACACGTGCCACGACGTCGGTAGGCGCCGTCATGACGCCCGCTTTCACCAGCTTGTTGACCTGCTTGAACTCGCACACCAGAGACGCTGGCGTCAGCGTCACCACCGAGTAGCCCTGGGCGTCGCTGTTCAGGTGCTTGATCCAGGGGTTGTTGCCCAGGCCGGCCAACTGCTGCGCCAGACCCAGCAGACGGTTGAACTCCGGATCGGCTTTCAAAGCCTGCAGCACGGCCTCAACCATCCCGTCCAACAAAGAGCCCTCTGGAACCCCCTTGGCAGCAATGGCCCCCCTTATCTGCACGCGGACCTGCTCGGCCAGACTGTCCATATCCAGCGTGGCCAGATCCAGCGCAGCTTTACCCATGGTGTAGTCGAGCAGATTGACGTCGATGGACACATCGCCCAGCATAGGCACGGGCACGACCATGCGTTGCGTCACCAAAGCCGCCAGGCCCGTTCCCTCGGCACCCTTGCGCATGTAGGTGAAGAACGAATCCGAACTGATCCCGGCGGTGACGAGATCGACCATGACCGGCGCGCCGCCACCGGCAGTGTCGAAATCGTCGGACACCGTGCCGGCAAAGAAGGCATGAATGTCGCCGGTCAGGGCGACGACGTTGCCAATGTTGTTGGTCTTGAGGTGCTGCATCAAGGCCTTGCGTTCACTATTGAAACCATCCCACTGATCGCAATTGAGCAGGAATTTGGTGAAGTATGGCGTCAGGGCCGCCTGCTGACCCGAAGCCGCCACAAAAACGGAGTTCTGTTTGTTGGCCTGGATGTCTGGCTTGATCCAGCCAAATGCAATGGTCTGTGCTGCTGCGCCAATCTGGGTGGCTGCACCCGCGGGGGCAGCGGCTTTGGCCGCGTTGTACGTGGCGACGGTGATGCCGGCCTGCGCAGCGCTCAAACCCTCATCCACGGCGGCGGCGCCCATGTCTGCACTCATGACATCCGCGGTGGCGATAGCGATCGCTGCGTTGGTAGCAACCGTCTGGGTGGCGCCGGCCGTCACGGCGGCGACCAGTGCACTGGCAACCAACAGGTTGCCGCCCAAGGCGGGCATGGCGACCGTGTTGCTGATATTGGTGGCCAGAGTCTGAATCGAATTGAGCGCCAGCAGGGTGGCTACGGCATCGACACCGTTCAAGCCCATGCGCATCAATGACACTTCGTTGCCCCAGAGCTTCCAGGTATTGGTAGATGCTTGCATCCTGCCCTTCCACCAGTCGCGCTGCGTTTGCCCCAGCATGCTGACCGCATACAAGGGGTCACCCGTGGCTGCTGCTGCCGCCATTTTTTGCGCTTCCACATAATCGTATGTGCCTTGCGGCACGAAATAGCGCGTCCCCATGCTGCTGTTGATGGGGTTGCCCGTGGCCGGGTTGACAGCCGATTCAGGGATCACATGGTCAGCACGGTACAAACGCTCATCGGTCATGATGAGGTGCGCCAGTTTGCCGAACTGGAAGTCACGGTAAATGCTGATGTTCTGGAACCCCGGGTTGTTGACATCAAAACTCACATCGGCGGGCATGAATTCAAACCAGGCCTGGCTGGCGCTGCGGCGGCGCTGGGTTTGATGGGTGTCGCCACCACCTGCGGCGATGCTGTTGTGCTCGTAGGTTTGCACGTCTTGCCAGGCGTCGTCGCTGAATTCGTGGTCATCCCAAATGCAGATGTACGCAAACCGTTCGTGAACAGCCTGCATGCGCGGGTCGCTGCGGTAGGACTTGTAGAGGTAGCGGTAGTCGTTCAAGGTCGTGGCATAGACCGCACCGGTTGCAACGCCGTTGGCATCCTTCAGTGCGGTGCCATCAGGCAGGTGCAGGGCCGTGTGACGCGCTTCCACGGAACCGGTTTGAAAGGACTGCCCGATGGTTTCGTAAATGTAGTCACCCAGATGGAGAATGAAATCAAGTTCTTCGTTCTTGGCAATTTCATCAAAAGCGCCCCAATGGTTCACGGTCCAGTCTTGGCAGGTGATGAAAGCGAACTTTAATTGAGCCACGTCTGCGTTCGCCGCCGGCGCAGTCTTGAACCGACCCACGTTGGAGCGCACATCGCCGGCTATGAACTGGTAGTAATAAGTTTGGCCTGCCAGCAAACCGGTGACTTTATTACGAATGGTGTTGTCATAAGAAGCCAATACATCGAGCTTGGTATCAACGACGGTCGCGCCACTGAGCGCGCCGTTGGTGCCCAACAAAGCATTGTTGTTGGCCGCGCTCACGATCAGCCGAACGGCGACATCATTGCCGCCGGACGCTGCTTGTACGCTGTCGGCACTCAAGGGCAGCACGCGTGTCCAAAGCATGATGCTATCCGCGCGCGGGTCGCCTGACGCCACACTTTGGGGGAACTTCCAGCCAGTGCCACTGGCGCTTGGCAACACGGATGCGGATTCGCCACCACCGCAAGCGGTGAGGATGCCGCCAGTGGCGACCGAGACCGAAAAAAATCCCGCGTGTTTCAAAAAACTTCTTTTATCCAAGTGAATCCCCTAAGGAGTTGCGATGCTGTTTGCCAGTCTGGGCCAGATGGTGCAAACAGCTAAGGCCAATGGGGTCTGGCGACAAGCACAGCCCCGTCGATACGGACGCTCAGTTTAGAGTCGGCCTATCGTTTGTCACTGTGATTGCGCGCCAACCCTTTGTGAAAACGCGCCATCTGCGACATGGGTGCGCCTAATCCCCTGCAGCCACGCGGGCGTGGTGAAAGAACTCAAAGTGGCGCTGGGCGACAGGAAATCCGATGGCTAGGTCTTGCTGGTACTTGAAGCTGCAGAAGCAGCGACTTCCCAATAATTTATGCAAAATCAGGCTGTAGCCAACGTCATACCTGTGCAAGCAGCTGCATAAATAATAGCGTTTGCAGCAAATGCCGGTGTGACCCAGTCGCAGCGCCAGCCAGCTACGGTGGCATCATCGGCGTGGAATTGGGCACGGTCTACAGCACGCTCGGCGCAAGGCTTGACGTGGTCGAAATGCTGGACGGCCTAATGCAAGGCACAGACCGTGATCTGGTCAATATCTGGAAAAAATGAACGCCAAGCGCTTTGACTTGTATCTGCTCAAGACCAAAACGGTGGGCGCCAAAGCCACGCCCAAAGGCATTGAGGTGACGTTTGCTGCCGTGGAGGAGGGCGCGGCCGGAGGAACCCAAGCGTTGCGGCCCTCGCGCCCCAAACCTACGACCTGGTGTTGCAGGCGGTTGGCCGTACACCCAACCGCAAGAAGATCGCCGCCGACAAGGTCGGCGTGGCCGTTTCTGAGCGTGGCTTCATCAACGCCTACATCCAGATGCACACCCGAGGCCGAAGCCAAGGCCCAAGGCATCAAGGTCAAGAAGGGCCTGTTCCCTGGACTGCATCCGGGCGCGCCATTGCGAATGGGCGCGGGTGCAGTGGACATCGGCAAGACCATCCACCCACACCCCACGCTTGGGGAGTCCATCGGCATGGCGGCCGAAGTGGCGCATGGCAGTTGCACGGACTTGCCGTCAGCACGCAAGCAAGCTGGACTCACACATTCGGGGCTACTGATTCAGTAGCTCGCGGCGCATTGCTGAAGCAACAGCGCGCCTAAAGAGTCACGTGTTCCCGCCTGCCAGTTCGCCAGTGGGTGCTATTGGTACCAAAGGGCTTGCGTGGCCACCAGGATTTGCATGACGCCAAAGACATGGCAGGCTACGCCCACGACAGTGCTGATCTGGTCTACCGCTGCGGCAAAGGCCACGCAGAGCTACTGCAGTCCGATGAGTACCGCGGTGTACTGGTGCTGTGGGCGGCACTGATTGCCCGCATCCACAAGGTGTTTCCGCTGGTCTGCCCGATGTGCGGCGGCCAGATGCGCATCATTGCGGCACGCGGGCCGCCGCTGTGCGATGCCAGCCAGACGACCTGGATGATTGGCGGCCGCCAAGTCTATGCCGAGGCGTTGCCGCTGGCCGACTGCGTGGAGGTGACCAAGATCGAGCAAGAATTTGACGGCGATGCCTATGCAGTTACAGAACGTCGAACCAAGGTCGACATTGTCGCGTTCACCGCCGCAATGCTGACTGGTGCCTACGCCAAGGCGCATCGTATCCCTTTGGGCCAGGCTTTTTTATTTCATAACCCCGACGATTGTCGCGACAGGGCACGGATTTCATCTCGTATGGCTATCAACTCATCCCGTACCTCAGCCAGTTGTTTGGCTCCTGCCAGTTCGGCATCGATGTTGTCGGCGTCTCGGCCGACGAAAAAGGTGGCGAGCGCCGCTGTCACGTAACCGAAGATACCGAAGGCGTAGAGCGCCAAAAAAACGCACAGCACACGTCCCTCGGCCGTCTGCGGCCAGTACCCAGAGCCCATCGTTGCCATGATCATGGCCGTCCACCACAGCGCGTCGACGTAGCTGCCCAGGCCGCCAGGAGACTCGTTCTCGAAAGCGTACATCCCGGCCGCGCCAGCGAACGTGACCAGCACTGTGAGGGTGATTACATATCCGAAGCCCCGGCGACTCAGGCTCGCGCCCAGCGCCTTCATCCCGCGGTTCATCGAACTGACAACACGAACCAGGCGCAACCCCCGCCCTGTCCTTGCCAGGCGAAGCAGCCGAAAAGCGCGGAAGACTCGGAAAATTCGAAGCGCCGGAAGCAGCAGCGCAATGGCGGTCAGCCAGTTACTCTTGAGGTAAAGGAGCTTATCGGGAGCCAGGACCAACTTCACAGCGAAATCGACAATAAAGACGATCCAGATAGCCGTGCCGAGAAAATAAAACAGCAGGCTCTCGCCGCGAACCAACTCCACTATCAATAGCACCAGCCACACGAACGCGAGAACCAGCATTGGCGTTTCCAACCAGCCATCCAAACGCTGGAGCAACTCGTATCGCTCCCGTTTCAACTCGTTCGCGTCCGTTGATTCTGGGCCAGGATTTTTGTTCGTGCCTTCGTTGCTCATGGGATATCCCCGCGTTTGACCCACCACCATGTCCACAGGTGAGCTGCAGGTTTTTATTGTGTCTTGACTACGGCTGGCTAATGGGTATCCTGGTCCTATCGCAAGTTTGATACCACCAATGACCCGGTCAGACCTGTGAACTTCCTGACGCAATTGGAAAACCGTGCCATCAAAATCGCTCGTTAAACGTATAGGAAAATCCAGCTTAATGAGGTGGCCAGGCCGAGGAACCAGGCTTGCGCCGAGTATAACGGGCGCAAAACGAATCAAACTGATACGGTCTGGGACGTTTGGGTTCCCCCAACCCGTGCCATACCTGGGCTCATGTGTTTGAATTTCCTATCTGTACCCGATTAATCGTAGCGGCTAAGAGCTTCCAGCCTGGCATGCGCCACGCCAGCGCGCAACATGTCGATTTGCCGGGCTGCTGCAAGGCTCAGGTCAGCCACACGGCCAGCGGTAAACGGACCCCGGTCATTGACCCGGACCCGCACGCTTTTGCCGTTTCGCAGGTTGGTCACCCGCACCATCGTTCCAAAAGGCAGCGTCTTATGCGCCATGGTCATCGCATTCGGGTTGAAACGCTCCCCATTGGCGGTCTTTCGACCCGTGAATTTGCTTGCGAGATACGACACCTTGCCTTCCCAAGTGTCGCTCGAGGCCGTAGTGGCTGCGGCTGCCTCGGTCACCGTGGCCACGTCGGCCATTGCCTCTGGCACGGATTGGGCGTGTGCCGTTGGCCCGGTGAGGATCAGGAGCGAGAACAGGCCGCAAGTGACGAATTTAGACGAAATAGATATCTCCCGTAGACGTGGGTACGTACCGCGAAGTTTAAGCAATTTTGGCAACATCCCGAAAAGCGCAACAAGCACCAGCGACAAGAACCTTGCACATGTACTGTAACGTGCTGGGCGGCCACTCGCCTTCAATAGCACCAGCCGATCACACTGGCTGCATTGAAATTTCTATCTTATTGGCTTGAAGCCCCTATGGAATATAGGCCACTTGCTATTCATTGAGTAGTGAATCAAGCTTGCTTCAAGCCCCGCCATCTTGCTTTTTTACTGCTCCATCCCACTCGTTCCCGACGTCCTGCTGGAGCAGCCCGCCGGTGCGGCGCGCCATTGCAGTTGCTGCGCCTGAGCGACGACTCATTGGGTCTGCGCGATGCGATGGCGCAACACCCGCCAACCCGAACCCATGCCGATGATTCTTAAACGGCAATGCCGCTGAGCTCACGTTGACCGCAGCGATGAACTCAGCGCAGCGCCAAGTGATAGCCGCGCAAAACCAATGACGTCAAGCGCAGCGGCGCATGGCGTACCACGGCAGGCATCCATTTCGGTGAGTTCAAGGAAAACCGGGTCGACCAGCGGGTCACAGGGCGCAGCCACTGGGTGGCTTGCAGAAACTTTTGCTTTTTATCCATGGTGTTAAATCCCTTCGCGTGCATCACATTAGCCCATTATTGTTGGCGGGTGTTGAAAACCTTGCATGAATGATGTCAAAACCCAGTCTGAAAAAGCCAAGCCGCATAGGCTACCCGGTTAGTGCCGAAAAACACAGGCCAACCCAGCCCGCGCGCCTTGCACCGCGATCCCTGCGGTTACGTGCCACCATTTGTAGGACCAATGAATAGATTCTTCGATAAATCAGATGGTGACGCCCACCAAGGCTCATGCAATTCGCCGTTATATACTGTTCAGTTAGCCAAAATGGAACTGGATTCCGATTTATTCAACAACGCCGACGGAGTAATGTTCTATGTTGCCAACTGCAAATCCAGAGGAATCGCCCGAGCGCGATCTGACCGACGCCAGCCTGCGGGAGGAACGCGAAAAAGCCGATCGGGAGATGACTGCGAACCGAGTAGCCACAGAAAAGAATGCTGACGCGGTGGTAGAACATGCACGGGAAAACGCCGACGCTGTTCTGGTCGCGGCCCGCGAAAAGGCGGATAAAACGACGGACGCTGCCGCACCAAACGACGTGCAAAACGCAGTTGCTGAAGATCGGGAAGTCGAAGACGCAAAATTGCGTGATGAACGGGCTGCAGCAGATATGACTGTGCGCCGAGAGCGCGACGCGAGAGCCCACCTGCTGACGCGGCTATTGCCGCTTGAGCGCGACGCCACCGATCAGTATTTGCTGACGGAGCGCGCCGGCTCCGACGACGCACTCGCCACCAGGGACGATTTTCTCGGCATGGTCGCCCACGACCTGCGTGATCTCCTGAACGGAATCGTGGTGAGTTCGCAGTTCCTTTCCCAAAAACTTGAGAAGCACAGCGACCGCGAGCAGTTGTTGTTGGAGACTACACGTATCGAGCGCTATGGCGCGCGCATGAACCGCCTGATAGGTGATTTGGTTGATGTCGCCAGCATTGATGCCGGCAAACTCGCCATGCACACGTCTCAGGGCGACGTTGCCTTGCTGGTGGTTGAGGCTGTAGAGGCCCTTCAGATCACAGCTTCGGCAAGGGGCGTGTCCCTGGCGGTGCAGAATGTGCAAGATCATTGCCTGGCGGAATTTGATCATGATCGTATGCTGCAAGTACTCGCCAACCTTATAGCCAATTCGATCAAGTTCACTCCTAAGGGTGGCAGTATCCTCGTCCACTGCCAACGTGTGGGAGAGTCGATTGAATTTTGCGTGGACGACACCGGTGAAGGAATCCCCGCAGCGATGATAGAGGCCGTATTCGAACGGTTCTGGCAAGTCGGCAAAAGCGACCGGCGTGGATTGGGCTTGGGTCTGTACATCTCGCGATGCATTGTGGAGGCCCATGGCGGCAACATTCGGGCCGAAAGTAGCCCGGGCCAGGGTACCCGGATGCTTTTCACGCTACCCATCAGTGCTGAGCAAACGCCCTGAAGCCGATTTTCCTTCGCAGCCAGTTTTTTTTGCTGACCTGATTTCCTCGAAGGCTCAAACCTTATTGGACAAGACTGCGCCTCGAAATCGCGTGAGTGGGTAGCCAATTTATACCTGAAGACTCGGATTTGTGGCCAATGCAGCTGTCATCCATGAGTCGTTATGAACACACGGGCTGGTAACCAGTACCAATGCCTTTCGCAATCAGCGACGGGTGGCAGGCAGATGACGGCTGCGCATCGTGCAGAACTCAATAGACCGATTACCGCGTTTTTTTTGACCCTTACACTAATGGTGTCTGGTCCGGGCCGACCTGTCAGGACCTGATGGACACCGGCGGCAATCATTATTCAGTCAACCAATGGCCATAGATCTGTTTCAAAAGACACTGCGCCCCTGGTTTTTGGGTTTGGCGGTTGCGTTTGCGGGTGTCACGGGTAGCGTGTTCCTGGCAAGGCAGCAAGCCGAGTCCACCGACCAGGTTGAACAGGCACGCTTTGCCCAGGCGGCCATTTCCCTGACCGAGGCCTTGACGCGTCGAATTGACGCCTACACCGAAATCGCTTTTGGCTTACGCGGGCTGTTCATCGTGAACCCGGCGCTCGATCGTCGCGCCTTTATTGACGCCGTGTCGCACCTTGATGTGGACACGCGCTATCCCGGCATCAAAAATATCGCATTCACCCGTTACGTCAGCGCTGCCGACAAGCAGAAGTTTGAAGCGAAGGTGCGGGCCGATACCTCCGTCGAGCCAGGCGGGTACCCGGAGTTTGCCATTCACCCGCCGGGGCAACGCAGTGAGTACTTCGTGGCCGACTACCTTTGGCCACTGACCGGCAATCAAGGCATTCACGGCCTGGACATCAGTGCGCAACCCGCGAACCTGATCTCCATGCACTACTCACAGCGCAGTGGCCAACCGGTGGCGAGTGCCCCATTCGACCTGCTGCAGGAGACGATTGACCGAACCGGTTTCGTTATTCGGGTGCCGGTATTTCGCAGTCGCCAGGAAGCGAGCAATTTGCCGCATCAGGCTGCCAGTTTTCTCGGCTCGGTGGCCGTAACTTTGCGGGTATTCGATCTGTTTGAGCAATTGAAGCGTGACGGGCGTCTGCAAGGCCTTCACGTCCATCTGTCTGATCGCGGCTCATCTCTCGCTAACACGACCGCAGGCCTGAATTTGCCCATGTATTTCACGTCGCCGGGCAGCGCCATCTCCAGCGCCAGCTACAGCCGAGAATTGAGTGTTTATGGCCGCAAGTGGCAGCTTGATTTTCAGCCGAACAAGTCCTATCTATCTGACGCCGAACGCAGAGCGCCGTTTCTGGTCGGTCTTGCCGGGGTTCTGATCTCGCTGTTTCTGGGCTCACTGGTGATGTTGCTGGCGCGCGGACGATCACGTGCACTGGCGCGGGTAGCGCAAAGTGGTGAAGCGTTGAGAGACAGTGAGGATCGCTGGAAGTTTGCCCTGGAAGGCGCAGGCGACGGTGTCTGGGACTTCAATCTTCAGACTGGCGAGTCTTTTTTCTCGGCCCGTTGCAGAGAAATCCTGGGCTATGACGATCACGCAGACGCGTGCAAGTGGAGTCAGCGTGTTCACCCACAGGATTGGCCCAGGGTGGCCCATGCCATTCAGGTGGAACTTGACCACCTTTGCGCCTCGGCGGCGGTTGAGTTCCGCATGCAATCCAGAGAGGGTGGTTGGAAATGGCTGTTGGGTCGCGGTATGGTGCTCAGTGTGGATGGCACGGGGCGACCCCTGCGTTTGATCGGAACCAATACCGACATCACTGAGCGCAAACTGACCGAGGAGTCACTGCGCATCGCGGCAACTGCCTTTGAATCACAGGAGGCCATTGTGGTCACTGATGCCAATATGGTGATCCTGCGCGTGAACCGGGCCTTTACGACAGTGACCGGCTATGCGGCCGATGAGGCGATCGGCAAGACGTCACGCATCCTGAAATCCGGTCGTCACAGCAAGGCGTTCTACACCGCGATGTGGGAGAGCATTGGACGCACCGGCTCATGGCAGGGAGAAATCCTGGACCGACGCAAGAATGGCGAGTTGTACGCGGAGTGGCTGACCATCACTGCAGTCAAGGCGGACGATGGCACAGTCACCCACTACGTCGGCGTGCAGAACGACATCACGCAGCGCAAGGCTGCGGAAGATGAAATCAAGTACCTCGCCTTTTACGACACCCTGACCAAACTCCCCAACCGACGGCTGCTTAATGACCGCTTGCAGCAGGCCCTTGCAAGCAGCGCCCGTGGTGGGCGACACAGCGCGCTGCTGTTCATCGACCTGGATAATTTCAAGACTCTCAACGACTCGCAAGGCCATGACAAGGGCGACCTGCTGCTACAGCAGGTTGCGCAGCGGTTAAGCAGCTGCACCCGCGACGGCGATACCGTAGCCCGTCTGGGTGGTGATGAGTTCGTGGTGATACTCAAAGACCTGAGCGATACGGCAGCTGATGCCGCGACCCACGCTGAAATAGTGGGGGAAAAGATTGTCGTCACGCTCAACCGCCCCTACGACCTCGAAGGCCTAGAGCATCACAGTACGCCCAGCATTGGCGTCACGCTGTTCAGCGACCAACGCGAAACGATCGAAGAACTGCTCAAGCGCGCTGATCTTGCCATGTACAAAGCCAAGTCAGCCGGGCGCAACACCCTGCGCTTCTTTGACCCGGAGATGCAAGCGGTCGTCAATGCCCGCGTCGCGCTGGAATTGAATTTGCGCGAGGGTCTGCGAGACGCCCAGTTTCTGCTGTATTACCAGGCGCAACTAGACCATGGCCGCATCACGGGTGCTGAAATTCTGTTGCGCTGGCAGCATCCCGAGCGTGGCTTTGTCTGTCCTGCAGACTTTATCCCCCTTGCAGAAGAGACCGGGCTGATTCTACCGCTTGGTCAGTGGGTTCTGACAACCGCCTGTGAGCAACTGAGTGTTTGGGCCAAGGATCCGCGAACGGCCTCATTGACGCTGGCGGTGAATGTGAGTTCGCGCCAGTTCCTTCGGCCCGACTTCGTCAATCAGGTGCTGGCTACGCTGGCTGCAACCGGTGCCCAGGCCACTAAACTAAAGTTGGAGCTCACTGAGAGCCTGTTGCTCGACAACGTCGAAGACACCATTTTAAAAATGAGCCAACTCAAGGCCCATGGCGTGGGCTTTTCGCTTGACGATTTCGGAACAGGCTATTCATCGTTGTCTTACCTCAAGCGCTTGCCGCTGGACCAGCTGAAAATTGACCAATCGTTTGTTCGTGACGTGCTTTCAGACCCGAACGATGCTGCAATTGCCAAGACCATCATCGCGCTGGGCCAGAGCCTTGGTCTGGACGTCATGGCCGAAGGCGTGGAAACTGCAGCGCAGCGAGACTTTTTGTTGAATGCGGGTTGCCACGCCTACCAGGGCTATTTCTTCAGCAGGCCATTGCCGCTAGCAGACTATGAGAAATTTATTGGGCTGCTCTGACACGGCTTGAGCTGCGCGCTGTGGCTGGTGGTGGTGGCACCAGCCGGTAAAAAGCGTGGATCATCGTGCCCCGTCAAAGCCCGCCCGTACGGCAGGATTGCCGTAGCCCGGTGCATGACTGTCTTCGCACGCCCCAAACTGCACATCATGCAATTGCGCCAGAAGCAGCATGGCATCGGCTGCATCCTGATGAAAGCCCAAACGTGCACTCCCCATGCCGTCGCCGCCGTTCATGAGAAGTTTGTAGATGTAAGTGCTGCACTCCTTGTATCCCCACAACGTACCAATGGTGTGGGCCACACGCGGGTGGTGCATCTCGACAGTTTCCAATGCCTTGGCTCTTTTTTGCTCCGGCGTTTCTTCTTCCAGGGCCGCCGGTTCGGTCAAGCCATCATGCGAATCCGGGCCCGTGACAGCGCGTGCGCCCAACGCTTCATCCTCGCCAGGGGGCAATGGAACAAATTTTGAGTCCATATCGGCCAGTGCGCTATCCCACATTCCCCAGGCGGTATCAGGATCGTCTTCAATCACCTCCATGCCACGCGTCTTGATGCTGCCATCGGGCTTTGCACCATCCTTCGTGTGGTCTTTGGCACGAAATACTTTGGACATGAAAAAACCCTCATTTCAAATAGATGACTACAGCGAGCTCGACTGTGCCACAGCTTGACAGTGTCAAGGTAAAGATTGGAGTTGACGCGCTTGACCAATCCAATCGCGGTGCCTTGGGCTCGCGCGGCTCGATCAATATTGAGATATTGGACAGCCTGAACTTTGAAGTTCAAAGTTCAAAGTTCAAAGTTCAAAGTTCAATTGGCATTTGGCTCTATTGCCAGCCGAGGGGCCATTGCTTCTCATTGTTGGCCGCAGCGATCCCGATGGGTTAAAGTATGACCAGCCCGCTGAGATCGCTTTCTGAACTCACTGGCTCAACTCTAGGAGAGCTTATGTTTCCTGAATTTCGCGAAGAAATCACCCAACTTAAAACCACCGACGGGCATTTCGCCCGTCTGTTTGATCAGCACAACGCCCTGGATCTGCAAATACAGCGCATGCAATCTCGCATAGAGGCCAGCACGCCAGTGCAGATTGAACTGCTGAAGAAAGAAAAGCTTCAGCTCAAGGACCAGATTCACGCCATTTTGAAGAAGGCTGCGCAAGCCTGACCCAAGCAGGCCAGCATCACCGAGCCGTCGACTTCGTTTGTCAGCTCGGCTGCATTGAAACTGCGTCTGCCATGGATGTTCTTCAGTTCGAAGAGCTTGGAAAACCCACAATGACGGCAAGACAACTTGCAGACCCGAAGTCGTGGCAACTTCTGGTAAAGTTGCCGGCAACAACCTGAAAGCATACTTTGGCAACACCGAACTACGGATACGAAAAACGTCAGAAGGAACTGGCGAAAAAGAAAAAAAAGGAAGAGAAGCTCAAGCACAAAGCCGACCGCAAGGTGGGTGAGGGGGCCGAGGGTGAGGTGTCCAACGATGACGACGCAGCGCCAACGACTGAGCCCGATGCTGAAGGCCCGGTAGCGTCCTGAGTCAATGCACTCAAAACGGCGGCACAGCGTGTTGATGCAGGCGGCTGCGTTTCATCAATAGACAATGGGCCGCTTGACAGGCGCGCCAGTCGCGATAATCAAGCCATGTCTTCAACCAAAGTCTTATTCGGCTTCCATGCCGTCGGCGTGCGTCTCAAAACCGCGCCCAAATCCATCATCGAGATTTATTTCGAGCCGACACGGCGCGATGCGCGCATGCGCCAGTTTCTGGACAAAGCCAATGAGGCCGGTGCGCGCCTGATCGAGTCCGACAGCACCCGTTTGGCCAAGCTCTGTGGCGGGCACGGTCACCAAGGCGTGGCGGCGCGGGTGCAGGAACTGGCCCAGGTTCACTCGCTGGACGAATTGCTGGAACAACTCGAAGCCGCGCAAGCGGACAAGCCGGTGGCCGAGCGCGAAGCGCCGTTGATTCTTGTGCTGGATGGCGTCACCGATCCCCACAACCTGGGTGCCTGCCTTCGTGTGGCCGATGGCGCTGGCGTGCACGCCGTGATCGCCCCCAAAGACCACGCCGCCGGCATCAATGCCACAGTGGCCAAGGTTGCCAGCGGCGCGGCTGAGACCGTGCCCTACTTCATGGTGACCAATCTGGCGCGAACCTTGAATGAACTCAAGGAACGCCATATCTGGATCATCGGAACCAGCGACGTGGCACCTAAAACCATTTACCAGGCCGACCTCAAAGGTCCCGTGGCGCTGGTGCTGGGTGCCGAGGGCGACGGCATGCGCGCGCTGACCGGCAAAACCTGTGATGAACTGGTGAGCATCCCGATGCGCGGCGCCGTTGAGAGCCTCAATGTGTCGGTGGCCAGCGGTGTGTGTTTGTATGAAGCGCTGCGTCAGCGGCTCGGTTGAGGGCGGAACCGGTTCGCTATATCTCGCTTTGGTCTGTTTTTTCGGTTTTCAGAGGATATATGATTACTACTAAATTCAGAGCTGCTCGTGCTTTATTGGCGGGGGCTAGCGCCTTATTTTTTCTTACGAGTTGCACACAGGAGCAGCAAAACAAGATCAGCCGCGATATCCAGAACTGGACTGGAACCAACGGCGTGCTGGAGGTCTATGCGGGCGACAAAGTCGTGCGTCGTTTCCTCAAGATTGACAAGCTCAGCACCGGCATGGGCACCGATGACAACAAGCCGCGTCCTTATCGCTATGGTTATGGCGTGTTGGACGAAAATCTGAATTTCGTGGCTGATCCCGGCGAGAAAAAGGTCTACTTCGAGATCAGTGACTACGGCTCCAATTACCTGTTCTTTGAGAGCCCGCGCTGATCAACGGCGTCAAACCCGCGCCGGGCCTGGTCCGCACCGTCCAGACTCAGAGCTTATAAAAGTCCCGGATGACTTTCCAGGCCGCTTCGGCGTCGTCCACATAAGTGAACAGGTCCAGGTCTTCGACCGAGATCACTCCTTCTTCGACCATGGCCTCCATATTGACCAGTCGCTTCCAGTAGTCGGTACCAAACAAAACGATGGGAACGGGTTTAGCCTTGCGGGTCTGCACCAGCGTGATGACTTCAAACAATTCATCGAGCGTGCCAAAACCGCCGGGAAAAGCCACCAGCGCCTTGGCCCGCATCATGAAATGCATCTTACGCAGGGCAAAGTAGTGAAACTTGAAACTCAGCGTGGGCGTGATATATGGGTTTGGGTTTTGCTCGTGCAACAGGGCAATATTCAAACCCACACTCGGGGCCCCCATCTCATGTGAGCCGCGATTGGCCGCCTCCATGATGCCGGGCCCACCGCCGGTGGCAATGAACAGGCGTTCTTCAGGCCGACGGTGGGCGCTGTGGTTGGCGACCTGCCGGGCAAATAGCCGTGCCTGGTCGTAGTAGTGGGCGCTGCGAAGTTGCCGCTGCGCCAGCATCAGCGCCTTCGCATCGCCACTGATCTGCGCTTGCTGCAGTGAGATTTGTGCAGTCTCGGGCGAAGCGGAGCGAGCGCTGCCAAAGACCACGACGGTGCTGTCGATGCCTTGCTGCGCCTGGTCCAGATCGGGTTTGAGCATTTCGAGTTGAAACCGGATGCCACGTGTTTCCCGCCGCAGCAAGAATTCAGGGTCGGCAAAGGCCAGACGGTACGCGTCGGCTTCCAGCGCCTGTCCCAGGTTGGATTGGTTTTGCAACTCTGCCCAGGCGTCAGCCAGGCGTCGTTCAGAAAGGTCTTGAGTGGTGTCCATGGTGCCATTGTGTGCGAAAAACTATGACGAACCGCAAACTCGGCCGGGCTAGGACGACTCAATTCATGACAATTGCTTCGCCAAGGGGTGTTGGTTCAACCAGTGGCGCGCTTGTTTGAACGCTCTCCAGCCCCACCACAGGCGCCCAGCCCAGACCAAGGCGCGCCGCGGTCGCACCAGAATCACGAGTGCCAAAGCGCCCAAAGGCCACTGGGGGTTGCGGTAAAGCCATTGCAAACCGCTCTGCACCCGGTCAGCTAGCGCCAGTGGCCGCCGCAGGGCCTGCGCCTGTTCGGCCAGCAACAAGCGCAACTGCTCACTGCGCACCAGCAAGCGCTGTTGCCGCATGGCCAGATCATCGTTGTTCATGCAGACCACCAGGTTGGAGTCCGGCGCGATCCCGCTGCAATTCAGCCAGACTGGCTTCAAATATACCGTTCGGAGTCTGCAGTCGGCGGCCCGCCGCGCGCACCAGCCAAGCAGCAGTGAGTAGGACAAGCAGCATCATCACGCCCACAGCGGCCAGGCGATAACCGTCCCAAAACAACAGGATGATGAAACCGCACAACAAGACAAGGCCGACGCCCGCCATCAGCAGGGCCACCAGACCCAAGAGTAACGCGTCAAAAAGACGCCGCTTTTCCAGTTCGAGTTCGGTGCCCAGCAGTTCCAGTCTGACTTGGGCGATTTCAAGCAGCGTGCCCAACAGACGGCGCAACGAGGCGAACAGGCCGTCACTCTTGCCGGCTTGGCTCATACATCGGAGACAAAGCTGCCAACGAGTTGCCGAAAATTGTTGAATTAGCGCCGACTGATCAGCAGGCCAACAACCAGCCCGATCCCCGCTGCGATGCCGATTGATTTCCAGGGGTTGTCATGCACGAAATCGTCAGCAGCGTGGCCCGCTGCCTTGGCTTTGGCAACGGCGACCTCCTGCAGATGACGCAGATCGTCTTTGGCCTGGTTCATTCGGGCCTGTACCCTGGAACGCAGATCCGCCGCATTCTGACCGACCTCATCCGCCGTCATGCGCAGTACCTCCTCACCGTCGGAGATGACCGTGCGCAAGTCATTCATGAGTTTGTCTTTTTGGACCATCGTGTCATCATTCATTGCAGACCTCCATTGAAATTGAAATTGAAACTGAAACTGAAACTGAAATTAAGTTTAACCATAACGAGTGATTCGGTGCCATGATTTGATAAAAATCACAGGCGTTGAGCATGCAAAAATTTGAAGCCTCGAAGTCCCACTACTCTATTTCCTCCATGCGGACAGTTTTTGACCCCATGCGTTTGGCTGCGGTGGCGCTTGATGTGCTCGCCAGCGGTCGCGCCGCGCCTGAGGCAATCGTGGCGCGACAGAAGTTCCGGCTGACTCGTCTGCTCGATGCCACGGTGCGCGGGTCCAGCCTCTACCGGGAGCGTCTGCAAGGTTTGGCGCTCGCCAGCACGCCGCTGCGTGCGCTGCCAGTGTTGGACCGGGCCGAGCTGATAGAGCGCTTTGACGATTGGGTCACTGACCCAGAGCTCAAACTGACGGAACTGCGTGCCTTCACCGCCGACGCCACGCGCATTGGCGAGCCCTATTTGGGCAAGTACCTGGTCTGGGAGAGCTCCGGCACCAGTCATGTTGCAGGGGTGTTTGTGCAGGATGCACCTGCGCTGGCCGTTTACGATGCACTGGAAGCACTGCGGCGCAGCACGCCGCGCCCGCTGCAGCGCTGGTTGGACCCCATGTTGCTGGCTGAACGCATCGCTTTTGTGGGCGCCACCACCGGCCATTTCGCCAGCATGGTGAGCATGCAACGGCTGCGTCAACTCAATCCATTCATGGCGCAAAGCTTGCGCTGCTTCTCCATCCTGCAGGCCAGTGGCGCTTTGATTGATGAACTCAACACTTTCGCCCCGACGGTGATTGCCACCTATCCGACCGTCGCGGCGTTGCTGGCCGATCTGGCTGCACAAGGCGCACTGCACTTCAAGCCCAAAGAGATTTGGACCGGCGGCGAGACGCTGAGCCCCGCGGTGCGGCGACACGTGGAACAGGTGCTCGGGTGCGTCGTGCGCAACAGCTATGGCGCCTCGGAGTTCATGTCGATTGGCTGGGAATGCGGGCACGGGCAGATGCATGCCAATACCGACTGGTTGATTCTGGAACCCGTCGACGCAAAAGGCCAGCCCGTGCCGTTGGGGCAAGCGTCCCATTCCACCCTGCTGACCAACCTGGCCAATTTCGTGCAACCGCTGATTCGCTATGACATGGGCGACCAGATCACGCTGCATCCAGAGCGCTGTGAATGCGGCTCGTCACTGCCCGTGATCGAGGTGCGGGGTCGCCGAGACGATCCCTTGCTGATGGCCGGACAGGACGGGCGGCAGGTCACGCTCTTGCCGCTGGCGCTGACGACGGTGCTGGAAGAGGAGGCAGGCGTGTTCGATTTTCAATTGCGCCAGCAGGATGATCACACCCTGGTGCTCAGGCTGGATCTGCAGGGAGCCGATGCCACAGCGGCAGCCGCGCGTTGCGTGAACGCCCTGGAGCAGTTTGCCGTGGCGCAGGGCCTGGCGCGGCTGCGTATTCTTACGGAATTGGGGCGGCCGGTGCCACGCGGGCGCAGCGGCAAGCCGCAACGCGTCGTCGCGCAAAGGCAAGGCAAGCGCCACTGATGGGCCCATCAATCCGACAGGCCGAGCGCTCAGCGTGTCGTGGTCATGGCGTCGATGCGGATCAAAGCCTCACCAATGGGTCCACTCATGCTGACGGCATTGCTGGCATGCTTGACGCAGTCGGTGCTCCAGACCTCGCGTACGCCCGCGTTCAAGATCATGGACCAGGCATCAGCCACAAAAAGCGCGTGCGTGACCGCCACATCGACCGAAGCTGCGCCCGCAGCCAGCAGTTGACGCGTTGCCTGAGCGAGCGTGTTGCCGGTGCTGACCACGTCATCGAGCAGCACCACTTGACGCCCGGCCACGGGAAGGTCCGGCAGCGCAATCTCGACCGCCCGGTCGCCATGGCGCACCTTGTGGCAAACAGCGTAGTCAAAGCCGTGGCGCATGGCAGCCTGAGCGACCCATTGCTTTGATTCTTCATCTGGGCCGACCAGCATGGCTTGCGGGCAATGGGTGGCAATCAGGTCTGACAGCAAGGGTGCAGCGCTGAGCACCACCGCATTGGCCACGGGCACTGCTTGCTGCAGTGTGGCAACGCGGTGCAGATGGGGGTCCACGGTGATGACGGCATCAAACAGGCTGGCCAAAAATTGCCCGACGATGCGCTGGCTGATGGCCTCGCCGGGTTCAAACGCCACGTCCTGTCGCATGTAGCCGAGGTAAGGCGCCACCAGTGTCAAATGCCGGGCGTCCAGTTCACGCGCGGTTTGGGCCGCCAACAACAGTTCGACCAGTTTTTCATTCGGGTCGTTGAGCGTGCGCAGGATGACCACATGGTCCGGCAAGCTCGGGGGCAGGCGCAGCTTGATTTCACCATCGGGAAAGCGGTGACGATCGATACGGACCAGAGGGTACCTAGCTGCTTGGGCGATGCGTGCCGCGCTCTCTTGCTCATTCTCAAAACACAGCAAAACAGGTTGGGATAGCATCAGAATTCCGTAAAGACATGGGGCACATCTTCGGCGCGCCCGATGGTGTAGCCGCTCGACTTGGCGCAGGCCTGGCGCGCAAAGTCGAGGTCGCTTTGAAACCCGGCGTGAACGCGGTACAGAGCCTCGCCGCTGGCAACCGCATCGCCGAGCTTGCGAAACAAATCCAGGCCAGCGCCGATGACTTTGGGTGCGCCCGCCAGGCGGGCGATGCGCGCCACCTGCAGGTTGTCAATGCCGGTGACCACGCCGGACGCGCTGGCGCATATATCAAAGCTCAAGGCGCCGAGTTGCGGATGGTTGTGGTCAAAGGGCTTGGCGCCCTGGGCGGCAATGATGGCGTTCATTTTCGCCAGCGCCCGGCCAGAATCCAGAATGTCCCGCGCGATCGCAAAACCGTCGCCACCGCGCACGTCCGGGTGGCATTCAATCAGGCGACCGGCGAGCCGCAAGGATTTTTGCCGCAAGTCATTGGGCGCCTGGGGGTCGTTTTCGAGCACCCGCATCACATCGCGCGCCTCCAGCACCGGGCCAATGCCATTGCCAACCGGTTGGCGTCCATCGGTCACGACCACGTCCAGCGACAGATGCATCCGCGCCGCGACGTACTCAAACAGCCGGCGCAGGCGTTGCGCCGCGGGCATGGAGCGCACTTTGGCGCTGGGGCCGATGGGGATATCCAGCACCAGATGGGTGGAGCCAGCGGCAATTTTCTTGGACAGGATGGATGCCACCATTTGCCCAGGGGAATCAAGCGAGAGCGGCCGCTCGACGGAAATCAGCACATCGTCGGCAGGCGACAAATGGGCGGCGCCGCCCCAGGCCAGGCAACCCCGGTGCGCGCGCACGATGTCCGCCAGCTGTTCAAAAGGCAGCTCCACCTTGGCCAGCACTTCCATCGTGTCGGCCGTGCCAGCCGGGGAGGTGATGGCCCGCGATGAGGTTTTAGGGCACAGCAGGCCGTGCGCCGCAACAATGGGCACGACCAGCATGGACGTGCGGTTGCCGGGAATGCCGCCAATACAGTGTTTGTCCACCACCAAGGGCTCGTGCCAGTCGAGCGTTCGGCCGGTAGCCACCATGGCTTCGGTCAAAAAGTACACCTCTTCGCGGTCCAGTTCGTCCCGATTGGTGGCCACAACAAAAGCACTCAATTCAATTTTCGAATAGTGCAATTCAGCGATGTCGCGCACGATACCCAGAAAATCCTCACGCCCCAGCCGTTCACCGGCGAGTTTGCGGCGCAGCGCGCCAATGGACTGCGGTGGTTCGGCCTGAGACACCGAGGCCGGGTGGCCATCGGCTACCGCCATCTGCGCAAATGCGTCCTCCGACAAGCCGAGCTCATCGCAGGCGACGATATGGGGGTCATCCACCACGTTCAGGGTGGCCAGAATGTGGCGTCCATTGGCCCGGACCTCGACTTTGGACAAGGCCTGAAATCCTTCAGCCCGGTACACAGCACAGTCCCGGTGCAGGTAGGCCACATTTTCACGATAGGTGTCGATCGCCACCCGGCGCAGTACCAGCTGGCTGGCTGGCTGCAGTTTGTCACTGTGTTTGCACATAAGCGAAGCCTACATCGCTTTGCTGGACGGGATCGAAAAAATTTGCGGGATGGGGCTTGGCAGTTGGCCATAAAAAAAGGGCTTCCTGGAAGCCCTTTTTGCCGCAACCCGTTGTGCGGGCTGGCGCTTAAACGCGTTTGCGGTATTCGCCAGTACGGGTGTCGATCTCGACCTTGTCGCCCTGCGCCACAAAAATGGGCACACCCACGTCAAAACCGGTGGAGATTTTGGCGGGCTTGAGCACCTTGCCGGAGGTGTCGCCCTTGACGGCGGGTTCGGTCCAGGTGATTTCGCGCACGACGCTGGTGGGCATTTCAACCGAAATGGCCTTTTCGTTGTAGAAAACGACTTCGAGTTCCATGCCATCTTCGAGGTAGTTGAGCGAGTCGCCCATATTCTCGGCTTCGACTTCGTACTGGTTGTATTCGGTGTCCATGCAGATGTACATCGGCTCGGCAAAGTAAGAATAGGTGCATTCTTTTTTGTCCAGAATGACTTGTTCGAGCTTGTCGTCGGCCTTGTACACCACTTCGGTGTTGAAGTTGGCGATCAGACTTTTGAGCTTCATGCGCACGGTGGACGAGTTGCGGCCACCACGGCTGTATTCGGTCCGTAACACGACCATCGGGTCTTTGCCGTACATGATGACATTACCAACGCGAATTTCTTGAGCGGTTTTCATAGCGAGATGTGTGAAAGTTGGCCGCTGGTGACGCGGCAAGGGCGGGGAGCTCGGATGAAAAACCCGGTCAAGTCCCGCAAAGTCGGCTATTTTAAAGGTTTTTTAGAGGTGCCTTGAAGCAAAAAGCATGATCTGGGTCACAAGCTCGTCTTGCAGGCGCAGTTGTTGGCCTGCGCTGGTGACGACTTGCTGCCATGAATCGAGCGCCAAGTTGGGCAACCGCGGTTGTTGGCTCGCCTTGCCTTCTGTGAGGCTATTCACACCATTCCAGACCTTGTGAAACGCCCGCCATGCAGGCGGAGCGTCCAACATCTCCAGCAAGGCTTCCAGTTTCTGGTGGTGGGCGTCGTCGTGCTGTGGGTAAATCTGCCAGACAAAGGGCTGGTTCGCCCACAAGGCGCGCACCAGTGAATCCTCACCGCGAACAAAATTGAGGTCGCAGGCCCACAGCAGATGGTCGTAGTCGTGTTGGCTGAGTTGCGGCAGGTAATTAATTGATAGCAGCTCACGCTTATTCCACGAGGGATGTAGCCTATTTTTATTCAAAATGCAGGTGTAAAGCGCTGCGCTCGCCCGACCCGCGGTGACCAGCAGCCGGGTCGCCTGCGGGCCCGTGGCCAACTGGTCCAACAAGTCGGCCAAGGCCGGTGGTTCATAGCAAAACAGGGACACCAGTCGCTCGCCCTGCCAGGCAATGCCTTTCTGTTGCAGCCAGTCGGCACGGTCGAAGCGGGCCTGGCGCTCGGCCAGATCGGGCTCCCGCAGCAGGCCACCCGTGGTGGCCGTGAAGCCGGGGTAGAAGAAGTATTTGCACAGACCCGCGCCCGGCCCGGTCATGACCGGGGAGGGCAGGCCGTGATTGCGTTCGGCGTAGCCTTCTGCGCTCAGGTATTCCAGGTTAATCCATAAGCCTTTTTTGCCTCTAGCCCTCGTCCAGTCTGCATAAGCAGCTATAAATTCAGGATCAATCTCGCAGCCAAAGGTTTCCAGCAAAATATCGCCCGGCGCCAGGCCTTCGGTCTGGATCGGCTGGGTCCAGTGGCGGACTTCGACGTTGGGCGCACCCTCAGGCGCCATCCAGGCCAAAGCGCTGGGGTCGTCCACCCAGAAGCGCACCTGCTGGCCGCGCGCGGCCAAGCCTACGCTCAAGCGCCAGCCCACGCCGATGTCACCGTAGTTGTCGATGACCCGGCAAAAGATGTCCCATAGTTTTCCTGTCACGCCCGAATTGTCCACAATACGCACCTATGCCTTATTTGCCTGATTCCACCTCACCCGAAGCGCCCGAAAGCCCACCCGCTGCAGCCCTGGCCGCACACCCGGCGCAGCTGCTCATCGACGTGGCAGGTCTGCCGCCGCTGCCGGGGGTGTACCGTTATTTTGATGCCCAGGGCACGGTGCTTTATGTGGGCAAGGCCATTAATCTGAAAAAGCGGGTGTCGAGCTATTTTCAGAAGGACCACGGCGGCACCCGCATTGGCCACATGGTGAGCAAGATTGTGCGGCTGGAAACGACCGTGGTGCGCTCGGAGGCCGAGGCGCTGCTACTTGAAAACAACCTGATCAAGACGCTCAACCCCAAGTACAACATCCTGTTTCGTGATGACAAAAGTTACCCGTACTTGAAGATGACTGGCGCAGCAAGCACGTCAAATCCGGGCAGCAGCTTCTCCCGGGTGTCCTACTACCGGGGCGCCGTCGAGAAAAAGCACCAGTATTTCGGACCCTACCCGAGCGCCTGGGCGGTCAAGGAGGCGATTCTGCTAATGCAGAAGGTATTTCACCTGCGCACTTGTGAAGACCCGGTGTTCAACAACCGCACGCGCCCCTGCCTGCTGTACCAGATCAAGCGTTGCTCAGCGCCTTGCGTTGGCCACATTTCTGCTGCGGACTATGCGCAGGACGTGCTTAATGCCGAGCGCTTTTTGCGGGGCGATGCGCGTGAGGTCATGGAGGCGCTGGAGGCGCGCATGATGGCGCACGCTGACAAACTGGAGTTTGAGCAGGCGGCCGAGCTGCGCAACCAGGTGGCAGCGCTGTCCAATGTGCTGCATCAACAGTCGGTGGACAACGTGGCGGATCGCGATGTGGACATCCTGGCGGTAAGAGTGCAGGGCGGTCGTGCCTGCGTCAATCTGGCGATGGTGCGCGGCGGGCGCCACTTGGGGGATCGGCCGTATTTCCCGGCGCATGTGGAAGACGCAACCGCGATTTACAGTGCCGGCGGTTTTGAAGAAGAAGTTGACGACAGCGTGGCGACATCGCCCACGCCCAGTGTCGAGAGCCAGCTGCTGGAAGCCTTCGTCGCCCAGCATTACCTGAATGTGCCGGTGCCGCCGACGCTGATTGTCAGTGCGCCGGTGAGTAAAAAGTTGTTCGCAGCGCTCTCAACCCAGTTCGGCGTCAAGATCACGGCAGTGCACCAGCCGCGCGAGCAGCGCCGCGTCTGGCTGGACATGGCGCAAACCAATGCGGGGCTGCAACTGGCCCGATTGCTCTCTGAAGAGGGCTCGCAACAGGCGCGCACCCGGGCCTTGGCCGACGCGCTGGACCTGGTGCTGGACGATCTGGACACGCTGCGGATCGAGTGCTTTGACATCTCCCACACGGCGGGCGAAGCGACCCAGGCCTCGTGCGTGGTGTTTGCACACCACAAAATGCAGAACGCCGAGTACCGGCGCTACAACATCAACGACATCACGCCGGGCGACGACTACGCAGCTATGCGTCAGGTCTTGCTGCGTCGCTATGGCAAGCTGGCCGAGACCTTGCGCGAGGCGCAACAGACCGGGCAACTACCAAAGGGCACCGGCCGGCTGCCGGACCTGGTCCTGGTGGACGGCGGCGTAGGCCAGGTCAGCATGGCGCGTGAAGTGTTTGAACACTTGGGCCTGGATCTGTCGCTGATCGTCGGCGTTGAGAAAGGCGAGGGCCGCAAGGTCGGGCTGGAGGACCTGGTGTTTGCCGATGGCCGCGACAAGGTCTATCTGGGCAAGGATTCGGCGGCGTTGATGCTGGTGGCGCAGATTCGGGACGAGGCGCATCGCTTTGCCATCACCGGTATGCGGGCCAAACGCGCCAAGGTGCGGGTGGATGGCGGCAAACTCGAAGAAATCCCCGGCATTGGCCCCAAGCGGCGCTCGAAATTGTTGCAGCGCTTTGGTGGTGTGCGGGGCGTGGCGCTGGCGGGCGCTGAAGATATTGCGACGGTGGCGGGCATCTCGCGCGAACTGGCGGAAGAAATTTACCGCGCTTTGCACTGATTCAGCGACATGGCCGGGCACTGGGCTGGCTCGGTCGTGCCACAATCACCTCATGTTTTTCAACATCCCCACCATCATGACCTGGGCGCGCATCGTCGCGATCCCCTTGATCGTCGGGGTGTTCTATTTGCCGATTGAGCCTGCCAGCCGCAATTTGATCGCCACCGTCATGTTTGTGGTGTTTGCGGCCACCGATTGGCTCGATGGCTACCTGGCGCGCAAGCTCAACATGGTCTCGTCCTTTGGTGCATTTCTGGATCCGGTCGCCGACAAATTTCTGGTCTGTGCCTGCGTGCTGGTGCTGGTGCATTTAGGACGCGCTGACGTCTTCGTCGCGCTCATCATCATTGGCCGTGAAATTGCGATTTCCGCCCTGCGTGAGTGGATGGCGCAAATTGGCGCCGCCAAGAGCGTGGCGGTGCATATGATCGGCAAGCTCAAGACCGTGGTGCAAATGGTGGCCATCCCATTCCTGCTGTATGACGGCATGTTGCTAGGGCTTATCGACACCCATGTCTGGGGCGTTTGGCTGATCTGGATAGCCGCCGTGATGACGGTCTGGTCCATGGTCTATTACCTGCAAAAAGCCTTGCCCGAGATTCGGGCACGGGCCCGATAGCAGTCGGTGCGCGCTTCTGACGATCGGGCTTTGATCCGGGTCATGCCAGCGGTGTTTGTGCTGATCTGGAGCACTGGTTTCATCGTGGCCCGCTATGGCATGCCGCATGCCCCACCCCTGAAGTTTTTAGTGGTTCGTTACGCGCTGTCGATCGCATGCTTTTTGCCGTGGATCGTGCTGGCGCGCGTCAAGTGGCCCAGCAGCCGCGAGCAATGGACACATCTCGCCGTCACCGGCATCTTCATGCATGCGGGTTACCTGGGGGGTGTCTGGGCGGCGGTGAAGCTTGGCATGGGCTCGGGTCTGTCGTCGTTGATCGTCGGTTTGCAGCCGGTGTTGACGGCCCTTTGGCTGGCCGCCACCGGTGGAAAAATTGCCAGCCGTCAGTGGCTTGGACTGGTGCTGGGTTTTGTTGGCTTGGTTCTGGTGGTGTCTCGCAAATTCGGGCACGGTGGCGAGGCCGATTGGGTCAATATGTCCTTGGCGATTGGTGCGCTGCTCTGCATCACCATTGGAACGCTCTATCAAAAGCGCTTTGTCACCCCTTGTGATGTGCGCAGCGCCAACACGGTGCAGTTGGGAGCGGCCCTGCTCGTCACTTTGCCACTGGCACTGTTGGAGGTTGAGTCGATGCGTTGGAATGCAGAACTCGTGGGCGCCATGGCTTGGTCGGTCATTGGGTTAACGCTGGGTGGTAGCTCTTTGCTATATTTGCTGATCCAGCGGGGCGCCGCAGCCTCTGTCACCAGCCTGATGTATCTGGTGCCACCCGTGACGGCGCTGATTGCCTGGGCGCTGTTTGACGAGCCGATCACCGTTATCACCGTGATCGGAACGCTGTTGACGGCCTTTGGCGTGGCTTTGGTGGTGCGCCAGCCCCGGCTTGTATCGACAGTCAGAGCCCTCTGACTTTTTCTATTCTTAACGCTTGATTGCAGAGGTTTCGTTGATGAGTCAGAAAAGAATCGCCGTCATCGCCGGTGACGGCATTGGTCAGGAAGTCATGCCCGAAGGCGTGCGTGTGCTGGAGGCCGTGGCGGGGAAATTCGCCATTGACCTGCAGTTTGATCATTTTGGTTTTTCCAGCTGGGACTACTTCGAGCAGCACGGCCAGATGCTGCCCGACAATTGGAAGGATCAAATTGGCGGCCATGACGCGGTCTACTTCGGTGCGGTGGGCTGGCCCGAAAAAATTGCCGACCATGTCTCGCTGTGGGGCTCTTTACTGATGTTTCGCCGCGAGTTCGACCAGTATGTCAACCTGCGTCCGGTGCGTCTGATGCCCGGCATCATCGCGCCGGTGGTGCGGCGCGATGGCAGCCGACGCGAGCCGGGTGAAATTGACATGATGATCGTGCGCGAAAACACCGAAGGGGAATATTCCAGCGTCGGCGGGCGCATGTACCCCGGCACCGAACGAGAAATCGTGCTGCAGGAAACCGTGATGTCGCGCATTGGCATTGACCGGGTGCTGAAATTTGCCTTTGATCTGGCCCGGTCGCGACCGAAAAAGCATTTGACCAGCGCCACCAAATCCAACGGCATTGCCATCACCATGCCTTATTGGGACGAACGCGTCGTGGAAATGTCAAAGGCTTATCCTGACGTGAAGGTAGACAAATTTCACATCGATATTCTGTGTGCCCACTTTGTACAGCGCCCCGATTTTTTTGATGTAGTGGTGGCCAGCAATCTTTTTGGCGACATCCTGAGTGATCTGGGTCCGGCCTGCACCGGCACGATTGGCATCGCCCCGAGTGCCAATCTGAACCCCGAGCGCAAGTTTCCCTCATTGTTCGAGCCGGTGCATGGTTCTGCGCCCGATATTGCGGGCCAGGGCATTGCCAACCCGATTGGACAGATCTGGAGCGGTGCTTTGATGCTGGATTTTTTGGGCTACCCCCAAGCGCATGATGCCGTTATGAAGGCGATAGAAAGAGTGCTGGATCCAGCGAGCGGGGCGCCACGAACCCCGGATTTGGGCGGCACTGCCAGTACCAAAGACGTAGGTCTGGCCATTGCGGCTGCGCTCTGATTCACGGTGCGTTGACACGATGTGTCTCTTATCGGTCAATCGCAAATTGCCATGACCCATGAACTTGCGCGACAGCCGGTGGCACCCAAAAACCGACTAGAATTCCCCCTCGCACTGCTGTAAGGCTATTGCTTGTGTTGTTTGGGTCAAAACTCTGGTTCTGATTCCCGGTGACATGACAAGTGCAAATTTTATTGAAGAGACAATTCGACTGACTCTGTTTTCATACCAAGGGTTCTTTGTGAATAAAACCGAACTAATAGAGCACATTGCTACAAACGCCGATATTTCCAAGGCGGCAGCTACCCGCGCGCTGGACGCCGCCATTGAGGCCGTCAAGATCACACTGAAAAAAGGCGGATCTGTGTCGCTGGTGGGTTTTGGAACCTTTGCCGTTGGCAAACGGGCTGCGCGCGTAGGACGCAATCCGCGCACTGGCGCCGCCATTAAAATCAAGGCAGCCAAAGTACCAAAGTTCCGTCCAGGAAAAGCGTTGAAAGACGCCCTGAACTGATAGCCGGTTCAAGTTGGGTGCTTAGCTCAGTTGGTAGAGCGTCTGCCTTACACGCAGAATGTCGGCGGTTCGAGCCCGTCAGCACCCACCACCTAACCAGATAAAGGCGAGCAGCATGTTCGCCTTTTTTGTTTTTTTTATTGGAGAGTTCGCGCATGTTTGATTTTGTTCGCAAGCACACGAAGATCATGATGGCGGTGATGTTCTTGCTGATCATCCCTTCATTTGTACTTTTTGGCATTGATGGCTACAACCAGTCGCGCGATGGGGGTAGTGTTGTGGCTCGCGTTGGCAGCCATGACATCACGCAGGGTGAATGGGACGCGATGCACAAGTCAGAGTCCGATCGCCTGCGCGCGTCCATGCCCAATCTGGATGCCAAGCTGCTAGATTCACCAGCAGCCCGTTATGCCTCGCTGGAGCGACTAGTGCGGGATCGCGTGCTGGCCCAAGCCGCCGAAAAATTTAAACTGACGACAAGTGACGCCCGACTTGCACGCAACCTTCAGGAAAATCCGTCGATCGCTTCCCTGCGCCAACCCGATGGCAAACTCGACATGGACCGCTATCGTCAGCTGGTTGCCAGCCAGGGCTTGAGCCCGGAAGGGTTTGAAGCCCGTGTTCGGCAAGACCTGTCGGTTCGCCAGGTCGAAGCGGGTGTAGCCGGTACCGGTTTCGCCGCAACCAGCGTTGCCGACGTGGCATTGAATGCATTCTTTGAAAAGCGTGAGGTGCAAATCACCAATTTCAACGCTGCCGATTTCGCTCCTAAGGTCAATCCCACCGATACCGAACTGGATGGGTTCTACAAGGCCAACCAGTCCTTGTTCCAGTCCCCGGAGCATTCCAGTGTCGAGTATTTGGTGCTCGATTTGGATGCGGTCAAGAAGAGTATCGTGATCAGCGAAGCGGACATGAAGTCCTACTACGAACAAAACGCCGAACGACTGAGCGGTAAGGAAGAACGGCGTGCCAGCCACATCCTGATCAATGCCGCCAAAGATGCCCCTGTCGCTGACCGCGATAAAGCCAAAGCGCGCGCTGATGAATTACTGAAAGCAGTGCGCCAAGCGCCTGACAGTTTTGCGGATATGGCCAAGAAGAACTCGCAAGATGCCGGGTCCGCCACCAATGGCGGCGATCTGGACTTCTTTTCCCGTGGCGCCATGGTCAAACCATTTGAAGACGCAGCCTTCGCCATGAAAAAAGGGGACATCAGCGACGTGGTTGAATCGGATTTCGGTTATCACATCATCCAACTGAACGATATCAAAAAACCGATTCAACGTAGCTTTGAGGAATTGCGCGCCGGAATCCAGGCCGATCTGCAGGCACAGCAAGCCCAGACTAAATTTGCCGAGACCGCAGAGGCCTTTACCAATGGCGTTTATGAGCAATCTGACAGCCTCAAGCCGGTCGCAGACAAGCTCAAGCTGGAAATCAAGACGGCCACCAATGTTTTGCGGCAACCAGCAGCGGGTGCAACCGGTGTCTTAGCTAGTCCCAAATTCTTGGCAGCCATCTTCAACACGGATTCGATTGAAAAAAAGCGCAATACCGAAGCGATCGAAACAGCGCCCAACCAATTGACAGCAGGGCGCGTCACACAGTACACCCCAGCCCGGACTCTGCCATTTACCGAAGTGAGCCAGGTTGTGCGTGAGCGTGTTGTGGCGGCCCGCGCGGCGGAACTGGCAAAGAAAGAGGGCATGGAGAAATTGCTGGCCTGGAAAGCTTCGCCAGCAGCAGCGATCATGCCAGCACCAGTTGTAGTATCGAGGGACAAGGCCCAAAACAGCCCACAGCAAGTTTTGACTGCAGCATTGCGCGCGGACGTGGCCGCGTTGCCCGCTTTTGTTGGTGTTGATCTGGGTGCCATGGGCTACAGCGTGGTTCGCGTCAACAAAATCGTGCCGCGCGTTGCGCCAACTAACGAATCCGCCAAGCAGGATCGCCTTCAATATGCCCAGTGGTGGATCGAGGCCGAATATCAGGCCTATTACGAACTTCTCAAAGAGCGATTCAAAGCCAAGATCATGACTTCACGCCCAACTCTCACCTCAACAGATTTGCCATTGGCTGCTCAGAATTAGGCGGCGGGGTGGTTATAATATACGCACGGTGGCTGTAGCTCAGTTGGTAGAGTCCAGGATTGTGATTCCTGTTGTCGTGGGTTCGAGCCCCATCAGCCACCCCATATGAAATAAGAAAAGTCTGCTATTCAAAAGATAGCGGGCTTTTTTCTTTGGTGCCCGATGTAAGGGCGGATGTAAGACGATTTTTCGTATTTACCGCCGTTGCGTCGTGTGGAATTGGCATCAAGGCGGCGCGATAGCGCCGCTGCTCCCGATTTTGCGCTGACTGAGGGAGCGCCCTTGGGGGGGGCGGACGGGCAGACCAGCGCGGGGCCAAGCCGCGCAGCGGCAAGGCCCAAGGGTGGGCGGGGGCACACACCACATGACTGGCCGCAGGCCACCACTTACCGACAGCACAGCGCGCAGCGCCTGACTGCTGCCACGGTGCAGGCACACCACAAGGGCGCGCAGACGGCGGCGCGTAGGGCGCGCCAGCGACCGGGAAGCGCCGACGGCTGTGTGCGACCGCCTCCAGCGAAGGCCACTTTGCATAACGCCTGTTGCCTTCACCCGAAGGGCGGGCACTAAGGGCAATGCGGCGTTGACCTGATGCCAGGGGCACCTAAGTCAAGTGCCGCTATTGAAAATAGACGGTCTTTTCGCCGGCAGCGCTAGCCAACGGCACCGAGGTCGACTGACCAACTGGCCTGGACTCGACCCAACGACGGACTCTCTCGGCGTCGGCAATACGACTGAGTTTGCCGGCTGAATCCAAAAATACCATGATCAACTTGCGGCCAGCTATTTTGGTTTGCATGACAAGGCATCGACCGGCCTCAGAGATGTAGCCGGTCTTTTGCAGACCAATATCCCAGGACGGATTTTTCACCAGTCGGTTGGTGTTGTTGAATTGGAGCGTTCGGTTGCCCACAGCCACTTGGTAATCGGGGGAGGTGGTCAATTCGCGCAGGATCGGGTCACCGTGGGCAATGTTGACCAATTTGGCCAGATCTCGGGCACTGGATTGATTTTTGCTGGACAGACCGGTCGGTTCGACGTAGTGGGTGTCACTCATGCCAATTAACTTCGCTTTGACATTCATCAAGCTTACAAAAACCGGTAAACCGCCCGGATAGCTGCGAGCCAGCGCATGCGCTGCGCGGTTTTCACTCGACATCAAAGCCAGGTGCAGGAGTTCGCCCCGGCTCAGTTCAGTGCCGACCCTCAGCCGTGATGAACTGCCCTTTTCGGTGTCCACATCAGCCTGAGTAATGGTGATCATTTGATCCATGGGCAATCTGGCTTGCTGCAAGATCAATCCGGTCATGAGCTTGGTCAGAGAGGCAATCGGCAAGACCGCCTGGTCATTTTTGCTGAACAAGACCTCATTGGTGTCCTGGTCTATCACCAATGCCACGCTGGACTTCAAATCAAGGCTGTCCATTGCGCCATGCAAACCCGCCATTTGTCCAAACGACTGTTTCATCGGTCTGGCGACTGCACGACTGAGTTCAATGCGCTTTTTGACGGCGAAGGTCTTGCTGACTTTTCGTTTACCGGGGTTGTAGCTCTTTGAGACTCTGGAGGACTTGACAACGACAGTTGTCTTGGTGGCCCTTGACGCCTTGGCAACGGGCGTGCTCTTCGAGGACTTGGCTACTACACGCTTCTTCTGGGCTGCATCCGCCTGCGGCAACGCAATGGCAAAAATGAAAAACGTCAGCCCAAAGAAAAGTAAAAATTTGCGCACGTTGTCTCCAAAGGGAATCTGCCGAATTAGGTTTTTTTAAGCCCAACTGCGGTCTATTTCTCAAAGAGACAAGTTTAAACAGAAAAGTCGCGCAATATCAAATACTTGCGCGACTTTCTTAAACAATCACCAGAAAAGAATGTGATGTTGCTGGACGTTATCCTTGCGCGGCGACCCGATCCGCTTTGCTGTGCAGTTTACTGAGGGCGCTCAGATAGGCTTTGGCGGACGCTACGATGATGTCGGGATCGGCCCCGATACCGTTAACGACACGCCCGCTGTGCTGCAACCGCACCGTCACCTCGCCTTGGCTTTCGGTTGAACCACTGATGGCGTTGACCGAATAGAGCACCATTTCGGCACCACTCTTGACCTGTGCTTCAATTGCCTTGAGTGAAGCATCCACCGGGCCATCGCCGTCAGACGCGCTTTTCACTTCCGCGCCATCGACCGTAAACACAATACTGGCTTGGGGGCGTTCGCCAGTTTCACTGTGTTGCGACAGAGATACAAAACCGTATTGCTCCTTCTCTCGTGCCAAGCTTTCACTGCTGACCAGCGCCAGGATGTCTTCGTCGAAAATCTCGCTCTTACGATCCGCAAGTTCCTTGAATCGGGCGAAGGCGGCGTTGATCTCCGATTCGCTTTCCATCTGTGCGCCCAGATCCTGCAGGCGCTGCTTGAAGGCATTGCGACCGCTGACTTTGCTCAGCACGATCTTGTTAGCGCTCCAGCCCACGTCTTCGGCGCGCATGATTTCATAAGTGTCACGCGCTTTCAAAACACCGTCCTGGTGAATTCCTGCCGCATGTGCGAATGCATTGGCGCCCACAATGGCCTTGTTTGGTTGAACCGCAAAGCCTGTGATCTGGCTCACCATGCGACTGGCGGCCAAGAGTTGTTGGGTTTCAATACCCACGTCCAGGCCGAAGTAGTCGCGCCGGGTCTTGATGGCCATGACGATTTCTTCCAGGCTGCAATTACCGGCCCGTTCACCCAGGCCGTTGATGGTGCATTCAACCTGGCGGGCACCCCCAATTTGCACACCGGCCAGTGAGTTGGCTACGGCCATTCCCAGATCGTTATGGCAATGGACTGACCAAATGGCTTTGTCTGAGTTAGGGATACGCTCACGCAGTGTCTTGATGAAATCGCCATAAAGTTCGGGAATGGCGTAACCAACCGTATCGGGCACATTGATGGTGCTTGCGCCGTCGTTGATCACGGCCTCAATCACCCTGCAAAGAAAATCAACGTCACTGCGGTAACCGTCTTCAGGGCTGAATTCCACATCGGCGACCAGATTGCGCGCAAAGCGAACCGCCGAACGGGCCTGCTCAAACACCTGGTCCGGCGTCATGCGCAATTTTTTCTCCATGTGCAGTGCCGAGGTGGCAATAAAAGTATGGATACGCCCCCGGTTGGCGCCCTTGAGTGCTTCGGCAGCACGGGAAATGTCGCGATCATTGGCGCGCGACAGCGAACAAATGGTGGAGTCCTTGATTGCGTTGGCAATGCCACGCACGGCCTCGAAATCGCCATTGGAACTGGCGGCAAAGCCAGCTTCAATGACATCAACCTTCAGGCGTTCCAATTGACGTGCAATGCGCAGTTTCTCGTCTTTGTTCATGGACGCGCCAGGCGACTGCTCGCCGTCACGCAAGGTGGTGTCAAAAATAATCAATTGGTCAGCCATCTGGTTTCTCCTGGGTTCAAAAAAAGCATCTGAAAACAAATAAATTGGGGCACAAAAAAAGCCCGTTGCGGATGCATACGGGCTTTTGGTTTGGGTGCGTGCGTACGCTACCGTCTCCGCCCGTCAGGCAGTAGTAGCAGAGCTAGCGACATTTTTTTCATTTGTCCAATGTACCACAAGTGTGAATTTGGCCTGACACTAGAGGGTTAAGTAAACGAAAAGGCCCTAAGTATGAATATTTCCAGTTTTGATGATTTGCTCCAGGCTGCACGCCAGCAGAGCGAAGCACAACGCCTGCTCTTTGTCTTTGCCAGCGCTGAATTGCCGGCCGATGCGACACCCGCCCAGCGCGAGCGCTTTTTCGCGGGGCAGGGGGGGGCGCTGGTGCCGATCATGTTTGTGGACAAAACGCCTGATGAGCTCAACTGCTTTGCCGACCTGGTGGAGGAATCGCGTCAGTTCGGGCAAGCCTGGCAGGTCGTTTTTGCAGCTGCCATGTCCGGAACTGGTGGTCTGGCGCCAAGCAGTGAAGCGGCCGAAGCAGCGTTGCAGCGCATGGTCGAGGCGATCAAGGCGGGCAATTTGGGGGCGCTCATTCCGTTTGACCGACATGGTGAGGCTGTACATCTAGGCTAGCCCAGTTTTTGAAGTTGTTGGGCGTGCCGACCGCTCTTGCTTCAGCCGGGTCGGCCGTCCAGGCGCGCACGGCCAAACCAGCGCCCATAGCGCACGGACCACCCTACTGTGGCCGCGCTCCATGCCGCGATCGCCAGCAGTGTGAAGGGCTCCCCAGCCGTCGGCCACAGCGCTGCAAGGACCCGCAGTACCACGGCACTTTGCAGTATCCAATACAGTATCCAGGCGATGTCGTCCTCGGCCACTGCGCGGCCACCATGGCCGCTGCTGATTCGAGTGGTCATCGCGAACATGGTTGTGCCCAGATAACCCATGGCCATGGCGTGAAGCGGGGCCAGTCCCAAGGAAAGCTCCCCCGCTGTTAACGCGAGCAAAGTATTCGACAAGGCGCTCAAGGCGAAAGCGATTGCAAGCCACACGAAGCCGCCATGGAGCATCGCCAGCAACCGGATTTTCATGCTCTGCACCAGACTCCAACGCAGCGCCAGTGCAAACAGCAGTAAGGAAAATGCAGACTCCAGCGCCGCTTGACTCCACTGCACGACCTTGGGCAAAGGCCCCACGCTCAATGCCGCCACGCTTAGCGCCGCTTCCAGGTAGAACATGCTCAGCATCGCCCACAACAGCCACATGGGTCGCCAAGCGTCAAGAAATGGCACTGCGCTGGCGCCAAAGAAAGGAATCATGCGGTGTGATGCCACTGCAAACATCACCGCAATAAAGCCCCAAAGACCCATTTGTACGGCGATGCGCAATATCAACACTGAATCGATGGCCAGCGACGCTGTTGCGAGCCAAAAGGTGAATACGCCCAAATTGCACGCAGTGGCCGCCATACGGGCGTGAATTCGGTCACTCTCTTGGCTTTGTCGAACCATCGAAAAAAACTTGACACTAAGAACCGTCCAGCCCGAAGCTACCAGGGACAGGCCAGCGGCGGCCAGCTGCGCCGCAGTATGGATGCCGATCAAGGCAACGACCCAACCACCGAGCATGAGCAGCAAGCCTGGCAGCAAACGACGCGCTGGGACTTGCGGTGAGCGCAACCACTTGGGTCCGGCCGTGAAGAGAAACCCGGCGAAGAAAAATGGCATGAAACCCATGCTCATCAGCAGTGCATGGGCTGCAGAAGCAGGAATAGCCCAGGACAGGCTTATGTTGAGCGACCGTGTGAACAACACACTTGCCCACCAGATTGAACTTGTCGTCAGCATGAGCGCCGCCATAAAGAAGGCCAGGCGGTGCGGTGCGGCCAACAGCCAGATGGGTCGCCAAGGGGGCACATCAGACTGGCTATTCGCTGGCCGAGTCGACTCCTTAACGGAAATTGGCTTGAGTGGGCTTGCTGACATGGTTGATTATCGTGCGCAGTCCGTGGGGTGGAAAGCGGGTTGATGGTGGCGGCTGCTTGCCAACATTGTCATTTTTAGAATTTACTCCTGGCCGCAATAGGGGCGCACTAAGATCTGACTGCGCTGACGCCATCGACCGGTGTTGTCCTACAGGCAAATGCGTTCGACTCTGATGGTCGGCCCTTCCCGGCCGTTTTACAGTTCCGTCATCCCAATCACTCATCAACTTCAACTGGAGATTCACCATGATTATTCGCACTACCCTCGCCGCCGCCATTGCCGCTGTTGTTCTGCTGACTGCGCCTGGCTGCGCCGTACAGCGCGGACAGCAAACAGTCGGCGCTTATGTTGACGATGCCGGTATTACCACGCTCGTCAAATCACGTTTCGTTGAAAGCAAGCTGGTTAGCGCCGCCTCTATCAGCGTGGAGACGCTCAATGGCACCGTGATGCTGTCGGGTTTTGCCAAGAGCCTGACGGAGAAGAGCGCTGCCGAGAACATTGCCCGCAACGTCAATGGCGTCAAATTGGTCAAGAACGAGATTGCCATCCGCCCTTGAGTTTTTTTGCACGCGCTCTGACGCGTGATCGGCAAGTCCAGCGGTTTGAACCGTTGGCAGGCTTGGCCCCGCATTCGTACGCGAATGACGGGGCATTTTGTTTCATGGGGGGGTAAGCTTCACGTCATACTGATGTCATTAAATGACGAGAGGTGTCAAAGAGCACCGACTACTATGAGAGAGACAACCCCATGATCTTTGGAAGAACGCTGGCTCCCGGGCTGTTGCTGATGCGACGTATCCGTTTGGGTGCCAAGTTGCTGCTGCTTGCTGTGCTTCTGTTGACGCCACCGGCTTTACTGTTGGCACACTATTTTCTAACCGAGCCTGGCGGCGTTGGCACAAGCTTGATCGTCTACCTGAGCGCCACTTGCATGATATTGGCGGGGTATTTTTTGCTGGCGGTGTACCGCAGTTTTACGCAGGACTTGGCCCAAGTCACGCAAGCCATGACGCAGATGCTGCAGGGTGATTTGCGCTTGAAGTTGCTGCCGCGCGGTCGCGATGAGCTCGCAGAGCTGACCACGGCAGTCGCGAGGATGGGCGCTACCGTGTCGGCCATGGTTGCCAATGTGCGCAGCAACTCGGCCTTTGTTGCCTATGCGGGCAAAAGCTTGGCCACCAGCAACCGGGAACTGGCCGATCGAACCGAGCAACAAGCTGCCAATCTGGAGCAAACCGCGGCCAGTGTGGAGCAGTTGTCATCCACGGTGCAGCAAAACGCTCAAACGGCCGGGCAAGCCAACGCGCAGGCCGCGGGCGTGCGTGATATCGCCGATCAGGGCGCCAACACCATGGCCACGGCGATTGCATCCGTGGAAGCAATTCAGAACAGTGCCAAGCGCATGGATGAGATCGTCGGCGTGATTGACGGCCTGGCCTTTCAGACCAACATTCTCGCACTCAATGCGGCGGTGGAAGCCGCACGCGCCGGGGAGTCGGGTCGGGGTTTTGCGGTGGTGGCCAGTGAGGTCAGGTTGCTGGCGCAGCGTTCGGCCGAATCGGCCAAAGAAATTCGGCAACTCATCGGCGCTTCATCGGCCCAAGTGGCTGCCAGTGTGCAGAGCATTCGGGCAGCGGGTGGCAACATTACCCAGATCGTCACAGGTATTCGTGAAGTTGCGGTCAATATGGGGCAGATTTCGACGTCAAGCGCAGAACAAAGCGCGGGCTTGACCGAGATCACCTCGGCAGTGCGTCAGCTCGACGAGATCACGCAGCGCAATGCCCAGATGGTAGAGCAGGCGGTGTCGCAAGCCACTGATCTGGAAAACCGAGCTTCAACGCTGGTGGATGCGGTAGCGCTTTTCAAACTGCAGCAGGGCTCTGCCGAAGAGGCAGTCGAGTTAGTGAATCGGGCCGTTTCGCAGCATCGGCGCAGTGCCTCGCGCGAGGCATTCTTGCGAGCTTTGACTGATCCGACTCAGGGCTTTTACGACCGCGATATGTATGTCTTCGTGCTTGATGACGATGGCACTTATCTCGCCTTTGGCGGCAACCCGGCCAAAGTGGGCACGCGCGTGCAGGATATCCCCAGCATCGACGGTCAGGGGCTGGTTGATGACATTATTGCGCAAGCCCGGCGCGAGCCTGGCTGGGTTGAGTACGACATCAACAACCCCACCACCGGGCGCGTGCAGACAAAAATGTCCTTTGTGCAACTGGTTGATGGGCTGTACGTTGGCTGTGGTGTCTACCGCAATCTGGTTCTGAGCTAAGGAAGCGGCAAGGGCGCTGCGCCTTGGGTTGAGGCCGCACTGACCGTTGCGTCGCGTTTGACCCGGGCGCGGGCCAGGGCGGCGTCAATTACCGCGCTTTTCTGTTGCTGCATGGCGGCGTCACCAGGCAAAGAAGGGTGACGCCGCGCGGCTGTCGTCGGATCAGTCTTTTCTTCAAGCCTCTTTGTGCTCCAGCCCTTGTTCTGACTGCGTCGATAGCTACTGAATTCATATCGACTCTGGGCTAAGTCAGCTTGCTCGCGTGACCAGGCCCGCCAGCCGGTTGCCCCTGCGCTCACGTTCTCCAGAGCGATACAGTCCACCGGGCAGACCGGCAGGCACAGCTCACAACCGGTGCAATAGGCTTCAATCACCGTATGCATGACTTTGTTGCTGCCAAAAATGGCATCGGTGGGGCAAGCGTCAATGCACAGTGTGCATCCAATGCACCAGTTCTCGTTGATGAAAGCCACGCTGCGCGCGGTTTCAACGCCATGAACTGGATTCAACATTTGAACCGGTTTGCCGGTGATGCTTGCCAGCCACGCAACGCCTTGCGCGCCACCAGGCGGGCATTGGTTGATGCCCGCCGCGCCGGTTGCCACTGCCTGCGCGTAGGCAGCACAGTCAGGGTAGCCGCAGCGGGTGCACTGGGTTTGGGGCAAAACCGCCAGGATCCGGGCGGTCAGCGTGTTCATTACTTTTTGCGCAGTGCCTTGGAAGCTACTTTTTTGGTAGCTACTGGCTTAAGTTTGACGGGGGCCAGCACTGGTTTTTTCCGGGATTTAGGCGGGGTCTCAAGCGTGATCGTCGGTTCCAGGTGAACGGCTGTATCAGCGGCATCTGCGACGGCCTCTGCCACTGCCTTGTCGACTGATTCTTCAACCGCGTGTGCTTTTGCAACGACTTGGGGGACAGGTGTCAATGGCGCCAGCGGTGCAGCGACAGCTTTGGCAACCGGTTGGTGACTGATGATGAATGATTTGACCGCTGGGTACACCACCTCACGCCAGCGCCGACCACTGAAGATGCCAAAGTGGCCTGCGCCTTCGACTTCAAGGTGTTTTTTCTCCGACTTGGGAACGCCGCTGCAAATGCTGTGCACGGCCTCGGTCTGACCCGAGCCGGAGATGTCGTCAAGTTCTCCCTCAACCGAGAACAGAGCTGTTGTTTTGATATCCTGCGGGCGCACCATCTCCACTTTCCCATCGACTCCTTTGACCTCCCAGGTGCCCTTGAGCAGGCAGAACTCCTGAAACACGACCCGGATGGTTTCCAGGTAGTAGTTGGCGTCCATGTCCAGCACGGCGTTGTACTCGTCATAGAACTTGCGGTGGGCTTCGGTGCTGGCGTCGTCGCCCTTGATCAGGTCCTTGAAGTAGTCGTAGTGGCTCTTGGCATGGTTGCTCGGGTTCATGGCGACAAAGCCGGTGTGCTGCAAGAAACCGGGGTAAACCCGCCGCCCTGCGCCGGCAAAGTTGGTTGGAACGCGGTAAATCACGTTGTTCTCAAACCATTCAAAACTCTTGTTCATTGCCAGGTTGTTCACGGCCGTGGGCGATTTGCGCGCATCGATGGGGCCGCCCATCATGGTCATGCTCAAGGGCGTCACCTCGCCCCGGCTGGCCATCAAGGAGACGGCAGCCAGTACCGGCACGGTGGGCTGGCACACGCTGACCACATGGCAATTGCCGTAGATGCCTTGCAGATGACGAATGAACTCCTGCACATAGTTCACATAGTCATCCAAGTGGAATTCACCTTCGGACAGGGGAACCAGGCGAGCATTTTTCCAGTCGGTGATGTAGACCTTGTGGTCCTTGAGCATGGTCTTGACGGTATCGCGCAAGAGCGTGGCGTAGTGACCCGACAGCGGGGCCACGATCAAAACAGAAGGCTGATTCTTGAGCTTGCCCAGCGTGGCTTGGTCATCGGTGAAACGCTTGAAGCGACGCAATTCACAGAAGGGCTTGTCCAGTTCAATGCGTTCATGAATCGCAACTTCGACGCCGTCGACATCGACGGTGCGCAGGCCGAATTCCGGCTTCTCGTAATCCTTGCCCAGTCGATGCATCAAGTCGTATCCCGCAGAAATACGCTGGGCAAACGGATTTCGCCCCAACAACGAGAGCGGGTTGCCGTAGACCTTGGAGGCAGAGTGCGCCAAGTCAGAAAAGGGCTCCATCAAGGAGCGTTGGGTTTCGTAAATCTTGTAAAGCACGATGAATTCACTTTCTGGAAATGTTGCAGTGCAATATAACAGTTTTGACAGGTTTTTAGCAGGATTAAAAGCACCAATTTCCCACCCATTCGTCAGGCTATTGCAAGGATTTATGCCGTGGCATTTTTCGCCTGATCAGTTATTTATAAAGGAAATCAAACTACCATGCAGCCGTAGTCGGTTTTTCGGCTGTGGCTGCGGAGCTAACGACTGTCGGGCGGTAGTATTTTTTTGGGGAATTCGATGACTGACGGCTCTACTGTTAGCGTTTTCGGTCCAGTTCAATCGCTGGAAAAAACAAGCAAAATGCCGGTCTTTTTTCTGGGTCATGGCAGTCCTATGAACGCGATTGAAGACAACGAGTACCGGCGCAGCTGGCAAGCACTGGGAGCGCAGTTCGGCGGTAAATGGCCCAAACCACATCTCATTTTGTGTGTCTCGGCCCATTGGCTCACTCAGGGCTGGCAGCTGACGGCCATGGCTCAGCCCTGGACTATTCACGATTTTGGCGGCTTCCCCCAGGCGCTGTTCGATCAGCGCTACCCGGCGCCCGGTTTTCCGCAAGCCGCCCAGGAAATCAGTCAGTGCCTGCGCCAGCCGGACAGCGGCAAGCCGGTAGCGCTTGATTTGCAGGACTGGGGCCTGGACCACGGCGCCTGGTCCGTGCTTCAGCCGATGTTCCCGCAGGCCGATATCCCGGTGATTCAACTTAGCATGGATTACGGCCGACCGTCAGCTGAGCACTTTGCGCTGGGCCAGCAACTCAGGGGCTTGCGTGAACGTGGCGTGTTGATTGTGGGCAGCGGAAACATCGTCCACAACCTGCGCACGATGCAATTGGACGCTGCGTCGAATCAGGCGTATGACTGGGCACTGGCGTTCGACCAGACTGTGGCCAACGATCTGCAGAGCGGCAATCTGGCGGCGCTGCAGAATTTCCAGTCGCTCGGTGCAATGGCAACGCTGGCGCACCCGACCCATGAACATTTTTTGCCCTTGCTTTATGCCGCCGGGGCCGTGGACGCCGGTGAAGAACCGCAGTTTTTTAACACCAGCTTTCAGGCCGCGTCGATCTCGATGCGTTCAGTGATCTGGGGCGGATGAAGGCGCGGCGCTGGCTTTGAGGATGCCGCGCACCAGATTGCGGCTGTGGGCACCAAAATTACCCATCAATTCAGTGGTGATGCTGTCCAGTCGGGACCGTTTGGCGGCATCCTGCTGGCTGATTTCAGCCAGCAGGTCGATGCCTGATTCCTTGACGCCGAAATCAAAGGATGGGTCCGTGACATAAGCCAAAGGCAGGGTGTCCACCAGAATGTCGGTAAGCCTGCTGCCAAGGGCCTGCGATTGGCGGCTGACGACATCGCGTGCATACAGGTCCGACCAGGCCGGGTAGCTGGCGTCCTGGTTGCTGGCGCGCAGTGATTTTTCAATAGGGCTCTCCCGGCGTGCCAGCGCTGCGTTAAAGATCAGTTGATTCTGGTATTTCTCCAGCGCCAGATGCCGGTTTGACAACAGCACAATCATCTCGTTCTTCATTCGCGGCATTCCGGCCATTGCCAGCAGGTTGATGCCGATCAGCTTCACGGACGAGTTGCCCGGCGACAAGCTGGCGTGGTAGGGCTGGGTCAGGTCCTGCAAATAGTGCAGCGCCAGCCCGGTGAAGCGCCAGCCCCAATAAGGGTGACCGGTACGGAAAGCCAGAGCAGCCAGGCTGCTGTACTGGTGGCTGCGCAGCAGGGGAAATGTCCTTTTAATGAAGGGTGCCGCCATGTAAATGACGCGGTCTTCGTGGAAGAAGCCCATGTGAAACGGGGCCTGCGTGGAGAAGTACAGCGCGGGGTTGCCAAAGGGCAGGGCGCCAAAGCCATAGGCCTTGCCCCAGTCCGACGGGCTGTCGGCCCACAGGTTGATGTCCAACCCGTAGTCCGGTTCATCGCTGGCCGAGGCCAGCACAGCCAGGGGCGACACTGGGTCTCCCGCCTTAAGACCGATGAAGCGGTAGGTCGAGTTGGGTTGTTCGGGCAGCGTGTTCACCGATGCATGGGCCAGCAGCATGGCCGCATCCGGCGGCGGACCCCACGGGTCAGCTTGCACGTAGAGCGCGAATTTGCTGTTCGGCGCCACCCGCAGGGCCCGCAGAAAAGCCAGGCGCCGGGCCGCGTCGCTTCGGCTTGGGTCGGCCTTGAACGCCAGGGCAGCCGGGCGCGCAGGATAGACATCGAGCTGGCGCTGTGCCCATGTCTCCTGGCTGGCCAGCAGTGTCTCGATGGATTTTTCTTGCTCTTTCAGGAAGGCTTCCAGCGGCTGGGCCGTCACCATCGCCGCATTGGCCACCTCGGGCATCTTTTCAAAGGCGCGGTAGGCGGCGAAGCTGTGGTTGCTCCAGGCGAGGGCTTGACCTGCGGCCAGGCCAAGCGCGGCGGCCAAGACCAAGGCGAATCGCTTCATCTGAGCATCTCCGCAAAAAAGTTGCTCAATCGTAACAAGGCGCTCAGTCCTTTGCGGGATAGCCTGTGATCTCACGAATATCGCGGTACAAGGGCTGCAGCCGCCGGTACATACGGCAATAGACCCGGCGGTAGAGCTGGTCATAGGTGCGGGCGTGGGCCGGTTCGGGCTGAAACACCTGACCGATGCGTGTCATTTGACGGATGGCAGTGGCAAAGTCGGGGTGCAATTTCAAACTGACGGCGGCCAGGATCGCGGCGCCCAGGCCGCTGGTTTCATACAGGTGCGGGCGCTCGCACGGCAAATTGAAAATGTTGGCGGTGATCTGCATGGCGGCGTCACTTTGCGAGCCGCCACCAGAGACCCGGACCTTGGTGATGCGGGTGCCACCGCGTTTTTCGATGCGCTCCTTGGCTTCGCGCAGCGCGTAGGCCAGGCCTTCAAGGATGGCGCGGTACAAATGGGCGCGCTTGTGCACATCGCCAAAACCGATGATCGCGCCCTTGGCCTCGGGGCCGGGCACCTTGATGCCGGGGTTCCAGAACGGTTGCAGCATCAAGCCTTGCGCGCCGGGCGGCACGGCGTTGACCAATTCATCAAACAAACTCTCGGGGGTGACGCCGCGGGCAAGCGCCATTTGCTGTTCGTGCAAACCAAATTGTTCCTTGAACCAGCTCACCATCCAGAAGCCCCGGGTGATTTGAATCTCGGTGTTGTAGTGGCCCGGCACTGCGGCTTGGTAGGGCGGGATGAAGCGGGTGGCCTCCAGGTAGCGTGGTGTGGTGGTGTTGATGGTGGCGGTGGTGCCGTAGGACAGGCAGGCAATCTCGGGCGTCAGGCAGCCCGCACCGATGACTTCGCAGGCCTTGTCGGCAGCGCCGGCGATGACGGCCAAACCTTCTGGAATGCCGGTGGCTTGGGCGGCGGCCGCGCTGACCTGCCCAATGCGGGTGCCTGCGGGCACCAGTTCGGGCAACATCGAGGGCTTGATCGGCATCGCCTGCCATTTCCAGTCGGACGCTGCCGCCCAACAGCCCTTTTTGTAGTCAAACGGGATGTAGCCCACCTGGGAGGCGACCGAGTCGACAAAGCGGCCGGTGAAGCGGTAGTTCAGGTAGCCCGAGAGCAGCAGGTATTTGTCGGTCTTAGCCCAGAGCTCGGCCTGATGCTGGGCGATCCAGTTGGCCTCGGCCTCTTTTTGAAAGAAACGCACGGTGTCACGCATGCCGATGACCCGAAACGCCGCATCCCACCACCACTTGAGCTTGGGTGTGATGTCCGCGCGGCGCTGGTCCAGCCAGATGATGGCCGGGCGCAGTGGCTGGCCTTGCGCGTCCAGCGCGATGGTGGTGGCGCGCTGGGTCGTGATGACCATGCCCGCAATCGCACTCTTGGGCACGCTGGTCTGGGCCCAGAGTTGCTGACACGCCTGGCACAGGGCCTGCCAGAAGGCCTCGGGCTCGTTCTCCATCCAGCCCGGCTGGGGCGACTGGTAAGTGTCGATCATGACCTGCGCCTTGTCCACCAGATTGCCGTCCAGGTCAAACAGCAGGGCGCGCACGCTTTGCGTGCCGTTGTCGATGGCCAGCAGGTAGGTTTTGCTCATGGCTTGGTCGTCTCGGGTTTGATCTGGGGCAGTTGGTAGTGGGCGGCAATCAGCGCGCGGTAACGCTCAATTTCGCTGGTCCAGCGGGCGTCGTCCCAGTCCAGATGCGGCGCGCACAGCGCGCGAATGCGCGTCAAATGATCCAGAGCGCCGCGCGGCAGCAAAATGCCCAGCCGCGTGCGGCGAAGCAACAGGTCATCCAGATGCACGACCGCCTCAAATTGGGCCGCCACGCGCAATTCCAGCCACAGGGTCTGGGTGCCGGCAATGGTCTGCAGCTCGGCCTCAGAGGCCTGCTGGCTCAGTGCCCCGGCAAGATAACCATAGCGAGCGGCCAGCCGGTGTCGCACCGAGGCGCTCCAGCGCGGATTGAGTGCATCGACCGGGGTGAAGATGAGGGCTTCATCCTTCGCAAAGGGTCTACCCACATGCGGTGCCGCCAGCGCCAGCGCGTCCTGCGCCATCAGTCGAAACGTCGTGAGCTTGCCCCCGGTCAGCGTGATCAGGCCTGATTCATCGAGCACCACATGGTCGCGCGCGGCCTGGGACGCAGCCCCTTTGCCATCATCGACGACCGGGCGCACGCCGGCGTAACAGGCGCTGACATCAAGGGGCTTGAGCGCCGCAGCGGGAAACTGGTCGTTCACCGCGTCGATCAGGTAGTCCACCTCCTGCGGCGTGATGGACGCCTCGACGTCGATATCCGCGCGGTGATCCAGGTCGGTGGTGCCGATCAGCGTGGCGCCCTCCCACGGGTAGAGGAACACAGGCCGACCGTCTTTGGGGTGCATCAGGCTGATGGCCTGCGCCACCGGCAGGCGCCAGAACGGCAGCACCAGATGGCTACCGCGCAAGGGGCGCAGCATCGGTTTGCCGCCGACTGCGCCACGCAGCCGGTCGGCCCAGGCGCCAGTGGCGTTGACCACGGCTTTGGTACGCACTTGATAGGTCTGGCCGGTCAAGCCGTCTTGCACCGTGACGCCGGCGACCCGGCCGGCATTGAGCTGCAGCCCCTGTGCGGCCACGTAATTGAGCAGGGTGGCGCCGTCGCGCTGCGCCTGCATCAACACCCGCCACACCAGCCGCGCATCGTCGGTCTTGGCATCCTGAAACACCAGGGCGCCGCGCATCCGGGGCGGGCCCAGGCCCGGCGCCAAGGTCTGCGTGGTGGGTAGATCGGCCCAAAAATGGCTGCGCATCCCGGCCATCAGGTCGTAGATCATCAAGCCGGATTGAAACAGCCAGCGGCCCGGCTTGCGTTTGAGGCAATTGGCAAACAAGAAACTCTGCGGCTCAATAAGCTCCGGGGCTTCCTGCATCAGGCGCTGACGCTCGCGCACCGAGTGCAGGGTGGTCTTGATGTCGCCCTCTTTGAGGTAGCGCAAGCCCCCATGCACTAGCTTGGAGGAGCGGCTGGACGTGCCCCAGGCAAAGTCACGCTGCTCGATCAGCAGTACTTTCCATCCGCGCCGCGCGGCCTGCTGTGCCACACCGGCGCCACTGATGCCCCCGCCAATGACCACCAGGTCCCAGATCGGCGCGTCAAGCTGCGCCAGTTTGCCAGCGCGCTCGGCACCGCTTGTTAACTCGCCCATGGCCCGCCGTCCTGCAGCAGCTTGCCGGGGTTCATGATCTTGTTCGGATCAAAGTGCCGACACAGCTGCGCCAGCGTCGCCATGCCCAGCGGCCCTTTTTCGTCAATCAGATGACCGGCGTGGTCGCGCCCGACGCCGTGCTGGTGGCTGACCGTGCCGCCGTGGGCGGCGATGGTGGCCGCCACCGCTGCTTTGAGCTTCTGCCAGCGCTCGAAGTTGGGCGCAAAGCCGCCTTTTGCTGTCGCCCAGACGAATTGCGAATAAATGCTGCTGCCTTGCGGGTACAGGTGCGACAGATGGGTGAAGGCATGGACTCGCTCGCCATACGCTGCAAACACGTCTCGCGCGCTCTGTTCCATGGCCAGCATCAGGGGCTTGACCTGGGGCCAGTCCACCGCGGTCTCAATCGTGTCGGCGCAGTAACCCAGCTCCCACAGCGTATTGCGCAGGTACGGCCCCTTGAAGCGGTTGGCCGCCCACTTGGCGCCCATGGCGGTGCCGATGTAGACCGCGCCGTGTCCGGCCAGCAAGCGCCGGGCCTCGCGCAGGGCGTGGCGGGCGGTGCGGGTGTCGGCGCTCACTCCCAGCATCAGCATGCACTTGCCATCGCTGCAGCCGCGCCAGGATAAATAGCGCTGCAGCCAGCCGATCAGCCGTGCATGGCCCGCCAGCGTGAGGTTGGTTTCGGTCTCGATGCCGTTGGACAGGCGCAGCAGGCTCAAGGGCAGCTTGCGCTGCACCAGCGCGCGCACGCCCGCCTCGGCGGTGTCCCAATCGGGGAAGAACAGCGCGTGAAAACTCTCGTGCTCGGGCAGCGGTGACACCCGCAGCGTGGCCTCGGTCAGGATGCCAAAGCGGCCTTCCGAACCCAGCACCAGCTCGCGCAGGTCCGGCCCAGCGCTGGCCGCAGGCACCGTCGGAATGCTCAGTGTGCCCACCGGCGCCTCCAGCCGCCCGCCCGCAAACAATTGTTCAATGCGTCCATAGCGCAGCGACTGCTGGCCGCTGGAGCGCGTCACCACCCAGCCGCCCACAGTGGAGTATTCGAAGGACTGCGGAAAATGCCCCAGCGTGTAACCCTGCGCGCGCAGTTGCGCCTCCACCAGCGGCCCCGGCGTGCCGGCCTCAAAGCTTGCCAGCTGGCTGGGCTTGTCCAGGTGCAGCAGGCGGTTCATGCGTCCCAGGTTGATCGATAGGATCGGCCGCTCACTGATGGGGCAGTCCAGGTGCCCGGCGACGCTGGTGCCGCCGGCAAACGGGATCACGACCCAGTCATTGGCGTTGGCCAGGTCCAGCAACTCGCGCACCTGTTCTGTCGACTCTGGAAAAGCGACACCATCGGGCACCGGGGGCAGGGCGCCAAAGCGTTTGCGGATCCAATCGGCAAAGCTCTCGCCCAGCGCCATGGCAAAGCGGGTGTCGGCGTCGCTTTGAATCGACGGGTGTGCGCCGGTCAAGCGCGAAGCGGGGACTTGAGCCAGCATGGCCTCGCGCGTGGCGTCAAGCCCCGGCAGTCCCGGCCCCAGGCGCGCGTTCATCATGGCGCGCGCGGCCTCGCTCAAGTCCATCGAGGTCGCATCGTCGCCCCAGCCATTCCATCGTCGCATGCCTTGCTCCTTGTTGCACCACATTGAAGCGCACTGTAGGGCAAAGCGGTTCAAAGGTCATTTCGCGATGCTGCCAATTGATTGTGCTATCGCGCCAGAGTGGCAAGCCCCTGCTTCATTAGTTATGAGTATTTAAAGACTCTGGCCCGCATGGTGTATGCGCAGGCAGCTACTCATTTTGATATTTCTGCATCAGCTTCCAAGGCGCAAAGGCGGGCCCAGCCACAGTGCCAGAGCCGCCCCGCTATCATGGCGCCGATGCCCTCGATTGATTGTTCAGATGCGCCACGCGCCACCCCCACAGCCACTGCACGCGTGGTTGCGCCCTATGCGCACACGCTGTGGGACGCGGCGCTCGGTGCCGGGCTTGACGAGGCGCAGCTGCAGGCGACCCTCGGGCGCGTTGCCATTGGCGATGACGATCTACCGGTTACCACCTACCTGACGCTGCTGCAGGCGGCCTGCGCCCACGCCGGGCCGCGGTTTGGCTGGCATCTTGGGCAGTGTGTCAAACCCACGAGCTATGGCGTCAACGGCATCTTGCTGCTGGCGTGTCCGACCCTGGGCGAGGCGCTGCAGCAGGTGCTGCGGTTTGAGTCGCTGGTGCACGACCTGGGCCGCTCCAGCTTCAGCCGGGAAGGTGACCGTGTGGTTTACGCCTGGCGCAATGACTGCGCAGACCATCGGGCTGCGGGCGCACTGGCCCTGTCGGTGTTCGCGGGCATTCAGACCTGTGCGCAGTGGCTGGTCGGCAAGCCGCTGGGTGACTTTGAAATGGCGTTCGCGCATTGCACCGACGCCGCGACGGCTGCGCACATTGCACAGTCCAGCGGCGCGCAGGTGCGTTGGGGCGCGTCCGAGAACCGGGCTATTTTCCCGGCCTCGGTTCTGGACTGGCCAATCCCGCAGGCTAACAAGGCTTTGTTGCCTCTCTTGCAGCAGCACGCCGAGGCCTTGCTTCTGGCGCGTTATCCGCAGGAGGTTGGCATCGTGGCCCAGGTGCGTCAAAGTATGTCGGCCCGTCTTGGGCGCGGGCCCGTCAGACTCGCCGACGTCGCCTCGGACCTGCACCTGTCAACCCGTAGCCTGCAGCGTCATTTGGCGCAGGCCGGCGTGGCTTACCAGACGCTGCTCGACAGCAGCCGCCATGCCTTGGCCCGCCACTACCTGAGCAGCACGGCCATGTCGGTGGCCGAGGTGGGCTATTTGCTGGGCTTTCAGGACACGCCGGCCTTTCATCACGCCTTCAAGAGCTGGCAGGGGCAAGGGCCGGGGCAGTACCGCGCCTCAGTTTGCCCCTAAATTTATATAAAATTGGCTTCTAGCCCACGTGGAATATAGGTTTGTAGCTATTAAAACGATAATAGCAATGTACTCAGATGCGTTTGCGATGGCTTGCCATCAGGGTTCACGCTTGCGTCTCCCATGCAACAAAAATGTAATGGCCTGGTTCAAGCTTCTCGCACATCTGCAACTGGAGTCACGCAAAGCGTATGCCCACGGGTCTGTCAGCGCCGCACTTGCGCCTGGATTGGCCCGTGCCCGACAATGCCCCCCTTATTGAAGGAAAAATCCCCATGTTGCTAGATACCGCCCAATCCCAACTCGTGCTGGTCGATTACCAAGCGCGCCTGATGCCCGCCATTTTTGAAGCCCCGCTGGTGCTGGGCAACGCGCTGCGCCTGGCGCAAATTGCGCATTTGCTGGAGGTCCCGGTCTGGGGCACCGAACAGAATCCGTCCAAATTGGGTGAGAACCCACCCGAATTGCGTGCGCTGTGCGCGCAGACCTTGAGCAAAATGCACTTCAGTGGGGTGGAAGAGGGCTTGGGCGAGTGGCTGCGGCCCCCGGCAAAGCCAGTGGCAGGCAACGCACGCAGCCTGCCCAAGCATCTGCAAAAGCCAGCGGGCAACCCCGCCGAGCGCAACACCATCGTGATTGCCGGTTGCGAAGCCCACGTCTGTCTGCTGCAGACCGCGCTGCATTTGCTCGAAGACGAGTTTGAGGTCTGGGTGGTGACCGACGCCTGCGGCTCGCGCACCGAGCGCAACCGCGACGCCGCCTTTGACCGGCTGGCCGGCGCTGGCGCGGAGTTGGTCACGACCGAGATGGTGGCGTTTGAGTGGCTGCGCAGCGCCGAGCATGCGCACTTCAAAGCCGTGCAAAATTTGATAAAATAGGGCTCTAGCCCACGTGGATATTAGGTTAGCAGCTATTGATTTGATATTAGTTGCAAAACGACCTCTGGAGCGAGTCAACTGGTCTGCGCCAGCAACTGCCCGTCTTCAATCTGAATTTGTCGCTGGCAACGCGCTGCCAACCGGGCGTCATGCGTCACGATCAGGCAGGCCGAGTGCTGCTGCTGGTTGACGGCTTGCAACAATTCAAAGATGTCGTTGGCACTGTGGCTGTCGAGGTTGCCAGTCGGTTCATCGGCTAGGATCAGCCGGGGCGACAAGCTCAGCGCCCGCGCGATCGCCACGCGCTGTTGCATACCGCCCGAGAGTTGCGCCGGGCGTTTGTAGGCCGCGTCTTTTAAGCCGACCTGATCGAGCAGGCGCAGGGCCTGGTCTTGCGCCTTTGCCGTGGGCCAGTTGGCGTCGATGATCGACGGCATCATCACGTTTTCCAGCGCGGTGAAGCCTGGCAGCAGATGGTGAAACTGAAAAATGAAACCAATGCTGCGCCCGCGCAAGGTGGTGATGGTTGCGTCATCGAGGTCGGCGGTGTCGCGGCCATCAATCAGCAACTGGCCGCCGCTGGCGCGCTCCAGCAAACCAATGATGTTGAGCAGGGTGCTTTTGCCCGAACCCGACGGTCCCGTGAGCGCTGCGAACTCGCCGCCTGATATCTTCAGATCGATGCCATGCAGCACCTCGGCTTCAACCGGTGTGCCTTCGCCATAGCGCTTGCGAATCTGCTTGAGTTCAACAATGGTGTCCATGTTGCTTGCGGTCTAAACCCGGATCGCCTGTACCGGGTCGAGCCTGGCTGCGCGCCGGGCTGGCAAAGCCGCCGCCAGCAGGCCGACCAGCAGCGCCAAGGCACAAGCGCCCAGCACCACCGACAGATCCAACTCCGGACTGACGAGCAGCGAGCCGTCCGCGTTGCGCGTAATTCTGGAAAAAAATTGCAGCAGTGCCAGTGACAAGCCCACGCCCAGGGCGGAGCCAACGCCGCCGTAAATCCCGCCCTGCAACAGAAAGACCGCCATGATGCGCCTCGGGCTGGCGCCCATGGCGCGCAAGATGCCGATTTCCTTCTGCTTTTGCACCACCGACACCACCAGCACACTGGCAATGCCCACGGCCACGATCACCGTCACAAAAAAGCGGATCAGGTTGTTGGACATGCTTTGGCTATTGAGGGCCGTCAGCAGTTGAGCGTTGGTCTGCATCCAGCTGTCCGCGACCAGGCCGGTCTGGGCTGCCAGTTGGCGCGCGGTGGTTTCAGCCTGAAACAGGTCCATCACACGCAAATCAATTTCAGTGATGCCACCGGGCAAATCCAGCAGCGACTGCGCCAGCTTGATGCTGGTGTAGACCCAGCGCTTGTTCAGGTCGCGGTTGCCAATGTCAAAAATACCGGCAATCGTGGCCAGGTCGTTGCGCCCGTCCATGGCGATCAGGCGCAGTTTGTCACCCACCGTCACGCCCAGGTCTTTGGCCAGCTCAACCCCGATCACGGCGTTGGCGCCACTGACGTCAAAGCGGCCCAGGCGCAGGTACTTGGGCATTTGCACAATGCGCTGGTAGGCCTGCGCGTCAACGCCGAGCAGAGTGATGGCTTGACTGGCGTCGGCCCGCGCAGCAAACGCGGCCCCCGACAACTTTGGAGAGACCGCGAGCACACCGTTGGTTTGACTGGCCAACTGCGCCACGGCTTCCCACTGGTCAATCGAGCGCAGGCGCTGCGCGCGCGGCTGCACGATAGCCGCTGTGCTGCCCGGTGGCAGCAGCGTGCGGTTAGCCAACAGCGGCGGCTTCAAAACAATGTGCGCCTGGCTGCCCAGGGTGCGGTCGATGATGGAGGCCTGCAACTGGCTGATCAGCGTGGTCAGGAAAATGATCACCGCCACGCCTCCGGTGACGCCGGCGAGGATCAGCACGGTTTGCATGCGCCCTTCGCGCAGGTAGCGCAGGCACACCAGAGCGGCAAAGGGGAGACGAAGCGCCATGGCGAGACTAGCTGGTGAAGCCAGGCATGGGCGGCACGCCAGTCAAAGGCGCGCGCGTGCTTTGCTCGCGCACGCGGTCGCCATCGCGCACGTTGCTGGCAGGCAGAATGACGCGCTCACCAACTGCCAGTCCCTGGGTGATCTCAGTGCTGCCAACGCCCTGCAAACCGGACTTCACCCGCACCTCTTTGGCGCGGCCGCCCTGGTTGACCAGCACAAACAGGGCACCGCTGTCGTCACGCCGAATCGCATCGGTGGGCAGCATCAGGGCGCTGGGCACCTGGGCGGTCACAATTTCGACCGACACCGTCATGTCGGGGCGCAGGTAGTCCACTTCTGGCGCCACCCGCAGCTTCAAATCAACCGTGCCGCGTTGCGCATCGACTGAAGGCGCGATGTAGCTGAGTTCAGCGCTGAAGTGCCGCTCGGGATAAGCGTCGGCACTGGCGCTGGCGGTCTGCCCCAATTTCAAGAATTTAAGGTTTTTCTCGTCCACACTGGCCTGGATGCGGGTTTCGCCACCGCCCACCAGCGTCAAGATGGCTTTGCCAGGCTGCGCGGTGTCGCCCGGGTCGGCGGCGCGGGTGATGACGGTGGCAGCCGCCGGTGCGCGCAGGCTCAGTTGGTCCAACCGGGCCGCAGCGGCCTTCTGTGCGGCCAGTGCCTGGTCGAGTCCGGCCCTTGCCAGGGCAAGTTGAGCGCCCCCTAGCGTGTCGCCCTGGGCCTGGGCGCTGGCGGCCAGCAGGGCGGCATTGGCTGCGTCAGCCCCGCGCCGGGCTTCATCCAGGCGCGATTGCGAGACAAAACCCTGGCGCAGCAAATCTTGTGTGCGGCCAAGTTCCCTTTGCGCCTGCAGGTTGGCGGCGCGTGCTTGCGCCAGTTGCTGGGTGCTGACGGGGCCTTGCACGGTTTGAATCTGGCGCACCCGCGCTTGCGCCTCTTGCACCGATGCATTGGCTTGAGCCAGGGCGGCCTGTGCTTCATCGGCGCGTAGCTGCACCAGAATCTGGCCGGCTTGAACCTGGTCACCTTCACGCACGCTGATGCGTTCGATGCGGGCAGTGCTTTGGCTGGCAAGGTCAGTGCGGTTGATGTCAACAATGCGCCCGCTAGTGACCACCGACTGCTGCATCTTGCCTTGGGTGACCACCGCAACTTCAACCGCTTGCCCGCGTTGGGCAACAACCAGAACGGCCAGAGCAATCACAAGAAATGCGCCTGCCCAGAGCGCGTTTGTACGATTTAATTTCATGCGTTGATTGTGGCGCAGGGTCGCAAATGGCAAGTATCAGGACATCAGCACAGGTCCACCCTTGGCCAAGGCGCGCTGATAAGCTGGCCGCGCCTGCATACGCGCCCTGTAAGCGGCCAGGTGCGCAAAGCGCGCCGCTTCGCCGCCTCGCGCGAGTGCGGCTTCAACCGCAAAACTCATTTGGAAGTCGGCGATGCTGAGGTGTTCACCCGCAAACCAGACATGGCGACCCAAGTGCGTTTCCATAAATGCCAAGGCCGTTTCAATATTGGGGTCGATCAGCTTGGCCTGCACTTGCGCGCACAACTGGCGCGCAATCGGTCGAACAAAAAAGGGCATGGGCTGGGTTGGAATCGTCACGAACACCAGTTTCATGACCATCCAGTTCATGAACGAGCCTTCAGCGTAGTGCATCCAAAAACGTGACTGGCGGTGCTCGGGGGTGTTCGTGGCGGGTTGCAAGTGCGCCAACTCGCCTGTGCCCTGCGCGCCGTAGCGTTCGACCAGATACTCAAGGATGGCGCCCGACTCGGCCACGGTTTCAGCGCCATCAGTGATGACGGGCGACTTGCCCAATGGGTGAATCGCTTTCAGTGCGGCAGGCGCCAGTTTGGTTTTGGGATCACGCTGGTAGAGCTTGAGCTTGTAGGGCACACCCAATTCTTCAAGCAACCACAGCACGCGCTGTGAACGGGAGGTTTCAAGGTGGTGTACGGTAATCATGGGGCCCATTATCCATAGGACTTGCGCAAAACCGCCCCAGCGTCGTTGTTCCTCCTTGCCGTACGCCTGTACTGTCTGCGTCGGAACGTCTAGCTGGGTCAATTTTGCGTAAGTCCTAATCCAATGCCAGCGGTGCCGACAACTGGCGCGGGGCAAATTGGCGCGTCGATGCTGGTGCAGAAAGTCAGTTTGTAGCAAGTTCAAAGTTCATAATTATGAATTCAGTTTTAAGACCCCTGGAGACAAACAATGACAAACTATGCCGAATTTCACCGCCGCTCCCTCGAAGACCGTGACGCTTTTTGGGGCGAACAAGCCCAATTGGTTGACTGGAAAACCCAGCCAACGCAAATTTGCGACTACAGCAACCCGCCTTTTGCCAAATGGTTCGTCGGTGGCTCCACCAATTTGTGCCACAACGCGGTGGATCGTCACCTAGCAGACCGGGCGCAGCAGGCTGCACTTATTTTTGTTTCGACCGAGACCAACCAGGAAAAGGTCTATTCGTTCCGTGAACTGCATGCCGAGGTGCAGCGCATGGCGGCGGTGCTCCAGGAATTGGGGGTGCAAAAGAGCGACCGGGTGCTGATCTACATGCCGATGGTTGCCGAGGCTGCGTTTGCCATGCTGGCCTGCGCGCGCATCGGTGCGATTCACTCGGTGGTGTTTGGCGGCTTCGCCTCGGGTTCTCTCGCGTCTCGTATTGAAGACGCCACGCCCACAGTGATCATCAGTGCCGATGCCGGTTCGCGCGGCGGCAAGGCGGTGGCCTACAAACCCTTGCTTGATGAAGCGATTCGCCTGTCCAGCCACAAGCCACAAGCCGTGCTGTTGGTCGATCGCGGCCTTGTGCCTATGAATCTGGTAGCGAGTCGTGACCATCTGTGGGCGGCGCTGCGGCAAAAACACATGAACACCGTGGTGGATTGCAAATGGGTGGATTCAACGCACCCGAGCTACACGCTTTACACCAGTGGCACCACCGGCAAGCCCAAAGGCGTGCAGCGCGACACCGGCGGTTACGCGGTGGCGCTGGCCGCCAGCATGAAACATATTTACTGCGGCAATGCCGGTGAAACCTATTTCTCCACCAGCGACATCGGCTGGGTCGTGGGCCACAGCTACATCATTTACGGCCCCCTGATTGCCGGTATGGCGACCATCATGTACGAGGGTTTGCCGATCCGCCCGGACGGCGGCATTTGGTGGAGTCTGGTCGAAAAATACAAGGTCACGGTGATGTTCAGCGCGCCCACCGCCATTCGCGTGCTGAAGAAGCAGGACCCGGCGCTGCTGAAAAAATACGACTTGTCGTCGCTGCGAGCGCTATTTTTGGCCGGCGAACCGCTCGATCAAACCACCGCGCAATGGATCGCCGAGGGCTTGGGGCGCCCCATTGTTGACAACTACTGGCAGACCGAGACCGGTTGGCCGATCCTTAGTATTTGCAAAGGCGTGGATGATTCGCCCACCAAGTTCGGCTCACCCGGCAAGGCGGTCTACGGCTACAACGTCAAACTGCTCGATGAAAACACCGGCGAAGAGCTCAAGGGCGCCAACCAGAAGGGGGTGGTCGCGATTGAAGGCCCGTTGCCACCGGGCTGTCTGCAAACCGTGTGGGGCGACGATGCGCGCTTCGTCAGCACCTACTGGACCACCATCCCCGGCAAAATGGTCTACAGCACTTTTGACTGGGGCATTCGCGATGAGCAAGGCTACTATTTCATCCTGGGCCGCACTGACGACGTGATCAACGTCGCCGGGCACCGCTTGGGCACGCGCGAGATCGAAGAAAGCATCTCGGCCCACCCCAGCATTGCCGAAGTGGCCGTGGTCGGCGTGGCCGATCAGCTCAAGGGCCAGGTCGCGATGGCGTTTGCGGTGGTCAAGGATACGAGCCAAGTGGCCGATGAGGCAGGGCGTCTGAAGTTAGAAGCCGAGATCATGAAGCTTGTGGATGGTGACCTGGGCGCGGTGGCGCGGCCAGCGCGCGTGCGCTTTATCACCGTGCTGCCCAAGACCCGCAGCGGCAAGTGCCTGCGCCGTGCCATTCAGGCGGTGTGCGAAGGGCGCGACCCGGGCGACCTGACCACCATGGAAGACCCGGCGGCGTTGCAACAGATCAAGGATTTGGTGACAGAGTAAACCGGCTTGCGGGTCAGCGACCAATAGCCTTGTGCTGACGCCAATTATTTAGCGGTGGCACAATCGCGCCTTGTCACAGGGCCCTTCCAGCCACAGTCGCATCCGCCAAACGGTCAAGCCGTGACGCGGAAGGTTTTCAAAACACAGCTTTAACCAGCTCATGTTTCCCTCAGGGAAACGGAGGTCAGCGCAATATGAGTGAAACAACGTCTCAAGGGACAAGTTCGGCATCGTCGGTCTATCAGGCCTATCAGTCCAACACCTTTCTATTTGGTGGCAACGCGCCGTATGTCGAAGAGATGTACGAAAACTACCTGGCCAACCCTGGCGGTGTACCGGACAGCTGGCGAGATTATTTCGATGCCTTGCAGCATGTGCCTGCCTCTGACGGCAGCCAAGCCAAGGACGTGCCCCACCTGCCGGTCATCAATGCCTTTGCCGAGCGAGCCAAGCAGGGCGGCACCAAGGTGGTGGTGGCCAGCGTCGACGCTGAAATGGGGCGCAAGCGCACCGCGGTGCAGCAGCTGATTGCGGCTCACCGCAACGTCGGCGTGAGTTGGGCTGATCTGGACCCCTTGAAGCGCGCCGAGCGCGTCGCGATCCCAGAGTTGGAACCCTCGTCCTACGGCTTCAGTGACGCCGATCAGGAAGCGGTGTTTGACACCAGCAATACCTTCTTTGGCAAAGACCGCATGAGCTTGCGCGAGCTGATGAACGCCTTGCGCCAGACCTATTGCGGCACCATTGGTGTGCAATTCATGCACACCACCGACCAGAACCACAAGCGCTGGTGGCAACTGAAGCTCGAGAGCATTCGCTCCAAGCCGAGCTTCTCAGCAGAGCAACAAAAGCACATTCTGGACCGGCTCACCGCCGCCGAAGGCCTGGAGCGCTTTTTGCACACCAAGTATGTCGGCCAAAAGCGCTTTTCGCTTGAAGGTGCCGAGAGCTTTATCGCCTCCATGGACGAATTGATTCAGTCAGCCGGCGTCAAAGGCATTCAGGAAATTGTGATTGGCATGGCGCACCGGGGTCGGCTGAACGTGTTGGTCAATTCTCTGGGCAAAATGCCTGCCGAATTGTTTGCCGAGTTCGACCATACGGCGCCCGAAGAGTTGACCAGCGGCGACGTCAAATACCACCAGGGCTTCAGCTCTGACGTCACCACAGCGGGTGGGCCCGTGCACCTGAGTCTGGCGTTCAATCCCTCGCATCTGGAAATCGTCAACCCGGTGGTGGAGGGCTCGGTGCGCGCCCGCATGGATCGCCGCGCCGACCCGCACGGCAAGCAGGTGTTGCCGGTGCTGGTGCATGGCGATGCGGCCTTCGCCGGTCAGGGCGTGAACATGGAGACTTTTGCGCTGTCTGAAACCCGGGGCTACTCCACCGGCGGCACCGTTCATATCATCATCAACAACCAGATTGGTTTCACCACCAGCGATCCGCGCGACAGCCGCTCGACGCTCTATTGCACTGATGTGATCAAGATGATCGAAGCGCCGGTGTTGCATGTCAATGGCGACGACCCCGAAGCGGTGGTGCTGGCCACCCAGTTGGCGCTGGAGTTCCGGCTGGAGTTCCGCAAAGACGTGGTGGTAGACATCATCTGTTTCCGCAAGCTCGGTCACAACGAGCAGGACACGCCCGCGCTGACGCAGCCCCTGATGTACAAGAAAATTGCCGCCCACCCCGGCACGCGCAGCCTGTATGCCGCCAAGCTGGCAGCGCAAGGCTTGGGCGCCACGCTCGGCGATGACATGGCAAAAGCCTTTCGCGCGGCCATGGACGCGGGCAAACACACGGTGGACCCGGTACTGACCAACTTCAAGAGCAAATACGCGGTTGATTGGACGCCCTTCATCAACCAGAAATGGACCGATGCCGCCGACACGGCGATTCCCCTGGGCGAATGGAAGCGTCTGGCAGAAAAGATTACCACCATTCCCGCCAGCGTGACGGCGCACAACCTGGTCAAAAAAGTCTACGACGATCGCGCCGCCATGGGCCGTGGCGATCTGCCGGTGGACTGGGGCATGGGCGAGCACATGGCTTTTGCTTCGCTCGTGGCCAGCGGTTACCCAGTGCGCCTGAGCGGCGAGGATTGCGGCCGCGGCACCTTCACCCATCGGCATTCGGTGATTCACGACCAGAATCGTGAAAAGTGGGATGTAGGCACCTACATACCTTTGCAAAATGTGACCGAGAATCAGGCCCCGTTTGTCGTCATCGACTCGATCCTGTCGGAAGAGGCGGTGCTGGCGTTCGAGTATGGCTACGCGTCAAACGAACCCAATACCCTGGTGATTTGGGAAGCCCAGTTTGGCGACTTCGCCAATGGCGCGCAGGTGGTGATCGACCAGTTCATCGCCTCCGGCGAGGTCAAGTGGGGCCGTGTCAACGGCATCACCCTGATGCTGCCGCACGGCTATGAAGGCCAGGGGCCCGAGCACAGTTCGGCGCGGCTGGAGCGCTTCATGCAGCTCAGTGCCGACACCAACATGCAGGTGGTGCAACCCACCACGGCGAGCCAGATTTTCCACATCTTGCGCCGCCAGATGGTGCGCAACATTCGCAAGCCGCTGATTATTCTGACGCCCAAGTCGCTGTTGCGCGCCAAGGATGCGGCCTCACCCTTGTCGGAATTCACCAAGGGCGGCTTTCAGACCATCATTCCGGAGCAAAAGGCGTTGAAAGCCGACAAGGTCAAACGCATGGTGGCCTGTTCGGGCAAGGTCTATTACGACCTGGTCAAAAAGCGCGAGGAACTCGCTGCCGACGACGTGGCGATCATTCGCGTTGAGCAGTTGTATCCGTTCCCGCACAAAGCTTTTGCGACCGAGCTGAAAAAATACCCCAATGCCACTGAGATCGTGTGGTGCCAGGATGAGCCGCAAAACCAGGGCGCCTGGTTCTTTGTGCAGCACTACATCTATGAAAACATGTTCGACGGGCAAAAGCGCGGTTACTCGGGCCGTGCCGCATCGGCGTCCCCTGCCGTGGGTTACGCCCACTTGCACCAGGAGCAGCAAAAAGCGCTGGTTGAAGGCGCCTTTGCCAAGCTCAAAGGCACAGTCCTGACCAAATAACGAAAGAAATACCATGGCTATCGTAGAAGTAAAAGTTCCGCAGTTATCTGAATCCGTGGCCGAGGCCACCATGCTGCAGTGGAAGAAGAAAGTGGGCGACGCGGTCGCCGTCGATGAGATCCTGATTGACATCGAAACCGACAAGGTGGTGCTCGAAGTGCCGGCGCCCTCGGCCGGCGTGATTGTTGAGATCTTGGTGGCTGACGGCGGCACGGTGGCTGCTGAGCAGCTGATTGCCCGCATCGACACCGAAGCCAAGGCGGGTGCGGCGGTGGCACCCGCTGCCACTGCGGCGGCCGTGGCGGCACCGGTGGCCACTGCGTCTGCTGCAGTGGCGACCGGTGGTGCGATGGCCGGCGTACCGATGCCCGCGGCGGCCAAGCTGATGGCGGACAACCAGCTCGCTGCTGGCTCGGTAGCCGGCTCGGGCAGGGATGGCCGCGTCACCAAAGGCGATGTTCTGGCTTCTTTGAGTGCTCCAAAATCAGTAGCTGCTCCTGCAATGCCGGCGAGGGCTGCTGCCACTTTATTGCCTCAAGTCGCGGCACCAGCCGTGAATCTGGGCGAGCGCCCGGAGCAGCGCGTGCCCATGAGCCGCTTGCGCGCCCGTGTGGCCGAGCGGCTCTTACAGTCGCAGTCCACCAACGCGATCCTGACGACCTTTAACGAAATCAACATGGCCCCGGTGATGGACATGCGCAAGCGCATGCAGGAGCGCTTCGAAAAAGAGCATGGCGTCAAGCTCGGCTTCATGAGCTTTTTCGTCAAGGCGGCGGTGCATGCGCTCAAGAAATTCCCGATGCTCAATGCTTCGGTCGATGGCACTGACATCGTCTACCACGGCTTTTTTGACATTGGTATTGCCGTGGGTTCACCGCGCGGTTTGGTGGTGCCTATTTTGCGCAATGCAGACCAAATGAGCTTTGCCGATATCGAGAAGAAGATCGCCGAGTACGGCGCCAAGGCGAGAGACGGCAAGCTGGGCATGGAAGAGATGACCGGCGGCACCTTCTCGATCAGCAACGGCGGCACCTTTGGCTCGATGATGTCCACACCCATCATCAACCCACCACAGTCGGCCATCCTCGGGGTGCACGCCACCAAGGACCGTGCCATGGTCGAAAACGGCCAGGTGGTGGTGCGCCCGATGAACTACTTTGCCATGAGCTATGACCACCGCATCATCGACGGCCGAGAAGCAGTGCTGGGACTGGTGGCCATGAAGGAAGCGCTGGAAGATCCGGCGCGTTTGCTCTTTGACATCTAAAAAACCAATTCGTCTTGGTCAATCAGTCCGATTTAACCCGCAGCGCGCATTGGGTATCTGACTCCGCGAATGTCCCCCGGCTTGTGCTTCGCCCAAGCCTCCTCCTTGACTTCGCTGCATCAGACACCCAACGCACGCCGCTAGGCGTTCTTGGGCCATTTCATTCATCAGCGTGGCGCTTAGTCATGGAAGTTAGAAAGTAAAAAATGAGCAAGCAATTTGATGTGATCGTTATTGGCGGCGGCCCTGGCGGCTATATCGCGGCGATCCGTGCGGCGCAACTGGGCAAGAATGTGGCTTGTGTGGATGAGTGGAAAAACAAGGTGGGCGGCCCGGCGCTGGGGGGCACTTGCACCAACACCGGCTGTATTCCGTCCAAAGCGCTGCTGCAGTCCTCGGAACACTTTGAGCACGCCGGCCACCACTTTGCCGACCATGGCATCAGCGTCAAGGGCCTGAGCATGGACAGCGCCAAGATGGTGGCGCGCAAGGATGCCGTGGTCAAGCAGAACAACGATGGCATCTTGTACCTGTTCAAGAAGAACAAGGTCAGCTTCTTCCATGGGCGTGCGTCGTTTGTGAAAGCAGTGGAGGGCGGCTACGAGATCAAGGTGGCAGGGGCTGCCGAAGAAACGCTGGTGGCTCAGCACGTGATTGTGGCCACGGGTTCCACCGCCCGGGCGTTGCCGGGTGCGCCGTTTGACGAAACCCAGGTCCTGTCCAACGACGGTGCGCTGGCCATGACGGCCGTGCCGAAGAAACTGGGCTTGATCGGCTCGGGCGTGATCGGTCTGGAAATGGGATCCGTGTGGCGCCGCTTGGGCTCTGAAGTGACCATTCTGGAAGGGTTGCCGACTTTTCTGGGCGCGGTCGATGAGCAGATTGCCAAGGAAGCACACAAAGCGTTCGTCAAGCAAGGCCTCAAAATCGAGCTGGGCGTGACCGTTGGCGAAGTCAAAGTGGGTAAAAAAGGGGTCAGCGTCGCCTGGACCAATGCCAAGGGCGAAGCACAGAAACTCGACGTGGACAAGCTGATCGTCTCGATTGGCCGCGTCCCCAACACCGTGGGCTTGAACCCGCAAGCAGTGGGCCTGCAGCTCGACGAGCGCGGTGCCATCGTGGTCGACGGCGATTGCCGCACGAACCTGCCTGGCGTATGGGCGGTGGGCGATGTGGTGCGCGGCCCGATGTTGGCGCACAAGGCCGAGGAAGAAGGCGTGGCGGTGGCTGAGCGCATCGCCGGTCAGCATGGCCATGTCAATTTCAACACCATTCCGTGGGTGATCTACACCAGCCCGGAGATCGCCTGGGTGGGGCGCACCGAACAGCAGCTCAAAGCCGACGGTGTGGCGTACAAGGCGGGCACCTTCCCGTTCCTGGCCAATGGCCGCGCCCGTGCGCTGGGCGACACCGCCGGCATGGTCAAGATGCTCGCTGATGCCACGACCGACGAGATTCTGGGCGTGCACATCGTCGGCCCGATGGCCAGCGAGTTGATTGCCGAGTGTGTGGTGGCGATGGAATTTCGCGCCAGCAGCGAAGACATTGCTCGCATTTGCCACGCCCACCCGACCTTGAGCGAATCCACGAAAGAGGCTGCGCTGGCGGTTGCCAAACGGACGCTGAATTTCTAAATTTATAAGAAATTGACTTCTAGCCCACGTCCTATATGCCTAATCAGCTATATAAATAGTAGCGATTTTGGATTGAGTCCGTGACTGTCAAGCAAGCCTACCAAGCCGAGATCGCCGCCCGCGGCTACAGCGCTGACCCAGCGCAGTGGCGCGCGGTCGAAGCGCTGGGACGCTGTGCCCGTGAGTGGGCCGCCTTTCGGGCGCAGCGCTCCAACTCGCTCAAGAAACTGATTCACCGTCCCGCCATTCCGCGCGGCGTTTATCTGTACGGTGGGGTTGGGCGGGGAAAGAGTTTCCTGATGGACTGCTTTTTCAATGCGGTGCCGCTCAAGCGCAAGACCCGCCTGCATTTCCATGAATTCATGCGGGAAGTGCATCGTGAACTCGCCGAGATCCGGGGAACGGCTAACCCACTGGATGTGCTGGCCCAGCGCATGGCCAAGAAATATCGATTGATCTGTTTTGACGAATTTCACATTGCCGACATCACCGACGCCATGATCCTGCACCGGCTGTTGGCGGCCCTGTTCAGCAACGGCGTGGGCTTCGTGACGACTTCCAATTTCAAACCGGATGACCTGTACCCCAATGGCCTGCACCGCGAGCGCATTCTGCCCGCGATTGCCTTGCTCAAACAGCAGCTCGAAGTGGTCAATGTGGACAACGGCGTCGATTACCGTCACCTGATGCTGGAGCAACTCGATTGCTACCATGTACCACTCGGTGCGCGCGCTGATGCGGCCATGACGGATGCCTTTGAGCGACTGGCGGAAATGCCGGATGAGCCGCCCATGCTGCAAATTGAGGCGCGGCAGATTCAGGCCCGGCGCAAGGCGGGTGGCTTGGTCTGGTTTGACTTCAAGACTTTGTGTGGTGGTCCGCGCTCCCAGAACGACTATCTGGAGATTGCCAGCCGCTTTCACACGGTTCTACTGAGTGATGTGCCGCAGATGCCACCGCGCATGGCGGCCGAGGCGCGGCGTTTCACTTGGCTGGTCGATGTGCTCTATGACCGGCGCGTCAAGCTGATCATGTCAGCCGCGGTGCCACCGCACGAGCTTTATGTGGAAGGGGCACTGCTGAATGAATTTCCGCGCACGGTGTCGCGCCTGAATGAAATGCAGTCTTCGGAATTCCTGGCGCTCGAACGTCGTCTGGTCGACACCTGCTTGACCTGAGCACGCTTCGGTTTTGAGCCGTTTCTGCCTCCATCCGTCCCAGGGAGTCAACTCCCCAAGGGCTCGAGCTTGACCACCACCAAAGACAGATTGTCGCCGCCGCCATGACCGCGCGAGCGCGCTTTCTCGATCAAGAATTCGGTGGCTTCCCGCGCCGACAGGCTCGAGAGAATGGAGCCGATCTCATCACTGGTGAAGTAGTGCCAGACGCCATCGCTGCAGGCCATCAAAATATCGCCTGCGTGCAGTTGGCTGATAAAGTGGGTGCTGATCGGGGGGTCGCTTTCAGTTCCCAGGCAGCCTAACAAGATGTTGGATTGAGGATGGACAATTGCTTGCTCCTCTGTGAGTTCGCCCCGCTCGACCAGCGCCTGCACATAGGAGTGGTCCAGCGTGCGCTTGATCAGCTTCGCTCCGCGGTAGTGGTAAATGCGTGAGTCGCCCGCATGCACCCAATAGCAGTCACCCCCCGGATTGATCAGAAAGGCCGCAATCGTGCTGTGCGGTTCTTCCTCCGACGACACCGCGGTCAAGCGAATGACAGTATGGGCTTCCTGTACCAATTGCTTCAACGCGGCGACGGCATCGTCGGTTTCGGGTGCGTAACGCTCGAACAATTGGCGGGCAGTCATCATGACCTGATCGGAGGCCTTGCGCCCGCCGCTGCGCCCGCCCATGCCGTCCGCCAGAACGGCCAGCACGCAGCCACTGACCCGAGGGTGGCTCAGCAACAGAACCTGGTCTTGCTGGTAGTCCCGGTCCCCCTTGTGGATGCCGGTTGAAGCGGTGAGACGGTAGCCTTTGGGCATGGTGAACGATCAAAAAGAAGATATCCCCGGAGATTTTTATTAGACCGGTATTATCAGGCCTGCCCTTGCCCTGATTGTTCTCACCATGAATCTGCAAAACCTGACCCGTGAGACCTTTGCCCCCGGCGGTCTGTTGTCACGCACGGTTGAGGAGTTCAGGCCACGGGAAGGTCAGACCGACATGGCCGTGGCGGTTGCTCGAACCATCGAAGACGGTGGGGTGCTGGTGGTCGAGGCGGGTACCGGCATTGGCAAGACCTTCGCGTATCTGGTGCCTGCGTTGTTGAGTGGCACCCAGGTGCTGCTGTCAACCGCCACCAAGGCCTTGCAGGATCAGTTGTTTGGTCGCGATCTTCCGCGTTTGATGAAAGCCTTGGGCTTGCCGGTGCGCACCGCGCTGCTGAAAGGCCGGGGCAGTTATTTGTGTCTGCATCGCCTGGCCGTGGCACGCCGCGACGCCAGTCCAACAGATCGTGTAATGGCGCGGACCTTGGCCAAGATCGAGACGTGGGCCCAGTTGACGCGCACTGGTGATCTGGCGGAATTGCCCGGCTTGGATGAGCGTTCGCCTGTGATTGCGTTGGTGACCTCATCGCGTGACAACTGCCTGGGCTCGCAATGCCCGAAATTTCGGGGCTGTCACGTCAATCAGGCGCGACGCGAAGCCTTGACTGCCGATGTGGTCGTTGTCAACCACCATCTGTTTTTTGCCGATTTGGCGATTCGCGAGTCGGGGATGGCGGAGCTGCTGCCGTCGGTGCAGACCGTTATTTTTGATGAAGCGCATCAACTCAACGAAACCGGCGTGCAGTTTCTGGGTCGGCAGTTAACGACCGGGCAGTTGTTGGACTTTGGCCGCGATCTGCTGCTGCATGGACTGCAGCATGCGCGCGGCCTGCAAGACTGGCAGACCCTGGCCTTCGATACCGAGCACGCCGCGCGTGATCTGCGACTGGTCGTGGGCCAATCCAGCCCGGGCGCCAAGCTGCGCTGGGTCGGCGTGGCGCCGGACTTGGTGGATGAATTTGCCTGGCAGGACGCTCTTGCCGGGTTGCAGGCGGTGTGTGACCGGGTCGTGCGGGCGCTCGACACGGTGAGCGCGATCGCACCCGATCTCATTCGCTTGAGCGAGAGGGCAGGTGTCTTTATTGAAAAGCTGGCCTTCTTCTCAGACGGCTGTGCCTCGGACTCGGTGCGCTGGCTCGATGTTGGGGTGCAACTCAGCCTGGTCGAGTCACCCTTGGATATTGCTGACACCGTTCAGACGCGACTGATCAAGTCGAAAGCCGAAGATGCATTGCGCCGTGCCTGGATCTTTACGTCCGCCACCTTGGGTGCAGATGCCCAGTTGAGTTGGTTCACCGAGCCCTGTGGTTTGCTTGATAGTGAAATTCTGAAAATCGGCAGTCCGTTCAACTATGCCGAGCAGGCGGCACTGTATGTGCCACGGCATTTCCCGAAACCCAGTGAGTCCGGGCACAGTGCGCAAGTGGCTGATTTTGTAGCGCGCTCGGCCTCTGTCATTGGCGGGCGCACACTGGTCTTGACAACGACCCTGCGCGCACTGCAGTCGGTGAGCGCGGCATTGCAGCGTCATTTTGCCGAGTCGGGGTCTTTGGCGATCCTGGTGCAGGGACAGCAACCGAAGCGCGAACTGATGCAACGCTTTCGCCAGGGCGACCAAGGCGGTGGGCCGGGCTGTATCCTGGTGGCATCGGCGTCTTTTTGGGAGGGCGTTGATGTGCCGGGCGACGCCCTACAAATGGTGGTCATCGACAAGCTGCCTTTTGCGCCGCCCGCCGATCCACTGGTGCAGGCGCGCTCGCGGCAACTGCTGGCCGCTGGTCGCAGCGTGTTCAAAGACTACGCCTTGCCTGAGGCGGCCATGGCCCTGAAGCAGGGTGCGGGTCGCCTGATTCGACGCGAATCTGATCGCGGCATTTTGGTGGTGTGCGATACCCGCTTGACGCTGATGGGCTACGGCAAAAAACTGCTGTCAGTCTTGCCTTTGATGCGACAAATCAGTTCAGAAGAAGAACTGGCTGAGGTGCTTGCGGCACTGGGGTCGCCTACCAGACCTTCCACCAAGGATCCGTGTTGGCTTTAAAGCCGCGGCTCAGGTATTCGGTCTGGGGATAGTTCTTGACCAGCACCCGTTGGGCATCGTCCCTCAGTTGCGTCATGCCCAGTGCGTCATAGGACTTGACGATGATGAACAGGGCTTCTTCGACGGCCGGTACACCCTGGTAGTCCGTTACGGCGACTTGCGCCCGGTTGATGGCTGCCACGTAGGCGCCGCGGGCATAGTAATAGCGCGCCACATGCACCTCGTACTGGGCCAACGAGTTCACAATGTAGGTCATGCGCTGACTGGCGTCTGGCGCGTAGCGAGATTGTGGAAAGCGCGTCACCAGTTCCTTGAAAGACTCAAATGATTCTTTCGATGCCTTCTGGTCGCGCTCTGACAGATCCTGCCGCGTCACGGCGGAGAACATGCCCAGGTCGTCATTAAAATTGATGATTCCCCGCAGGTACAGTGCGTAATCAAGTGCCGGGCTTGCCGGATGCAGCTTCATGAAACGATCCAGCGTGGCCAGGGCTTGTGCGGATTCGCCAGACTTGTACTGCGCATAGGCTTTGTCCAGTTGCGCCTGTTGTGCCAATGGTGTTCCGGCGGCACGCCCTTCAAGCTTCTCAAACAGCACGATGGCCTTGTCATAGCCGCCTGAACTTAATTCGTCCTTGGCTTCGGCGTAGATCTTGTTGGGACTCCAGTCAGCCGTCTGATCCGTCGGGGTGGATGAACACCCAGACAGCAGTAAAACCGCACTTGCCAGTAAGCAAGCGCAGACCACCGATAATTTAGCTCGAAGCATGAGGTATAACTTTCTTGAAAATGACCGAATTGATTATATCGGGCGGGCTCGATAGCGGGGAGCCCGAAGATCGAGCCGACACCGGCCCAGACGTCGAGTTGCGTCAACTGGTCTTTGGCACTGCCCAGCATGGGCAGCGCCTGGATCGAGCGCTGGTTGAGTTGGTGCCAGAGTTTTCGCGCAGTTACTTGCAGCAGTTGATTGATCTGGAGGGCGTCACTGTCAATGGTCGGGTGATGAACAAGCCGTCAACCCGGGTCAAGGCAGCAGACGTCGGAACGATTGAATTGCGACCTACGCTCCAGAGCCAGGCGTTCAAGCCAGAAGCCATGGCGTTGACGGTGGTATTTGAAGATGAACACTTGCTGGTGATCAACAAGCCGGCGGGGTTGGTGGTGCATCCGGCACCGGGCAACTGGAGCGGAACACTGCTTAACGCACTGCTGGCTCACGATGCAAAGGCGATGCACTTGCCGCGCGCCGGAATCGTGCACCGGCTGGACAAGGACACCAGCGGCCTGATGGTGGTGGCCCGAACTCGTGCGGTGATGGACGCCTTGATCCGATCCATTGCGGCCCGTGAGGTCAGTCGCCAGTACCTCGCCTTGGCCCACGCGCCTTGGGCGGGACAGCGTCAAATTGAAATCAATGCGCCCATTGGTCGGGATCCGCGCAATCGACTGCGCATGACGGTGGTTGATCTGGCCAGGAATCCTGGCAAGCTGGCTAGGACTGATGTTCAACTGCTTCAGAATGGCGATCAGGGTTGCTGGGTGCGGTGCACCTTGCATACCGGTCGAACCCATCAAATTCGCGTTCACATGGCGCAGGTGGGTCACCCGCTGGTCGGGGATGTGCTGTATGGCGGCCGCGTCGTAGCGGGTATGCAACGGCAAGCGTTGCATGCTTGTCGCCTGGCATTGACTCACCCAGTGACGCTGGAGCCGCTGGTCTTTCAAGCCAGATTACCTGTCGATTTGGAGATTGCTCTACGGAACTGGAGCCTCAGTTACAATGAAAATTGATGGTGTGACAGGCCAATGCCCAGGCCAGCAGCCAGGCAATGCGCGGTAGATTCGTCAATCTGCCTGCTGCGGCCCCCATGAACCCTACTAATTCTGCACCTTGAGAGTGCTATTGCCGGAGTCGCAAGACCATGAATACGGTGGCTGCCAAGCGCATCCTGGAAACCGCCCTGATTTGCACGTCGCAGCCTTTGCAGTTACGCGATATGCGGGTGCTGTTTGACGATCGTCTGGGCTTGGACACGCTCAAGGTTTTGTTGCAAGAGCTTCAGCAGGACTGGGCTCAGCGCGGGGTTGAACTGGTCAACGTGGCAAGCGGCTGGCGTTTTCAAAGTCGGCCGGAAATGCGGGAGTATCTGGACCGGCTGCACCCGGAAAAACCGCCGCGTTACACCCGTGCCACGCTCGAAACGCTGGCCATCATTGCCTATCGGCAACCGGTAACACGCGGCGATATTGAAGACGTGCGCGGTGTCACGGTTAATTCTTTGCTGATTAAACAGCTTGAAGACAGGGGCTGGATTGAGGTCATTGGCCACCGCGAGACCGTTGGGCGACCCGCACTTTTTGCGACGACGAAACACTTTCTCGATGATCTGGGGCTGGCATCTCTTGATCAGCTGCCCTTGCTTGATTCGCCGGAGCAACGCACCCACGTGATGGAAGCGCTTGAGTCGCGCGAATCTGGCGTGCAAACGGAGCTGGATATGCCGCCGGCGTTTGTCCAGGGCGTGACGGACGAAGCGGGTGCGTTGCCTGGCGTCACAACAGGCGGCGCCAACACGCACAATGAATTATTTATTTTGAACAGGACAGAACCATGACTGCAGACAGCTCTGACAAGCCGACTGACCCCAAAACGGATGCGCATCAAGAAATCGAAACATCGAAAGCGCAAGTCAATATCGCTGCAACGGTTGAGATGAACATCGACCAGGAATCAAGATCTGAACCCGAACCGCAGGTGGCTTCGGTAGGCACAAAGAAACCAGCGCCGGTGGCCACTGCCAATCGTTTTGAAGACGTGGTGTCGGGCCAATTTGACGCCGATGAAGAAGGTACGGACCCTATCGGCATCAAGCGGGTGCTGGCGCCCATGGCTGAAACGCCCAAGTTGCACAAAGTCCTGGCCCAGGCCGGGATGGGCTCGCGACTGGAAATGGAGCAATTGATCATGGAAGGGCGAATTTCCGTTAACAATGAACCAGCGCATATTGGACAGCGCATTCAGTTTGGCGATCACGTGAAGGTCAATGGCAAGCCTATCAGGGTTCGAATCGATGCACCGCCCGCACGGGTCATCGCGTACCACAAGCCGATCGGTGAAGTCGTCACCCATGATGACCCACAGAATCGCCCGACTGTGTTTCGCCGCTTACCCAAGCTGTTTCAAGGCAAGTGGCAATCGGTGGGGCGGCTTGACCTGAACACTGAAGGCTTGTTGTTGTTCACCAGTTCTGGGGAATTGGCCAACAACCTGATGCACCCCCGTTTCGGCTTGGAGCGGGAATACGCGGTACGAGTGCTGGGAGCCTTGAACAAGGAGGAGAAGCAGCGCTTGCTTGACGGTGTCAAGTTGGATGACGGCGTTGCCCAATTTGGCTCGATTGAGGCAGGCGGCGGCGAGGGTGCGAACTGTTGGTACCGGGTCACCATCGCCGAGGGCCGAAACCGCGAGGTGCGCCGCATGTTTGAAGCGGTCGGGCACGCGGTGAGCCGATTGATCCGAATTCGTTATGGCGCCATGATGCTTCCCCGTGGTCTCAAACGGGGCGCATGGATGGAACTCGATGAGGGTGACATCAAGTCGTTGATGCAGGCCGCAGGGCCGCGCAGTTCCAGTGCGCAGGGAAATGAGGCGGCTGACGGCAGCGAAGACGCTTCGCGCCGGCAGGGCGCCGAGCAGGGCCCGGGATCAAGAAACAGGCGCCGGGGCACCCGGGGCAATGGACCGCGAAGTTCTGGAAGCGGCCAACGCAACGCGCCAGCGGGCGGCTCATCCAGGAGTGGTGCAGGTCTTTCGCAAGGCTCGGGCCAGTCTCGAAATAAACAAGGGCAGGGCACTGACCGACCAGCTACTGCTAATCAACCAGACCCGATGAAAACCGCCTTTGGCTATATCGGTGCCGATAGTTTTACGCGCCAACGTCAGGATACGGGGCAACGGGGCGGCGGCAATGGTTCGGGCGGCGGTCAACGCCGTGGGGGCCGCGATCGCTAGGCTAAAATGCGTAGCTTTGCCCGGTGGGCACAATTGCAACTTTAATTCAGGAAAAATTCATGACAATCGAACGTACGCTTTCCATCATCAAACCCGACGCCGTGGCCAAAAATGTCATCGGTCAGATCTACGCCCGTTTTGAGGCTGCTGGCTTGAAAGTGGTCGCTGCCAAAATGGCTCATTTGTCGGTTCGTGAGGCACAAGCGTTTTACGCGGTGCACAAAGATCGTCCCTTCTTCAAGGATCTGGTTGACTTCATGATCTCTGGCCCCGTCATGATTCAGGCGCTGGAAGGCGAGAATGCGGTTCTGAAAAACCGTGATCTGATGGGTGCGACAGACCCCAAAAAGGCCGCGCCTGGCACCATTCGCGCTGACTTTGCTGACAGTATTGATGCCAATGCGGTGCATGGCTCTGACGCCGCAGAGACCGCCGCGGTAGAGATCGCGTTTTTCTTTCCCGGCATGAATGTCTACACCCGGTAAATCAGTCAATGACGGCCAATCTTCTTGATTACGACCTCGACGGGTTGGCTGCTTTTTGCGAACGGCTGGGCGAGAAGCGCTTTCGCGCCGTCCAGTTATTTCGCTGGATCCATCAAAAAGGCGCCTTCAACTTTGATGACATGAGCGATCTTGCCAAGTCCTTGCGCGAGAAGCTGAAAGCTTGTGCTCAGGTCAGAGCGCCCGACCTTATGTCGCAGCACATTTCATCTGACGGCACCATCAAATGGTTGTTTGACGTCGGTGCCGGCGATGCGGTCGAAGCCGTTTTTATTCCTGAAGATGACCGCGGCACCCTGTGTATTTCGTCTCAGGCCGGGTGTGCCATGGGTTGCCGGTTTTGTTCGACCGGGCACCAGGGCTTTAGCCGGAAC
>VMTC01000064.1 GCA_013791765.1 Rhodoferax sp.
AGCCAACAGTCTCGCGCAGGTTCGATGCGGCTTGCGGGCCTAAAAGGGCTGGGAAGGCGCATGGATCGTGCGCAACACCATTTCACATTTGACAAAGTGAGCACCACATGCGCCGCGTAATTACAACTTCAATGGCCTTCCTTCTTTTGTTGGGTCTTACAGGCTGTGGTCCCAAGCTATCCACGTGGAAGGAAGAGGTGCAACTGCAAAGCGGTGCAGTGCTGACCGTTCAGCGCACCATCAGCTTCATGGCGTACCAACCCGCTGGTGGCGGAGGGGGTTCAAACACCCCGGAATCTTCGCTATTGATCCTCGCACCCGCAAGCGCTGACAACCCAACCATGTGGACGCACCCGCCGTTGCTGCCGATGGTGTTTGATCGAGACCCGGACACCGGCGAGTGGTTCATCGTGGCGACCTTCTACATGTGCCAAGCCTGGTACGAGCTGGGTCGTCCCAAGCTGCCATACGCGGAGTTTCGCTACCGCAACGGGCAGTGGGTGCAGCAACCCTTGTCTGAGAAATTCATTGGGCGCGAAACCAATATGTTGATCCCCGATCAAGCCGATGTGGACAGGGACCACACGCTGGCGAGCAAGCGAAAGCTCATGAGTGAACCAACGATTTCAGAAAGACATCTCCGGGTGGTTCCGAAATGGTCGTCCGCCTGCTGACGTCAGGTCACCACACTCACAAATAAATTCAAACACAAATCTAAAGGAATGTATTTATGGTCACCGATACAGAATACGCCCGACTAGCTGCACGTGCTTACGCAGCTACCCCAGAGAATGAAATCCTTCTCGGCGACTGGACCCAGCTCGAATGGATTCCAGACCGCAGCTACGGATTCAGCGCTGGCGTGTATCAAAAAGGCAACGACATCGTCATCTCCTTTGCTGGCACCAATCAAGATGCCGATTGGGGCTGGGCCAACGTCATCGTGGGGTTGGGCGGCTGGTCGCCGCAGGTGACGGAGGCGATGCTGCTCTACATCACCACCAAGCGTGACAACCCAACGGCCAATATCACCTTCACCGGCCACTCCCTGGGTGGGGGCTTGGCGTCGATGATGGCAGTGTTCTTTGATCAGCCCGCAACGGTGTTTGATCATGCGCCGTTCGAACCGGGCGCGCTCAACCTCGTCACCCTGGGTGTCTACCGAGCGCAGCTGACTGCGCTCGGGTTTTCAGACCCGGCTTTTGATTCTTATTCGCCCACCGTGTTTGGCGCGCGGGAGGCGCAGGTGCGAGGAATCTACCTCAAAGGTGAGTCGCTTGCGGCTGGGCGATTGGCGTGGCCAGACATCACGGGCACGGAATTGCCAGCGGTCGATCCCGGCTCACCACAAGGGGTGACCGCAAGAAACCTGCACTCCATGACCCTGCTCGCCTCCATAATGACTTCGACGGCGTTTGCAGATGCCGTGCGCGCGCAGCCGGGATTGCTTGCGCTGTTGTTCGATGAGTCCTTGTACAAGCGCGACTCAAAAACGAGCGCAAAGCCCGACTTTCTTACGCGTCTCTACAGTCAGCAAGTAGGCTCGGCTTCTACCCCGCTGCTGGACCGGTTCGCCTCCGACCTGCAACGCATAGGCACAGAAGGCATCACCGCTAGCACCGACTGGCAAAAAGCCCTCACCGTGGCCGCCATGGATTACTACTACAACAAGGATGCCAGCAGCGCCACGCAGCTTTTCACCAGCCAATCCGGAGCCATTCACTTTGATTTTGGTGACATCAGTACGACCAAACTCAAGAGCTTGGCCCTGCTGCGCAGCGCCGCCTCCAGCACCAGCATCGGCGCCGACCCGTTCAACACCAGCAACCTCAATACGGCCACCGCCTGGCATGTGCAAACCGGCGCTGGCAGCATGAGCTGGCAAGACGACAAGGGCGTCAACGACGCGGCCATCGGTGGCGCGCAAGATGACGTGCTGCGCGCAGGTGCTGGCAACGACTATGTGATTGGCGGGGCAGGTGCTGACATCCTGGTCGGCGAAGCCGGATCAGACCAGTTATTTGGCGGCGAAGGAGCCGACACCCTGGACGGTGGCCTTGGGGGCGACTGGCTCTACGGCGGCGCTGGCGCCGACACCTATGAATTCAAAGACAGCTTTGGCAAAGACACCCTCCTCGACAGCGACGGCCAGGGCACATTAACAATCGATGGCGCCACCCTGAGCGGTGGCAAACCCGCAGGCCTGCGCAACGTCTGGGTCGGCAAAGACAGTGCGGGCAACTTCCAGGGCTACGCGGTCTATGACGACCGCAGCTCGGCCACCGGCAAGAAGCTCGTCATCACCCGCGCCGATGGCAGCGCCAACAGCATCACCATCAACAACTTCGACCTGACTGCCGCCACCGCCGAGGGCGGCGCAGGCTACCTCAACCAAGCCGGCAAGGTCGGCGATACCGTCAACCGGGCGCTGGCAGACCTGGGCGGCCAAGGCATGAAAGCCATCCTGGGGGCGACCGCACGGTAGACCTCACGCCGCCAGCAGCCCACTCGGGCGCGTTCAACTGAGAAATCCAGGTTAAAGCGCCTATCCGCCAGGTTTCAGAAGATTGCTATTATAAAAGAAGCTGTATGCGCAATATCCACGTTGGCTAGAGGCCAATTTCATCTATAAAATTGACCAAATTGCCGGTTCAGGCTTGGGGTCGGTTGAGCCGTGATAATCAAGCCAATCGCATATTTACAGGGACGTTCCACCATGAGTATTCTCGTCACCGGCGGCGCCGGTTTTATTGGCAGCAATTTCGTGCTCGACTGGCTTGCCGGACAAGATGAGACCGTCATCAACCTCGACAAGCTCACCTACGCGGGCAACCTGCAAAACCTGGCGTCACTGGACGGCGATGCGCGCCATGTGTTTGTGCAAGGCGACATTGGCGACGCGGCGCTGTTACCCGCCCTGCTGGCCCAATACCAGCCGCGCGCCGTGGTGAACTTTGCCGCCGAGTCGCATGTAGACCGCTCCATCCTCGGCCCCGGCGAATTCATCCAGACCAACATCGTGGGCACCTTCAACCTGTTGGAGGCGGTGCGCGCTTACTGGGGCAAGCTGGACTTTGACGCCAAGCGCACGTTCCGGCTGCTGCACGTTTCCACCGACGAAGTCTATGGCTCGCTGGCCAAGCTTGACCCGGCCTTCACCGAGACGCACCGCTACGAGCCCAACAGCCCCTATTCGGCCAGCAAGGCGGCCAGCGACCACCTGGTGCGCGCCTACCACCACACTTACGGCCTGCCGGTGCTGACCACCAACTGCTCCAACAACTACGGTCCGTTCCACTTTCCTGAAAAATTGATTCCGCTGATGATCGTGAACGCCCAGGCCGGCAAGCCGCTACCGGTCTATGGCGACGGCCAGCAGATTCGCGACTGGCTGTACGTCAAAGACCATTGCAGCGCGATCCGCCGGGTGTTAGACGCAGGCCGGGTGGGCGAGGTCTACAACATTGGTGGCTGGAACGAAAAGCCCAACCTGGACATCGTGCACATCGTTTGCGCGCTGCTCGATGAGCTCAAACCGCGCGCGGACGGCAAGCCGTACCAGGAGCAGATCACTTATGTCACCGACCGCCCGGGCCACGACCGGCGCTACGCCATTGATGCCCGCAAGATCGAACAGGAACTGGGCTGGACACCGGCGGAAACCTTCGAGAGCGGCATCCGCAAGACGGTGCAGTGGTACCTGGAAAATCCTGACTGGGTCGCCAACGTGCAAAGCGGCGGCTACCGCGACTGGGTGACAAAACAATACGGTAATTGACAGAAAATGGCGCCGGCCCCTATCAAATCTTCGTTAGTCGCTATCTAAAACATAGTGATTCGGGTCACTTGCCCCACGGCAGCATCAGAGTCAGCAGCGTCAGTTTGGCAAATTCCGGCTCGAACCGATCAACAATCTTTTGTGGGTCGGGGCACAACATGGTGTCGCTGACGACGCTGAACTGCACCCCGCCGCCATAACTCAAAATCGAGACGCCCAAGCCCACGGAGCCCGATTGCGGCACCCAGAACAGGTTTTGCTCCAGCGTGGCGCCGCAAAATTTGAGCTTGTGGCGCGGTCCGGGCACATTGGTCATGACGGCGGTGGTTTTTTTGGAAAACAGGCTCAAGAGCGCGTCTTGCGCTGGCTTCATCAGCACCCCCGCCACCGCCAGCAGCGCAAAGGCCAGCAGCGGCTGCATGCTGTCTTTCATGCCACCCATGCGCGCGCGCACCGCGAAAACGCGCTCGATCGGATTCTCGATGCCAATGGGCAGAACCACCGGTGCCAGACCAAAGCGATTGCCCAATTGGTAGGCATCTTCGACCGGTCGCAGGTTCACAGGCACCATGGCCCGGATTTCCTTGCCCTCGATCGCATCGCCAAAGGACTTGAGGTAACTGCCCAGGGCGCCCGCCACGCAACTCAGTAGCACGTCATTGATGGAGCAGTTCAACGCGCGCCCGACGGCCTTGACCTCGTCCAATGGAATCGGTTCGCACCAGGCGACGCGCTTGCGCGTGCCGGGCGTGCCCTTGAGTCGGGTTGGCGAGTCGTCGGGCATGAGCGCCAGCGCAGCCCCATCGCGCACCACGTGATACGCCATTTTCGCCAACTCCAGGGAACTGGCCAAGCCTTTCTCCAGTCCGTGCTCCAGTCCTTTTTGCGGATCAATCAGCATTTCCATGGCACTGACCGCGCCATCCCCCACCGCATCGAGCGTCTTGACCGCTGCCTCGGTGAACGGCCGGATCAGCGTGTCAGCAAGCCAGTCGTCGCCGCCCGTCGCGTCACCCGGCACCGCCTTGGCCTTGCCGCGCGGCGGAGCAGCGCCACCATCGACCAGGGTCTGGGTCACCGCGACCAGCGCCAAACCATCTGCAATGCAGTGGTGCAGGCGCGCCATCAAGGCCGAGCCACCCTGGTAATGCTCAATCAGGCGAAACTCCCACAAGGGATGGCGCATGTCCAGCGCCTGCATGGCCAGTTCGGCCAGACGCGCCTGCAAAACTGTTTGCTCCGATTCCTTGGGCCCCACCACCAAGGTTTCGCGCACCACATGGCGTTCAATCTGGAAGTCGGTATCAAGCACCCAACTGGCGCCGCTGGCATCTTGCTGAACGCGCTGGCCAAAGCGCGGGTATTGCAGCAGACGCTCTTGGATGCGCTGACACACTTGCGCGTAGCTGACGGTGGGCTTGATGATCCAGACCCCAACGATCATCATCAGATTGCTGGGCGAATCCATGCGCAGCCAGGCCGTGTCAACCTTGCTCATGCGCTCGTGTGCTGGCTCGCACGGCCCCGGCGCAGCAGCCGATGCCGTGTCTTCTGGGTGTTCGGCTGCTGCTGGGCGGACCGTCTTGGTTGCAACTTTTTGGCTGACGTTTCGGGTAACCATAAACACTCCTGACGAGACAAAGCAAAAAAAGAACAGCACCTGGGGAACACCCCCTATTCTGTCTCCACAGCGCACACTAAGATACACCGGGTTGACCCCAATCCTGTGGGTCTTTGACTTTAACTGGAGAAACCCATGTCTGATCTGAAAACAAAATTCGAAGCCGCCCAGGCCGATTCAAAAAACCTGAGCGAGCGCCCCGACAACAGCACCCTGCTCAAAATCTACGCGCTCTACAAACAAGCCAGTGTCGGCGACAACGCCGAGAAGAAACCCGGCTTTAGCGACATGGTGGGGCGCGCCAAATGGGAGGCATGGAACAACCTCAAAGGCACCAGCGGCGACGATGCCATGCAGCAGTACATTGATCTGATCGAGTCGCTGAGCTAAATCGATCCACGCCAGCGCCTGGGTCGCCCCAGGCGTGCATCCCTGCGCACCAACTCATGTTTTTTTGCTCGCATGGGCTTTGGCATGCGCCCGCGGTTTCGGCTTGGGCGTGAGCAGGTCATCGAGATTCTTGGTGATTTCGCTCTCGATACGGGCCTTGAACGCACCCACCAGAAAACCAAGTTTGGCCTGGAGCTCGAATTTGTCCTTGGTCACCGACAAGGTGCCGTGAACGCCCGAGCGCACAAAGCTGACTTCGTCGGCGCTGTGGCCTTCTTCGTAAGTACAGCGCATGCCAAATTCCTGCTCGGCGTTTTCAGCCCATTTGAAAGCCACTTTGCGGGCACTTGCCAGCCCGAGCGTGTGGTGACGCAGGATATGAAGATCAGCCACTGAGGTGCTCCGTTGTTGTTGTTCGCAGGGCGCGTTCGCGCTCGGCCGCAGGCATGTTCGCCAAACGCTGCACCGCATCATAAAACCGTTGCCAGTCTTGCCCCTGGCGCTCAAACAAGGCCTCAAAAGCGGGCACCAGTTCATCATACGCAGCCCAGGCGGCAAAGGACGCATTGTTGGCGCCCGCGACCCAGGGGTCATAGCCCGCATAGCCGCGCCAGCTGACTTTCAACTGCGTATAGGCATCGCGAAAATCCTGCAATACTTCACTTTTCATAGCTATCAAGGTAGGCAAATCAAGGGCTAGAGCGTCATTTTGCTTGTAAATCGTCTCCAAACGCGCGCGCGTGTGCGCCAAAAGCGCCCGAAACTGGCGGCGCCGACCGTCAAAGGCGGCGTACTCGGCTCGGGCGGCGGGTGAGCCATGTTGCGCGAGCCAGCGTGCGCTGCCCAGGCGCTCCACCGCCGTGGCAAAAGACTCGTTGAAGCCAGTGTCGTCTTTGACATACAGCACCTGATGCGCCAGCTCATGAAAAATCATGCGCGCCAATTCCCCTTCGGGGTACCCGATGAAAGTGCTGAGCAGCGGGTCGCCACCGGCCCAGTTCATCCAGCCCAAGGTTGAGTAGGCCGGCACACCATAGACACTGGCCTCCAGCCCTTCGCGCTCAAGCGAGAGCGCCTGCGCGCGCGCTTCCAATTCATTGAAATAGCCGCGGTAACCGACACAGCCCGCCACCGGGAAACACCAGGTCTTGAGCGTCAGCGAGAACTGCGGTGTCGCCACCACATTCCACACGACCGAGCGACGCTGCAGATCGGCATAGCGCTGGTAGCTGGCGTTGTCGGGCAGTTGCAGCTCGGTCACGGCAAAGGCGCGAATGCGCTGGGCCAGCAGTAGGCGCTGCTTCAAGGCCGGCGTGACGTGCTCATCGGCCAGCAACTGCGCTATCGGCCTGGCCGCCTTCATCATTCGCAGATGGCCGCCGATGGATTGCAGGTAATAGCCCGTGTCGGCGCAACTGGCCAGCCAGGGAATGAAGCAAAGGAGCAGGACGATTCGCAAGGTACGCATCAGAAAAACAGTTTACGATATACCACCATGCTCTACAAATTCAAATCCAAAAACACCGGTGACGTCATCATGCTGCAGCCCAATGGTCGGCGCATACTGCAGATCATTGGCAAAGAGGTCCCCGAAGACATCACGACCACCGGCGAAAAAGGCATCATCCTGCCCGAGCAAATGCCTGCTGCCGTTGCCGCACTGGAAGCGGCCATAGCCCGAGAAGAAGCCGATCAGAAAGCAGCTGTAGCCGAAGCGCTGGCGCGTCATGAGCCCGCGCCGCACTTTGAATCGATCTCCTTGCGCCAGCGCGCGCTGCCTTTCATCGAGATGCTGCAACGCTGCATGGAAGATGGCAGCGACGTAGTCTGGGGCGTTTAGCCGACGCCTACACCGCCAGCTGACACCGTTTCGGGCTAGCGGTAGCTGCGGGCGTCCTCAATCACCTTGCCGTCGTTGGGAAGGCTGCCTGGCAGCAATATCTCGACCGCGCCGCGCAGCTTGGTGACATCGCGAATCGCCTCGCCAATCTTGGCGGCCAGCGCATCCGGGCCGCTGCAGGCGGTCTCTACCTGGAGCGTCATGGCATCGTTGGCCATCTCGCCGGTCACCACCAACCGGGCGCGCGTCACCTCAGGAAAGCGTTTGATGATGTCGGCGACCTGCCCCGGGTGCACAAACATGCCGCGGATCTTGGTGGTCTGATCCGCCCGACCGAGCCAACCCTTGATACGCGTGTTGGTGCGCCCGCTCGGGCACGGGCCACTCAAGACAGCCGACAAGTCGCCAGTGCCAAAGCGAATCAGCGGATAGTCTGGATTCAGCGTCGTGACCACCACTTCGCCCACTTCACCATCCGCCACTGGGTCTCCGGTTCCGGGCCGCACGATTTCAACGATCACATTTTCATCCAGCACCAAGCCTTCTCTGGCCGCAGTCTCATAGGCAATCGAGCCCAGGTCAGCGGTTGCGTAGCACTGGTAACCGGCAATGCCGCGCTCGGCAAACCAGTCGCGCAGGGACGGCGGAAAGGCCTCCCCACCAAACATGGCCTTCTTGACGCTGGGCAGCGCCACGCCCATCTCCAGCGCCTTGTCCACAATGATCTTCAGAAAACTTGGCGTCCCGATATAACCCGCCGGCTGCAGCTCACGCATGGCCTGCACCTGCTGCTCGGTCTGGCCGGTACCGCCCGGGAAGACAGTGCACCCGAGCGCGTGCGCACCAGACTCCATCATGGAGCCGGCCGGCACAAAGTGGTAGCTGAAGCTGTTGTGAATCAACTCACCTGCACGAAAGCCCGCCGCAAACATGGCGCGGGCCATGCGCCAGTAGTCTTTGGTCGCGCCTTCTGGCTCATAAATGGGGCCCGGGCTGGCAAATACGCGCGGCATGCGTGCGCCATAACCCACAGCGCTGAAGCCACCAAAGACATCGCCGACCAAGGCCCGGCTGGCCTGCTGGCGCTCCAGCAATTCATGTTTGCGCGTCACGGGCAAGGCCGCCAGGGCGCGGCGACTGGTCACCACCGCCGGGTTGGTGTTCTGCAAAATCTGCCCAAAGGCCGGCGACGACGCTCGGGCATGGGCCACCTGCGCCGGCAATGCCGCCATCAGGGCAGTCTCACGCGCTGCGGGGTCGCGCGTTTCCAGCGTATCGAAATAATCAGTCATGGTGTTTCCTGTGAGGGCACTGGCCGTAGGGGGGTCGACGCGCGGCAAACATCGTCTTCAGGCCAACCAGCGCTTGCGCCGTTTGTAGCTCTTCACATCCTTGAAGCTCTTGCGCTCGCCCCCGCCCATGCCAAGGTAGAACTCCTTGACGTCTTCGTTATTGGCCAGTTCGCTGGCAACACCGTCCATCACCACTCGGCCGGATTCCATGATGTAGCCGTAGTCGGCGTATTTCAGGGCCATGTTGGTGTTTTGCTCGGCGAGCAGGAAGGTGACCTTTTCTCGTCTGTTGAGGTCTTTGACAATCTCAAATACTTCTTCCACGATCTGCGGTGCCAGCCCCATGGACGGCTCATCGAGCAGCACCATGCTGGGGTTGGTCATCAGGGCACGACCAATGGCGCACATTTGCTGTTCACCGCCCGATGTGTAAGCCGCCTGGCTGGTACGGCGGGTTTTGAGGCGCGGAAAATACGTATAAACCTTGTCCAGGTTGGCTGCAATCTCACCCTTGTCCTTGCGGGTGTAACCACCGGTCAGCAAATTTTCTTCAATCGTCAGGTGCGCAAAGCAGTGTCGGCCTTCCATGACCTGGACCACACCGCGCTGAACCAGGTCAGCAGGGGACAGGTTCTCGATGCGCTCACCACGCAACTCAATCGAGCCCTTGGTCACCTCCCCGCGCTCACCGCGCAAGAGGTTGGAAATAGCGCGCAGTGTCGTGGTCTTGCCCGCGCCGTTGCCGCCCAGAATGGCCACGATCTTGCCTTGGGGCACATTCAGGGAAACCCCTTTGAGCACCAAAATGACGTGGTTATAAATGACCTCAATGCCATTGACATTGAGAACGATGTTTTTGGAATCCATTGCTTCTTGCCCTTCGCTGTACCAATCGCCAGCACTGCACGCAACGCTGGCGGTTGACGGGTTATTGCGAGCTTGCCCTCGCAATAACCACTCCAACTCAGATCAAGACTGGCAATCGGACGGAGCGCGACGTGTCAACTTCTTCTCGGCGGCGTATTTGTCAGCAGAGCTTTTGACCAATGGTTTGATCACCTGCTGATCAGCCTCAAGCCAGTCAGAGCTCCAGACAAACTTAGACCCGTCCCAGGTGTGCACCCGAGTCCAGGCGGAACCCATGTGGTCTGCGCAGCTGGTGGACACCGGACGCATCACGCCTTTGAAACCCAGGCCATCGAGCTTGGCTTGGGTCAGGTTCAGGTTTTCGTAGCCCCAGCGCGCCTGCTCGCCGGTCATGACCTTGCCCTTGCCAAAACGCTCTTGCGCGGCACGCACGCCCTCGGTGGCCAGCAAGGCCCCTAACACGCCGCGCATGTAAAGCACTTGGCCCACTTCTTCCTTGGGTCCGGTGCCCTGGCCCTTGGCATGAACTTTCTCAAGGATTTCTTTCACCACGGCAGACTGATGCTCTGCGCCATGTTGCATCATGACGGCGCTGTAGCCCTTGGCACCCTGACCCACATCCTTCAGGTCAGGCTCTGCGCCAGACCACCAGGTACCAAACATTTTTTCACGCGCGTAGCCCACCGCCTGGGCCTCCTTGATTGCCGTGGCGGTCATCACGCCCCAGGTTTGCAAAATCACGTAATCCGGCTGATCACGGCGGACCTGCAACCAGGTGGCCTTTTGTTCAACACCTGGCGCTGCAATGGGCAAGAGTTGCAGTGTGAAACCGTACTGGGCAGCGCGCTCCTGCAAAATGGGCAACACCTCTTTTCCAAATGGACTGTCGTGGTAGCCCACGCCAATTTTCTTACCCTTGAGCTTGTCCATGCCGCCCGCCTTGTTGCCGATGTGCTGAAGCAAGGTGTCGCCAGCCACCCAATAGTGGCCAATCAGCGGAAAATTCCACTTGAAAATTCCGCCATCAGCGGAGTCGCTGCGGCCATAGCCGGAGGTGATCATCGGGATCTTGTCAGCCGGAATTTTCTCAGTGAGCGCAAAAGTGATGCCCGTCGACAATGGCTGGAACACGGTCGCACCGCCGTGCTTGCCTTTCAGGCGTTCGTAGCATTCCACGCCACGGTCGGTGGCGTAAGCGGTTTCACACTCTTCCACCAAGGTCTTGACCCCGTTGATGCCGCCGCGCTCATTGACCAACTTCATGTAGTCATTGTGACCATTGGCCCAGGGTGTGGCATTGGGCGCGACCGGCCCGGTGCGGCCACTCAACACGGGGAAGAACTGCTCCTTGGCCTGAGCGAAGGCACCAGAAGCCACCGTGGCCATCAAACCGGCCAAAACTACATTGCGAATTTTCATCAAAGTCTCCTGAATAAGTGGCATAGAAATGCCTTTTGCTAACGAACAAATAGAACCACCAACAAAGGTCAATGTGGAAATGGCCACAAACGCATCTTTTGCTTTCCGATGCTCCATAACTTGGCCAAGCCATGCGGCTCAACGATCAAGAACCAGACAATCAGCGCGCCAAAAATCATGACCTCGGCATGCGCCACTGCAGCGGTTGAAATATCAACCCCAACCAGGCTACCGAGAGCTGGCAAAAACTGGTTGAGAAAAATGGGTAGCACCACAATAAAAGCGGCGCCAAAAAAGCTGCCCATGATCGACCCCATGCCGCCAATGATCACGATGAACAGCAGCTGAAACGACCGGTCCACAGAGAACGCGGCGGGCTCCCACGAGCCCAGGTGCACAAACCCCCACAGGCCACCCGCAACGCCCACAATGAACGAACTCACCGCAAACGCGCTGAGCTTGGCGTACATCGGGCGAATACCGATCACGGAGGCCGCCACATCCATGTCGCGAATGGCCATCCATTCCCGCCCAATCGCGCCCCGAACCAGGTTTTTGGCCAGCACACCAAACACCACCACAAAACCCAGGCAAAAAAGATACTTGCTCACCGGCGACTCAATAGACCAGCCCAACATGTTCAGCTGGGACACCGCGACCGACCCGGAAGAACTGTTGTTGGTGAACCAGCTGATGCGAAGAAAAGCCCAGTCACAGAAAAACTGCGCCGCCAGCGTGGCCACCGCCAGGTACAGCCCCTTGACTCGCAAGCTCGGCACGCCAAAAAACAGGCCCACCAAGGTGGCAAAAAAACCACCAGCGAGCAAGGCCAGGATGACCGGCATGCCCTCGATGCGCACATAGGTGTTGTAAGCCGCGTAAGCACCTACGGCCATAAAGGCACCAGAACCCAGGGAAATCTGACCGCAGTAGCCCACCAGAATATTCACGCCGATGGCCGCCAGCGACAAGATCAGAAACGGTACAAAAATCGCACGTAACAAATACTCATCTGCCAACAAAGGCACCCCGACAACAGCAACAAGCAAGAGCGCCAGCACGCCCAGTCGGTCCTGGGTGATGGGAAAAATCTGCTGATCTGCCCGGTAGGAAGTCTTGAACTGACCGTTTTCTCTGTAAAACATTTTTATTTCTCAAGTGGTTGGGGACAGATCGGGTTCGCTGCGCGTGACTGCGGTCTTTCCCACAAGGCCTCAGACACGATCAATGATTTTTTCGCCGAACAAACCTTGGGGGCGGAACATCAGAAAGGCCAGCGCCAGCACGTAGGCAAACCAGATTTCGATGCCGCCGCCCACATAAGGCCCCAGAAACACTTCGGACAGCTTCTCACCCACCCCGATGATCAGTCCACCAATGATGGCCCCAGGCACCGAGGTCAGCCCACCCAAAATTACCACCGGCAAAGCCCGCAGCGCCACGGTGGTCAGCGAGAACTGCACACCCAGCTTGCTGCCCCAAATCATGCCGGCCACCAGCGCCACAATGCCCGCTACACACCAGACAATGACCCAGATGCGGTTCAGCGGAATGCCAATGCTCTGCGCGGCCTGGTGGTCATCAGCCACCGCACGCAAGGCACGTCCGGTGGAGGTTTTCTGGAAGAAAACGCTGAGCAAAATCACCAAAACCGCTGCAATCAGCGCTGCATACAGATCTTCCTTGTTGATCAACAGTCCGCCTTCAAACAGGCCGGGGAAAGCGAAGATAGGTTCTTTGGGCATGCCGATGTCAATTTTGTAAATGGCACTTCCAAACAAGGTTTGGCCCATGCCATCCAGAAAATAGCCAATCCCCAGCGTTGCCATCAACAAGGTAGTGCCCTCCTGATTGACCAGATGGCGCAACACCAAGCGTTCAATCAGCCAGGCCACCAGAAACATGACCACGCCAGCCATCAGGAACGCCAGCACATTGGCGGCGATGGGATTGCTGATGCCGGTCCAGCCCGGTATCCACTCGGCAAAACGCGCCATGGCCAGCGCAGCGAACAGCACCATGGCGCCCTGCGAAAAGTTGAACACACCCGACGCCTTGTAGATCAATACAAAGCCCAGTGCCACCAGCGAATACAACATGCCGGCCATCAGGCCGCCGAGCAGGGTTTCAAGAAAAAATGCCATGATTAATGTCCCGTTCCAAGATAGGCGCTGATCACTTCTTCGTTGTTGCGGACCTCATCGGGGGTGCCGTCGCCGATCTTCATGCCGTAATCGAGCACCACCACGCGGTCGGAGATATCCATCACCACCCCCATGTCGTGTTCGATCAGCACCACGGTGGTGCCAAACTCTTCATTCACATCCAACACAAAGCGGCACATGTCCTGCTTTTCTTCGACGTTCATGCCGGCCATCGGCTCGTCCAGCAGCAGCACCTGGGGCTCCATCGCCAAAGCGCGACCCAGGTCAACGCGCTTTTGCAGCCCATAGGGCAACTGGCCGACTGGGGTCTTGCGATAGGCCTGAATTTCCAGGAAATCAATGATGTGCTCAACAAATTCGCGGTGCTGCTCTTCTTCGCGCTGGGCCGGCCCGATGCGCAGCGCTTGCAAGAAGAGATTGCTCTTGATGCGTAGGTTGCGCCCGGTCATGATGTTGTCAATCACGCTCATGCCCTTGAACAGCGCCAAGTTCTGAAAGGTGCGCCCGATGCCCATCACCGCCACCGCATGGCTGTCCATGTGGCTGAAAGACTGGCCGCGAAAGGTGATGGAGCCCTGCTGCGGTGTGTAGACGCCATTGATGCAATTGAGCATGGAGCTCTTGCCCGCGCCGTTGGGCCCGATGATGGCGCGCACCTCGTGCTCGCGCACATTGAATGAAATGTCAGTCAACGCCTTGACGCCGCCGAAGCTCAAAGAGATGTTCTTGACATCAAGAATGACGTCGCCGATTTGTTTGCTCATGCTGCCGCCTTGACGGGTGTAAAGGTCTTGGCGTCTTCGATGCGCAAGGTGGCGCTGACGCTACCGGTGCGGCCATCTTCAAACTTGACCTGGGTTTCAATGAACTGCGAGGTCTTGCCGCCGTACAAGGCATCAATCAACACGTCGTATTTATCCGCAATGAAGCCGCGGCGCACCTTGTTGGTCCGGGTCAGCTCACCGTCGTCGGCGTCGAGTTCCTTGTGCAGCACCAGAAAGCGGCTGACCTGCGAGCCGGCCAGCAGCGTGTCAACGCTGAGGTCGGCGTTGACCTTTTCGACGCATTCCTTGATGAGCTGGTAAACCTCTGGCTTTTGCGCCAGATCGGTATAACCTGCATAAGGCAGATTGCGCCGCTCGGCCCAGTTGCCGACCGCGTCCACGTCGATATTGATCATGACGCACACCTTTTCACGGCCGTCGCCGTAGGCCACCACCTCCTTGATGTGCGGGAAGAATTTAAGCTTGTTTTCCACATACTTGGGCGCGAACATGGCGCCGTCATTGGCGCCGCCCTTGATGCGGCCCACATCCTTCACGCGGTCAATGATCTTGAGATGACCATGGGCATCCAGAAAACCGGCGTCGCTGGTGTGGTACCAGCCGTCCGGCGTCAACACCTCGGCGGTGGCTTCGGGGTTCTTGAAATAGCCCTTGAGCAGGCCCGGCGACTTGACCAGAATTTCGCCGTTGTCAGCCACCTTGATTTCGACCCCGGCGCAGGGCACACCGACGGTGTCGGCACGCGCTTCGTTGTCAGGCTGCAGACAGACAAACACCGCGGTTTCAGTGGAGCCGTAGAGCTGCTTGAGATTGATGCCAATCGAGCGATAAAAACTGAACAGGTCGGGCCCGATCGCCTCGCCTGCGGTGTAGGCGACCCGCACCCGGCTCATGCCCAGGTTGTTGCGCAGGGGGCCATAGACCATGAAGTTGCCAAGCAGGTACAGCACCCGGTCAGTCAGCGACACCGACTTGCCGCTCATCAGCGTCGGGCCGACTCGTTTTGCCACCTCCATGAAGAAGTGGAACATCTTGCGCTTGATCGCGCCCGCATCTTCCATGCGGATCATCACGCTGGTCAGCAGGCCTTCAAACACGCGCGGCGGTGCAAAATAATAGGTGGGGCCGACCTCTTTCAGGTCGATCGTGACGGTGGCCGCCGACTCCGGACAATTCACCACGTAGCCGCAGGCCAGCCACTGCGCGTAGCTGAAGATATTTTGCCCAATCCAGGCCGGCGGCAAGTAGGCCAGCACTTCTTCGGCATGGGTGAGCTTGTCAAAGTCAGCCCCGGCCTTGGCCCGGTTCAGCAGCGAATTGTGAGTGTGCACCACCCCCTTGGGGCTACCCGTGGTGCCGGAGGTGAAAAACATGGCGCCCACGTCATCGGGCTTGATCTGGCTCACTTCGGACTGGAAAAATTCCGGGTGCTGGGTGGCAAAGGCCTTGCCGGCAACCACCAAATCATCGAGCGACAGCAGGCCCGGCTCCTCATAGCTGCGCAGGCCGCGTGGATCGTCAAAATAAATGTTGGAGAGCTGCGGGCATTGCTCGCGGATTTCCAGCAGCTTGTCGACCTGCTCCTGATCTTCGGCAAAGGCAAAGCGCACTTCTGCGTTGTTGATGGGAAACACGCACTCGGGCGCTGCGGCATCCTGATAGAGCGGAATCGGAACGGCCCCCAGCGACTGCACCGCCAGCATGGTGGCGTACAAGCGCGGGCGATTGGCACCGATCACGATCATGTGCTCGGCGCGGCGCAGCCCGGCTTGATGCAGGCCGCAGGCGATCTGCTCGACCATCACCGCCAGATCGGCCCAGGACAGGGCTTGCCAAATGCCGTACTCTTTTTCACGCATGGCGCTCGCCTGCGGGCGCTGCGCGGCGTGATTCAACAGAAGTCGAGGAAAAGTGGTTTGCATCCCGGTACCTTGTTCTCAATCTAAACAAACTGGGAGAGCAGCTTTTTCTTTCTGTCTCCTGCTGAACGACTCAACTTGGCCATCGGCAGTCGAGTCATTGGAATTGGGCAAATAGTAAACATTCGTTTGACGTCAAGTTGTCATTTGAACGACAATTCAAACTTTTCTCAGTAGGTGTTTTCCCTGCGTTTTCAAGCCTTTTGCACTAACCCTGAATGACTACCGATGCATCCTTGCACCAGCGCCGCCGACCACTGACCGTCGGCGAACTCGCCACGATTCCGTGGCTGACGCGGCTGTCGCCACTCGAGCGTGAACGCGCCGTGGACGATCTGAAAATTGCCGACGCCGTTACGGGCGAGTACGTCTGCCGCACCGGTCGCCCGGTCACCTACTGGTTCGGCGTGGTTGACGGCCTGCTCAAGATGAGCAGCGAAAACGCCGAGGGGCAGACCATGACCTTCACCGGCGTGCCACCGGGCGGCTGGTTTGGCGAAGGCACGGCCCTCAAGCGCGAGAGCTACCGCTACAACATCCAGGCGCTGCGTAAAAGCCGCGTGGCCGGGCTGCATGTGGACACCTTTCACTGGCTGTTGGACCACTCGATTGGCTTCAACCGCTTTGTGATGAACCAGCTCAACGAACGCCTTGGCCAGTTCATTGCCGCGCGTGAAATCGACCGCATGAGCAACCCCGACATCCGCGTGGCGCGCAGCCTGGCCGCGCTCTTCAACCCGGTGCTGTACCCCGGCGTTGGCGAGGTGCTTCGCATCACGCAACAGGAGTTGGCCTATCTGGTGGGTTTGTCGCGCCAGCGCGTGAATGAAGCCCTGACCGCGCTGGCCGAGCAAGACGTGATTCGCGTCGAATATGGCGGCCTGCGCGTGCTCAGTCTGGTGGCATTGCGTTCCCAGATATTTTTATAATAAATCAGCCTCTAGCCCACGTAAAATAAGCACTTATAGCTACTATATATATAGCAACATGACCGATTCAAAAGCCCCTCCCCTGTTTCGCCGCGCCGCAGCGCCTGCGCCCCGCGCACCCCTGCCCGCCGGCCAGAGCAACACCGCCGCCATCGGCGCCAACGGGACCTTGCGCCTGAACAAGCGCATGGCCGAATTGGGCCTGGCGTCGCGCCGCGAGGCGGACGAATGGATTGGCAAGGGCTGGGTCAAGGTGAACGGCGTGGTAGCCACCATGGGCATGCAGGTCAAGCCCGATGTGAAGATCGAGATCACCAAGCAGGCGCAGGGCCAGCAGGCGAATCAGGTCACCGTGCTGATCAACAAGCCGCTGGGTTTGGTCAGCGGCCAGGCCGAAGACGGGCACGAGCCGGCCATCATTTTGGTGCAACCCCAAAACCGCTGGTCAGAGGACAACGCGCGCTTTTTCTTCCACCCGAGCCAGCTCAAGAGCCTGGTGCCGGCCGGCCGGCTCGACATCGACTCCACCGGCCTGCTGGTGTTGACGCAAGACGGCCGCGTGGCGCGCCAGCTCATTGGTGAAGACTCAGTGATGGAAAAAGAATACCTGGTGCGCGTGGTCTACACCGGTTCTGAGAACACGGCAGCGGCCCTGTCAGCCGCAGCCACCTATGGCGGCAAGATCACGCAGCTCAGCCGCATTGACGATGATGACCCCGTCAGCAGCGATGTGCAGTCAGTTTTCCCCATGGACAAACTCAAGCTCTTGCGCCACGGCCTGAGCCTGGACGGGCAAGCACTGCAAGCGGCCAAAGTGGATTGGCAAAACCCCGAGCAGCTGCGCTTTGTGTTGACCGAGGGCAAGAAACGCCAGATTCGGCGCATGTGCGAGCTGGTGGGCCTGAAAGTAGTTGGCCTCAAGCGCGTGCGCGTTGGCAACGTGATGCTGGGCAACCTGCCGGTGGGCCAGTGGCGCTACCTGGCCCCGCATGAGAAGTTCTAGACATTGTGGGACAGTCCAAAGCTACACAGAGTGAGCGTGCTCTGTCCTCAACCGATACCGGGATGTCGGATGTCCGCATTGTGGGACAGACCAAAGCTACACAGAGTGAGCGTGCTCTGTCCTCAACTGATACCGGGATGTCGGATGTCCGCATTGTGGGACAGACCAAAGCTTGCGCGTTGTGAGCGTGCTCTGCCCCCAACTGATCGTCGGATGTAGGGAGTTCCACCGTGACCAAGCCGCCGCCAAAAAATCCGCTCAGGCACCTGCGCAGCTCGGACCTGCGCGCTGTGGTGCAACTGGCCACGCAGGCCACGGCGGGCGTCACCCGCATCGCCGAAGGGGTGCACCAATCGGTGTATGACAGTCTGGGCATCCCCGGTGGCAAGACGCCGGGGCAAACCGGCGGCATTACCGGGCTGGTTTACAGGAGTGTGCACGGCTTGACCCGGCTGGTTGGCAAGAGCGTGGACACGCTGCTGGCCCGGTTGCAGCCCGCGCTGGACTCGGCAGAAGATGCCCAGCCCGGCAGCGCCCAGCGCGCGGCGGTGCTGGCCGCTCTCAATGGAGTGATGGGCGATCACCTGCTGAAGGTCCACAGCCCGCTTGCCACCCCCATGACCCTGCGCTACCAAGGCACAGCGCTGAACTGGCAGGCTCTGCCCCCGATGCCGCAGGCCACTGCCAAGGTTTTGCTGCTGATTCATGGGCTTTGCATGAACGACCTGCAGTGGCACTCACAACAAGACGGCCAGGTGGTGGACCATGGCGCAGCCTTGGCAGACAAGCTGGGCTACACCCCGGTTTATGTGCGTTACAACAGCGGGCTGCATACCTCGCAGAACGGGCATGCGCTGTCAGCCCTGCTGGAACAACTCGTAAACCATTGGCCAACACCGATCCAGGAAATCACGGTGCTGGCGCACAGCATGGGCGGTTTGCTGATCCGCAGTGCGCTTTACTACGCGCAGCAGGCGGGCTTGCGTTGGCCGATCCGTATGAAGAACATCGTGTTTCTGGGCACGCCCCACCATGGCGCGCCGCTGGAGCGGGCCGGCAACTGGGTTGATGTCATCCTGAGCCGCACGCCCTACAGCGCGCCCTTTGCCAAATTGGGCCAGTTGCGCAGCGCCGGCATCACCGACCTGCGCTGGGGCAATGTGCTCGACGCGGACTGGCAGGGCCACGACCGATTTCAGCGCAAGCCCGATGACCGACAGGTGCTGGCCCTGACCGCAGGTGTGGCCTGCTACGCGGTCGCCGCCACCACAGCGACCCAGCGCGGCGCCCTGGCAGATCGCCTGATTGGTGACGGCTTGGTGCCGCTGCACAGCGCACTGGGGCAGCACGATGACCCCAAAAGAACGCTGGTTTTTGCCCCAACGGCGCAATGGATTGCCTACCGCACCAGCCACATGGCCCTGCTCAGCAGCCCGGCTGTGACGGAAAAAATAGTGCAGTGGCTGACGCCGACGCCAGCCCAAACTTCAGTTTGAGGCCACGGCGGCAATTGGCAGGTCGGGTCAAGCCACCCGCTGCTGCGCCACGTCGTGCATGATCGCGCTGACGTCGCGGCCAACGCCGCGATAGCCGGTAAAACGGCCCGAGGCGTCGAACATGGGCTCCCCGCTGACCTGGAAATACTGGCGCTCGCCGGCGTCATCGATCCGGCTGAAGACAAAATCGAGGAACGGCCGGCGTGCCGCCACGTTCGCCTTGAGAACGGCGCGCTCGGCCTCGTTCCAGCGCAGCGCTTGCTCCTGCTTGATCTCTCCCAGCAGACTCTCCATCGAGACGCCCAGCATGTCCATCACCGGGCCATACACCTTGGTGAAATGTCCTTGCGCGTCTTGCTCCCAGTACCAATCGGACGCCAGTTCCGTCAAGCGGCGAAAGCGCGCTTCACTTTCACTGAGTTCAGCGGTTCGCTCCTGCACGGTTTGCTCCAGGACCTGATTGTAATTTTGCAGTTTTTTGTACAGCAAGCGCACTTCCAGTATGTTGTGAATGCGCGTCTTGACTTCAACCAGATCAAAGGGTTTGGCCACAAAATCCTTCGCGCCTGAGCTCAAAGCCCGCAGCTTGTGGCCCGGCTGCGCGGTGACGACCAGAATCGGCGCGTAGCCATTCGGGTCAATCTCCTTGAGCCCTTGCATGACCTGAAAACCGTCCATGCCGGGCATCTGCAAGTCAAGCAGGATCAGGTCATAGTGGTTGGCGCGATGCAACTCGCACACAGCAAAGGGATCAATCGTCGAGGTTAAATGCTGGTAACCAGCGCCATGCAGCATTTGCTCGAGCAACTGCACGTTGGCGGCCTGATCGTCCACGATCAATATGCTGGCGTTAAGAATATCGGCAGTGCTAACCATAAAATTTGCTCGCTTTCGTTTTCACTGAAACTTGTGATTTTTTATAAAGACCCGACCACACCAACTTCACCAGCGGCGCCTGTTTGCGTCAATTCCAGCGCCGTATCCAGCGCCGCCATGAACTCATTGACTTTGATTGGCTTGGTGAGATAAGAGAGAAATCCGGCTTCCAGCCCTCTCTCAATATCACGGGGCATGGCGTTGGCACTGATGGCCAGCACCGGAATGTGCCGGGTTATCGGGTCTTCACGCAGCATCTTCAATGCCTCCAGACCGCTGATACCGGGCAGATTAATGTCCATCAGGATCACTTTGGGCAGGTGAACGCGGGCCAGCGCAATGCCTTGGATGCCATCTGTGGCACTGAGCAAACTCATGTCTGGCCGGCGCGCGATGAGTTGGCGAACCAACTCCATGTTGGCCCGGTTGTCTTCGACATAAAGCAGGGTGCTCAGCGCCGCGCCAGGCACAGCCTGGGCCCGCAGCAGTACCAGCGGCTCATCGGAATTAACCGCAAATTGCGGCGCTTGCGCCAGATTTAACTCAAACCAGAACACACTGCCTGTGCCAACGATACTTTGCGCCCCGATTTCGCCCCCCATCAACTCAACCAGCCGTTTGCTGACCACCAGGCCAATGCCCGTACCCTCTTCGGTGCCAACCTCTTGCCCCAGCCGATTAAAGGGTTGGAACAGTTGCGCCAACTTGTCGGCCGACAAGCCTTTGCCGGTATCGCGCACGCTAATGCGCAGGCGCTGCGCGGCAACGGCCTTGCAGCTCACATCGACAGTTCCGCCAACACGGTTGTATTTGATGGCGTTGGACATCAAGTTCACGATCACCTGCTTGACCCGCGTTTGATCGGCACTGACAAAGCACGGGCTGCTGAACTTAGGAAAGGTGATGGTGATGGCGCTCCTTTGGGCCTGCGGGTCGATCATGGCCTGGCAGTCCTGCAGAACGTCAGCCAGCGCGATCGGCTCCATTGACAGCGACAGCTTACCGGACTCGATCAAGGCCAGATCGAGGATCTCGTTGATCAGCTCCAGCAGGTACCACCCGCCATGCAGTATTTGGTCGATGCTGGCCCGCTGCGTGGCCGTGGGCGGCGGGGTGGCAGACTCCATCAGTTGCGCAAAGCCCAAAATGGCGTTGAGCGGCGAGCGCAGTTCGTGGCTCATGCTCGACAGGAAATCCGATTTGGCGAGGTTGGCTTTGTCGGCGGCTTGCCGGGCGACTTCCAACTCGACATTCTTGTCGCGCAGTGCCCGATCAAGCAGCGCTCGCTCGGCCTCAACGCGCTGGCGCGCCGTGTTGTCAGTGCCAATCAACAGGTAGCCAATGATGGCGCCCTGTGCGTCGCGCAAGGCTGTGACCGACACCACCGCCGGAAAACGGCTGCCGTCCTTGCGGATGTAAGTCAGCTCATAGATGTCTTCAATGCCGCGCGAGGCCTTGAACACCAGCGCTTCAAAACCCGGCTCAATCTGGGTTCCGAGTTCAAGACTCAGCACCTTAGCGCGCGCAATCACTTCCTGCGGATCAGAAATGTCGGCCGGGGTGACCTGGTTCATCACCTCCAGCGCGGTGTAGCCCAGCATGCGCTGGGCGCCCACGTTAAAAATCTGAATCACGCCCTTGGCATCGGTGGCGATGCTGGAGAAATTGGCGCTGTTGAAAATCGCGCTCTGCAAGGCCCCGGCCTTGAGCAGCTCTTCTTCGGCCTGTTTTCGGGTGGTGATATCGCGCAAGATGCCGGTGAAATAGCGCTCGCCGCCCAGCCACATCTCGCTGACCGCCATCTCCATCGGGAAGGCGCTGCCATCCTTGCGCAGGCCGAGCACCTCGCGTCCCAAGCCGACCGCACGCGCCTCGTCGCTGGCACTGTAGTACTCCAGTGAACCATTGCGCTGGTCTTGGTCGAGCTCGGGAATGAGCAGACTGAAGTTCTCGCCCACCAACTCGGCCGCGCTGTAGCCAAACATGCGCTCGGCGGCGGGGTTTACAGTCTTGACGATGCCGCCACGCGCGTAGATGGTGATGATGCCGTCCGCCACGGTATTAAGCACGGTCTGAATCAGGGCGTTACTGTCACGCAGGGCTTGCGCTGCCGCATACTCTTCGGTGACATCACGAAACACCAGCACGGCACCGATCACGTCGCCATCGCGGTCACGGATTGGCGCGCAACTGTCGGCAATATCGCATTCGCTGCCATCGCGTGCAATCACCACAGTGTGGTTGGCCAAGCCCTGAACCGTGCCATGCATCAAGGTTTCGGCCACGGGAATGGTGGCG
>VMTC01000124.1 GCA_013791765.1 Rhodoferax sp.
AAACCGTCTGAAACCCTCATGGCGCTTAGCGTCTGTACCATTCCCTGTGCCTAAGATTTCTCCGGACGCAAAAGAGGCCGCGAACCCAAGCTGGGCGCGGCCTTCAGTCAATCCGTCAACACTTTAATGTAATGGCTAGCACCAAAGGTGTGCTGGTTTTTTTTGCCGTGATGGCGGTGCTGGGCTGCACCGGCCCCGCTCAAGAGGCGGCTTCCCCCATTCTTGATCCGGTCAACCAACTGCAACTCCAACAGATGCTGCCCGTTGACGCCCTTTTTTTGGGTGAGCAGCATGACGTGCCGGACCATCAACGCATTCAGCGCGTTGTTGTCGAGACGCTGGCCCGCCAGCAAGCACTGGCGGCGCTGGCGCTGGAGATGGTCGCCCAGGGTCAATCCACTGAGAAATTGCAGCGAGATGCGAGCGAAGATGCCGTGCGCGCGGCCCTGCAATGGGACAACGCCGGCTGGCCGTGGGCCGCCTACGGCCCGGCGGTGATGGCTGCGGTACGCGCAGGTGTGCCGGTGCTGGGCGCCAACCTGCCCAAAGCGCGTTTGGCACAGGCCATGAAGGACGAGGGATTGGACGCACGCCTGTCGGGCGCCGCGCTGCTGATGCAACAAGAACGGGTGCGCGCAGGCCACTGCCATTTGCTGCCCGAAAGCCAGATCGCCCCCATGACGCGCATCCAGATTGGGCGCGACGTCGCCATGGCGCAAACCGTCGCGCTGGCGGCGCGGCCGGGCAAGACCGTGCTGTTACTGGCCGGTGGTGGCCACGTAGATCGCAGCCTGGGGGTGCCGTTGCACCTGCCACAGCACTTGACGGCAAAGACGGTGCGTCTGCAGGCTGGGCCTGCCTCTGAAGAGGCGCAAAGTGCAATCAATTTTGACCAAACCTGGCCCACGCCAACGGCCCCCGTCAAGGACTATTGCGCTGACTTCATTCAGCAGCGCAGCGCGGCCGCTGAAGCCCGGTCCAAAAAGGCGCCCTAAGCCCTGCGACAATCGAGCGCATGAATCCTGTTTACATATTGACTCTGTCCTGCCCGGACCGCCTGGGACTGGTGCACGCGGTGTCTGGCTTTTTGCTGGAACACGCTGGCAATATTGAAGAAGCCGCCCAGTACAACGACGAAGACACCGGCCTGTTCTTCATGCGGGTTCAGTTTGCCTGTGCCCAGGCGACGCATGAGGAACTCAGCGGCCATTTGAGCGCCTTTGCCCAGCCCTTTGGGATGCAGTGGCGCCTGCACGCGCGCGCGCAGCCCATGCGCACCGTCATCCTGGTCAGCAAGGAAGGCCATTGCCTCAATGACCTGCTGTTTCGCTGGAAAAGCGGCCTGCTGCCGATCGACATTCGCGCCATCATCTCGAACCACCGCGAGTTTTACCAGTTGGCCGCCAGCTACAACGTGCCGTTCCATCACCTGCCGATCACCGCCGCCACCAAAGCGCAGGTCGAGGCCCGGCAGTATGAAATCATTCAGGCCGAAGCGGCCGAACTGGTGGTGCTGGCGCGCTACATGCAGGTTTTGAGTGACGACCTGTGCCGCAAGCTATCTGGCGCGGCCATCAACATCCACCACTCGTTCTTGCCCAGCTTCAAGGGGGCCAAGCCTTATTACCAGGCGCATGACCGCGGCGTGAAGCTGATTGGCGCCACCGCCCACTATGTGACCGCGGCGCTGGACGAAGGCCCGATCATCGAGCAGGACGTGGCGCGCGTCGACCACAGCAAGACGGTGGAAGACCTGACTGCACTGGGTCGCGACACAGAGAGCCAGGTGCTGGCGCGGGCCGTCAAGTGGCACAGCGAACACCGCGTGCTGATCAACGGCCACAAGACCGTTATTTTCAAGTAAGGGCCGCGACGCAAGTGACGCGCTGACCGGTTCAGACGCTCTTGCCGGACGGCCCCTGCGTGTACTGCGCCGGGCGCTTTTGCAGAAAAGCCGCGATGCCCTCTTGCGCGTCCGGTGTCATGGCCGCTGTGGCCATCAACTCGCAAGCCAACGCGTAGGCCTGGTCCTGCGGCAAGCCGACCTGCTGGTAAAAGCCCTGCTTGCCCATCGCCTTGGACAGCGCGCTGCCCCGCGTAGCGCGGCTGATCAGATCGAGCGTGGCGGCGTCGAGCTGCTCGGCCGGCACGGCGCGGTTGATCAGTCCCCAGCTGGCGGCGGTCGCGGCATCGATCACATCACCGGTGAACGCCATCTCCAGCGCCCGTTTGCGGCTGATATTGCGCGCCAGCGCCACCAGCGGCGTATGGCAGAACAAACCACCCTTGCCCCCCGGAATGGCAAAGCCGGCGGTGTCGGCCGCGATGGCCAGGTCGCAACTGGCAACCAGTTGGCAACCGGCTGCCGTGGCGAGCGCGTGCACCTTGGCAATCACCGGCTGCGGCATGGCCTGAATGGCGTCCATCATCTCGGTGCAAACGGCAAAAAGTTCACGCGCCTGCGCCAATGTGGCACCGGCCATGTCGCCAAAGTTATGGCCAGCGCTGAAGACCGGGCCGTTGGCCGCCAGGATCACGCCCAGGGCATCGCTGTGCGCCACGGCGCGCAAAGCCTGCGTCAACTCCAGCATGAGGGGCGTCGCCAGCGCGTTGCGCCTCTCGGGCCGGTTCAGGGTGACGGTGGTGATGGGGCCGTCAGCGGAAATGAGCAGGTGTTCGTAGTTCATGGCAGCATTGTGGCCGCCCGGGCGACGCTGCGCAAGCAGTGCCGTTACAGCACGGGCTGGCTGGCCATGGCGTCACCCAGCCGGACCGCCGCAGCGGGCGACCACGTCGGGTTGAACTGCAGCGGACCCTTGGGGAACAGCATCACGACGGTGGAGCCGAGCAGGAAGCGGCCCATCTCCGCGCCCTGCTTCAATTGAATCGGCGGGTCGTCATAGCGCCACTCGCGCACCGCGGTGGAGCGCGGCGGGTTCACCACGCCGTGCCACACCGTGGCCATGCTGCCGACAATGGTGGCGCCCACCAGCACCAGCACAAATGGGCCGCGCGCGGACTCGAAGACACACACCACGCGCTCGTTGCGGGCAAACAGCCCAGGCACACCGCGGGCGGTGCTCGGGTTGACCGAAAACAGCGCGCCCGGCACGTAGATCATGCGGCGCAAGACGCCGTCGCAGGGCATGTGAATGCGGTGGTAATCGCGCGGGCTCAAGTACAGCGTGGCAAAGTGGCCATCCATAAACTGCGCGGCCAGGGCCGCATCGCCGCCCACCAGTGCGGTGCTACTGTAATGGTGGCCCTTGGCCTGAAAAATCTGATCGCCCTCAATGGCACCAAACTGACTGATGGCGCCATCCACCGGGCAGATCAGGTCGGCGCTGGCGAGCGGTCGCGCGCCGTCCTTGAGCGCACGCGTGAAAAATTCGTTGAAGGTGGCGTAACTGGCCACCTCCGGGTTGGCGGCCTCCTGCATGTTGACCTGGTAGCGCTTGACGAACCAGTCAATCAAGCCGGTGGTGAACTTGCCGCCACGGGCACCGGCCACGCGCCCGGCCAAGAGGGTGATGGCCTGTTTGGGAAGCAGATACTGCACCAGCACGGCAAGACGGTCGAACATAGGAGGGTGTACCGGTGGTTGGAATGGGCGGGATTGTACCCAGCGCCTCAAAGCGCTCACAGTGTGACAATGTGCGTTTGACAAACCCTTGACGGGCGCTCGCTGGGCCGCGGATATTTTCTCTAAATATGTAAGAAATTCGCCTCTAGCCCACGTTCATATTGCATGAGTAGCTATTTATTTCGTAGTATTTTGGCAATGACTTGACCTTGTTGTTCACCACACCGGGGCCGACACCAGACAGCCCCTGAATCCATTCACCCCTTGACGCGTGGAATCCACCATGATTGCCTCTACCACTCCCGCAGCCCCCACGGCGCCACAAAGAACCGAGCGCCAGGCGCAAATCGTGCGCGCGCTGGAGCCGCATTTGCCACGCTACGCGCTGCTCTGGCACGCAGAAGACACGACGCCCTACGAATGCGACGGCCTGAGCGCCTACCGCCAGCGCCCGCTGCTGGTGGCCCTGCCAGAAACCGAAGCCCAAGTGCAGGCGGTGCTGCGCACCTGTTACGCGCTCGAGGTGCCGGTGGTGGCGCGCGGCGCCGGCACCGGCTTGTCGGGCGGCGCCATGCCGCATGCACTGGGCGTCACGCTGTCGCTGGCGCGCTTCAACCAGATCATCCGGATCGACCCGATCAGCCGCACGGCCGTGGTGCAGTGCGGCGTGCGCAACCTGGCCATCAGCGACGCGGCGGCCGCGCATGATTTGTACTACGCACCCGACCCTTCCAGCCAGATTGCCTGCACCATTGGCGGCAACGTGGCGGAGAACTCGGGCGGCGTGCACTGCCTGAAATACGGGCTCACGCTGCACAACATCGTCAAGATCAAGGGCTTCACCATGGCGGGCGAGGCGCTTGAATTCGGCTCGGATGCGCTGGACTCGGCCGGCTACGACCTGATGAGCATCGTGATCGGCTCCGAGGGCATGCTGGCCGTGACCACCGAAGTGACGGTCAAGCTGATCCCGAAGCCGCAACTGGCGCGCTGCATCATGGCCAGCTTTGACGACATCCGCAAGGCGGGCGATGCGGTGGCCGCCATCATTGCCGCGGGCATCATCCCGGCCGGGCTGGAGATGATGGACAAGCCGATGACGGCAGCGGTGGAAGACTACGTGCACGCCGGCTACGACTTGACGGCAGAAGCGATTCTCTTGTGCGAGAGCGACGGCACGCCGGAAGAGGTGGAAGAAGAAATTGGCCGCATGAGCGCCGTGCTGCGTACCCATGGTGCGACCGCGATTGCCGTGAGCCGCGACGAGGCCGAGCGGCTCAAATTCTGGAGCGGCCGCAAGAACGCCTTTCCGGCCAGCGGGCGCATCAGCCCGGACTACATGTGCATGGACTCCACCATTCCCAGGAAGCGCCTGGCCGACATGCTGCTGGCGATCCAGCAGATGGAAAAAAAATACCAGCTGCGCTGCGCCAATGTGTTCCATGCCGGCGACGGCAACCTGCATCCTTTGATTCTGTTCGACGCTAACGACCCCGACCAGTTGCACCGCTGCGAGCTGTTTGGCGCCGACATCCTGGAAACCAGCGTCGCCATGGGTGGCACCGTCACCGGCGAGCACGGCGTCGGGGTGGAAAAGCTCAACTCGATGTGCGTGCAATTCAGCGCAGAGGAGAACGAGCAGATGTTTGGCGTCAAGCGCGCCTTTGACCCCAAGGGCCTGCTCAACCCTGGCAAGGTGATTCCGACGCTGCAGCGCTGTGCCGAGTACGGCAAGATGCTGGTGCGTGGCGGGCAGATCAAGCATCCCGATCTGCCCAGGTTCTAAGCCGCCATGAATGGACTGCGTGGCTTGGCTTGGCTTTTGGGCTTTCAGTCCATCGGCGAGCTGCTGGCGCGGGGGTTTTCATTGCCCTTTCCCGGTCCGGTGATCGGCATGCTGCTGCTGCTGTTTGCGCTGCGTGCGCCGATGGTGCGCGAGCCGGTGGCCCTGTGCGCCAACTTCCTGCTCTCGAACCTCTCGCTGTTGTTTGTGCCGGTCGGCGTCGGGGTCATGACCCATCTGGGCCTGATCAGCCAGTATGGCGTGCGCATGCTGATCGTGATCGTGCTCTCCACCTGGGTCGGCCTGGCGGTGACGGCGCTTGCTTTGCAGCTGTTCAAGGACAAAAGCGATGTCTGAGGTCGTTGAGCTCTGGGTCTACCTCTCCAGCACACCGCTGTTCGGGCTAACCGCCACGCTGGTGGTCTATGTGCTGGCGCAAGCTGGCTACGTGCGGCTGCAACAGGCGCCCTGGGCCAACCCGGTGCTGTGGACGGTGGTGATCATTGCTTGCGTGCTGCTGGTCACCGGTGTGAGTTACCCCACTTATTTTGCGGGTGCGCAATTCATTCACTTCCTGCTCGGCCCTGCGGTGGTGGCCCTGGCCTGGCCGCTCTGGGAGCGCCGCGCCGCCTTGGGCAAGCACTGGCGCGCCCTGCTGCTGGCGGCGCTGGCGGGCGGCCTGGCGGCCAGCGGCTCCGCGCTGGCTTTGGGCTGGGCGGTGGGGCTGCCGCTGGATGTGGTGCTGTCGCTCGCGCCCAAGTCGGTCACAGCGCCAGTGGCGATGGGCATTGCCGACAAGATTGGCGGCATCCCCGCGCTGGCCGCCGTGTTTGCCGTGATCACCGGCATGGTGGGCGCGCTCAGTGCCAAATACTTGTTTGCTGCGCTGAAAATCCCCACCGACCCCACGGGCTGGATGGCGCGTGGCTTTTCTCTGGGCACGGCCGCGCACGGCATTGGCGCGGCGCGGGCGTTGCAGGTCAATGCCGATGCCGGGGCTTACGCCGGCTTGGCGCTGGGGCTGCAGGTGGTGCTGGCATCGCTGTTGATCCCGCTGGCGTTCCGGCTGTTTTGAAAGAGCGGGTAGTCGCTACCATTGGCCTCCTGCGAGTAGGTTTTCAGATCCGGGCCATGGCGATGGTGTCGTCTGATAACACCAGGGTCTTCTCCATCAAGGCTTCCAGTGCGGCGGCGGTGACCGCACGGCTAAAGTAAAAGCCCTGTGCTTGGTTACAGCCCCAGCTGCGCAGCAGATTGGCCTGCACCAAGGTCTCCACCCCCTCGGCCACAACGGATTTGTGCAGCGCATGGGCCATGGCGATGATGGCCTGCACGATGTTGCGGGCGTCTTCATCGTGCGCCAGATCCCGCACGAACGACTGGTCAATCTTCAAAACATCGATCGGCAGGCGTCTGAGATAGGCCATCGAGGAGTAACCGGTCCCAAAATCATCCAGCGCCACCGACACACCGATCTGCTTGAGACGACCCAGCACATCAATCACGGACTCGACATCGTCGATCAGGACGCCCTCGGTCACTTCAAGCTCCAGGACGTGAGGCGCCAAACCGGTAGATTCAAGCGCGTGCGTGACCTGAGCGACCAGATCGTCGGACCTGAACTGTCGCCCGGAAACGTTGACCGCGACCGTGCCGACAGCGTAGCCAGCGGCTTGCCACGCGGCCAACTGCGCGCACACCTGGCGCAGCACCCAGGGCCCAATGCTCTCGATCAAACCGGCGTCCTCGGCCAGGGGAATGAAAATGGCCGGCGACACCGAACCCAGCAGCGGGTGGTTCCAGCGCAGCAGGGCTTCGGCACCAAGCAAACGGCCATCGCGCAGGTCGACGCGCGGCTGGTAGTGCACCGCAAATTGGTTGCGTATGATTGCCAGGTGCAGCTCCTGCTCCATCACGGCACGTTCACGCTGCTCTACGTTCATGCTCTCTTCAAAGAACACGAAGCGGCCGCGGCCGGCGGCCTTGGCCCGGTACATGGCGATGTCCGCCTGCTTGAGCAACTCTTCGGCGCTCGAGCCGTCGGCGGGAAACACCGACACGCCGATGCTGGCACCGATGAAACATTTGCTGCCGGCGACCTGGAACGGCTCAGACAACAAGGCCAGCACTTGCCCGGCCAGCTTGGCCGCCTGTTGCGGGTTGTCCAGGCCGGTCAGCAGCACGACGAACTCATCGCCCCCCAAGCGTGCCACGGTGTCGCATTCCCGAACACAGGCACTCAAACGCTCGGCGGCCACCCGAAGCAACTGGTCGCCACCGTCGTGCCCCAGGGTGTCATTGACGCTCTTGAATCGGTCGAGGTCGAGAAACAGCAGCGCCAGCTGCTTGCCGGTGCGCCGCGCGCGCGCCAGTTCCTGCTGCAGGCGCTCACTTAGAAGCGCCCGGTTGGGCAAACCGGTCAGGTCGTCGTGGTGGGCCCGCAACACCAGCTCGGCCTCGCGCGCGAGTGCGGCAAAGCCGACCCCGACCCGTTTGGCAAGATCGCGGGCCTGTTCGATCAATTCAGGGTTGAGCTCCTGCTGATCGGCCACGCCCATGCCCAATGCACCGCAGATTTCATCGCGCCAAAAAATGGGAATGACAAAGCAATGTGCTGCACCCAAGCCGACCAGCATGGCCACGAAGCGCGGGACATCCGGTCCATCAACCGGCAGCCACGCCCCGTCGCGGTAGTGCACGCAGTTGGCCAGTTTCTGTGGGTCGAGCTGCAGCGGAACCTTGGTCGGCTGCGCGTCCGTGACCCGCTGTAGATACGCCGTGCCCAGATCGGCCGACCGTTCATCAAGCAACACCACACCGATCACGGCCTTTGGCAAAAGCGCCAGCAGCCGCGCCTGTACCAACACGACGATCTGCCCAATGTGCAGGTGCGACAGGATTTCCTGGTCAATCTGGGACAACGCGCGCAGCGCGCCGATCTGCTGGCCGACACGAAGTGCCATGCCGTTGAGTGAGCGCGCCAGTTGGCCAAACTCGTCATCGCGCTCGACTTTTATGGGCTGCTCAAAGTCCTCGCGGGAAATGCGTTCGGTCCCTTCAATCAGGCGTTCAAGCGGCACCAAGGTGCGACGGATTTGCACCACGCTCAGCAGCGCCACCAGCAGCAGGGTCAGCAGCGTGACGCCCAGATAGGTCTGGGCCAGCCGGGTGAGCGAGGCAATGGCCAGGCCGCCGGGGCGCAGAGCCACGATGTTCCAGTCGTCGGCGCCGAATTTGGCTTTCAGAAACAGCCCGCTGGTGGCGGATAACCAGCCATCGGCGCTGTCAGCAGGGACATCGGCCCTGCGCAAAGCGACGCTGGTGGCAGTCGAGCTGACCTTGCCACTCGAGCAGTACAACACCACAGCGCCTTCGGTCAGGACACAGATGTCCGTCTGGTAAGAGATTTCCTCGCTATCGCCCCACAGATACGCCGGCTGGAGTTCCGCGATCAGGACGCCGCCTGCCACCTGGGCTGGGTCCACGGCGACGGCCAACCAGGCACGACCTGCGGTAGACCCTGGCTGCGCCAGCAGCAACGCGACCTCCCCCTTGGCAAGCTGCACGGCCGCGCGGGCGTCGATTCGGGGCGGCTCAGCGCCCGAGGGTGTGCCAAAGCGCAGTGTGGAACGTTCGGGCCTGACGAGGTAACTACGCCGGAATACCCGCTGCAAAGCGAATGGGTCGGCGTCTGCCACTTCCTGGTTGGCGCGAATTTGAGCGGCGTTCGCGTTCAGGATGAAATGAGCCCCGAGCAGACGATCGTAGAGTGCCCGTGCGTGGCCGCTGCCCGCCTGCACCAGCTGACGCTGCGCGTAATCGCTGACCACAGCGCGAACGTGACCGTAGGACAGCAGCGCCAGCAAGGTCGCCGGAACAAAGGCCGACAGCAGGAACAAGAAAAACACGCGCCGGGCGACAGCACTGCGCAGAAACGTCCCCTCCATGAACATTTTCATGACGAGGAGAACACCGCCGCAAGGGTGACACTCATTGCGGCGAGAAAGTTGAAGCGAGCCCGACAAAGGCGCCATCATGCGCCCGCACAATGTCGTCAAGGCTGTCCTTCTGCGTCAATTGGGGCTTGAAGACGCCATCCTTGCCCATGCTGAACAGATCAAAGTCGGAATTAATCGGATTGAGCTTGTGGTCTTTGCGCGCTTTCCCGATCCCACCCACGCTGGTCAGATCGACATACTTGTAGGCGTGACCCCAGGGATCGAGCTTGCCGCCGTTGCCCACATCTGCCAGCGACGCCGGCAAGGAGCCACCGTTTGCGGCGTAGTCCGCGATCAGCAGCTGAATGATTTTCACATCCTGGATTGCGATGGTCCGATTGACCCGTTCGCGGTAATTGCTATAAATCGGCATGGCAATTGCCGCCAGCACGCCGATCAACGCCACCGCGAGCATAAGCTCAACAAGCGTGAAGCCTGCCGCTCGAACGCGCACAAAGGACGTGTGTTTTGAATCCATGATCAATGCTCCCTACGACCGGCGTACCAATTTGAATTCATGATACGCCACCTGCACCGGCTTAATGCAAGCATGAAAGGCACTGGACGCTAGTGCCGCAAAATGCGCTGGCCCGGATCATCGTCGGCCATGACCTGCTGCGCCCACGCCGTGAGCTTGCTCGTATCGGCACGCAAGACCTCTTGCTTGACCGCCAAAATCTGCGCTGGATGCATGGAGAAACTGCGCAGACCCAGGCCCAGCAGCAGGCGCGTGAGCGACACATCGCCGGCCATCTCGCCGCACAGGCTCACCGGCTTTCCCTGGGCCCGACATTCGGCTATGGTCAGCGCCACCAACCGCAGCACCGCCGGATGCAGGGGGTCGTACAGATGCGCGACGGACTCGTCGGTGCGGTCGATTGCCAGCGTGTATTGAATCAGGTCGTTGGTGCCGATGGACAGAAAATCGAAGTACTTCAAAAACAGCTTGACCATGATGGCGGCAGCGGGCACTTCGATCATGGCACCGATCTTGACCGGGCCGTAGGCAATGCCGCGGTTGTCGAGTTCCACTCGGGCGCGGTCGATCAGGGCCATGGTGCGGCGAATTTCACCGGCGTGCACCAGCATCGGGATCAGCAGGTTCGCCTGGCCATGGGCGGCGGCGCGCAGGATCGCCCGCAGTTGTGTCAGAAACATCGCCGGATCGGCCAGGCTCCAGCGAATCGCGCGCAGCCCCAGCGCCGGATTCAAGTGGGCGCTGTCCTGGGGCGACTGGTCCAGCGGCTTGTCGGCGCCGACATCGACGGTGCGGATCGTCACTGGCAAACCCTGCATGCCTTCAATCGCACGCCGGTAGGCCTGGTACTGCTCCTCTTCGTTGGGCAAGCGGCCGTGGCGCCCCATGAACAAAAACTCACTGCGGAACAGGCCGACTCCCAGCGCGCCAGCGCGGATAGCGCCTGGCGCGTCTTCAGGCATCTCGATATTGGCCAGCAATTCGATCTTCTGGCCGTCCATGGTCACGGCCGGTGTGTGCAGCAGACGGGTCAGGCGGCCACGCTCGAGTTCGCCCTGGCGTTGCTTGAAGCCATATTCGGCCAACAAGATGGGGGACGGGTCGACCACCATCACACCGGCGTCGCCGTCCACAATGACCCAGTCATCCTGACGCACCAGTTGGCTCGACAGGCGCGCGCCCACCACCGCCGGGATGTCCAGACTGCGGGCCACGATGGCGGTGTGCGAGGTCTTGCCACCGACATCGGTGACAAACCCGGCGAACACGCTTTGCTTGAATTGCAACATGTCGGCCGGCGACAGGTCGTGCGCCACCAGAATCAGGGGCACATCCACGGTGTCGTCGAGCAGCAGGTCTTGTTGCGAGGGCTTGCGCGGGCCACGGTTGGGCGACACCAGCACCGGCGAGGCCACGCCCATCATGGCGCGCAACACCTTTTCGGTGATCTGCTCCATGTCGGCCTTGCGCCCGCGCAAGTATTCATCCTCCATCTCGTCGAACTGGCGCGCGATCACTTCAAGTTGCGTGGTGAGCGCCCACTCGGCGTTGTACAGACGGTCCCGGATCCAGTGCTTGACGCCTTCGGCCAGTTCCGCGTCGCTGAGCAACATCAAGTGCACATCGAGCAGCGCGGTCAACTCCTGCGGCGCCTCTTTGGGCCCCATCTGGCTGACGCTGGCTTGCAGGCGGTGGATTTCATTGACCACGGCATTGCGTCCGCTGCGCACCCGTTCGATCTCGGCCTCGACCTGGTTGGGCTCAATAAAGTAATGCGCTACATCGACCCGGCTGGAAGCCACCAACACCGCCCGACCGATCGCAATGCCGCGCGCGACGGCCAGGCCATGGATGGCGAAGGTCACTCGCCTTCTCCGAATCTATCGGCAATCAGCGCCAACAGAGCATCCAGGGCTTCCTGCTCGCGTTCACCGCTGACATCAATTTCCACCGTGCTGTCCTTGCCGGCCGCCAGCATCATGACGCCCATGATGCTCTTGGCGTTGACGCGCCGCTCACCCTTGGCAATCCAGACTTCGCAGGGGTAACTGCCGGCCAGCTTGGTGAGCTTGGCTGAGGCTCGGGCATGCAGGCCCAATTTATTGCTGATGGTCGCGCTTGCTTTGATCACTTTTCTTCCTCAATTGGTTTTGTGGCGCTGTGGTTGCCACGGGCATCACGCCCTGTGTGCCCCCTGCCAGTGCCCGTGCCAGCATGGCGTCCAGGGACTCGCCTCGGTAGGTGACGGTGCGCAGCAGCATCGGCAGATTCACGCCAGCGACCAATTTGGAGTTCACGCCGTCCACCAGCTTTTGTGCCACGTTGCAAGGCGTCGCGCCAAAAACATCGGTCAATACCAGGGTCTGAGCGGTCTTGAGCAAAGCCAGCGCGCGCCGGGCGCCCGCCAGCGTCTCCTCGGGCGCTGTGTTGGGCTGCACGTCAAACATCGCCACGTCCGCTTGCGCATCCGGGAAGACATGCAGCACGCACTGGCGCAGCGCACTGGCCAGCGGCGCGTGAGCAATGATAAGAATGCCGTTGTTCATTTATTCAATTTGGCGGGGCGCACCGTGCCAGGCAGGTCAACGCTCCATCCATAAACCTTGGGAGGGATCGATTATGACTTTTTGCCGGCAGCTCATGACCAGGGTACGCCAGCAAGCCCCGCCAAGGGGTACCCAGGCTGGCTGAGCGGCGCCCCATTGGTGCGCCGCGCGCCCCAGGCGCCCGGCCAAGCGCATGAGCCGCGCTAGTCTTTGCGGAAATCGTCGTGACAGCTCTTGCAGGTGCCACCGGTGGCGGACACTGCCGTCTTGATGTTGTCCAGGCTACCGGTCTTCGCGGCGGCGGACAGCTTGCTCATTTCAGCCTGCATCTTGTCGGCGTATTCCTTGAACTTGGCGCTCTCTTTCCATATTTCTGGCTTGGCCCGGGTGTCGCCCTTATCGGTGCCTTCGCCAAAAGCGGCCCAGGGCAGCTTGCCCACAAATTCAGCCACTGCCGCACTGTCAGCCGCCACCTTGGCGTCAAACGGTGCCTTACCAGCGGCCATGGCGGCGACACGGCTGAAGTTTTGCTGCATGACAAACAGGGCGTTCTTGCGGTATTTGATGGCATCTTCTGCTTTGGCAAACTGGGCGCTGGCCGGTGCGCTAAAGGCGACAACGGTGGCAGCGAGTACAAACAGGGTGCTACGTTTCATGGGGATTCCTTCCTTGGGAGGGTTGTGACAGATTGGGGCCCGTCAGTGTAATGGTGATCAAAAGATTCTGCTGGCACCGCCGGGTCAGCAACAAGCGTTCTGCGCGCATTGCCACTGCGCCATGGGTGCGATTCAAAGTGACGTGGCACGCTGAAAAAATTAAGGCCTCACGTCAAACCCGGCTTTGCGTGTTAAACCCGGCCCGGCGACTGGGCCATGCGCATGCGGTTTTGGGGTGAAAACACACGCGAAATTGAAGCTGCGGTATGCAAGCGCTTGCCGACGCGCGCCTTTCACCCCAAAGCCCGGTCGCATAGCCCAATCACCGTGCCTGACGCTGCCTGGGTCAAACATTTTGCAGTAGGCGGCTCACACCAATACGCGCCACATCCAACGCAGACAATTTTTGACTTCCCCCTGTCAGCGTACCCAAGCGCTCGCAGAATCAGTCGGGTGATAGGCTTTGCGGAGGTCAAGGAGGAGAACGCGCAGCGGGCGGGGGACACGTAGCAAAGCGTATCGCCCGGCTGATTCACCCATCAACGTAATGTCTGCACCGATCCAGTAGGCGCGCCCGAGTGCTTCGGAAAGGAACCATTCACCTGAAGCCCACATAACTTTGAATCGTCCCCCTGCGCCACCAGCCCGGTGGAGCAATGTCTCAATTTCCTGCAAAATCGGCGCCATGTTTGAACAATGCTGAAGGAGATGTCGATGTCACACAAAGTCAGAGTGTGGGACTTGCCAACCCGCTGCTTCCACTGGGTCCTGGTGCTCTGTTTGATTGGCCTGCTCGCCACGTCTCAGATCGGCGGTGATGCCATGGCCTGGCATTTCAGATTCGGTTACGCGGTGCTCAGCCTGCTGCTGTTCCGTCTGATCTGGGGTATCGTGGGCGGGAAATGGTCGCGCTTTAGCTCTTTTCTGTATGCACCCGCCACGATTCTGGCCTACATCCAGGGGCGCAGCCGCCCCGAGCACAGCATTGGCCACAACCCGTTGGGCGCGGGATCGGTCTTTGCGATGCTGGTTTTTTTGCTGCTGCAGGTCGCCAGCGGGCTTGTCAGCGACGACGAGATAGCGACTGCGGGCCCCTTGTCCAGACTGGTCTCTAGCGCGGTCACAAGCACGGCCACGACCTACCATACGACGGCGGGCAAACTGATGGTAATCGCCCTAGTGCTGCTGCACATCGGCGCGATCGTTTTCTATTACCTCAAGAAGCGCGAGAATCTGGTTCGTCCCATGCTGGTGGGCGACAAAGACACCGACAACGCCGTGGCGAGTTCGCGTGACGATGTTGGCTCGCGCGCACTGGCACTCCTCATTTTCTTGGGCTGTGCCGCCCTGGTGGCGGCCATGGTCAGGCTTGCCGGTTAAGCAGCCGATGGCCTATTACAGGATGTCGCCAATGCAGACGTACTTGATCTCCACATAGTCGTCAATGCCCAGGTGCGAACCCTCGCGCCCCAGGCCGGACTGCTTCACGCCACCAAACGGGACATGCTCGGTCGCCAGAATGCCGACATTGACGCCGACCATGCCGTACTCCAGCGCCTCGCTGACGCGCCAGATGCGCCCGATGTCACGGCTGTAGAAGTAGCTGGCCAGGCCAAATTCAGTGTTGTTGGCGGCAAAAACAGCGTCCTGCTCGGTCTTGAACTTGAACACCGGCGCAAACGGGCCAAAGGTTTCCTCCCGCGCGCACAGCATGTCGTCACTGGCATCGGCGATGACCGTGGGCTCAAAGAACAGGCCCGGCAGGCGCTTGCCCCCGGCGAGCAAACGCGCGCCTTTGGCCAGCGCGTCCTGCACGTGGCGCTCGACTTTGAGCAGCGCCGCCTCTTCAATCAGCGGCCCCTGGTTGACGCCGTCTTCAAAGCCATTGCCGACCTTGGCGGTCTTGACCTTGGCGGCGAACTTGGTGACAAATTCATCGTACACGCCTTCTTGCACATAGAAGCGGTTCGAGCAGACACAGGTTTGCCCGGCATTGCGGTACTTGCTGGCAAAAGCGCCTTCGACCGCGCTGTCGATGTCGGCGTCGTCAAACACGATGAACGGTGCGTTGCCGCCGAGTTCCAAGGAAAGTTTCTTGACCGTGGGCGCCGACTGCGCCAGCAGGATGCGACCGACCTCGGTCGAGCCGGTGAAGCTGATGTGGCGCACCACGTCGCTGGCGCAGAACACCTTGCCCACTGCAATGGAGTTGTCGGCGTCCGCGCTGAGTACATTGAGCACACCCGCGGGAATACCGGCGCGCAGCGCCAGCTCGGCCAGCGCCAGCGCACTCAGCGGCGTGAGTTCAGCCGGCTTGATGACCACGGTGCAACCGGCCGCCAGCGCCGGGGACACCTTGCGCGTGATCATCGCCATCGGAAAGTTCCACGGCGTGATGGCCGCGCACACGCCGATCGGCTGGCGCAGCAGCAGCAGGCGGCGGTTGTTGTCGAACTGCGGCAGGGTCTCGCCGTTGATGCGCTTGGCTTCTTCGGCAAACCACTCGACAAAGCTGGCACCGTAGGCGATCTCGCCCTTGGCCTCAAGCAGCGGCTTGCCTTCTTCGGCCGTCATGATGCGCCCCAGATCATCCTGGTTCGCCATGATCAAGTCATACCATTTGCGCAGAATGATGCTGCGCTCTTTGGCGGTCTTGCTGCGCCACGGGCCCCAAGCCGCGTTAGCCGCGGCAATGGCTTGCTCGGCATCGACGGGGCCGAGGTTAGCGACGTCGGCCAGCTTGGCGCCGGTGGCCGGGTCCAGCACATCGAAGCGGGAAGCGCCCCGAACCCATTGGCCGTTGATGAAGGCGTCGGTCTTGAGCAGCGACGGGTCTTTGAGCAGGGACAGCGGGGAACTTGAAGCAGACATGAAAACTCCTCTAAATTTATGAAAAATTAGGCGCTAGCCCGCATGGAATAAGCGCTAGCAGCTATTTAATAATTAGCGCCTGCGCACCCGTGGCAGCACGCACAGCATCTCGAACAACAGGTTGGCGCCCAGTAGGGCGGTGTTGCCGCTCACATCATAGGGCGGCGAGACCTCGACCAGATCGCAGCCCACCAGATTGAGCCCATGGCAGCCGCGAATGATCTCCAGCGCCTGAGGCACGCTCAGGCCGCCTATTTCCGGCGTGCCGGTGCCGCCCGCGTAGGCCGGGTCGATGCCGTCGATGTCGAAGCTCAGATAGCACGGCGCGCCGCCAATCTGCTGACGCACTTTGGCCATCAAAGGCGCGAGCGACTGGTACCAGATCTCATGCGCGGGCACCAGGGTAAAGCCTTGGGCACGCGGCCAGTCGAAGTCGTCCGAGGCGTAGCCGCTGCCGCGCAGGCCGATCTGAAACACCTTGCGGCAATCGAGCAGATTTTCTTCAACCGCACGGCGAAACGGCGTGCCGTGTGCAATGCGCTCGCCAAACATGTCGTCGTTGACATCGGCATGGGCGTCGACGTGCACCAACGCCACCGGGCCATGCTTGGCCACCACGGCGCGCAGGATCGGCAGCGCAATGGTGTGGTCGCCGCCGAGCGTCAGCGGGATGCAGTCCGCGTTCACCACCTGCTCGTAAAAGCCGGTGATGATGGGCAGCGATTTTTCCAGCGAATAGGTGTTGATCGGCACATCGCCCAGATCGGCCACTTGCAGCGTGTCAAAAGGCGCGGCGCCGGTCGCCATGTTGTAGGGGCGAATAAGCGCGGATTCGGCGCGAATCTGGCGCGGGCCGAAACGCGCGCCGGGCCGGTGGCTGGTGCCGATGTCCAGCGGCACGCCAATGAAGGCGGCGTCCAGTCCCTCGGGCGAATTAGCCAGCGGCAGGCGCAGCATGCTGGCGATGCCGCCAAAACGCGGCATGGCGTTGCCCGACAGGGGCTGATTTTTGGGCGGTGTGGGGTTCATGAGAATATGCCTTGGCGGGCGCGGTAGCAGTTGATTAACAATTTATAAAAAATTGGCCTCTAGCCCTCATGGAATATGGGTAAGCAGCTATGAAAATAGTAGTTAAATGGCTTCGGTGAACTTCAGCGGCGCCGACCGCGCAGCCACTCCAGCACCAGCATCAGCGTGGTGGTAAAGATGATCAGCAGCGTCGCGACCGCGGCAATGGTGGGGTTGATGTTCTCCCGAATGCCAGTGAACATCTGGCGCGGCAACGTGACCTGGCTCGGCCCGGCAATGAAGAGCGTCACCACCACCTCGTCAAAGGAGGTAGCAAAGGCAAACAGGGCGCCCGAAATGACACCGGGCGCAATGATCGGCAGCGTGACGCGGAAAAAGGTGGTGAGCGGCCCCGCGCCCAGGCTCAAGGACGCCCGGATCAAGTTGTTGTTGAAATTCTGCAAGGTCGCCAGCACGGTGGTCAGCACAAAAGGCGCCCCCAAGGCCGCGTGCACCAGCACCAGGCCCAGGTAAGTGTCATTGAGCCCGATACGCGCGAAAAACAGATAAGTGCTGACCGCCACCACCACCACCGGCACCACCATGGGCGCAATCAGCAGACTCATCAGCACGCCTTTGCCAAAGAAGTTGACGCGCGCCAGTCCCACGGCCGCCATCGTGCCCAGCACGGTCGCCAGCACGGTGGCCAGGGGCGCGACGATGAAGCTGTTGCGCGTGGCGCGCGCCCATTCGGCCGACGAAAAAAGGTTCTCGTACCAGCGCAGCGACCAGCCCGGGATCGGGTACGACAAAAACGTGCTGTCGCTGAACGACAAGGGGATCATGACCAGAATCGGCAAGAGCAAAAACAGCAGCACCAGCACCCCCAAGGCGCGCAGGGCGTACCAGCCGGACTTGTCGAGCAGGGTGGCGTAAGCCGGAAAGATGGGACGGGCGGGTAGCGACATGTGCTTATCCCAGGCTGAGTTCGGTTTTGACCAGGCGCCGGTACAGCGCATACAGCACCAGCGTGGCCGACAGCAGCACCGCGCCCAAGGCGCAGGCCATGCCCCAATTGACCGTGACGTTGGTGTACTGCGCGATGTAGTAGCTCAGCATCTGGTCGTCGGCGCCGCCCAGCAGCGCAGGCGTCACGTAGTAACCGATGCTCAGGATGAACACCAGTAACCCGCCAGCGCCCATGCCAGGGTAGGTTTGCGGCATGTAGACGCGAAAGAAGGCCGCCAACGGTGAGCTGCCGAGCGAGACCGCCGCACGCAGATAGGTGGGGGGCACCGACTTCATCACGCTGTACAGCGGCAAGATCATGAAGGGCAGCAGGATGTGCACCATCGCAATGATGACGCCCAAGCGGTTGAACAGCAGCGGCAGCGGCTCGTTGACAAAACCCAGTTCCAGCAGCGAGCGGTTCACCAGGCCGTTGGTCTGCAGCAGCACGATCCAGGCGGCCGAACGCACCAGCACCGAGGTCCAGAACGGCACCAGCACCAGAATCATCAGGATATTGGCCTGGCGCGGCGACAGCGTGGACAGCCAGTAGGCCAGCGGGTAGCCCAGCAGCAGGCAAAACAGCGTCACCACCGCGCTGATCTCAAAGGTGCGCAGCAAAATCTTGAAGAAGGCGGCCGAGTCGGCATCGACCCGGGTGATGTTGCCCTGCACGTCGCGCTTGAGATCGACCGTGGTGAGCAGGTAGTCGGGCGTCCAGCGCGAGCCATTTTTGGCAATCGCCTGCCAATAGCCCAACTCCTGCCAGCGCGGGTCGAGCGCCAGCATGCGCTCGCGCGTTTGCGCCGCGCTCAAGTTTTTCTCGAAGGGCAGCGCCCGGTAGGTGCTCATGACCAGGGACCGGGCACCGCTGATATCGCTGTTCAGGCGCCGCGCCAAACCACCGATATCAGACTGCTCGGCGATGGCCGAAAAATCGGTGATCAGCGCCGCATAAGCCTCGTCGGGTGGCGGGCTGGTGCGATCCCAGTGGTCCAGCACGGCCACGGTGTGGCGCAGCGTGCTGGCCACCTCCGGGTTTTCAACCGCGCGCACCAGCAGCGCGCCAATGGGCACGATGAAGATCGCCAGCAGAAAAACCAGCAGCGGCAGCGTCAGAGAGATGGCAAAGGCTTTTTTGCGCCGCTCCGAGCGTCGCAATTGGCTCGCCAGGTTGCCGGGAATCACAGTGACGCTCATGACCTTCTCTCCAACGCTCAGTTACTGCGCGGCCCAGGCGGTGAAGCGTTTTTCCAGCGCCTCACCCTGATCGGCCCAGAAGCTCACGTTGAACTGCAATGCCGTTTTGGCGTTGGCTGGCGCGGTGGGCAGTTGCCCCAATACCTTGGGATCGAGTTTGGCCAGTGCCTTGGTGTTGGTCGGGCCGTAAGAGATGTTCCTGGCGTACTCGGCCTGGGCGTCGGGGCTGCTGGCCATGGCAATGAACTTCAGGGCCGCGTCCTTGTTGGGCGCGCCTTTGGGCATGACCCAATAATCGAGGTCATAAATGCCGCCGGTCCAGGTGATCTGCAGGTTCTTGCCTTCACGCTGGGCAGCATCAATGCGGCCGTTGTAGGCGGTGGTCATGACGACGTCACCAGCCACCAGAAACTGGGGCGGCTGCGCACCGGCTTCCCACCACTGGATGTTGGGTTTGAGCTCGGTGAGTTTCTTGAACGCGCGGTCAGCGCCCTCTTTTGTATTGAGCACCTTGTACACGTCGGCCACCGCCACGCCATCGGCCATCAGGGCAAATTCGACGTTGTAGCGCGCACCTTTGCGCATGGCGCGCTTGCCGGGGATCTTTTTCACATCCCAAAAGTCGGCCCAGGTGGTGGGGGCGATCTTGAGCTTGTCGGCGTTGTAGGCCATGACCGTGGACCAGACAAAGGTGCCAATGCCGCACTCATGAATGGCAGCCGGTGTGAAGTCGGCCTTGTTGCCGATTTTGCTGTAGTCCAGTTTTTCAAACAGGCCTTCGTCGCAGCCCCGGGCGACGTCGGGGCTCTCGACCTCGACCACGTCCCAGGTCACATTCTTGGCTTCAACCATGGCCTTGATCTTGGCCTGCTCGCCGTTGTAGGCCACGCCAACAATCTTGTTGCCGGTGGCTTTTTCATAAGGCGCGAAGTAGGCTTTCTTCTGGGCATCGCCATTGGCGCCCCCAAAATTGACCACCGTGATCTGCGTTTCGGCCAGGCTGGCCAGCGCGACAAGGGCGGCACAGGCGGCCACCAGCGGTTTGAGGTTCATGAACGATCTCCTTTGTATATTAAAAGCCATTGACAATGCATGCGGCTCAAACATAGACCCGCAAATGCTCGGGGGGCAGCTGCAGCCAGATCGCATCGCCCGCAAGGGGCATGCTCTGGCTGGACAACGCGATCTTGACGGTGGCGCGCGCTTGGGTTGCGACGGTGCAGCGCAGGCGCAGGTGGTCGCCCAAATAAATCACATCATTCACGCTGGCTCTCAAGCCATTGGCCGCCGGCTGGTCACTGTATGAGAGTGGGCAGATGCGCTCGGGGCGAATGCAGGCCTGCACGCTCTGCCCGGGCTTGGCAGCGTTCACATTGAGGCCGGTCAAACGACTGCCGCAAGCGAGTTGCACCGTGCAGTGCGCGCCATCGACGCCAGAGACCTTGCCTTGAAAGACCGTGTTATCGCCGACAAAGCCGGCGACAAAGCGGTTGGCCGGCGTTTCATAGAGCTGGGTGACCCCGTCAATTTGCTGAATGGCCCCATCGTTGAACACGGCCACCCGGTCTGACATGGTCAGCGCCTCGGACTGGTCGTGCGTGACGTAGACAAAGGTCAGGCCGAGCTTGCGGTGGATTTCCTTGAGCTCGAGTTGCATGTGCTCGCGCAACTGCTTGTCCAGCGCACCCAGGGGCTCGTCCATCAGCACCAGCTGCGGGTCGAACACCAAGGCCCGCGCCAGCGCCACGCGCTGCTGCTGGCCGCCCGAGAGTTGACCGGGATAGCGCGCGCTCAGGTTGTCCATTTGCACCATCTCCAAAGCACGCAGCACCTTGGCTTCACGCTCTGACTTGCCAAATTTGCGCACCGTGAGCGGATAGGCCACGTTGTCGGCAATGGTCATGTGCGGGAACAGCGCGTAGTTCTGGAACACCATGCCAAAGTTGCGTTTGTGCGGTGGTGTCTTGGTGATGGATTTGCCTTTGAGGAATATCTCTCCCGCCGTCGGCGACTCAAAGCCGGCCAGCATCATCAGCGTGGTGGTCTTGCCCGAACCGGAGGGCCCCAGCAGCGACAAGAACTCGCCGCTTTGAATCTCCAGGTTCAGGTCGTGCACCACCAGGGTGCTGCCATCGTAGGTCTTTTGCACACCTGCGAATTTGACGAGTGGGTCGTTGCTGGACATCGGTTTCAACAGCCTCTATTAGGTCGATCAGGTCGCTTCACTGCACCGCCGCCAGACTGGCTTGCATGATGGACAAGCCCTCGTCCACGATGGCATCGCTGGCGGTCAGGGGCACCAGGATGCGCACCACGTTGCCGTAGGTGCCGCAGGTCAGCAGGATCAAGCCGCGTTTCGTCGCCTCATTGGCGAGCGCCTTGGCCATCTCGGCGTTGGGTTGGTGCGCGTCACCATCCTTGCAGAGTTCGATCGCCACCATGGCGCCCATGCCACGCACGTCGGCAACACAAGGGTACTGGCCGGCCAGGGCTTTCAGGCGGCTCATCAGGTGCGCGCCCAGGGTGCGGCTGCGCTCAAGCAGATTTTCTTTGGCGAAGACATCGAGCACCGCCAGCGCGGCGGCACAGGCAATCGGGCTGCCCGCATAGGTGCCGCCCAGCCCACCGGCTGCGGGTGCGTCCATGACTTCTGCGCGGCCCACCACGCCAGACAGGGGGTAACCGCCCGCCATCGATTTGGCCATGGTGATCATGTCGGGGGCGACACCGCTTTGCTCCATCGCGAACCAGGTGCCGGTGCGCCCGGCGCCGGTTTGAATTTCGTCGGCAATCATCAAGATGCCGTGCTGGTCGCACAAGGCGCGCAGGCGCTGCAGAAAGTCAAAGGGCGCCACATTGAAGCCGCCTTCGCCCTGCACCGGCTCCACAATGATGGCGGCCACCCGATTGGCCTCGACGTCATTTTTCAGGATGGACTCCACCGACGCGATCGCGTCATCGCTGCTGATGCCCTGCGCCGCATTGGGAAACTGGGCATGGAAGATTTCTGCCGGGAACGGACCAAAGCCGGTCTTGTAGGGGGCCACCTTGCCGGTCAGCCCCAAGGTCAGCAGGGTGCGACCGTGGTAGCCGCTGGTGAAGGCAATAACGGCGCTGCGCTTGGTGTAGGAGCGGGCAATCTTGATGGCGTTTTCAACCGCTTCGGCACCGGTGGTCAAGAACATGGTTTTCTTGGCAAAGTTGCCGGGCGCCAGCGCGTTGATGCGCTCAGCCAGTTCCACATAGGGTTCGTAGGCCAGCACCTGGAAGCAGGTGTGCGTGTAGCGGTCTATTTGATCCTTGACGGCTTGCATGATCTCGGGGCGGCAGTGACCCGTGTTGAGCACGGCAATGCCACCGGCAAAGTCAATGTAGCGCTTGCCTTCGACGTCCCACACTTCAGCGTTGAGGCCACGCGCAATAAAGACTTCGTGGCTCTGCCCCACACCCCGGGGAATGGCGGCCCGGCGGCGGGCCATCAGGGCGGCGTTGGTCTGTTCGGTTTGGTGCTGCATATCACTCCTGCGAGGTTGGTCATTGCTAAAGTGATGGGACTGTAAAAGCCATGAGGCGCAACGACCATATACAGTTCAGTCTATTTTCATGATGTACTGTGTCGCCACGCTTGCCTGTACATACAAACCCTAATAAACCGTCATGGTCACGCTCAATCCGCAAAGTTCAACGCCGCTGGTGCTGCAAATCGTGGCCAGCTTTTGCGCGGCGATTGAAGACGGCTCCCTGCGGCCCGGCGCCAAGGCGCCGTCCATTCGGCAGTTTGCCCATGCCCATAACGTGAGTGTGTTTACCGTGGTCGACGCCTACGACCGGCTGGTGGCGCAGGGCTACTTCACCTCAAGACCGCATGCCGGGTTTTTTGTCAGGCAGCGCCCGGCGTCCAGCGCGGCGCTTTCAGGACACAGCCCGAATTTCAGCTTTGACTCGATGTGGTACTTGCGCCGGATTTTCGAGAACCGCGCGCTGCGCATGAAGCCCGGTTGTGGCTGGCTGCCCGGCGACTGGCTGTTTCAGGAGGGGATGCGCCGCAGCTTGCGCAGCCTGGCCACGCAGGATGTGGACCTGGGTGGCTATGGAGAACCCAAGGGCTACCCGCCGCTGCGCCAGCTGGTGCGGGACTTGCTGGCCGAGCAGGAGATTGCCGTCACCTCAGAACATGTGCTGCTGACGCAAGGCTCGAGCCAGGCCATGGATCTGGTGGCGCGGCGCCTGGTGCGCCCCGGTGACGCGGTGCTGGTCGATGACCCGGGTTACCCGAATTTGCTGTTTTCCCTGCGCTTTTTGGGCGCCAAGCTGATCGGTGTGCCGCGCACCCCGATGGGTTACGACTTGCTGGCACTGGAGCGCCTGGTAGTTGAACACCGGCCCAAGCTGTTTTTCACCCAGCCGCGCCTGCAGAGCCCGACCGGCTCCATCGCCCAGCTGTCGCACTTGCACCGCGTCATGCAACTGGCCGACAAGCATGATTTCCTGGTGGTGGAGAATGACATCTACGCTGACCTGGACCCCGAGCCCCGGCCCTCGCTGGCCAGCCTGGACCAGCTCAGCCGGGTGATCTACATCAGCAGCTTTTCCAAAACCATCTCCCCCAATATCCGCGTCGGCTACCTGGCGGCAAGCCCGGATTTGCTGGAGGACTTGGCGCAACTCAAGATGATTTCTGGTCTCACTTCGTCGGAGTTCAGCGAGCGCCTGGCGTATGGCGCTTTGACTGACGGGCGCTGGCGCAAGCACGTGAAGAGCGTGCGTGAGCGCCTGGCCAAAGCGCATCTGGGTGCGGCAGCGCGTCTGTTGAAGGTGGGGTTCGAGATTTTCTGCGAGCCCAAAGCCGGCATTTTTCTGTGGGCCAAACACCCGGCCATTGCGGATTCTGCCGAGCTGGCCTACAAGGCCGCCGAGCAGGATATCTTGCTCGGGCCGGGCCATTTGTTCAGTCCGAATCTGCAGCCCAGCCCGTGGCTTCGCTTCAATGTGGTCTTTTGTGACGAGCCCGCCCTGTTTGACTTCCTGGCGGCTCAGTGCCAAACGACTTGATCACCTAAAATCAAAAGCTTTGACGCGCGCACTGCAAGGTGTTGTGAGTTTGTCGTTCACCGCTGTCATCCCCCAACACTGAAAACCAGGTCTCTCAAGCCATGAACTCAACCGTCGCCCCCGCCTCCGTCGCCGACATCCGCAAGATCTTCCTCGACTTCTTTGCCTCCAAAGGCCACACCGTGGTGCCGTCGAGCCCGCTGGTGCCCGGCAATGACCCAACGCTGATGTTCACCAACTCGGGCATGGTGCAGTTCAAGGACGTGTTCCTGGGCAGCGACAAGCGCTCTTACGTGCGCGCCGCCTCGGTGCAGGCCTGCCTGCGCGCTGGCGGCAAGCACAACGACCTGGAAAACGTGGGCTACACAGCGCGGCACCACACCTTTTTCGAGATGCTGGGCAACTGGAGCTTTGGCGACTACTTCAAGCGCGATTCGCTCAAGTGGGGTTGGGAACTCCTGACCCAGGTCTACCAGCTGCCCGCTGACAAGCTCTGGGCGACGGTCTACATCGACGACGACGAGGCTTACAACATCTGGACGCAAGAAATTGGCCTGCCGCCCGAGCGCGTGGTGCGCATCGGCGACAACAAGGGCGCCAAATACGCCTCCGACAACTTCTGGATGATGGCCGACACCGGCCCCTGCGGCCCGTGCAGCGAGATTTTTTATGACCACGGCCCCGCCATTGCCGGTGGCCCACCCGGCAGCCCGGAGCAGGACGGTGACCGTTACATCGAGATCTGGAACCATGTGTTCATGCAGTACGACATGCAGCCGGACGGCTCGGTCAAACCGCTGCCCGCGCCGTGTGTCGACACCGGCATGGGGCTGGAGCGCCTGGCGGCCATCCTGCAGCATGTGCACAGCAATTACGAGATCGATATTTTTGACGCGCTGATCAAGGCCGCAGCGCGCGAGACCGGCTGCAGCGACCTGGGCAACAAGAGCCTGCGCGTGATCGCCGACCACATCCGCGCCACCGCCTTTCTGGTCAGCGATGGTGTTCTGCCGTCCAACGAAGGGCGCGGCTATGTGCAGCGCCGCATCATCCGCCGCGCCATTCGCCACGGCTACAAGCTGGGCCAAAAGACGCCTTTCTTCTACAAACTGGTGCCCGATCTGGTGGCGCTGATGAGCGAGGCCTATCCGAGTCTGGCAGCGCAATCGCAGCGCATTGCGCAGGTCTTGCAGGCCGAGGAAGAGCGCTTTTATGAGACGCTGGCCAACGGCATGCAAATACTTGACGAGACTTTGATCGGCAACGTCAAGGTGCTGCCCGGCGATGTGGCCTTCAAGCTGCACGACACTTTTGGTTTCCCGCTCGACTTGTCGGCTGACGTGTGCCGTGAGCGCGGGTTGGAGGTGGACGAAGCCGGTTTTCATGCCGCCATGGAAAAGCAGAAAGCGCAAGGCCGTGCGGCGGGAAAATTTAAGATGGACCGCGCTTTGGACTACAGCGGCGATGACAATGATTTTGTCGGCTACGAGCAACTCACGGAGCTCACAAAAATAGTGGCGCTCTACGTAGACGGCGCGCCGACAGATGAGCTAAAAGCCGGTCAAGCCGGTGTCGTGGTGCTGGCTGCAACACCGTTCTATGGCGAAAGCGGTGGCCAGGCCGGCGACCAGGGCCACATCTTTTCTGACGGTGCGATGTTCGAGGTGGCCGACACGCAGAGGATCAAGACCAGCGTGTTTGGCCACCATGGCGTCTTGGTATCGGGCGCACTCAAGCTCGGCGACGAAGTCACCGCCCATGTCAACGCCAGCCTGCGCGCCGCCACCCAGCGCAACCACAGCGTGACCCACCTGATGCACAAGGCGCTGCGCGAAGTGCTGGGCGCTCATGTGCAGCAAAAAGGCTCACTGGTGACGCCCGAGCGCACGCGCTTTGACTTCGCGCACAACGCGCCGGTCACGGACGAGCAGATTCGCGAGGTCGAAGCCCGCGTCAACTTTGAAATTCTGAGCAATGCGCCAACCCAGGCGCGCGTGATGGACATTGAAGCGGCGCAGGAAACCGGCGCCATGATGCTGTTTGGCGAGAAATACGGCGAGTCGGTGCGCGTGCTCGACATCGGCAGCAGCCGCGAACTGTGCGGCGGCACCCACGTGGCCCGCACCGGCGACATCGGCCTGTTCACGATCACTGCCGAGGGTGGCGTCGCATCGGGCGTGCGCCGTATCGAAGCGGTCACCGGCATGAACGCGCTGGCCTATGTGCAGGACATGGAAAACATGCTCGGCGGCGTGGCCGGCTCCCTGAAGGTCACCCCCCCTGAGGTGCCGGCACGCGTGAGCGCCATGCTCGACCAGGTCCGCACCCTGGACAAGGAGCTGACCGCACTCAAGGGCAAGTTGGCTTCGACGCAAGGCGATGAACTGCTGACGCAAGCGGTCGAGGTCAACGGTGTCAAGGTGCTGGCGGCCCAACTCGTGGGCGCCGACGCCCGGGCGCTGCGCGAGACCATGGACAAGCTCAAGGACAAGCTCAAAACCGCCGTCATCGTGCTCGGCGTGGTGGACGGCGACAAGGTGCAAGTTGCGGTCGGCGTGACGCCAGATACCACCGGCAAAGTCAAGGCTGGGGAACTGGTCAACTTCGTGGCAGCGCAGATCGGGGGCAAGGGCGGGGGCAAGGCGGACATGGCCATGGCCGGTGGCACCGAGCCCGCCAAGCTGGCAGCAGCCTTGGCCAGCGTGCTGGGATGGGTCTCGGCCAAGCTGTGATGACGGCGGCCTTAAACTATGTATTTAGGAGCTACACACGCTTATTCCACGTGGGCTAGAGCTCTATTTTGCTTATAAAAACAGGCGTTGGCACACGACCTTGGGCGTGACCATCGCCGCGCCGATCGGGCGCCCTGGCGCGCAGGCGCGAGGCTGGCTGGTGGCGCCTTGGCTGCCGGGTGCGATTCAAAGTGATGTGGCCCCCTGAAAAAATCAAGGCCTCACGTCAAACACGGCTTTGCGTATCAAACCCGGCCCGGCGACTGGGCCATGCGCATGCGGTTTTGGGGTGAAAACACACGCGAAATCGAAGCTAGGGTATGCAAGCGCTAGCCGACGCGCGCCTTTCACCCCAAAGCCCGGTCGCATAGCCCAATCACCGTGCCTGACGCCGTAGAAGTCAAAATTTCTGCAGCAAGCGGCGCACATCAATTCGTGCCATCTACAACGCAGGCAACTTTTGAATTCCCCCACCACCGTGATATCAGCCCCGATCCAATAGACGCACCTGAGTGCTTCGGAAATGAACCATTCATCTGAAGCCGCACTCACTTTGAATCGCACCTTTGACGTGAGCGCCGGCGTCGACAACGCCAATCCGCAGGGCGCCACCCAGCTCTGGCTGCCGATTCCTTTGGTCAACAGCGACTGGCAGCAGTCACTGCAGAACAGCTTCAGCAGCAACGGCCGAGCCAAGCTCGCCGGTGAACACGGCCTCGGGCGCTCTACTGCCTTGCTTTTCTTGCCCATAGCGACGGCTATTGGCAAAGCGCCTTGTATCCCATCCCGATCCGCACCACCACATTCTCGCCAGAGTTATGCAGAGCATCCCTAGCTTGTCACTTGTTTGTCACATTTGCGCCATAAACTGGTCACGCCTCTAGCAACTTCCCGAAAGGAAAAAACATGAAATCGTTCCCTATTAAATCGATCTTGGCCACCTCCGCATTGGCTTTCCTGGGCACCGTGCCCCTGTCCAGTCTTGCGCAGGTCGTCAAAGTTGACGGCTCCAGCACCGTTTTCCCAATCACTGAAGGCATCGCAGAAGATTTTCAGAAAGCCAACAAGGGCCTGAAAGTGACTGTGGGCGTGTCCGGTACCGGTGGTGGTTTCAAGAAATTTTGTCGTGACGAAATTGATGTGACCAATGCGTCACGTCCCATCCTGGCCTCAGAAATGGCCCTGTGCAAGACCGCCGGTGTTGAGTACTACGAACTGCCCGTTGCATTTGATGCCTTGACGGTGGTGATAAACCCGAAAAACAACTGGCTCAAGCAAGCGACCGTGGCTGAACTGAAAACCATGTGGGAGCCATCGGCACAGGGCAAGATCACCCGGTGGAACCAGGTCAACCCGACATGGCCTGACCAGCCGATCAAATTGTTCGGCGCTGGCGCTGACTCCGGCACTTTTGACTACTTTACCGAAGCCATCGTCGGCAAAGCAAAATCCAGCCGCGGCGACTTTACCGCCTCGGAAGATGACAATGTCCTGGTGCAAGGTGTTGCCGGTGATGTGAACGCCATCGGTTATTTTGGCTATGCGTATTACGCAGAAAACACCGGCAAGCTCAAGGCCTTGCCGATTGTGGAAAAAGAAGGCAAGCCTGCTGTGTTTCCGAGTGCTGAAACCGTTGCAAATGGTGCTTACCAGCCGCTGGCACGCCCGATCTTCATCTACGTCCGTTCCAAGTCCCTGGAAAAGCCTGAAGTCAAGAAGTTTGTTGACTATTACATGGCTAACGCCGCAAAGATGGCATCGGAAGTGAAATATGTGGGCTTGCCTGCTGCGGTTTACACCTCCAACATCAAGCACATGGCAACAGGCAAAAAGGGCACCGTGTTTGGTGGCAAAAATGAAGTGGGTGTGAGTATTGATGAATTGGTCAAGCGCGAAGCAAAAATGTAAGCGCTGAAAAACTCGTTTGACTGAAACAACAGCCTGCACCTGATCGCCGTGTGCAGGCTGTTGCTTTTTTTTCGGCCATTTAATCAATCGAAATCTACAATGAGCTACTCAATCACTTTGGATCGAAACGCGATGGATGAACGACTGACCGGTGCCGCCCGTTTGGCGGAGTTGGCACAAATCAAGGCAGCTCGCAGACGCAAGGATAACTTCATCGAATTGGTGCTGCTGAGTGCGGCCTGCGTTTCCGTGTTCACGACCCTGGGCATTGTGTATGTTCTGCTCAAGGAGACCTTGGTCTTTTTTACCCACGTGCCAATTTGGGATTTTTTTACAGATACCCAATGGACGCCACTGTTTGATGACGCGCACTACGGAATCATCGTTTTGTTGTCAGGTACCTTGTCCAGTTCACTGGTGGCGCTGTTGATCGCGGTACCCATGGGCACCATCATTGCCATTTACCTGTCGGAGTTTGCCAATCACACGGCGCGGGAAGTGCTTAAGCCGGTACTTGAGTTGCTCTCAGGGGTGCCGACCATCATTTATGGTTTTTTTGCGCTGTTGTTCATTACACCGCTGATCCAGAAAATTTACCCCGGCCTTCCCACGTTCAATATTCTTTCTGCTGGCATCGTGATGGGCATCATGATCATCCCCTATGTCTCTTCGCTGTCTGAAGATGCCATGCGGGCGGTGCCGATGAGCTTGCGTGAAGGCTCGTATGCCATGGGCGCCACCCGTTTTCAGACTGCCATGCGCGTCGTGGTGCCAGCTTCCATCTCCGGTATCGCGTCGGCTTATATTTTGGGTATTTCCCGCGCTGTAGGGGAAACCATGATCCTGGCGGTCGCGGCCGGTATGCAACCCAATTTGA
>VMTC01000077.1 GCA_013791765.1 Rhodoferax sp.
ATTGGGTGCGAACGTCGGCAACGATGGCGTCATTTCAGCCCAACTCGGCACGGTGGCACTTGCCGCTGGCAACGCCATCACGCTGGACGTCGCTGGTGACGGCTTGCTCAATGTCACAGTCAACGAAGGCGCCATGAACGCGCTGGCGCAAAACGGCGGCCTGATCCAGGCGGACGGCGGCCAGGTGCTGCTGACCTCGCGGTCGGCCAGTGCCCTGCTGCCAAGCGCCGTGAACAACACCGGCGTGGTCCGCGCACAGACGCTGGTCACCGGTGAAGACGGCAGCATCATGCTGATGGGCGACATGCAAAGCGGCACCGTGAACGTGGGCGGCACGCTCGATGCGTCGGCGCCTGTTGGTGGCAATGGTGGGTTTGTTGAAACCTCGGCGGCGTATGTGAAGGTGGCGGACGATGCCAAAATTACCACGTTGGCTAGCGCCGGGAAAACCGGCACTTGGTTGATCGACCCGTTTGACTATACGGTGGCAGCCCTGGGCGGTGACATCACTGGCGCCTTACTGGGCAGCAACTTGGAGTCAACGAACGTGACCCTTGAAAGTAACGGGGGCAAAGCTGGTACGGAGGGCAATGTCAACGTCAACGACGCGGTGTCGTGGACCGCGACGACAACCCTGACCATGAATGCCTTCAACGACGTCAATATCAATCAGGCCATTACGGGCACTAACGGCAGCGTCGTTGCCAATGCAGGCAACGATGTCAACTTGAGAGCGGCGACCAAGACGACCACTGGCATGCTCAAACTGACGGCTGTGAACGATGTGGACATCACGGCGGCGACAACCATCATCACCGGCAACCTGACAGCGGTTGCGGGACACGATGTGAAGGTCAGTGCGGCCTCGTCGATCACCACTGGCGACATGATTCTCCGCGCTGACAACGATGGCACGGGTCCGGGCGTGGCTGCGGGCACCGTGGCGATCACCTGCGGCAGCAATTGCCTGACCATCGGCACCGGTAACCTCAGCATTCGCTTCAATCCGGTGAGCTACGCCACTACAGGTGCTGAAATAACCGCCTATGACGCGAACCTGACCGGCGCCGGTGTGCTGGACGCCAAGGCGTGGGTGTTTGGCCTGGGCGACAACAAGATGTACGACAACACGACTGCGGCCACCATCAGCGGTCTCAGACCAGATGTCGGCGGCGTTGCGCCCCCCGTCGCATTAGGTGCCGTCAGCAACGCGAATTTTGATACCGAACATGTCGGAATTAGCAAGCCAATTACGTATAACAGCACTTTTAGCGACGCTGTGTATGCGCTGTTCGCGCCTGATACGTATGCGACTGGAACCTACCTCGCACGTGGCAATATCACGGTCAGGCCGCTCACAGTCAACGCAGTCACCGATACCCGCGTCTACAACGGCACCACCAGCTCGGTGGGTACTCCGACGGTAGTTGACCTGCAAACCGGCGACACAATCAATGGCACCCTGACGCAGGCCTATGCCAGCAAGAACGTGCTGGGCACCGGTCTCAGTACCCTGGTTGCCAATGGTCCCTACACCGTGGCCGATGGCAATGGCGGCAACAACTACAGCGTGACCGTTAACACGGCACCGGGCACCATTACGCCGCTGGCGCTGGTCGGCAGCATCACGGCAAACAACAAGATGTACGACGCCAACAACTCGGCTGTGATCGCGAGCCGGACTCTGGCGACACCTATTGCAGGCGACGCGGTGAGCTACGTCGGCGGCACGGCCCTGTTCAGCGACAAGAACGTGGCCAACGGCAAGACCGTGACCGGCACCGGCCTGAGCCTGGCGGGTGCCGATGCGGGCAACTACACGGTCAACTCGACCGCCACTACCACCGCCAATATCACGCCAGCACCGCTGACGGTGACGGCGAACGACCAGAGCAAGACCTATGGCACTTTGTTCACATTCGCGGGCACCGAGTTCACCAACACCGCACTGGTTGGTGGCGAAACCATTGGCACCGTGTCACTGACCAGCGCCGGCACGCCGGCTGCGGCGCATGTGGCGGGCAGCCCGTACCCGATCATTCCTTCGGCGGCAACCGGTGGCAGCTTCGCTCCATCCAACTACACCATCACTTACGTCAACGGCGCGATGGTGGTGAATCCAGCGCCACTGACCCTGACGGCGAACGACCAAAGCAAGGTTTACGGTACGGCGTTGCCAATCCCGGGCACGGCGTTCACCGCGACCACCTTGCAGAATTCTGACTCCATCGCCAGCGTCACCATGACCAGTGCCGGTACGCCAGCGACCGCACACGTGGCGGGCAGCCCGTATCCGATCATCATCACGCCCGGTAGTGAAACGGGCGGCACTTTCGTGCCGACCGACTACACCATCAGCTATGTCAATGGCGCCCTGACGGTGACGCCGGCGCCGCTGACGCTGACGGCGAACGACCAGAGCAAGGTTTACGGTACCGCGTTACCGATCCCGGGCACGGCGTTCACTTCGACCACATTGCAGAACTCTGACTCCATCGCAACTGTCGCGATGACCAGCGCCGGCACGCCAGCGACGGCGCCCGTGGCGGGCAGCCCGTATCCGATCATCATCACAGCGGGCAGCGAAACCGGCGGCACCTTCGTGCCGACCGACTACACCGTCACCTACGTCAATGGCAAACTGGTGGTGACCCCGGTGCCTCTGACCATCACGGCGACAGATGTCACCAAGAACTACGGTGAGACGCCGATCCTGTCGGGCTTCACCACGACGCCCTTGGTAAACGGTGAAACCGTGGGCAGTGTGACCGAAACCAGCCCGGGCCAGCCGGCGACCGCGCCTGCCGGGACCACCTACCCGATCACGCCAGGCGAGGCCACTGGTGGCACCTTCACGCCGTCTAACTACACCATCGGTTATGTCGATGGGGTGTTGACGGTGTTGCAATTGCCAGTGGTCGTGCCGCCCATAGTCCCTGTCGTAGTGGTGCCACCCGTGTTGCCGTCTGACGACACGACCTGGATGCCGGTGGTGGTCCCTGCGGCCACGCCGCCGGAGCTGTTCACTCTGGCGCCCCCGCCGGCGCCCCCGCCAGTGGTGGTGCCACCGGTGCTGGTGGTGGAGCAGCCGCCCGTGATCTTGGCGCCGGAAACCCCGCCGGAAATCTATGTGGCACCGAAGCGTGCGCGTAAGCAAGACCGCAACTAGGTTGGAGTAGCGTGAAGGGGTTGCGCCGCGCTGCTGACGGAGGTCGGCGGCGCGCTGCAGCCCCTTGCCACGTCCCCGTTTCTGGCGCGAGACCTGGCCGGCGCCGTGCGGGTTCTTCTCCACAGAGATTGAGTCGCAGTGCTACCATGACTTACTCGGCCGTCTGCACAGGCTCTGTTAAAGAATTTCAATGAAAACACGCAACATCAATATCGAACTGAAGGCGGTGCTGGCAGCACCAGTCACCCGGCGTGTCCGACCCATGCGTTGGGGTGGCCCGGCGCTGGCGCGGCTGATGTGGTTGGCTGCGTTGGGTGCGAGTTGGAGTGTGACGCCGGCCTTGGCCCTGGATGAGGCGGCGCCGCAGGTCGTGGCGCTGGCCGCTGCGACGGCAGCAAGCGCGATTCAACCCGTCAAAAGAGTCAATTTTGAGCAGGAGCGCGCGTCTGAGGCTGCGCGCCATGTGGCTGACTGGGTCATTGACGCCCGAGACAACCGCGGCTTGCCCTTTGTGATCGTCGACAAGGTCGATGCCAAGGTTTATGTTTTTTATGCCGACGGGCGCCTGCGTGCCACGTCGCCCGTGCTGCTGGGCTCGGCAGTTGGCGACGACTCGGTGCCCGGCATTGGCGAGAAGAAATTGGCCGACATTCGCCCCGAAGAGCGCACCACGGCGGCCGGGCGCTTTGTGGCCGACCTGGATAAAAATCTGCACGGCAAGCAAATGCTGTGGGTTGACTACGCCTCATCGCTCTCAATGCATCCGGTGGTTACCAGCAAGGCCGCCGAGCGCCGCGCTGAGCGTCTGGCGTCGTCGTCGACGCTGGATAACCGCATCTCCTATGGCTGCATCAATGTGCCGGCTGATTTCTTCAAGACTGTGGTGAGTGCGGCTTTTACCAAGACCAGCGGCATTGTTTACGTGCTGCCCGAAACCCGTTCGCCCCAAGAAGTCTTCGGGTCTTATGACGTGCAGGAGCGCGTGCGCCTGCAAGCCCTCAAGCAAATCTCGCTGGCGCCGGGGCAGGCCAATTAGAAATCGGCTTAAAAAAACACCTTCAAAAAACACTTGTTAGCTTGTATTGACTCTGCTCAAATGACGCGGTTTAAACCACAAAATTGATGGAGCAAGGTGATGAAGCTTTCAATTCGTTCGGTGATGGCATGGCTGCTGCTGGGTGTGGCGCCAATGGTCATGGCCCAGATGGCGGTGGTGCAATCAACCCGCGGGGACGCCCGGCTGCAAAGCGCAGCAGGCACCACGGCGCCGCTGGTGGCGGGGCAGCAACTGGCGGTCGGCGCGCAACTGCTCACGGGCGGCGACGGGCAGGCGGTGGTTCGCTTTGCCGATGGTCATGTGCTGGCCCTGAAAGACAACTCAAACGTCAAGATTTCCGCCTATTCTTTTGATGCGCAGCGCCCGGCAGCCTCTTCATTCGTGATGGAGTTACTGCGCGGCGGCCTGCGTTCCATTACCGGTGTGCTCGGCAGGTCCAATCCGCAGGCATTTCAGCTGCGCACTGCTACCGCCACTATCGGCATTCGCGGCAGTGACTGGGTGGCGGCATTGCAAAACAACGCCCTTTACACCGGTGTCAACAGCGGTGGCATTGCGGTGCAGAACGCGGCCAACAGCCTTTTGGTTAATGCCGGGCAGTTCTCCCTGACCCCCGGGGTCAGTGCGTCCCAGCTGATCACGCAGTCGCAATTGCCGGTCGGCATTTTTGGCGGCTTGCAGCAGCTCAGCCCGGCCAGCGCTGCGCTTTCGGGTCCGGCGGGTGTTGCAAACGCCAGTGTCGGCGCCATTGGTGGGATTGCGCCTGCCACATTCGCCATTGGCGCCGCGGCGGCCGCAGCGCTTGTGATCAGTGTGGGCAACAACGGCAGCACCGGCACCACGGGAACCACCAGCCCAGCCCAATAGCCATGTGATGGCCGCAGGTCCCGGTGCGTCAGCCGGGTGCGCGGCCTCACCCGGTGTCAGTTACGCGCCCTGCGCTTGCTGCCAGCTGCAGCCAATCCAGAAAACGGTTCATCACCGGGCGCTCCTCTGGCGTCTGCGGCCTCACCAGGTAGTAAGCGCGCTCACTGGGCAGCACCTGCTCACACGCCACCACCAGTTCACCACGCGCCAGCTCGGGCTCGATCAGCAAACGCGGCACCAGCGCCACGCCCAGGCCGTGCGCGGCCGCCGCTGCCGTCATGGAAAACAGCTCAAAGCGCGGGCCCGACAAGGCCAGCGGTGCGCTCACGCCCATGGCGTCAAACCAGCGCCGCCAGGCCTCGGTGCGGGTGCTTTGCTGCAGCAGGGGCAAGGCGGCAATGGCGGCGGGCGTCAAGCTGCTCTGGCCGGCCAGGAAATGCGGGCTGCACACCGGCACCACCTGTTCGGCCATCAGCTTGTGCGCGTGCGTGCCGGCCCACTGGCTCACCTGCTCGGGCGTGCCGGCAAACAGCGCGGCGTCAAATACGGTGTCGGCAAACATGAAGGGGCGGGTGCTGGTTTCAATGTGCAGGCTCAGATCGGGCTGCAACTGCTTCAGCTCGGGCAGGCGCGGGATCAGCCAGCGCGTGGCAAAGGTGGGCACCGCCGCCAGGTGCAGGGTGCCGCCCGGGCCCTGGGCCGACATGGCATCTAAGGTGTCCTGCTCCAGCGCCTGCAAGCGCGGCGCCACCTGGGCAAAGTAGTCGGCGCCGCGCTCGGTCAGCAGCACGCCGTGGCGCGTGCGGCGAAACAGCGCAATGCCTAAGAAGTCTTCCAGCGCCGTGATCTGGCGCGACACCGCGCCTTGCGTGAGCGCCAGCTCCTGCGCGGCGCGCGTGTAGCTTTGCTGGCGGGCAGCGGCTTCAAAGCAGGCCAGGGCCTGGAGCGAGGGGATTTTTCTGCGCATGGTGTGCGTAATATACACAATTTATTATTCACTGTGTAACTATTAAGCTATGCTATTAATAGCTAACATCGCTTTATATGCGTGGGCTAGCTTCAGTTATTTGGCTTAAATCAGGCGGATTTGAAATGGGCGTTTGCAAGGCAATATATTAGTAATACGCATGTCTTTGCGTGGCCAACCGCCCGTTTGTGGGTGCAGCGGGACTCGGTTGGCTGTGGCTATTGCCTATTGCTAATGCCTATTGCCTATTGCATGACGGCTCAGATTGAATCCGGCCGATGCGGCTCCCAAGGCGTGTCAGATCATGACGCTTGGACTAAACGCTTGTTGCGCGCCCGGATGTTGAGCGCCTCCACCCCCAGCGAGAACAGCATGGCGGTGTAAACATAGGCTTTGGGCACATGCACGTCAAAGCCTTCGGCAATCAGCAAGGTGCCCACCATGGTCAAAAAGGCCAGTGCCAGCACCTTGATGGACGGGTGCTTGTCTACAAAGTCACCGATCGGCTTGGCCGCAAACATCATGACGGCCACAGACGCCACCACCGCAGCCACCATCACGCTAATGTGCTCCACCATGCCCACGGCGGTGATCACAGAGTCCAGCGAAAAGACGATGTCGACGATGCCAATCTGCACAATGGTGCCCCAAAACATGTTGGCGCCGGTCTTGACGGACTCAACCCCGGCGCTGACCACCTTGGGTTCTTGCGCCTCGACTTCCATAAAAATCTCGTGCGAGGCTTTGTACAGCAGGAACAAGCCGCCGCCCAGCAAAATCAGATCGCGCCCGCTGATTTCTTCACCCATCAGCGTGACAAGTGGGCTGGTCAGCTTCATCACCCACGCCAGGCTGAATAGCAGAGCGATGCGCGAAAACATCGCAAACCCCAGCCCGAGACGGCGCGCCAGATCGCGCTTTTCGGGGGGCAGGCGCCCGACCAGGATGCTGATAAAAATGATGTTGTCGATACCCAGCACGATCTCCAGGGCGGCGAGCATGAAGAAGGCGATCCAGATATTCGGGTCGGAGAGTAGTTCCATAGGGGCTTTAAATAATTGAGAAAAACCCACCAGTTTACCGGGGTCGCCAGGGCCCACCCCTTGATCCGGGCTTTGAGGTCACAGCAGAGTGAAGGTCTATTCGCCCTCAACACCGGCGCCTGGCACCGCGTCAAATGGGGTGCGATTCAAAGTGAGTGGGCTTCAGGTCAATGGTTCTTTTCCGAAGTACTCGGGTACGTCTATTGGATCGGGGATCGGGGCAGACATCACGGTGGTGGGGGAATCAGCCGGGCGATGCGCTTTGCTACGTGTCCCCCGCCCGCTTCGCGTTCTCCTCCTTTACCTTCGCAAAGCGTATCACCCGACTGATTCTGCGAGCGATTGGGTGCGCTGACAGGGGGAAATTCAAAAGTTGCCGGGCCGGGTTTGATGCGCTGCGCCGGGTTTGACGTGAAGCCTTGATTTCTTCAGCGTGCCACATCACTTTGAATCGCACCCCTTCAAATGCCCGGCAAAGCGTGCTCGGTAAAATGCAAAGTTGTTCAACTGAGATTGTCCATTAGGGTTTGAGATGATGGCGAGTGGATTTGCGAGACAGTTTGTGTGGCTGGGAGGCGTTCATAGCACCGCTATGGACATCGAGTGCGGGCGCGACCACACCCTCAGCGGCATGATGCTGCTGCTCACCGGTCGCCTGCCCAAGGTCGCCGACACCATTCAGTGGCAAGACTGGCGGTTTGAGATCGTGGACATGGATGGCAAGACCGTTGACAAGGTGCTGGCGAGCCGCTTGTCTGATGAGTCCACCAACGCACTGGCTGCTGCGTGACACCAGCCTCAGGCGGTCGGGCGCTGTCGGTCATGCTGTGGCAATTGTCCACAGAGGCCGAGGGGGAACGAATCTCTATCGGTGACCTGCTGGCCGCGCTGGGCGACCGGGCGACGGCGGCCCTGATGTTCATCTTTGCGTTTCCGAACGTCTTGCCCACGCCGCCTGGCACTTCCACGATTCTGGGCGCACCGCTGATCTTTCTGGCGGCGCAACTGATGCTGGGCCGGGCCCCGTGGCTGCCGGCCTTTGTGGCCAAGCGCTCGATGAGCCGCGCAGACTTTAGGCGGCTGGTCAAACGCATCGTGCCCTGGCTGGTGCGGGCCGAAAGCCTGTTGCGGCCCCGCCTGGCGCTGCTCGCCCGCCCGCCGATGGAGTACCTCATCGGCGTGCTGTCGCTCCTGCTGGCGGTGCTGCTGGTGTTGCCGATTCCTTTGGGCAACATGTTGCCGGCGCTGGCCATCAGCCTGCTGGCGCTGGGTGTGATGGAGCGCGACGGCGTGTGGGTGCTTGCCGGATTTGCCGCCGCGGTGGCAGGGGTGTCGCTGGTTTCTGGCGTGGTGTTTGCGATGGCCAAGGCCGCCGTGTATTTTTTTGCCCAGCTAGGGTAGCGACCCAAGCACTTGCGAGCGGTTTTCCTGGCCGCGGTCGGCAATCGGGCAGGGCGATGCAAGGAGCCGTTTTTCTGAGAATGATATGTAGATCACGCACAATTAAAACTTCTACACGTCAAATTACTACTATATTTTGATAGCGCATAAGCGTTTATTAACGTGGGCCAATACTGAATTTATATAAAAGCAGCGACGAATTTCAATGCTGTTGATTCAAGCCATATATGAGCTAAGTGCATGACTTTGTGACTACAAGTCGTTTGCCATGGCCGCTGGCGTCCGCTACCATGAGGCTCCTCAGTCACTCACCCGGAGATTCCCCATGGCCCACGCAAGTTTCAACTGGCAAGACCCTTTTTTACTGAACAACCAACTCAGTGACGACGAGCGCATGGTGCAGGCTGCCGCTGGCGCCTACTGCCAGGGCAAGCTGCAGCCGCGCGTGCTGGAAGCCTTTCGCGCCGAGAAAACCGATGTCGCCGTCTTTCGTGAAATGGGCGAACTCGGCCTGCTTGGCCCCACGATCCCGCAAGCTTTTGGGGGCCCCGGCCTCAACTACGTCGCCTACGGCCTGATCGCGCGCGAAGTCGAGCGCGTGGACAGCGGCTACCGCTCCATGATGAGCGTGCAAAGCTCGCTGGTGATGGTGCCGATCTTTGAATTCGGCACCGAAGCACAGAAGCAAAAATACCTGCCCAAGCTGGCTACCGGCGAGTGGATCGGCTGTTTTGGCCTGACCGAGCCCGACCACGGCTCCGACCCCGGCTCCATGGCGAGTCGCGCGCACAAGGTGGCCGGTGGCTACAAATTGAGCGGCAGCAAGATGTGGATCTCCAACAGCCCGATTGCCGACGTGTTTGTGGTTTGGGCCAAAGAGGTGTCTGAGGCCGGCCAGGTCGGGCCGATTCGCGGCTTTGTGCTGGACAAAGGCGCCAAAGGCTTGAGCGCTCCGGCCATTCACGGCAAGGTCGGCTTGCGCGCCAGCATCACCGGCGAAATCGTGATGGACGCTGTCTTTTGCCCGGAAGAAAACGCCTTCCCTGAAGTGCAAGGCCTCAAAGGCCCGTTCACCTGCCTGAACTCGGCGCGCTACGGCATCGCCTGGGGCGCCCTGGGCGCGGCCGAAGACTGCTGGTTCCGTGCCCGCCAGTACACGCTGGACCGCAAGCAGTTCGGCCGCCCGCTGGCCGCCAACCAGTTGATCCAGAAGAAGCTGGCCGACATGCAGACTGAAATTGCGCTCGGTCTGCAAGGCTGCTTGCGCCTGGGGCGCATGAAGGACGAAGGAACCGCCTCAGTCGAGCTGACCTCCCTGCTGAAACGCAATTCTTGCGGCAAGTCGCTCGACATTGCCCGCCTGGCGCGCGACATGATGGGCGGCAATGGTATTTCGGATGAGTTTGGCGTGGCGCGGCATTTGGTGAATCTGGAAGTGGTGAACACCTATGAAGGCACGCACGACATTCATGCGCTGATTCTGGGTCGGGCCCAGACCGGGATTGCGGCGTTTGCGAACTGAGTGATTTCTGGCATGGCGGGCCGAGGGCGGGCCATCGTGAGATTCAGTTGGCAGAGTGTTGGTTTGGTTCGCTGATTGGCTCGTGGGGGAGATTGACTTTGCTGCTTTTGTATTCCCCCCCTCTCCCCCAACCCCTCTCCACCCCCGCCGGGGCGGAAAGGGGAGCTAACAGCCACATGTGGCCAACGCTTTGATGGTGGGAAATCTGTTTCTGGATGGCGCGCTGCCTCAAAGTGATTGAAACAGTATGTCGAGGCCGATCCCCCGCGCCGCCGTTGCGGGCTTTGCCGACCGGATTGGAGCGCAACTTGCCCATGGACGAGAGCGACTGGTTCATGAGATACCGTCACTTTGAGACCAGCGCGCCGTCGAGCGCAAAGTTCCCGCCTTAAGAAACGCGGCCACATGAAGCCCCCCTCTTTCGCCCGGCGGGGCGAGAGAGGGGTTGGATAAAGTGAGTGGGGGAAAAATGGCAAAAAACAAATCCTCACCCGTCAACCGCAATGCATTCAATCCAGACATGAGCAAGTCAACAACGAATTGAAAAAGCAATTGAAAAAGCAATTGAAAACGAATTGAAAGCCACCATGCACCCAACAGACCCACAAGCTTCCACGCCGGTCGGCGCCCTGTCCCACCTCAAGGTGCTGGACCTCTCCCGCGTCCTGGCCGGCCCCTGGTGCACCCAGATGCTGGCCGACCTGGGCGCTGATGTCATCAAGGTTGAACGCCCCGGCTTAGGGGACGACACGCGCCACTGGGGCCCGCCCTTCCTCAAGGATGCTGACGGCAACGACACGACCCAAGCCACCTATTTCACCGCCTGCAACCGCAACAAACGCGCCATCACGCTCGACATGGCCACGGCGCAAGGCCAGGCTTTGATTCTCCAATTGGCCGCGCAAAGCGACATCCTGGTCGAGAATTTCAAGGTGGGCGGCCTGAAAAACTATGGGCTCGATTACGCGAGCCTGAAAGAAGTCAACCCGCGCCTGATCTACTGCTCGGTCACCGGTTTTGGCCAAGACGGCCCGTATGCCGAGCGCGCCGGCTACGACCTGATGATCCAGGCCATGAGCGGCCTGATGAGCATCACCGGCGAGGCCGATGCGGCGCCCGGCGGCGGCCCGATGCGCGTCGGTGTGGCGGTGATCGACATCTTCACCGGCGTCTATGCCACCAGCGCCATTCTGGCGGCGCTTGAAGTGCGCAACCGCACGGGCGCAGGTCAGCACATCGACATGGCGCTGCTCGATGTCGGCATGGCGGTGTTGGGCAACCAGGCGGCGGGCTACCTGAACACCGGCGCCGTGCCGCAGCGCCAGGGCAACACGCACCCGAGCCTGGCGCCGTACCAGACCTTCGCCACGCTGGACGGCGCGATGCTGCTGGCGATCGGCAACGACGGCCAGTTTGCGCGCTTTTGCCACGCTTGCGGGCACCCCGAGTGGGCCCTGGATGCGCGTTTTGCCAGCAACACCTTGCGCGTGAAAAATCGCGATGCCTTGATCCCGGCGTTGCAGGCCGTCACGCGCAGCCGCAGCACCGCCCACTGGATTGCCCTGCTCGAAGACAAAGCCGTGCCTTGCGGGCCCATCAACGATATGGCCCAGGCTTTTGCCGATGCCCAGGTGCAGGCCCGTGCTTTAGTAATCAATCAGGCTGTAGCCCACGTCGATACTGCGCAAGCAGCTATTAAATCAATCCAAAATATAGTGACGGTGGCAAGCCCGCTGCGCCTGTTGGCCACGCCACCGGTGCTGCACCGCGCGCCCCCCAGCTTGGGGCAGCACACCGAGGAGGTGCTGGCGGAGTTGGGGCTGGATGCGGCGGCGATTGCTGCGTTGCGTGTGGCGGGGGTGGTGTAATCCGGCTCTTTGGTTGGTCCCTTGATGAAGCATTACAAAGCCCAGCATTGGCTCCTGCTGTTGAGCCTGTTGGCCAACCTGGCATGCGCCCAACCGGTTTCCTTCGGTCTGATCGGCGACATGCCCTACAGCGCCTGGGAGCGCCGCAATCTGCCCGCGCTGCTGGCCGACATGGACCGCGAAGGCTTGGCCTTTGTCGTCCATGACGGCGACATCAAGGGCGGTGGCAGCGTCTGCAGCGATGCGGTGCTGCGCGACGTTTTGAAAGTCTTTCAAGCGTCTAAAACCCCGCTGATCTATGTGCCCGGCGACAACGAGTGGACCGATTGCCACCGCAGCAGCAACGGCGGCTACGACCCGCTGGAGCGCTTGCAAAAACTGCGCGCACTTTTCTTTGCTGGGGACGCGTCGCTGGGTCAGCGTGCCATGCCGTTGCAGCGCCAGAGCCGGGATCCGGCCTTTGCCAGCTACCGCGAAAACGTGCGCTGGGAGGCCGGTGGCGCGCTGTTCGTCGGCCTGAATCTGCCCGGCAGCGAGAACAATTTTCATGGCACGACCCGCAGGGGCGGCCCGTCGCCGGAGTTCATCGCGCGCAGTGCCGCCAACCGGGTCTGGCTGGCGCAGGCCTTTGAGCATGCCCGCAGCGAACAGTTAGCGGGCATCCTGATCGTGATCCAGGGCAACCCCGATTTTGACGGTGCCAATCAAGGCCGCGCGCAGCCGGGTTATGCCGCGTTCCTGACGCAGTTGCGCGAGCAAACCCAGGCCTTTGCTGGGCAGGTGGTGCTGGTGCATGGCGACACGCATTGGCAGCGCATCGACCAGCCGCTGCGCGACCCGGTCAGCGGGCAAGTCATCAGCAACTTCACGCGGGTGGAAACCTACGGCTACCCGTTCTTTGGCTGGGTCAAGGCCAGCGTGGATGCGACCGACCCGCAGGTGTTCCGCTTTTCACCGCGGACGTGGCGCGCGGCCCAGGCTCAGCCTTGAGGGTGGCCTGGCGTGGGATTCAAAGTGAGTGCTGGCTTCAGATGAATGGTTCTTTTTTTTGAAGCACGCAGGTGCGGCCATTGGATCGGGGCTGACATCGCGGTGGTGGGTGAATCAGCCGGGCGATACGCTTTGCTACGTGTCCCCCGCCCGCTTCGCGTGCTCCTCCTTGATCCTGTCGCAAAGCGTATCACTCGACTGATTCTGCGAGCGATTGGGTGCGCTGACAGGGGGAAATTCAAAAGTTGCCGGAGTTGCAGGTTGCGCGAATTGACGTGAGGCCTTGATTTCTTCAGGGTGCCACATCAATTTGAATCGCATCCGTGGGCGGGCGCAGCGCGAGTGCCCTGATGGTGTGTTGCGGGCCGTGAATCATGGGTTGCACTCCTTGAAAATTTGCGCGCAATAGGCCCGGTTGGCCTCGATCCAGCAGCAGCGCACACAGTGGCCTTCGGGCTGGCCTTCGGTGATGTCCAGCGCATGGCTGAGCGCGCCCATGAGTTCCGATGATTTCAATGCTTGCCTAAACGGCTATTCCTGTTTGTCGGACAATTAGCATTTGCAAAGACCAGGCGCCCATGTACAAGCTGTTCCAAAATTCCAGATGGGTTTCGATGCTGTTGCTGGCGCTCGCCAGCCTGCTGTGCCTGGGCGCTGCGCAGGCTGAGGGCACCAGGCTTGAGACCGATTCGGCCGCCTCGCTGCGCGCCCAGTATGTGGCCCTGGCGCCGCAACTGAGCAGCAATCAATTCAAGCGGCCCTTGTACCTGCAATCGCTCGAGTCGCCTAGCCATTTGCGCGGTGAGATCTTCGCGCTGGTGGACTACCCCTTTGCCACGGTCAACCAGGCCTTCAATGATCCGAGCCATTGGTGCGACATGTTGATCCTTCACATCAACACCAAATACTGCCAGGCCAGGGCCCAGCCCACCGGCGCCATGTTGGCCGTGAGCATCGGCAAAAAAGATTATCAACCGCTCGGGCAAGCCTACCGGGTCGACTTTGCCTACCGCGTGGCCACCAGTACGCCCGAGTATTTTGACGTCGGGCTCAGTGCCAAGACCGGGCCGCTGGGCACAAGCGACTACCGCATCCGTCTGGACGCGGTGGCGGTCGCTGGCAACAAGACCTTCCTGCACATCACTTATTCCTATGCCTACAACTTTGCCGGCCGACTCGCCATGCAAGCCTATCTGGCCACCACCGGGCGCAACAAAGTGGGTTTCAGCGCCACCAGCTCGCCGGCCAGCGGCGCCTCCGGCCTGATTGGCGGCGTGCGCGGCGTGGTGGAGCGCAACACCATGCGCTATTACCTGGCGATGGATGCGTATCTCGGCGCGCTGGCCACGCCGCCGGCGCAGCAGCTTGAAAAGCGACTGCAGAGCTGGTTCACATCCACCGAACGCTATGCCCGGCAATTGCATGAAGTGGACCGCGCCACCTACCTGGCCATGAAGCGGCGTGAGTACCAGCGCCAGCAGCCGACCCGCTAGCTGTGGGCGGGTTCCGCGGCGCACGAGCCGCCAAGCTGCCTAGAATGGCCCCCGCCATGATCAAACGCCACCAGCTCCCATGAACCCCACTTTGCGACGCGCCGCCAGCTTTGCCACGGCCCAATACCACCGGCTGCTGGCCGCTGCCCGGCCCGCCGCCACCTTTGCCACGGCGCAATACCACCGGCTGTTGGCCGCTGCCCGGCGCCACCCCTGGCGCGCGGCTTTGCTGCTGCCGGCTTTGCTGCTGCTTTACGTGCTGCTGCTGATTCCGTTCACGCCCGGCATTGGCGACTTGCGCAAGGCCAAGACGGAAGCGCCGTCGGTGCTGCTGGCCTCGGACGGCACGGTACTGGCCGAATACAAGCGCATGAACCGCGAGTGGGTCAGCCTGGATGCGATCGCCCCGAGCGTGGTGGACGCCTTGATCGCCACCGAAGACCGCCGCTTTTACGCGCACCACGGCATTGATTTCCGCCGTCTGGTCGGTGCCGTGCTCAGCACCTTGGGCGGCGATCTGCAGGGCGGCTCGACCATTACGCAGCAGCTCGCGCGCAACCTTTACCCGGAAGAAATCGGCCGCGCCAACAGCATCACGCGCAAGATCAAAGAGGCCATCACCGCGCTGAAGATCGAGGCGGTCTATTCCAAAGACGAAATTCTGGAGACCTACCTCAACACGGTGCCTTTTTTGTACAACGCCTTCGGCATCGAAATGGCCGCGCGCACCTACTTTGACAAAACCGCCGACAAGCTCGATGTGCTCCAGAGTGCCACGCTGATCGGCATGCTCAAGGGCACCAGCTATTACAACCCGGTGCAGAACCCAGAGCGCGCGCTCAAGCGGCGCAACCTGGTGCTGGAACAAATGGCCAAGAATGACAAGCTTGACCCGGCCCGGCTCGCGCAGTTGTCCAAACGCCCGCTCAAGCTCAATTTTGAGCGGCAAGTGGTGTCGCTCGGGCTGGCGCCGCACGTGGCCCAGCACCTGCGCAAATGGCTGGTCGACTGGGCCGACCAGCGCGACTATGACATTCAGGCCGACGGCCTGCGCGTCTTCACCAGCCTGGATGCCAATCTTCAAAAAACGGCCAATCAGGCCGTGACCCGTCAGCTGACACAGCTGCAAAAGTTGGCGGACGCCCGGCGCAAGCGCGGGCAGGAGAGCGCCGTGCTGCAAGCGGGCTTTCTGGCGCTGGACCCGCGCAGCGGCGCCGTACGCGCGTGGGTCGGCAGTCGAGACTTTGCCCAGGAGCAGTTTGACCATGTGAGCCAGGCCCGGCGCCAGCCCGGCTCGACCTTCAAGCCCTTTGTCTATGGTGCGGCGTTCATGCAGGGTTTTGATCCCTCAGACACTTTCATGGACGAGCCCGTGGAGATTGCATTGCCCGGCAGCGGCGTCTGGACTCCCAGCGACAACTCGGCGCCGAGCTACCAGCCCACCAGCCTGCGCAATGGCCTGGTCTATTCAAAAAACACCATCACGGCCCAGCTGATGCAGGAGGTGGGGCCTGCGCGCGTCGGGCGATTGGCGCAGGCCTTGGGGGTGCGCCAGAGCAAGCTCGACCTGGTGCCCTCGCTGGCGCTGGGCACCAGCCCGGTCACGCTGCTTGAGATGGTGGCGGCCTACGGCAGCATTGCCAACGGCGGCAACTACCACCAGCCGTTCTTGCTGCAGCGCGTGGAAGACCGCAACGGCAAATTGCTGGAGCAGTTTGAGCCCGTCAGCGAGCGCGCGCCGGCCATGCCGCGCGCACATGCGCTGACCCTGGTGAACGTGATGCGAGGTGTGATCGACGAGGGCACCGGCGCGGCCATTCGCTACCGCTACGGCATTGGGGCCGATCTGGCCGGCAAGACCGGCACGACGCAGGACAACACCGACGGCTGGTTCATCATGATGAATCCGCAACTGGTGGCGGGCGCGCGCGTGGGCTTCAACGACAACAGCGCCGTGATGGGTTCGTGGGGCCAGGGTGCGCGCAGCGCGCTGCCCATGGTGGGCGAGGTGTTCCAGCAGGCTTTTCGCAAGCGTTGGCTGGACGCCAAGGCCGAGTTCGACATCCCTCGCCCGCGGCCAGCGCCACCACCAGAGCCCGAGCCGCGCAACAACCCGCTGCCAGACGTTGTCAACAATGTGCTGGAGCGATTCTTTCAGCAGCTGCTTGGGAATTGATTTATAGCTATTGAAAATATAGCTACTGAGGCAGTGTATATGAGAGCTAGAGGCTGATTTGCTCTGAATATTGGTGAAATTGGCGCCCGCGCTCCAGGCGCGGCCGTCCGTCCCTGCGGCTTACAAGGGGTGCTCGGTGTAGAACTTGCCGCCGTGAAACAGCAGCGGCGCGGCACCGGCGCGGTGGACGCAGCTCTCCACCTCACCGACAAAAATGACATGGTCGCCTTCCTCGTAGCGGCTGCGGTTGAAGCACTCAAAGGTGGCCGCCGCGCCAACCAGCAGCGGGGCACCGCTCACGCCCGGCTCGAACGCAACATTGGCGAAACGGTCCACATCGCGCGCCGCAAACTGCTGGGCCAAATTTTTTTGTTGCGCGCTCAGGATATTGATGGCGTAGTGCGAGCCGGTGCTGAAGACCGGCAGCGACGCGGCGGCCCGCGCCAGGCTCCACAGCACCAGCGGCGGGTTCAGCGACACCGAGTTGAACGAGTTGGCGGTGAGCCCGACCAGCGCGCCATCGACGGTGCGGGCGGTGACGATCGTCACGCCGGTGGCAAACATGCCCAGGGCAAGACGAAATTCGGGTGCAGAGAAATTGGGTTTTTGCGCCAGACGGCGCCGATCAGGCAGAGACATGCTTCCAATTTACCCGAAATGTCAGTCCGAGCCGCGCTGTCCACGCAATCCTTGGAATAAACCAAGGCCAAAGCCGGCGCTGCGGGCCGCCGAGCGGCCTCCTAGAATCCAGTCATGCACTTTCCCCGCTTTTTACTGGCTCTGCTCACGACCCTCGTCATGGCGGGCCCTGTCGGCGCGAGCGCGCTGTGTGACGATTTCTACGCCCGCCTGCCCAATGTGTCGCGCGCCTTGTGTGAGAGCGCCCAGCTGCAGGCCAGCGTGGCGCGCAGCGTCAAGGGGCGCACCATCTACACGCGCGACGTTGCGCCCGGCGCCGCCCGGTTGCGGGTGCTGGTGGTGGGCGCCATGCATGGCGACGAGCTGTCGTCTGCGTCAGTGGCCCTGCACTGGATCAGGCTGGCACAGGACGCGCCAATGCAAACGCACTGGCGCTTTATCCCCGTACTCAACCCGGACGGGCTTTTCAGCCGACCGGCGCGCCGCGTCAATGCCAACGGGGTCGACCTGAACCGCAACTTCCCGACTCCAAACTGGGCGCGCGAGTCGGTGCTTTACTGGGAGAAGCGGGTTCGCAAGGACCCGCGCCGCTGGCCGGGCAAGCAAGCCCTGAGCGAGCCTGAATCGAAGTTTCTGTTTGATGAAATGCAGCGCTTCCAGCCCGACCTCATTGTCAGCATTCACGCGCCCTATGGCGTGCTTGACTTCGACGGCCCAGCGCCGGCGCCGAGTCGCTTGGGTCGCTTGTATCTGGATCAGGTTGGCGTCTTCCCCGGATCGCTGGGAAATTACGCAGGCGTGCATCGGGGCATGCCGGTGGTCACCATCGAGCTGGCAAACGCCCAGCGCACACCCACCGACGCCGAAACCGTGCGCATGTGGCGTGATTTGCAGCGCTGGATGGATAAAACCCTGCAGCAGACGGTTGCCGCGCGCGCTGGCGGGCGCACACTGCGCTAAGGGTTAGCGTTGCGGCGTCGGCGGCGCAGTCGTCGTCAGCGCGCTGTTTGCTGGCGCAGCAGGCGCGCCGCCTCTTGCGCCTGGGCGTCGCCAATCTCGCGCAACACGCCAGTCACATTAACCTCGCCTTTTTTATGCGCAAAGCGGCCCGTGAGCGCCACCTCGGGGCTGAGCAGGCCGCGCTGGTACAGGTCCCAGATCTCATGCCCGTAGTCGGTGTGCAACAACTCGGGGGCGAACTGGCCAAAGAAATTGCGCAGGTTGTTCACATCGCGCAGCAGCATGCGCTGCGCATGCTGGTTACCCGCTGCGTCCACCGCCTGCGGCAGGTCGATGATGACCGGGCCGTCCACGCCCAGCAGAATATTGAATTCCGACAAATCACCGTGCACTACCCCGGCGCACAGCATGCGCACCACTTCTATCAGCAGCGTGGCGTGGTGCCTGCGCGCCTGCTCGGGGGTGAGCACGACGTCGTTCAGGCGCGGCGCCGCGTCGCCGTTGGCGTCGGTCACCAGCTCCATCAGCAGCACGCCTTCAATGAAATTGTGCGGTTTTGGCACGCGCACGCCAGCACCGGCGAGCCGGTACAGCGCGTCCACCTCGGCGCTTTGCCAGGCGGCCTCGGCGGCCTCCCGGCCAAAACGCGTGCCCTTGGCCATGGCGCGGGCCTGGCGTGAGTTCTTGACCTTGCGGTTTTCGGTGTAGTCCACCGCCTGGCGAAAGCTGCGCTCGGTCGCCGCTTTGTAAATCTTGGCGCACCAGGTCTCATCGCCGCGGCGCACCACGTAGACCGTGGCCTCCTTGCCGCTCATCAACTGGCGCACCACGGTGTCGATCAGGCCTTCTTCAATCAGCGTTTGCAGTCTTGCGGGTGGTTTCATGGGCGGTATTTTGCACTGTCGCGCTCGCCTCTTGCGGCAACCGGCGTCGCTATACTGCACGCCGGGAATGAAAAACTGACGGCGCACTCACTGATCTGCTCCGCATTGCTTGGGAAGAAGAATGACTGGTCCAGAGGGCAAACGCGGCGATACACCCAAGGTGTCACCGCGCCAGTCGCTCAAAACAAAAGTCACACTGATTACGCTGCTGGTGTTTGTGCTGAGCCTGTGGTCGCTGTCGTATTACGCCAGCCGAATGTTGCGCCAGGACATGCAACGCCTGCTCGGTGTACAGCAGTTTGCCACCGCGTCGCTGGTGGCGGCGCAGGTGGATCAGGCGTTGCAGACGCGCGTTAGTGCGCTCGAGACGGTGGCGCGCGCGATCCGCCCGGCGCTGGAGGAGGGTCCGCCAGCGCTGGAAGTCTTTCTTTCGCAACGGGTTATTTTGCAGACCCTGTTCAACGCCGGCGTGTATGTCCTCGGGCCAGGCGGCGTCCTGATCGGGACCGTGGCCATGGCCGATCGTGTCGGCGCAGATTATTTCCAGAGTCCTGCCGTGCAGGCGGCTTTTGCGGAAGGAAAAACCAGCGTAGGCCCGCCGACTCACGAGCGCCTGCTCAAGCAGCCCGTGTTCCCGGTCGTCGCCATGATCCACGATGCTGGCGGCCAGGTGGTTGGCGCCCTGATCGGCGTGACCCGACTGGATCAGCCCAGTTTTCTCGATATCATTTCCCAAAGCCGCTACGGCAAGACCGGCGGCTACTTTCTGGTGGCACCCCAGAGTCGCCTGGTGATCATGGCCTCGGGCCAGCGGCAGGTGATGCAGGCGCTGCCAGTGCCCGGCCTGAACCCGGCCATCGACCGGTTCATTTTGGGCCAGCAGGGCCATGCGCTGATCGACATTCCGAATCCGCTGGGGGTCGAAGTTGTGGCGTCGAGCAAGGCCATCCAGGTGGCGCCTTGGCACGTGGCGGCGGTGCTACCCACCGCCGAAGCCTTCGCCCCGATTCGCGCCATGCAAGAGCGCATGTGGCTGGCCACCGGCGCTTTGACGCTGCTGGCAGGCGTGCTGGTTTGGTGGTTGCTTGCGCGTCAGCTGGCGCCGTTGCAAGCCACCGCACGCCGTTTGGCAGCCATGGCCGACGAGCAAGCGCCGCTGCAAGCCCTGCCGGCAACCCGCCTTGATGAAATTGGCCAGGTGGTCAAAGGCTTCAACCGCCTGCTGGGCACCTTGGGGCAGCGCGAAGCCTTGCTGCAGCAAATCCTTGACACCTCCAGCGTGGCGATCTTTCTGGTGGATCGCCAGGGCTACATCACGCGCGCCAATCAGCGCATGGTCGCGCTGTTTGGCTACCCGCTCAACCAGTTGCAGGCCATGGAATACGTGGCGCTGGTGCACCCGACCCAGCGCGAAGCCGGGCGCCAGAAGATGCAGGCACTGCTGGCCAGTCAGATCCAGTCGGTGGATCTGGAGCGGCTGTACTGGCGCGCCGACCAGACCGAGTTCTGGGGCCATTTGACTGGCCAGCGTTTTGTCGATGCCAATGGCGTCGAGCAGGGCCTGGTCGGTGTGATCGCCGACGTGACCGAGCGCCGCCAGCTTGACGCCGAACTGCGCATTGCCGCCATTGCGTTTGAGTCGCAGCAAGGCATGAGCATCACCGATGCGCAGGGCGTGATCCTGCGGGTCAACCAGGCTTTCAGTGCGATCACGGGCTACAGTGCCTTGGAGGCGGTCGGGCAAAGCCCGCGCCTGCTCAGCTCCGGGCGCCATGACGCTGCCTTTTATGCCGCCATGTGGGGCAGTATTGCCCGTAGCGGTGCCTGGCAGGGCGAAATCTGGAACCGGCGCAAGAACGGCGAGGTGTTCCCCGAATGGCTCAGCATCAGCGCCGTCAAAGACCCCGGCGGGCAGGTGACGCACTATGTGGCAACCTTCAGCGACATCAGCGCCCACAAGGCGGCCCAAGACCAGATCAAGAGCCTGGCTTTTTTTGACACCCTGACCGGTCTGCCCAACCGCCGTCTCTTGCTGGATCGCCTGGTGCAGGCGATGGTCAACGGCGCGCGGCACGGGCGCCAGGGCGCGCTCTTGTACATTGACCTTGATGACTTCAAGACCCTCAACAACAGCTACGGCCATGACGTGGGCGACGCCGTGTTGCAGCAGGTGGCGCAGCGTTTGAGCGCCTGCATGCGCGAGGGCGACACCGTGGCGCGCCCCGGCGCTGACTCCTTTGCCGTGTTGTTGGAGGCGCTCAGCAGCAACGCCGTCGAGGCCGCAACCCAGGCCGAAAGCGTGGGTGAAAAAATCCGGCTTGCGCTCAGTCAGCCCTATGATCTAGACGGCCGCCTGCACCGCAGCACGGCCAGCATTGGCGTGACCCTGCTCGATGACCGGCAACAAGAAGGCGTTGATGAGCCCTTGAAACGGGCAGAGCTGGCCATGTACCAGGCCAAGACTGCCGGGCGCAACACGCTGCGCTTTTTTGACCCGCAGATGCAGACCGCCGTGCTGGCGCTGGCGGCGCTGGAGGCTGATTTGCGCGAGGCGCTGCGCAGCGACCAGTTTCTGCTGTACTACCAGGCCCAGGTCAATGGTCAGGGCGGTGTCAGCGGGGGGGAGGCGCTGGTGCGCTGGCAGCACCCGCTGCGCGGCCTGGTGCCGCCAAGCGAGTTCATTGCGCTGGCCGAGCAGACCAGCTTGATTCTGCCGCTGGGTCAATGGGTGCTGGAAACCGCTTGCGCCCAGCTGGCCGCTTGGGCCAGTCGGCCTGAGCGCGCGCAACTCACGGTGGCGGTCAACGTGAGCGCGCTGCAGTTTCACCAGGGCGATTTTGTCGCGCAGGTGATGGCAGCGCTTGAGCGCAGCGGCGCCAACCCGCAACGCCTCAAGTTAGAGCTCACGGAGAGCCTGCTGGTGCACGATGTGGAAGGCATCATCGCCAAAATGAGCGCGCTGCAAGCCCAGGGCGTTGGCTTTTCGCTCGACGACTTTGGCACCGGCTATTCGTCGCTGTCTTACCTCAAGCGTCTGCCGCTCAATCAACTCAAGATCGACCAGGGTTTTGTGCGCGACATCCTGCACGACGCCAACGACGCCGCCATTGCCAAAATGGTGGTGGCGCTGGCCGACACCCTGGGGCTGGCGGTGATTGCCGAAGGCGTGGAAACCGCGGCCCAGCGCGACTTTCTGGCAGCCCAGGGCTGCCACGCCTACCAGGGCTATTTGTTCAGCCGGCCGCTACCGATTGCCCAATTCGAGGCCTTCATGCAGCAGGAGCCGATCGCTTGAAAATTCGCTGCTGGGTTATTAGCGCTGCGAATGAAATCTCGATTCATCTAATTTTTGTAGAACTGCGCGGCCATTTGCCAGACACTGGCATTTTTTTACTATCCGGCAAAGCACCATGTCTCAACAGGCTGACTTCATCATCATCGGCGGCGGTATTGCTGCGGCTTCGGTCGCCTACTGGTTGGCGCCGCATGGGCGCGTCATCGTGCTTGAGCGCGAATCGCAACCGGGCTACCACGCCACCGGCCGCTCAGCCGCGATCTTCATGGAAAGTTACGGCACACCGCAAGTGCGCGCGCTCACCATGGCCAGTCGCGCCTTTCTGCAGGCGCCACCTGAGGGTTTCAGCGAGCACCCGCTGTTGTCGCCACGCGGCGCGCTGATGGTGGCCGCACCCGGACAAGAAAAGCTGTTGGCCGAAAAATGGGCCACCATGCACGCCCTGATTTCCAGTGCCGAGTTGCTTGACCAGCAAGCCACTTGCGCGCTGGTGCCGGCACTGCGCCCGGAATTGGTGCTGGGCGCGGTGTACGAGCCCGATGCCGCCGACATGGACGTGGACGCGCTCTTGCAGGGCTACCTGCGCGGGCTGCGCCGCGCTGGTGGTTCTCTGGTCTGCCATGCCGAGGTCACCGCGCTGGCGCACACCAACGGGCGCTGGCAGGTGCAGGCCGGCGGCCTCAGTTACGAGGCGCCAGTGGTGCTCAATGCCGCCGGCGCCTGGGCCGATGGGGTGGCTGGCATGGCGGGCGTGCAGCCCATCGGCCTGGAGCCGCGCCGGCGCTCGGCTTTTATCTTTGCGCCCCCGGCGGAACTCAACACCGCGCACTGGCCCATGGCCATCGGCATGAGCGAAGACTGGTACCTCAAACCCGAAGCGGGCCTGCTCTTAGGCTCGCCCGCCAATGCCGACCCGACCACGCCGCAAGATGTGCAGCCCGAAGAGCTGGACGTGGCGCTGGGCATGTACCGCATCGAAGAGGTGACAACGTTGAACATCCGCCGCCCGACCCGCACCTGGGCCGGGCTGCGCTCCTTTGTGGCCGACGGCGACCTGGTCGGCGGTTTTGCCAGCGAGCCCAAGGGCTTTTTCTGGGTTGCCGCGCAAGGCGGCTACGGGATCCAGACCTCCGCCGCCATGGGTGAAGCCTGCGCCGCGCTGGTGCGCGGCCTGCCCTTGCCCGCGCACATTGCGGCCCATGGCTTGACGCCCGAGATGCTGGCGCCGCAGCGGCTGTTTGCAACACAAACGAAGACCGTGGCCGAGGAAGCGCTTTGCGTTTGAGACGGCCGGTGCCTACTCGCCGCTATCTAAAATAATAGCTGCCCACGCTTATTCGACGTGGGCTGCAGCCTGAAAAAGCATAAATTAATTGGAATCTGAGTCCATTTGATTCCCAAAGTGGTGGGGCTGGCTTGCAAAGGCTGGGAGTTAGCGCGCCAATCCCAGCACTGATGCACTTGCCGCAAAAAACCGTGGTCTGTCCCCTATTTCCTCTGCTTTCAAAGATGACAACCGGCGTACAGTACTGCAGAGAAAACCCGAACAGGAGAAGGCATGAACACCGCCGCACTTGATCCCCGCATTTCTGAATTCGATACCGAAGAACAACCGGCTAGTTATGACGCTTGGTTCCGCCTCAAGGTGCAAGAGGCCATCGACGATAAGCGGCCACGCATCCCGCACGACCAAGTCGCACACAGAGTAGAAAAAATCCTCTCTGAAATTCGCTCAAAAAAAGCTGCGTGAATGCTGCCAATTGTTTGGTCTGTTAATGCTGAGGACGACATTGATGAGATCGTCCGCTTTGTTGGCGAAAGGAATCCACTCGCAGCAGAAAAAACTGTGGAACCTACTGCACGATAGCGTTCTGCCCTTGTCTGATCATCCTTATTTGTACCGGAAAAGTGAGCGCGTTCCTGGTACAAGAAAAATAGTTGCCCACCCAAACTATGTTGTCGTGTATCAGGTTACTGCCAACGCCATAGATGTGCTTCGCGTGCTGCATTCCCGCCAACAGTATCCATAACGACAAAAATCAAAAAAGGTAATTGGAATCTGACCCCAATTACTTGGGTGAAGCCTGCGCCGCGCTGGTGCGCGGCCTGCCCTTGCCCGCGCACATTGCGGCCCATGGCTTGACGCCCGAGATGCTGGCGCCGCAGCGGCTGGCGTGCGTGCAGCCGGTTCACCGTTTGGAAGTTGAACCTGTGTGTGCCTGAGGCGTTCTGGGGTAGTCCGTTTAAATTAAAAATAATAGCTGCTCACGCTTATTCGACGAGGGCTGCAGCCCAATAAGGCATAAATTAACTGAAATTTGAGCGCTTGGTTGAGTTCCAAAACCAAGCTGGCCTAGCGGCAGCGCATGAGGCAAGATGCGCAGCGCGGGTTAGGGCTTGTCCATGAATAAGCTGTGCATGTTATTTGTGGGCAGGTCCTTAGTTGTCGAGAAAAAATAACTTGAACATTCCCCATCTTCCATACGAGCGCCATGCGGCGTTGCAAATCGCTTGTTTGGCTCGCCAAACGGCGCGCTTTGCGCCTTGCCTGGCATCTCGTCTGAAAGCGGGTCATTGTCCAATTTATTTTTTCTCGACTCCTTAGCGCAGCGCAACCCGCCATCTCCCCTGGATGAAATGCAGGTCGGCTTAGGCCTGGTGGCTGACCCAACCTGCGTGCCTTTGCCTGGGCAGAGTCGTTCAGATGGAGATCAAAGGGTCTGCGCGCAATTTTCAAGTTCGGCAAAGTGACGAAAATGGTCTGACAAAAACGTCACATCAGTGTGAACTGTTGACAAAAATCATTGCTTTGAAGCATCATTTGACGTTCAAAAGCCGTGAAAGTGGGTTTTTTAATGGCAGGGCAGCTTGGCACGAAAGCTGCTTTTACTTAAGTTCTCGTGTTGGTTTGGTTTTCATTTTTTATATATTTAAGGAGCATTCATGAAGCGTTCTCTACAAAAGGGTTTTACCCTAATCGAGTTGATGATCGTCGTGGCGATCATTGGTATTTTGGCTGCGGTGGCTTTGCCGGCTTATCAGGATTACACGATCCGTGCCAAGATGTCTGAAGTTATTTTGGCCATGTCTGCGTGCCGCACCAGCATTACCGAGACCGTGCAGACGAATAATGCAGCCTCTTTGCCTAGCGCTGGAGACTGGGGTTGTGAGTCGTCAGTCTCAACTTCAAAGTTTGTCGCAAAGATTCGCACGAATGATGATGGCGCAGTTCAAGTGTTGACACAAGGTTTTGGGGATGCGACGATTGACGGCAAGACTGTGCATCTGAGCCCAACCATAAATGGCGCTGCAATTACCTCCTGGCAATGTGGCCCTGGCGACTTGCCTCCCAAATATTTGCCTGGCTCATGCCGCGACACAACGGTAGCCACCTTGACTGGTTTCTCGCCCACCTGATAGAAATCAAGTTTGTATTTTGAGTAATTCAGCTAGCGCTGAAAACAAAATGCCCCGCAAGGGGCATTTTGTTTTTCTGGATGAAATACCGGTTGCCATCATTAGCGGCGTCCTTGTCCTATTTGCCTGGCTGCAACCACTTCATTTGTTGCCCTGGGTCAGTTTCCACAGCGAAGCCCTGGCTTTTTTTGCGGCTCTGCTGCTCGCCTGGCAAGCAGTCCTCGGCGCCGTGAAAACTCACAATATTGATGCGGTTCAATTGACTGGCGCAGCGTTTCCTGTCATTGCATTGGCGCTGTTAGTCTGGCTACAAACTACAACCGGGTTGATCGCTTTTTTTGGCGATGCTGTTGTCTTCACGCTGTACCTGATTCTCTGCGTCCTATGTATGGTGCTGGGCCGTGCCAGCAGCAGCAAATCAAACACCTACACAGTCCTGGGCGGCACCTTGCTAATGGGTGCATTTCTGTCAGCCATCGTCGCATCGGCCCAAGTTTTTGAGCTGTGGGAAGGCGCCAGTTGGATTAACCGCATGCCGCAACTACGCCGACCTGGCGGCAATATGGGACAACCGAATCATTTGGCGACCTTGCTCGTGATGGGCTTGGCCAGTCTGCTGTTCCTGTACGAGTCAAGAAAACTGGGGGCGCTGGCGTCGGCGCTGCTCGCGCTCACGCTGCTGACAGGCGTGGCCGCCACCGAATCCCGAACTGGTGTCCTGAGTCTGGCCCTGTTGACGCTTTGGTGGTTTGCCAAGCGCAAGTCACTGGGCTTGCGCCTTTCACCGGGGGTTGTGGCGGGTGCCGCCGTGGCATTCCTCGCTCTGTTCTGGTATTGGCCTAGTTTGCTGGCTGGTGTCATGCAAAGTGGCGGCGTCGACCTGCGGGTCAATACCAGTGTCGGGACGCGCTGGCTGGTGTGGCCACAATTGATCGAGGCGGTGCTGCAACGACCTTGGTGGGGTTGGGGACTGGGCCAGGTGTCAACGGCCCATAACGCAGTGGTCAGCGCCTATCCGGTGAGTGAGCCCTTTACCTACGCCCACAACATCGTGCTGGACCTGGCCATTGGCATTGGCCTGCCGCTCACCGCGTTGATCGTGCTGGTGACCGGCGTTTGGCTCTGGCGTCGATTGAGCGCAGCCAGCCAGTTGGCGCCTTGGTACTGCCTGGCCTTGATATTGCCGGTGGCGGTGCATTCGATGTTGGAGTTTCCCTTTGCCTACGCGTACTTTCTGGTGCCCGTCATGTTCGCCGTTGGCGCGCTCGAGGGCGTCGTGAAAGCCAAACCCGCTTTTCGCCTGGGTGTGAAGCCAGCAGCTGCTATGTTGTTGGCAGCGACCGGACTGATGGCGTGGTCGGTGGTCGAGTACGTCGCGATCGAAGAAGATTTTCGAATTGTTCGCTTCGAGGCGCTGCACATTGGAACCACACCCGCCAGCTACCAGCGGCCCCATGTGATCTTGTTGACGCAACTGGACGCGCTGCTGCATGGCGGGCGCATCGTGCCCAAGCCTGGGATGAGCGCGGATGAAGTGGAGTTGGCCAGAAAAGTCGCTTTACGCTTCCCCTGGCCCGCCACCCAAAATCGCTACGCCCAGTCGCTGGCCCTCAACGGCAACCCGAACGAAGCGATCCGCCAGTTGCGGGTCATGCGGGCTTTGCACGGTGAAAAAGCTTACGCGCAGATCAAGGCCGGGTGGGCCCAACTGGCCAATGAGAAATACCCGCAGCTGCAGGCTTTGAGGCTGCCTTAAGGGCCATCGGGGCGGGCGAGTCCTGGGTCTTCAAGTCTGGAGCGGTGGCGCGCTGATTTTTACAAAAATTTATATCAAATCAGCCTCTAGCCCTCGTATCTGTTGCCTGAGTAGCTACAAAAAATAAAGTGAACTGAGCGTGTGTTTGAGAGAAAAGGGGCCAGGCTCGGATTAAATTTTAAATTTGGATTAAATTGTTTGATGCGGTCACCCGGGTGGCCAAAGTGCCGGTAGGTTTTGGTAAGGTCTTTGACTGAGATTGCAATATCGTTGGCCATGTCAGGGTGCGTCCCGGTGATCTGCAATTTCCTCGTCAGCCCAGACAAGCAGCGAACGGATCACACGGCCAGCATCCTCACCCGATATCAGGTGGATGGCTTCGTCGTCGTAACGGAACTCGACGGCATAAGGGGTTAGGCAGCGCAGGTCGTGCTCATCAATGTGCGGAACAACATCAATTTTTTTAAGCAAGCTTGCCAGCGCTTCCAAATCATGTGTGCGGCGAAACTCCAGGCCGTAAAGGCACATCACCGCTTTGAGTGCCTTTTCTGCGGCCTGTTGCGCATGGAAGCAGGCAACTGCAGGATCAACACCGGTCGCATTCAGCAGTGCCGCGAACGCTGCCTGATCGCGCTTGGCCAGGCGAATAAATCGCTCGGCTTCTTCACGCTGCGGCGTCATAGAGAATCTTGCCTTCCTTTTTTGCCCAGTAGGCGGCAGTGCCGGGCACCTGGCTGCGGCGCTCAAATTCTTGTGCAGAAACCAAAAGCAGATCGACACCAACGCCTGTATGCCCAATTGCTTCGCGCAGGCGAAGGTATTCCGTAGCTCTGTCAGTCAGCTCATTTTCAACGACCATCAAATCCAGATCCGAACCGTCGTTGGCATCTCCCCTGGCGTAGGAACCAAACAAAATAACCTTGGCAGGATGGCCAGCCCGTGCAACCAGGCGGCGTGTGGTTTGGGCGATATGTTCCGGACTCAACATCACTTACTCCTTTTCAGCGTGCACGACCAAAAGTTTCGCCGCAGCAAAGATCGTGACACTTTACATCAGAGCACATCAGCAAACGCATCCCAGCCTTGTCCAATGAGGTATGAGCCTGAACAGCGGCCTGTATTTCCAAGCAGAAATGAGCCTGAAGCCGCAATTTGAGGTGAATTGATGAGTGGGTTGATCATCCAAAGAATGGTGATCAACATGGATGAGTCTCAACTCCGCACGATTGAACAAATTGAGAAAAGAGAGAACGGGGCCAGGCTCGGATTAAATTCCATAAAAATTTATATCAAATCAGCCTCTAGACCTCGTACATATTGCCTAAGTAGCTATAAAAATAAATTGAACTGAGCGTGTCTTTGTGCTGATTGACCAGGACGCCATGCCCCCTCCTGGTCTGCCGGGTTCCCAGTCTGGCGGCCAGTACGCGGTGGTGCCCGTTACTGACCGGGCAGCGCGGCTGCGTTGCAGCGCTTGCGCTTTGTCAACACCACCAGGACCACGATCACCAGAATTGAAGGGCCAGCTTTATCGCTGACGTTCACTTCAGGAGAATATTATGAAATTGAGTTTTCCGGTAAGATTTCAAAGGCTATGCCGGGTGCCAGGGGTTGTAGAGGGTAGAGCCCGAGCGCGCTTGATGCTGGCTACGGCCGCACTTGCCCTGGGTGGCGTTTTTGCCGCGCCGCTTCAGGCGCAGGCGGTACTCCTTGAACCAACAGATGCCAATGTGGCTGCCGCCATTGCAGGGGGGCAGCACTATTTGTTCAACCAGTTCATCGAGACCGGTGGCGGCACTGGCGGCTACTGGAACGATCCCAATTATGGCGGCCTCACCGCGACCGCTACCGCCGTTGCGGCCTTGGTCGAGTCGGGCATGATGAAGGACGCCGCCTACAAAGCAAGGATCGAAAAGGGTATTGACTACATCAAGGCCCAGGTGAAGCTCGATGGCGGCATTTACACCTCCCACCACGCCTATGAAACCGGCCTGGCGCTGGTCGCGCTGGGCCTGTACGGCCAGGCCACCACCACCGATGCAGCCTACAAGACGATCGTGCGCAACGCGGTTGACTTCCTCAAGAGCTACCAGAACATCGAGGGATCAACCCGAGGCGGTGACTACGGGCCCAACGGCGAGGCCACCAGCACCAACACCACCGCCTGCGGCGCCAGCTACAAGCCCTACTATGGTGCCTGGGGCTATTACCCAGGCAATTCCAACGCCGGGAATAAGTGTGTTTCTGGGGGCGACCTGTCCAACACCCAGTTTGTCGTGATGGGCCTGTGGTACGGCTCGCGCTACCTGGGCGACGCCATCGACACCGCGCCGTGGGCCAAGGCTGTGCTTTACTTCCTGAAAAGCCAGCAGGGTGCCAGTGGCGGCTTCACGGTGTATGCCGGCGAGGGCTACGAATATCCCAGCATCACCGGAACGGCCGGCGGCCTGTGGATACTGTCGATGATTGGCCAAAAAGACACGGCTAAGCGCCTACCGGCTGATACCAAAACCATGGCGCAAAACGCCATCGACTGGTATGGCGAGGCCAGCAATTACAGCTGGAACTACAACGGCTCCTACGTCTATTTCATCTACGGCATGGCCAAGGCGCTGACAGCGACGATCGGCCCGGGCGCTTTGATCGGTACCCATGACTGGGCAGCTGACATGAAGTCCGAGGTGCTCAACAGTGCGTATCGGGTCCACACAGACGCCGTTACCGGCGGCGCTGCGGCCACCGACTCATGGGCCGGCTACACCGGGCTTGACCCTGACACCGTCGGCAAGACCTCCTGGGTACTGATGTCCCTGGCGTTTGCCAGCACCAGCACGGAGTCGACGGAGAAACTGCTGGCCCAGGAGGATGGCTTGGACAACGTGGTCAAGGGCCTGTTGACGCTGCACACCACTGACGGTGTAACCATCAGCGCGGCCGGCCGCAGCAATGTGGCCGCAGCCAATCTGGGTCAAAACGTGGTGTTGCCTATTGGGGCCGTCTCGTTCACGCTGAAAAATGTGGTGCCTGTGGGCGGCACTGCCGTGCTGTCGATCGCGCCACCGGCCGGCGCACTTGACCCAACCAACGCCAATAGCTTTGTCAATGCAGACGGCACGACCCTCAAGGCGGGGCTGAGCTGGTTCAAGATCACCGCAGGCGCATGGCAGGGCTTGTCCAGCGTACCGATCACGGTGGATTTGGCCAAAGGTGTGATTCTGGTAACGCTCAAGGACGGCGGGCCGGAAGATGCAGACGGTGTTGCCGACGGCAAAATTGTCGACCCGGGCGCGCCAGGCTATGGGGCTGAGGCAGCGGCCGTTGTCACGAGCAGTGACAGTGACAGCGACTGGTTCGGCTGTAGCGTAGGCAATGGGCGCCCAGACCCGACGCTCCTGATCCTGCTGGCCGGTGGTGTGGCTTACCTGGTGCGGCGCCGCCGCGATTAAGCCGCGCATGCAGGTCTTGCAAGACCGACAACTGGGGGTGGCTCTTGGGGCTGCCCCCTTTTTTTGGCTGCTGCTGTTCTTCTTTCGCGCGCCGGCCCCAGACCTGCTGTGGCCACTCCAGGACTCAATGCGTTTTTTGCTGCCTGTGCTGGTCTATCCCTTGCTGGAGGAACTCACGTTCCGGGGCTGGTTGCAGCCCCTGCTTTACCAGCGCCAGTGGGGCGCTGCGCACTATGCTGGCCTGAGCGCGGCCAACTTGCTCACGACTCTCTTGTTTGCTGCCAGCCACCTGGCCTGGCACAGCTGGCCGCAGGCCTTGGTCGTCATTTTGCCCAGTCTGGTGTTCGGCTACTTTCGCGATCGCTACGGACGCGTCGGGCCGTCCGTGGCCTTGCATGTCTTTTATAACAGTGGCTTTGTCTGGCTGTTTGCCAACCCGTTACCTTGAGTAGCTGCCACTGGGTTGGGCTTTACGGTTGGCTGGAGGCTGCGCGAAAGCCGAAGTAGGGTCCGTTGTAATTGGCAGTGCGAAACATCTTGTCGAAATTGCGCAGGTAACGTTCACCGTACACGTAGCTGCCACCGCGCCGAACGCGCAGCAGGCCAGTCGCTGGCCCATGCGGATTGGTGACGCCGGCCGCATCAAGGCCGTAGTTGGCTGAGTCGCGGTCCCAGGTCCATTCCCATACGTTGCCAGCCATGTCGTACAGGCCGTAGCCGTTTGGCGCGTAGCTGCCGATGGACGTGGAGGTGCCGCGGTCATAGTTGGCGCGGCTGGCGTCGAGCACATTGCCCCAGGGGTAGAGCTGAGCCATCAAGCCGCCACGCGCCGCGTATTCCCACTCAGCTTCGGTGGGCAGGCGGTAGCCGTTGGCCTGCCAGGCCACTGCGGCGTTGCTCAGGTCAAGGTTGCCGCTGCGGTATACGTTGCTCTGGCTGGCATCGGTGAAGTAGACCGGGTTGCGCCCTTCTTTTTCGGAGCGGGCGTTGAGCCACTTCACGGCGTCGTACCAGCTGATCTGCGTGACCGGCATGTGGGTGCCAAGCTGCAACGCGCCGTTGCGCCCGGGTGAGTCAAAAACGTAACCGTTGACCACGGCCCAGTCCAGCACCGCACGCCATTGCGCGTAACTGGTTTCGTAGCGCGCCATGGAGAATGCGCTCAGGCTCACGCTGTGCACCGGTGTGGCGTAGGGAGCGCTCGCGCTGGGGTCGGCCACGTTGTCGCCCATCTGGAAGCTGCCCGCCGGGATCGACACCATGGCGGGCACCGGCGTGCTTGCCATCGGCGTGGCGGCGACCTGCACCGACTCAACGCTCTCGCCACCGGGCCCCACGGCAGTGACCGCCAGGAAATAGGCGGTGTTGTTGCTCAGGTCGTTCAAGGTGAACGCACTGTTGACACCCGCCAGCTTGATGCCGCTGGCTTTGCCGACACCGAACTCGGTGCCGTAGTACAGGTTGTACGTGTTCGCGCCCGCTGCGGCATTCCAGCTTAGGGTCACCGTGCCATTGCCTTCTGTCGCGCTGACGCCTGTTGGCGCCGCCGGTGGCGGGCTGGCCACTGGCGTGGCGGCAACTTGGAAGGACAGCGCGCTCTCGCCGTTGACGGTATTGGCGGTCACTGCAAAATAGTAGCTTGTCCCGTTGACCAGTCTGGTCAAGGTCTGCGGGGATGCTACGGCCGCCGCCTTCATTGCCGTGGTCTTGCTCAGCGGAAGCGTGGTGCTGAAGTAAATGGTGTAGCTGGTGGCCTCGCTGGTCGCCAGGAAGCCGGGCTCCCAGCTCAGGCGCACTTGCTGGCTGTCTGCGTCAGCCCGAATGCTCACTGGCGCAGGCTGCGTCGGGTTCGCGCTCGGGGTGGCCGAGACCTCGGCCGACAGCGCGCCTTCCCCCGTGACCCCGACTGCAGACACGGCGAAGTAATAGCGCGTGCCATTGAGTAGCTCGCGCATCACGTAGATGCTGTGGGCGTCGCGAACTTTGGGGTTGGACTTGGAGACGCCGGGCGCGGTGCCGTAATAGATCGTGAAGGAGGTCGCCGTTGGCACGTTGGACCAGTTCAGCGTAACCCGCTCCTTGCCGGCATCGGCAGTGAGGTTGGCCGGGGGCTGAAGGCTGACGGCAAGGGGTGCGTCCATACTTCCTGCCGCCCCGCCGCCACAGCCGGTCAACCCGAAGGGCAGGCAAAGCAAGCCCCCGGCCGCCAGTAACCATGTCATCAAGCTATGCGCGCAAACCATAGGTACTCCCTGTCTGTTGACTGTTCATTTAATGCCGAACCTGCATGTCAACTTAGCAGACCCTCTGAACGAGGCGTTGCGAAATATCATGGCCCGCTCGCCGTCTTCAAACCGCCCGATTCCCAGGCGTGGCGCCGAGGCATCGCATGGCTCGGCGAAGCGGCATCCAGGTCGTGAGCTGAATCCGAGTTATCCATGCAAACAACTTGTAAAAATACTTAAAAAACGCTTAAACGGCATCAAGTTGCCCATACGGCGTGATAACCGCATCGAGAGCCGGTGGTCTTGTGCTGCGCCTGGGCCTCCGCAAAATTCCGCATTCTGTCAGCCTGGAAGGTGCCTCAAGGCCAAAACACGGCTGGTTTCTACCTATAATGCGAGGCTTTTGTGACAAATGTCGCGTGTAACCTGCGTGTAATTTGAGAGGTCAATAATCATGCCGGTCCCCGAAGTTGACGCAGACGAGTTGGACGAGTCGGGGTTCAAGCCGCTCAGCGCCGAACAAGCGCAGGCTTTGCTGCAACGCAATCCGCCACTGTCGCCCTGGCGCGTGGTGGTCTGGCAGGCTGCAGTGGGTTTGCTGGTGGCGTTGCTGGCCTGGGGCTTGACGCAAAACCGGGTGGCCGGTGTGTCAGCGGCGTACGGCGCGATGGCGGTGGTGCTACCCGCTGCGCTGTTTGCGCGGGGCTTGTTGCGGCAGCGACGCGCCCCCAATGCAGGCGCCGCCTTGAGTGGTTTTTTTGTGTGGGAAATGGTCAAGATTGCCGTGACCGTGGCAATGCTGGTGCTTGCCCCAAGGCTGATCTCGAATTTGAACTGGCTGGCGCTGCTGGCTGGTTTTGTGGTGACGATGAAGGTGTACTGGGTGGCCATGTGGCTGCGCCCGGCGCGCCGCGATCCAATTAACAAGAATTGACTGACTGGTGAAATATGGCTGCTGAAAACGCTGAAGGAAATGCCCAAACGGCTGGAGAGTACATCCAGCACCATTTGCATCATCTGCAAAAAAACTTTTCATTTGAAAACGTTGAGCAGCACAGCATTGTCGACTTCAGTGTCTTTAACCTTGACTCGCTGGTCTTCTCCATCTTGCTGGGTGCTATTGCCTGTTTCTTTTTGTGGCGCGCGGCCAGCAAGGCCACTTCCGGCGTACCCGGGCGTTTCCAGGCCGCAGTTGAAATTTTGGCCGAGATGGTGGACACCCAGGCCAAAGGCGTGATTCATAACGCCACCAGTCGCAAGCTGGTTGCCCCGCTGGCACTGACGGTGTTTGTCTGGATTTTCCTGATGAACGCGATGGACATGTTGCCGGTCGACGCCCTTCCGGCTTTGTGGCATGGTGTTGGCCCGGCAATGGGCTACATGGATTACATGCGAGTGGTGCCTACCGCCGATCTCTCGACGACGCTGGGCATGTCGGTCAGCGTGCTGCTGGTGTGCCTGGTTTACAACGTCAAGATCAAGGGTCTGGGCGGCTGGATTCATGAATTGCTGTCGGCGCCCTTCGGTGACAAATTTTTCTTGTATCCGATCAACCTGCTGATGCAATTGATCGAGTTTGCAGCCAAGACCGTGTCGCACGGTATGCGACTTTTTGGCAACATGTTTGCCGGTGAGCTGATTTTCATGTTGATCGCCTTGATGGGCGGCGCATGGGCCTGGCAGTTCAACCCCATGTCGGGTTGGTTCTGGCTAGGAATTGGGCATGTGATTGCGGGAACTGCCTGGAGCATTTTCCACATTCTGGTGATCACGCTGCAAGCCTTCATCTTCATGATGTTGACGCTGATTTATGTGGGTCAGGCCCACAGCTCACACTGATCGTTTAACCGCTTTCTTTTTTCTTTTTTTTCTTTTTCTTTTTCTTTTTCTTTTTCTTTTTCTTTTTCTTTTTCTTTTTCTTTTTCTTTTTCTTTTTCTTTTCTGTACTTTAGGAGCAATCATGGAAAACATTCTCGGCCTCGTGGCACTGGCTTGCGGCATCATCGTTGGCTTGGGCGCTTTGGGCGCCTCCATCGGCATCGCGCTGATGGGTGGCAAATTTCTGGAGGCCTCGGCACGTCAGCCTGAACTCATGAATGAGCTGCAAACCAAGATGTTCATCTTGGCTGGTCTGATTGACGCCGCCTTCCTGATCGGTGTGGCGATTGCCCTGCTGTTTGCCTTTGCCAAGCCTTTCGCCATCTAAGTTTGCTTAAACTTTCACGCTTGAAAGGGAATAAGCAGTGAATATCAATTCAACCCTGTTCCTGCAGGCCATCGTCTTTGCGATTTTGGTGTGGTTCACGATGAAATTCGTGTGGCCGCCGATCACAAAGGCCTTGGACGAGCGGGCGCAGAAAATAGCCGACGGCCTCGCGGCCGCCGACAAAGCCAAGTCCGAGCTTTCTTCCGCCAACAAGCGTGTTGAAGCCGAATTGGCCGTGTCGCGCACCGAGACGACCGCGCGCCTGGCCGATGCGGACCGTCGCGGTCAGAGCATCGTCGAAGAAGCCAAGGCCAAAGCGACCGAAGAAGCCAACAAGATCATTGCGGCTGCCAAGGTTGAAGCCGAGCAGCAAAGCAACAAGGCGCGTGAAGTCTTGCGTGAGCAAGTGGCAGCGCTGGCGGTCAAGGGTGCCGAGCAAATTCTGCGCAAGGAAGTCAATGCCAACGTGCACGCTGACTTGCTTGGCCGCTTGAAGCTGGAACTGTAAGAGCGCAACCATGGCTGAACTCGCCACTATTGCACGCCCTTACGCCGAAGCCTTGTTCAAGGCTTCGCTATCCGACCTCAACGCCGCGGCGCTTTGGGTCGAAGAGTTGGAGACGATTGCCAAGAACCCGCAATTGCTTCAGTTCTCCGACAACCCGAACGTCACAGCCACGCAGGTGTTTGACTTGGTTGCGGGTGTCGCCCAGAGGCCTTTGCCAGAGATGGCACAGAACTTTCTGCGCACCGTGATTGAAAACGGGCGCTTGAGTGCCTTGCCGCAAATCGCGGCGCAGTTTCGTGCGATGAAGAACGCCCAAAGTGGTTCTTCGGACGCGGTGGTCTACAGTGCCTTTGCCATTGACAGCGCGGCCCTGGCCGATCTGGCGGCAACGCTGGAGCAGCGCTTTGCGCGCAAGCTCAATGTGTCGGTTCAATTGCAGCCTGAATTGATCGGTGGCATTCGCGTGGTGGTGGGGGACGAGGTTCTTGACACTTCTGTCAAAGCCCGTCTGGAACAAATGAAAGTGGCATTGACCGCCTGAGGCATACGCCTCTCGTTGTCGGGCCCATTTAACGAAAGAAGGAAAGAGTCATGCAACTCAATCCCGCAGAGATTTCTGAACTGATCAAGAGCCGAATTGAAGGCCTGACAGCCACGGCGAACATTCGCAACCAGGGCACCGTGGTGTCCGTGACCGACGGCATTGTCCGCATTCACGGCCTGTCGGACGTGATGCAGGGCGAGATGCTCGAATTTCCGGCCGACGCCGAGGGCCAGCCCACCTACGGTCTGGCGCTGAATCTGGAGCGTGACTCGGTCGGTGCCGTGATTCTGGGTGCTTACGAGCACATCTCGGAAGGCAATACCGTCAAGTGCACCGGCCGTATTCTGGAAGTACCGGTCGGTCCCGAACTCAAAGGCCGCGTGGTCAATGCGCTGGGTCAGCCGATTGACGGCAAGGGCCCGATCAACGCCAAGATGACCGACGTGATCGAAAAAGTCGCCCCCGGCGTGATTGCGCGTCAGTCGGTGAGTCAGCCGATGCAAACCGGCCTGAAGTCGATCGACTCCATGGTGCCGGTCGGGCGCGGTCAGCGCGAACTGATCATTGGTGACCGTCAGACCGGCAAGACCGCGGTCGCGATTGACGCCATCATCAACCAAAAAGGTCAGAACATGACCTGCGTTTATGTCGCGATTGGCCAGAAGGCCTCTTCCGTCAAAAACGTGGTGCGCTCGCTCGAGCAAGCCGGCGCCATGGAGTACACCATTGTGGTGGCCGCTACCGCCTCCGAATCAGCCGCCATGCAATACGTTGCCGCCTATTCGGGCTGCACCATGGGCGAGTTTTTCCGCGACCGCGGCGAAGACGCGCTGATCGTGTATGACGATCTGTCCAAGCAAGCCGTGGCTTATCGCCAGTTGTCGTTGTTGCTGCGTCGCCCGCCAGGGCGTGAAGCCTACCCCGGCGACGTGTTCTATCTGCACAGCCGCCTGTTGGAACGTGCCGCTCGCGTCAATGAAAAGTACGTTGAAGACTTCACCAAGGGTGCCGTCAAAGGCAAGACTGGTTCTTTGACCGCCTTGCCGATCATTGAAACCCAGGCCGGTGACGTGTCGGCCTTCGTTCCGACCAACGTGATCTCGATCACCGACGGCCAGATCTTTTTGGAAACCTCGCTGTTCAACGCCGGTATTCGCCCCGCCATCAACGCCGGTATTTCGGTGTCGCGCGTCGGTGGTGCGGCCCAGACCAAGCTAATCAAGAACCTGTCGGGTGGTATCCGTACCGACTTGGCCCAGTACCGTGAGTTGGCCGCGTTCGCGCAGTTTGCATCAGATCTGGACGAAGCGACCCGCAAGCAGTTGGAGCGCGGTGCCCGCGTGACTGAATTGCTCAAGCAAGCGCAGTACAGCCCGCTGCCGATTTCCCTGATGGGCGCCACGCTGTTTGCCGTGAACAATGGCTACCTGGACGATATCGCTGTCAACAAGTTACTGGCCTTTGAGCACGGCCTGCATGGTTACCTCAAGGACAAGCACGCTGCGTTGCTGGCCAAGCTGGAAGCCGACAAGGCCATGGACAAAACCGCCGAAGCCGAAATGAACGCCGCCACCGCAGCCTTCAAAAAGACCTTCGCTTAAGACCCCTGAAACCCTAAGCGAAGGAGTCTTTATGGCAACAGGCAAGGAAATACGCGGCAAGATCAAAAACTTCGAGAGCACGAAGAAGATCACCAAGGCCATGGAGATGATCTCCGTGTCCAAGATGCGCAAAGCCCAGGAACGCATGCGCGCAGCCCGCCCGTATGCAGACAAGGTGCGCAACATCGCTGCCAATTTGGGCCAGGCCAATCCTGAGTACATTCATGTCTTCATGAAGACCAATGAAGCCCCGGTGGTGGGCATGATTGTGGTCACGACCGACAAGGGGCTGTGCGGTGGCCTCAATACCAACGTGCTGCGCAGCGTGACCAACAAGCTGCGCGAATTGCAGGGTGCGGGCATGACGGCGCAAACCGTTGCCATTGGTAACAAGGGCTTTGGTTTTCTCAACCGCATCGGTGCCAAGGTGGTGTCGCATGTGACCCAACTGGGCGACAAGCCGCATCTGGAGCGTCTGATCGGCCCGGTCAAGGTGCTACTCGATGCCTACTCCCGCGGTGAGATCAGTGCGGTTTACCTCTCTTATACCAAGTTCATCAACACGATGAAGCAGGAAGTGGTGCTGGAGCAGTTGTTGCCCTTGTCGGCTGAGCGTATGCAAGCCGAAGCCCGGGCCAGCGACACCGCCTCTGGCACCAAGCATGGCTGGGATTACATCTACGAACCCGACGCGCAGGCGGTCATTGATGACCTGCTGGTGCGTTATGTCGAAGCGCTGGTATACCAGTCCGTCGCCGAGAACATGGCTTCGGAACATGCGGCCCGCATGGTCGCCATGAAGGCGGCGACCGACAACGCGGGCAGCGTGATTGGCGAATTGAAGCTGGTCTACAACAAGACCCGACAAGCCGCGATCACCAAGGAATTGTCCGAGATCGTCTCCGGGGCTGCCGCGATCGGGGCTTAGGCCAACAACGCAGTCCGCTAGCAAGATTCAAACTGATTGGAGCAAAGCCAAATGGCTCAAGATACACAAACGAACGCCGCCGTTCAGGGAAAAATTGTTCAATGTATTGGCGCAGTGGTTGACGTGGAATTTCCACGCGACAAGATGCCCAAGATCTATGACGCGCTCAAGCTCGAAGGCTCGTCATTGACGCTGGAAGTCCAGCAGCAACTCGGCGACGGTATCGTGCGCACGATTGCGCTGGGTTCCTCCGACGGCCTGCGCCGCGGCCTGATGGTGTCCAACACCGCGCACCCGATCATGGTGCCGGTCGGTACCGCCACGCTAGGGCGCATCATGGACGTGCTGGGCACGCCGATTGACGAGCGTGGCCCGGTCAACGCTGAAAAATACGCCTCGATTCACCGCACCGCACCAACCTATGACGAGCTCAGCCCGTCGCAGGAACTGCTGGAAACCGGTATCAAGGTGATCGACCTGGTGTGTCCCTTTGCCAAGGGCGGCAAGGTCGGCTTGTTCGGTGGCGCTGGCGTGGGCAAGACCGTGAACATGATGGAGCTCATCAACAACATCGCCAAGGCACACTCCGGCTTGTCGGTGTTTGCCGGTGTCGGTGAACGTACCCGCGAAGGCAATGACTTCTATCACGAAATGGCCGATTCCGGCGTCGTGAACCTGGAGAACCTGGGCGAGTCCAAAGTGGCCATGGTCTACGGCCAGATGAACGAGCCCCCGGGCAACCGTCTGCGCGTGGCGCTGACCGGCCTGACCATTGCCGAGTCCTTCCGCGATGAAGGCAAGGACGTGCTGTTTTTCGTCGACAACATTTACCGTTTCACGCTGGCCGGTACCGAAGTGTCGGCGCTGTTGGGCCGGATGCCATCCGCCGTGGGCTACCAGCCGACGCTGGCCGAAGAAATGGGCCGCTTGCAAGAGCGCATCACCTCCACCAAGGTGGGTTCCATCACGTCCATTCAGGCCGTTTACGTGCCTGCCGATGACTTGACCGATCCAAGCCCTGCCACCACCTTTGCCCACCTGGATTCCACCGTGGTGCTTAGCCGTGACATCGCCTCGCTCGGTATCTACCCGGCGGTGGATCCGCTCGATTCGACCAGCCGTCAACTCGACCCCAACGTGGTCGGGCAGGACCATTACGAAACGGCTCGCGCGGTGCAGGGCACCTTGCAGCGCTACAAAGAGCTGCGCGACATCATTGCCATTCTGGGCATGGACGAGTTGGCACCTGAAGATAAGCTGACCGTGGCGCGTGCCCGCAAGATCCAGCGTTTTCTGTCGCAACCGTTCCATGTGGCTGAAGTGTTCACCGGTTCGCCCGGCAAATACGTCAGCCTGGCGGAAACCATTCGCGGCTTCAAGATGATTGTGGCAGGCGAGTGCGATCATCTGCCGGAGCAGGCCTTCTATATGGTCGGCACCATCGACGAAGCCTTCGAAAAAGCAAAGAAAATTTGATATGAATACCATCCACGTTGATGTGGTCAGTGCCGAAGAGTCCATCTTCTCGGGCGAAGCGCGTTTTGTCGTGTTGCCCGGTGAAGTGGGTGAACTCGGCATTTACCCGAACCACACCCCGTTGATCTCGCGCATCAAGGCGGGCTCGGTTCGCATTGAAAAGGCGGACGGCAGCGAAGAATTTGTCTTTGTCGCCGGCGGCCTGCTCGAGGTTCAACCCCATTGCGTGACGGTTTTGTCAGACACCGCCATTCGCGGCAAAGACCTGGACGAAGAAAAGGCCAACGCCGCCAAATTGGCCGCTGAGGAAGCTATGAAGAATGCCAAGACCGATATCGATCTGGCACGGGCGACCTCCGAGCTGGCTGTCATGGCCGCGCAAATTGCGGCACTGCGCAAGTACCGTCAGAAAAAATAGCGGGCTGCCATCTGGTGGCCAGTGCTAGCGGCTCAAAATGCAAAGCCCGGCTCTGAAAAGAGCCGGGCTTTGCTGCTTTCAGGCACCCGCCTCAATCAATTCAAAATCGGCGCATCTGGCAGTTCGTTTGGGTTCGCCTCGTTGGCGCCGAGCGGGAAATGCTGCACCAGCAGGGCAGAAACTTCAGCCAACGCGGTGGTGAGTCCCTCTTCAAACTGCGCCTGTTTGAAAGCGCCACTCATTCGCGTCACCAGAGCCTGCCAGAGCGCTGGCGCAACGCGGTCATTCAAACCCCGATCCGCCACAATCTCAATTTCATGCTCGGCCAGCAGCAGGTAGATCAGCACACCATTGTTGGCCACGGTGTCCCAGACGCGCAGCTGGCTAAACAGGTTGAGCGCGCGCTGGCGGGCAATCGCTTGTGTCGGCGCATCGCTCCACAGGTAGCCCAATGGCAAGCCGACTTCAATATAGATACGGACCTCGCCTGAATGGCGCTGTTCGCTCGCCGCCACCCGTTGCTGCAGTCGCTCGAGCATGCCGGGCGCAATGACGCGCTGGGTCGCTGCGTCATCGACCCAGTGGTGTCTGAAAATGCGTTTGACTCGGCTCAGCATCACCATCTCCCCGAGGCGCCGCCGCCACCAAAGTCACCACCACCGCCCGAGCCGAAGCCGCCGCCGCCACCGAATCCACCGCTGCCAAAACCACCGCCTGAGCCCGCACCCCAGCCGCCACGGCGACCGCCGCCGCGTCCGCCAGTGGGCATTGATCCCGAGAAAAGCGCGAACAGGAACGCCGCCATGGCCCCCAGCACGGCCAGCACCAGGCTGGCCGTCGCAAACCAGGCGATGCCCCCGACCACGCCACCCGTGGCCAGGGAGCCCAGCTTGTTGCCCAAAATGCGACGTGCCACCGCGCCCAAAACCGGCACGGCGAAGAACATGAAGATGGCCATATCGGTCAATTGAAACCCGGCCTGCCCGCCCCCGACTGCTGCCACCGGCGCAGGTAGCGCCTCGCCGCTTACGAGCGCTATCAGTTGATCCACAGCCGCGTTGAGACCCCCGGCAAAATCACCCTGCTTGAAGCGCGGCGTGATGGCCTGCTCAATGACACGTTTGGCGGCCAGGTCGGGAATAGCGCCCTCTAAGGTCTTGGCGACTTCAATGCGAACCTGGCGGTCGTCTTTGGCCACGATCAGCAGCAGGCCGTCGCCGATTTCCTTGCGGCCGATCTTCCAGCTGTTGGCGACCCGGTTGCCGTAGCTGGCGATGTCCTCGGGCTGGGTTGTTGGCACCAGCAGCAGCACCAGTTGGGTGCCTCGGCTCAGCTCAAACGCGCTGAGTTTGGCCTCTAACTGCTGCGCCTGTGCGGCGTTCAAAGTGCCAGTGCTGTCGATGACGTGGCCTGTGAGTGCCGGCACTGCCAATTGCGCCTGCGCCTGGGACAGCGCTAGCAGCCAGCCCAGCCCCGCCAGCAGCAGCCATTGCCCGAATCGTCGCAGTGGCGCTGGCCCGCTTTGCCGGAGAAAAATGGCACACATCGGGGTGACCGGCGCCGAGTTACTTCTTGTTGAAGTCAACAACCGGCGGCGTCGATATGGCAGCCTCGTTTTGCACGCTGAAGCTGGGTTTGGGCTGGTAACCAAAGACCATGGCCGTCAGGTTACTGGGGAAACTGCGCGCCAGCACGTTGTAGGCCTGCACCGCCTGGATATAGCGGTTTCGCGCCACGGTAACCCGGTTTTCGGTGCCTTCAAGCTGCACCCGCAAATCTGAAAAGCCCTGGTTGGCCTTGAGGTTGGGGTACTGCTCGGACACCATCATCAAGCGGCTCAAGGCCGAACCCAGCTCGCCCTGTGCCGCCTGAAACTTGTTGAAGGCCTCAGGGTTGTTCAGGGTTTCGGGCGTTACCTGGATCGAGGTCGCCTTGGCACGCGCCTCAATCACCTTGGTCAGGGTTTCCTGCTCAAAGGCAGCTTCGCCTTTGACCGTAGCCACAATGTTGGGCACCAGGTCAGCGCGCCGCTGGTATTGGTTCAGCACCTCGCTCCAAGCTGACTTGGTTTGTTCGTCCAGGCGTTGAAAATCGTTATAGCCACAGCCAGTCAGGGACAGGGCAGTCAACAGAATCAGGAACCAGCGGGTCATATAAATCTCCAGCGTGAAGGGCGCAACCTTAGCATAAACACGCATTGCAACTTTGCCTGATGTGTGCACGCTAAGTCAGTTCAGCGGCTGCGCCGGTGCAGCCAGGCCAAAGCACGGCAAAATCATCACCCAAGCCAAGCAAATGCAACTCAAGGTCACCATGTCCAAAGCCAAAAAACAAGACGCCACCGTGGGCGGCAGTGCCGACGAAATCGAGGCCAGTTTTTACGAGGCACTGCAGGTGGGTGATATTGAAAAGCTCATGGCCTGCTGGGCCGATGAGGATGAAATTGTGTGTGTCCACCCGGGCGGACCCCGGCTGGTCGGTCTGGGCGCCATTCGCTCTGCTTTTGATGCGATCTTCAGTCATGGCAGCATCCGGGTGCAGCCGCAGTCGGTGCGCAAGATTGAGTCGCTTGCCAGCGTGGTGCACAACGTGCGCGAGTGCATTGAGGTCTTGACCGAGGACGGCCCGGTACAGGCTTTTGTCATTGCCACCAACGTCTACCACCGCACGGCGCAGGGCTGGCGCATGGTGGCGCACCATGCCAGCCCGGGCTCGCCGCAAGAAGCGCAGGACGGCCTTGAGGCGTCTCCCGTGTTCCATTGAAAAATGGCCTGCAGCCCTTGACCACTGTGCTTGCCTAGCTATGAATTATGAAGCACCTGCGTGGTTGCCTGGCGGTCACTTGCAAACCATTTGGTCGGCTTTGTATGCCCGCCCGGTTGCAGGTGTGTCGCTGCAGTACCGGCGCGAGCGCTGGGACACGCCCGACGGTGACTTCATTGATGTGGACTGGTTGCCGGGCCCAGCGCAGCGCCGCCTGCTGGTGCTGTTTCATGGGCTGGAGGGCTCATCAAGCAGTCACTACGCGCAGGCTTTTGCAGGCTGCGCCCGAGCCCACGACTGGGGTTTTGCCGTGGCGCACTTCCGTGGCTGCAGTGGCGAGTTGAACCACGGTCCGCGCGCCTACCACTCCGGTGACTTTGAAGAAATTGGCTGGATTCTGGCCCGGTTTCGCCAGCAGCACCAAGGCGCGTTGCTGGCCGTGGGAATTTCGCTGGGCGGCAATGCCTTGTTGCGTTGGGCCGAAGAACTCGGGGAGCAGGCGGCCCGCCTGGTGGATGCTGTGGCCAGCGTCTGCGCGCCCGTTGACTTGGCGGCCAGCGGCGCCACGATCGGGCGCGGTTTCAGTCGGCTGGTTTACACCCGGCGCTTTCTGGCGACCATGAAGCCCAAGGCGATGCAAAAGCTGGCTCAGCATCCGGGCCTGTTCAGCGCCGATGCCTTGCGCGTTGCCCAGGATTTGTATACTTTTGACAATGTATTCACCGCGCCGCTGCATGGCTTCAGGGACACGCAGGACTACTGGCGGCGCGCTTCGGCCAAGCCGCATTTGCACCAGATTCGCATTCCAGCGCTGGTGCTCAATGCGCGCAACGACCCCTTTGTACCGGCCTGGAGCTTGCCGCGCCCGGTTGATGTGGGCCGCTGGGTAACGCTGTGGCAACCAGACCAGGGTGGCCACGTCGGCTTTGCGCAGGGCCGCGCCCCCGGCCATCTGCAAGCGATGCCCGAGGCCGTGGCGGGTTGGCTTGCAGCTCAAATTCGCACCACCTGATACCGGGACTTATTTATGGATGACATCGTCAAGCAAGCTTTACTCAAATGGCCCAACGTGCCCGCCTGCTATGGCTGGCTCGGCCTGGATGCGCGCGGTAATTGGTTCATGCGCGACGAGCGCGCACAGGCGCTCGGGCCCTTTGCCGGCAACGGCGCGCCCAGCAAGGGCTCGATGCTCAAGCACGACAAGCTGATTGACTTCATCGGGCGCAACTACCAGAGCGATGCGCGCGGGCAGTGGTTCTTCCAGAACGGGCCGCAGTGCGTGTATGTAGAGTTGGAGGCGACGCCGCTGATCTGGCGTGTGCATCAGGATTTGTCGGTTCAAGATCATTGTGGCAGGCCAGCGTCGGTGCTGCACTGTTGGCTCGACGAGTTGGGACGGGTCTATCTGGAAACCTCAATCGGCTTCGGCCTGGTGCACAGCCTGGACATGGGCTATGTGGCGGACGCGGTGGAGCGGAGCCTGTGGTCGCCCCAAGAGCTGCTTCTCAGCGATCTGCCGACGCGCTTCGCCTATGTGCTAAGTCCGTTATCAATGCAAAAACAATAGCGACAAACGCATATAGAACGTGGGATACAGCCTGATTTGTCTTAAATTCTGCCAAAAGCGTAACCATCAGCAACGACCAGGCCCTCGACCCGCTCAATCAGGCGCAACAGGGGTTTGAGCTCGCGGTAGCGGCCACACGTGGCGCGAATGTAATTGATGAAACGCGGCGTGTCGGCCAGGTACTGGGGCTTGCCATCACGCAGGCTCAGGCGCGCAAAAATGCCGGCCACTTTGAGGTGGCGCTGCAGGCCCATCCATTCGACCCCGCGGTAGAACTCGCCAAAGTCATCACCCACCGGCAGGCCGGCCTTGCGCGCCCTTTCCCAGTAACGGATTGTGATGTCGAGGCAGAAGTCCTCGTCCCAGCTCAGGAAAGCGTCGCGCATCAGACTGGCCACGTCATAGGTGATGGGGCCATAGACCGCGTCCTGGAAGTCGAGCACGCCCAGGCGCTGAACTGCGCCGGGCGGCGCCACCATCAGGTTGCGCGGCATGAAGTCGCGGTGCACATAAACGGCGGGCCACGCCAGGTTGTGCGCCACGATCTGCGCAAAAGCTTCGTCGAGCGTGCGCCGCACCTGCGTGTCAACCGCAACGCCGCGGTGCCGGGCCAGATACCAGTCAGGAAACAGCTCCAGCTCACGGCGCAGCAGCGCTTCATCGTAGAGCGGCAGAACGCCCGGCGTGGAGGCGCTTTGCCAGGCAATCAGGGCGTCTACCGCCTGCAGGTACAGACCCTGGTTGAGCTGCGGGTCGTCCCGATTGATCACCTGCATCATGGTTTGCGCGCCCAGATCGCTCAGCAGCATGAAGCCGTGGGCGGCGTCCCAGTCTAGAACCTCGGGCGCATGCACCTGCGCCTGGTGCAGCAACTGGGCCACTTTGACAAAAGGCTGGCAATCCTCCTTGTCGGGTGGCGCGTCCATGATGATGTAGCTGCCCTGGCGGCCGTCCACGCGAAAATAGCGCCGGAAACTGGCATCAGCCGAGGCGCTGCGCACGGACTGGAGAAGCAGGCCGTGCAGCGGCACCAGTCGGGCCAGCCAGGCGTTGAAATCAGCTTCGCGCTGGGCATCAGCCCAAATGGAGGCGATGACGGGGGTGGTTTCGGGTCGGGGGGGTGAGCTCATGGATAATCCATTCTACAAAGCCAATTGCGCCCCGTTTCTTTTTAACCTGATTTCACCACCGTGACTGCCCCTGCCTGATGCGCTTTTTGATGCACGATCCCGTCTTGCGAGCACCCCCGGCCTGCTTCGTCCCGCGCCCGCTGGCCGTGCTGGCTTGGCTGTTGCTGCAGGGGGCAAGCGTCGGTGCGCAAGTGGCTCCGGCCGCACCCGACGAAGCGCCCCTGCCGCTCAAAGCCACTCCGGTGTTGCAGGAGCAGGTCGACCCCGCATCGCGCGCCGGCTTGCCGACCTTCATCTTTGCCGAGCGCATCTTCGGGCGCCCTGACCTGGAAACCGTGCTCGAAGGTCGCGCCGAGCTGCGCCGCGGCGACCTGGTGATCAAAGCCGACCGGCTGGAGTATGACCAGCCCAGTGACCTGGCCAAGGCCAGTGGGGGTGTCCTGATCAACCGTGCCGGCAATGTGTATGAGGGGCCGCTGCTTGAGCTCAAGCTCGATGCGTTTGAGGGTTTTTTTGACCACCCCCGCTACTTTTTTATCAAGAATGAGGCACATGGCGAAGCGGATCGCATTGACTTCATCGACGAGCAACGCGCCGTCATTCACAACGCCACCTACACCACCTGCCGGCGCTTGCCGGGCCCGAGCTGGCTGCCCGACTGGATTCTGCGGGCCACCAGCATCAGCCTGGACCAGGGGGAAGACGTGGGCACGGCCAAAGGCGCGGTGCTGAGCTTCAAGGGGGTGCCGTTGCTGCCGATTCCCTACCTGAGTTTCCCCTTGAGCGACAAACGCAAGTCGGGCGTCATGCCGCCTACGCTGGGGCTGGACAACGTCAATGGGGCTGAAGTGAGTGTGCCCTACTACTGGAACATCGCGCCGAACCGGGACGCCACTTTCACCCCGACGCTCATGAGCAAGCGCGGCGTCAACCTGGGCAGTGAGTTTCGGTATCTCGAGGCGGACTATGCGGGGCAGCTGCGCCTGGACTGGATGCCGTCGGACCAGCTGCGTGAGCGCAACCGCTGGGGCCTGGCTTATGTGCACCAGGCCGTGGTGCAGAACAGTTGGACCGAGCGCTTGACCGAGGGCGCCATGGCCCTGAACCTCAACCTGAACCGCGTCGGCGATGACAATTACTGGCGTGACTTCGCCCGCGCTTCCACCACCTCGCTAACCCAGCGCCTGCTGCCCAGTGATGCCACCTTGAGCTGGCGCAGCGGCGATTTTTCCAACAGTGTGCGCACGCTCAAATGGCAAACGCTGCAGGACGTCAACTCGCCCATCGTTCCGCCCTATGACCGCTTGCCGCAGCTGACGACACGTTACGCGCGCAGCAATGTCAGCGGTTTTGATTATTCGGTAGAGGCGGATCTCACTCGGTTTGAGTCCGAACGCAGCCTGACGCTGCAACCCAACGGTCAGCGCGTTTTTTCGGTGCTGCAGCTCAGCAGGCCATGGCTGGGTGCGGCCGGTTTCATCACGCCCAAGCTGCAGCTGCATGCCAGCAATTACCAGTTTGACAGTCCCCTTGCAAACGGCGCCACCGCCGCCACCCGGTTCGTGCCGACCATCAGTGTGGACAGCGGCCTGGTGTTTGAGCGCGATGCCGGCTACTTTGGCAAGAGCTTTCGCCAGACGCTGGAGCCCCGGGCGTTTTACGTCAACACGCCATTTCGTGACCAGAGTGCGCTGCCCAACTACGACTCGGGCGCGCACGACTTCAACTTCGCCACCATCTACACCGACAACGCCTTCGTTGGCAATGACCGGATCTCCGACAGCAATTTGCTTACGCTGGGTGTGAGCACGCGCCTGCTGGATCCGGCTACCGGGGCGCAGGTGGCGCGTTTTGGCGTTGCACAGCGCTTGCGTTTTAGAGACCAGAACGTCACCTTGCCGCCCTTGCCGGGCAGTGCGATCACTGGCGTTCCTGTGACCGACCGGATCAGCGATGTACTGCTGGGCGCGGCCATCAACTGGGATCCGAAATGGGCTTTCGACTCGACCGTGCAGTTCAATCCCACCACCCAAAAGTCGGTGCGCTCCACTATTGGCGCGCGTTACAGCGCGGGTCACTACAGAACGGTGAGCGCGGCGTATCGCTACCAGCGCGATTCCAGTGAGCAAATCGACATCGGCTGGCAGTGGCCCATCAATGACCTCTGGGGTGATCGCGGCCAGGAGATGGGCGTCGGCCGGGGTCAAGGCGCGGGCCGTTGGTACAGTGTCGGGCGCCTCAATTACAGTATGAAAGAAAGCAAGCTGGTCGATGCTGTGCTCGGTTTTGAGTACGATGCAGGTTGCTGGCTCGGTCGCATTGTGCTGGAACAACTGCAAACCAGCAGCGCATCAAGCAATCAGCGAATCATGTTCCAGCTTGAGTTTATTGGCTTGACCCGTCTGGGCGTGAGCCCCTTGAAGTCTTTGAAAGACAATATTCCCGGTTACCAGTATCTGCGAGAGACCACCAGTCCTCCCAGTCGTTTCAGCAACTACGATTAATTCATCATGACCCATCGCCTTGTGGCCCTCAGTGTGGCCAGCCTTGCCCTTCTCGCTCCCTTGATTGCCCCGGCGCAGGGCTTGCGACCGTCAACCGGCAGCGTCGTTGCGGCCAGCGTGGAGCCGCCAGCGGCCAGCGGCTTGGCCGCCGACTACATTGTGGCGGTGGTCAATTCCGAACCCATCACCAACAACGAGGTGCGTGCGGCCACGCAACGCCTGCAGCAGCAACTGGCCCAGCATGGCCGCCCAGCGGTGGACAGCAGAGCCTTGGCGCGCGAGGTACTGGAGCGCCTGATCAATGAAAAAGCCCAAATGCAGCAGGCGCGTGAGTCCGGCATCAACGCGGACGAAGCGGCCATTGACCAGGCCGAGCAGAACATCGCCCAGCAGAATCAACTGACGGTGCCAGAGTTGCGTCGCCGCCTAGCTCAGCAAGGCACAACGCCCGCTCAGTTCCGCAGCCAGTTGCGCGATCAGATTGTGCTGGCGCGCCTGCGGGAACGCGAGGTCGATGCGCGGGTGCGGGTGTCGGACCTGGAGGTTGATCAATACCTGCGTGAGCAGCAAAGCAGCAATGACCCCGCGACCCAGCAAATCAATCTGGCTCAAATCCTGGTGTCGGTGCCCGATACCGCCACCCCGGTGCAGCTTGCGGCCTTGCAGGCGCGGGCGCAGCGCGCGTTGGTGCGGGCGCAAGCCGGTGAAGACTTCGCCGCCCTGGTGCGCGAGTTCTCTGACGCGTCGGACAATGCCAGCCTGACCCAAGGCGGCGAGCTCGGGCTGCGTACCCTTGATCGCTACCCACCCCTGTTTCTGCAGGCGACGCAGAATCTGGCGCTGGGAGAGCTGTCCGCGCTGGTGCGTTCGGGCGCGGGTTTTCACATTCTCAAGGTAGTCGAAAAGAAGAGTGCCGCCCTGGCGGCGATGACGGTGACACAAAGCCGCGCGCGCCACATTCTGCTGCGCGTGAGCCCGCAGCTCAGTGAGGGCGCAGCCCGGGACAAGCTGAACGAATTCAAGAAGAATATCGCGGCCGGCAAGGCCAACTTTGCCGATTTGGCGCGCGAGCAGTCGCAAGATGGCAGCGCCGCCCAGGGAGGTGACTTGGGCTGGGCCAGCCCGGGCATGTTTGTGCCGGAGTTTGAGACCGTCATGAACGCGCTGGAGCCCGGCCAGATCAGCGAGCCCCTGGTTTCGCGCTTTGGCGTGCATTTGATCCAGCTGATGGAACGCCGCCAGGCCAGCCTGAGCCCGCAGGAGCAGCGTGAGAGCGTGCGCGCCATGTTGCGCGAGAAGAAGCTCGACGAGACCTACGGGCGCTGGGCGCAAGACGTACGGGGCCGCGCTTATGTCGAGCTGCGCGAGCCGCCGCAGTAAGGCCAATTCGGCCACCACACCAGTCTCATGAAACACATTGCCCGCAAGCGCTTTGGTCAGCATTTCCTGACCGACGGCTTCATGATTGAAGCCATCGTCGACGCCATTGCCCCCAAGCCGGGGCAAGCCATGGTGGAGATCGGGCCGGGTCTGGCGGCATTGACGCAGCCGCTGGTGGAGCGATTGGGTCAGCTCACCGTGATCGAGCTTGACCGGGATCTGGCGACGCGCCTGCGCGCGCATCCCCAGCTCAGGGTGCTTGAATCCGACGTGCTGCGCGTAAACTTTGCCGATTTGGCGCAGCAGCTGGCCGCTACAAAATTAAGAGTAGTTGGCAACCTGCCCTACAACATCTCGACGCCGATTCTGTTTCACCTGCTGAACTTCATCGATCTGATTGAAGACCAGCATTTCATGCTGCAAAAAGAGGTGATCGACCGCATGGTGGCGCGCCCTTGCACGGCGGCTTACGGCCGTTTGAGTGTCATGTTGCAGTGGCGCTACGCCATGGAAAACGTGTTGCTGGTGCCGCCCGAGAGCTTTGAGCCGCCCCCGCGCGTCAACAGTGCCGTGGTGCGCATGGTGCCGCTCCAGAGCCCGGTGGCGGTGGATGGACCGCTTTTGAGCGAACTGGTTCAAGTCGCATTCAGCCAACGGCGCAAGCTCTTGCGTCATACCCTGGGCCAGTGGCTGCAGGAAAAAGCCTACGCCGACAGTTTTGACGTGCAGCGCCGGGCCGAAGAAGTGCCGGTGGCTCAATACCTGGACTTGGCCTTGAAGTTGGCGCAGCAGCGGCCGCCGACGAACGCCGCATAGACAAAAAAAGGCCCGGTCTTTCGACGGGCCTCTTGCTTTCGGAAACTTGGAGCAGCGATCAGGCCGCAGTCAACCAATACCCGGAATTGAAGGGGCTGCTCATGCGCAGCGCCAGTGGCGAGATGTCCAAGAGCTTGTCTGTTGGCATTTTTTCGCCCGATTCGGTCATGAGCTCTATGCCTGACAAGGGCTGGCTCGCGCCGCCGGTGCCTTTTGCCTCGTTCGCCCGTTCTGCTTGGCTGGTGTGTGCAGAACGGGCTACAGAAAAGAATAGAAACATCGAAACGGAATCTTCCGATCGGCCCAGTAGTCAGCGGCGTCACGGAAGATGTCAAGCAGTTGCTCGCGCGCTTCCTTGTCGAACTTGGCATGGGCGGGAATGTGCTCCAGCACCACGATAAAGCCAGGTTGTGGGCCGGACTTGTGCAGCGGGTCGGTCATGCTGTCATACAGGGCATCAAAATTCTTGCCGACGTGCACGGACAGCATGAACTGCTGGCCAATCAGATCCAACACATCCTGCTTGGTCTGGGCATTGGCCAGATTGGCATAAAGAAAATGCTGGCCCAGGGACTGGGCTGCCCCTTGCAATTCGGGCACTCGAAAGGCCCGAATGGACTGGACGATATTTGGCCGCACACCGCGCAGCGGCACCTCTGCTGCAGCACGCTGCAGCACGGCGGTTTCTTGACTCAATGACATATTCATCCTCGATCCACTTTTCGTAAGAAATAAACCAGTTTCACGGCACGATCCGGCGGAAGCTCCCGTAGTGATCGGCGGTGTAATAACAAGCGTCAGGCGTCTTGGGCGCCCCTCCACACACAATGCGCCGGGCTCCCCGGGCGCGTAAATTCGGCGTTGCGACGGTGTATTCACGGTAGTAGCCACGCTTATGGAGTGGCAGCAATCGTTCCCGGTTGCCAAACACCACACCATCCTTTTCATAGGCAAACGGACCGCCTTGATGAATCAGGATGTAGGTCTGTACGCCCTGCTGTGGCAAGGCCGCTACCGCGATCACGGAGGCTGTATCGGCCAAGGCAGGCGCTTTGGCGAAAACCCCGAAACTGGTAAAAATCGCAGCAAGAACAATGCCGGTGAGCAGTAACTTGGCGCTTTTCAGACGCAACATGAAGAAAACACCTCTCGCAATACTCCGGGTTAACCCGGTAATTTCAAGAGACGCAGTGTCGCTTATTTACGCCAGAAATGCAAGCGATTGCCCAAAAAATAGGCAGTGCAAAAAGCTGGAAAAGGGGGCTAAGTTAGCGCCAGCTTCGGCGTTAGCGCTTAACGACTGGCGTTTGCGTCCACCACCGTGAGGGCTGTCATGTTCACAATGCGCCGCACTGTGGCGCTGGCGGTCAAGATATGCACCGGTTTGGATGCCCCCAACAGCACCGGGCCCACGGCAATATTGCCGCCGGCGGCAGTTTTGAGTAGGTTGTAAGCAATATTGGCGGCATCAATGTTGGGTAGCACCAACAAATTGGCATCGCCTGCCAGCGTGCTGCTGGGCAATAGGGTGGCCCGGGCAGCGCCGTCCAGCGCTACGTCGCCATGCATCTCGCCGTCCACCTCCAGCCAGGGCGCCTGCACCCGCAGCAAAGCCAGGGCTTCGCGCATCTTCACGGCGCTGGGTTGGTTGCTGCTTCCAAAATTGGAGTGCGACAGCAGGGCGGCTTTGGGCTGAATGCCAAAACGCATCATTTCCTCCGCGGCCATGATGGTGATCTCTGCCAGCTGCTCGGCGCTGGGGTCGTAGTTGACGTGGGTGTCCACGATGAACAACTGGCGCTCAGGCAGCATCAGGCAATTCATGCAGGCATAGGTGTTGACGCCAGCGCGTTTGCCAATCACCTGGTCCAGGTACTGCAGGTGCATGCTGGTGGTGCCCCAGGTGCCGCAAATCAGCCCATCCACATCGCCCTTGTGCAGCAGCATGGTGCCGATCAAGGTCAGGCGCCGGCGCATCTCGATTTTCGCGACCTGCGCGGTCATGCCCTTGCGCTCGGTCATCTGCAGGTAGGTCTGCCAGAAATCACGGTAGCGATGATCGTGCTCCACATTGACCACGCTGTAGTCTTGCCCCTCTTCCAGGCGCAAGCCAAATTCCTGGATGCGTTCGGCAATCACAAGTGGCCGGCCAATCAGGGTCGGCATGGCCACGCCTTCGTCCACCACGATCTGGGCCGCGCGCAACACGCGTTCGTCTTCGCCCTCGGCATAAGCGATGCGCTTTTTCAGCGCACTTTTCGCAGCGGCAAAAATCGGCTTCATCAAAGTGCCCGAGGCATAGACAAAGCTTTGCAGCTTGTCACGGTACGCATCCATATCGAGGATCGGGCGCAAGGCCACGCCGCTGTCAAAAGCGGCCTGAGCCACCGCAGGCGCCACCTTGATCATCAGGCGCGGATCAAAGGGCTTGGGGATCAGGTACTCGGGTCCAAAGGCCAGCGGCTCACCGACATAGGCGGCAGCCACCACTTCGCTCTGCTCGGCCTGCGCCAGTTCGGCAATCGCGTGCACGGCGGCCATTTCCATCTCGACCGTGATGGTGGAGGCGCCCGCATCGAGCGCGCCCCGAAAAATATAGGGGAAGCACAGGATGTTGTTGATCTGGTTCGGGTAGTCCGAGCGGCCCGTGCCAATGATGGCGTCGCCGCGCACGGCCTTGACTTCTTCGGGTGTGATCTCGGGCGTCGGGTTAGCCAGCGCAAAAATGATGGGACGCGGCGCCATCTTTTTCACCATCTCGCCCTTGAGAACGCCGCCGGCCGAGAGCCCCAGAAAAACGTCGGCCCCTTCAATGACTTCACCGAGCGTGCGCGCGGATGTTTTTTGGCTGTAAATGATCTTGTCCGGGTCCATCAGCTCAGTGCGGCCCTCGTACACGACGCCGGCCAGATCGGTCACCCAAACGTTTTCGCGCGGGATGCCGAGCTTGACCAGCAGGCCGACGCAGGCCAGCGCTGCGGCGCCCGCGCCCGAGGTCACCAGTTTCACGTCTTTGGGCTCCTTGCCCGCGACTTTCAGGCCGTTCAGGATGGCCGCGCCCACCGTGATCGCGGTGCCGTGCTGGTCATCATGAAACACCGGAATCTTCATGCGCTCGCGCAACTTGCGCTCGACGTAAAAACAGTCGGGCGCCTTGATGTCTTCCAGGTTGATGCCGCCAAAGGTAGGCTCCAGCGAGGCAATGATGTCCACCAGTTTGTCGAGATCGTGCTTTTCGTCGATCTCGATGTCAAACACGTCAATGCCAGCGAATTTCTTGAACAACACTGCCTTGCCTTCCATCACCGGCTTGCCCGCCAGCGGGCCAATGTCACCCAGGCCCAGCACCGCCGTGCCGTTGGTAATGACCGCCACCAGGTTGCCACGGCTGGTGTACTTGTAGGCGTTGTTCGGGTCCTTGACGATTTCTTCGCACGGGATGGCCACGCCCGGTGTGTAGGCCAGGCCCAGATCATGCTGGTTGATTAACTGCTTGGTGGGCGCAATGGAGATTTTTCCGGGCGTGGGGAACTGGTGGTATTCGAGGGTGGCTCGGCGCAATTCAGCGCGTTTCTCTGCGGCATTGGCCGACGTATTGGACATGGAATCTCCTGTTTTTCAAGCCGTAGAACCGCGCGGCCAATGTCAAGGCGGCGCTGCGGGATTGAAATTGTAGGCCTTGCCGATTAGCACGCTCGTGCTAAACGGCAAGGCGCCACGGCCTCAGACCCGCACCAGCTTGGCTTGTTCGGCCCGGCGCGCGCTGTGCTTGCCGCTCAGCACAAAGCCACGCATATGCTGCTCAGAATCGATGAACTGCCACAGGCCAGGCTCCTCGCTGCGCCACTCTCCAGCCGTTCCCGGCAAAGGCGGCGCCACCACAATCGGCAGCGCCGGGGTCTTGATGGCCACCGGCATCAGCGGGAAAAGCACAGCGCTTGGCGTGCCGGCCAGTGTGGCGGCCAGTGCACGCGCGGCGCTCATGATCGGCAACACATAGGGCAGGGTGCGCCCGCCTGACACCGGCGCCGCAGCGGCATCAAGCGCCTCGCCCCAGCGCCCGCTCGCGTACTGCGCGCTGTCACCCAAGGCGTAGATGCTTGGGCTGCTGGTGCGCAAGGTGCTGTCGACCACGATACCGCGTTCGCACACCAGCGCGCCGGTCTGCGCCACGCTCAGGTCTGCTTTTAAACCGATAGCGCTCAACACAATGTCCACCTGGATTAACTTCCCATTTGACAGCTCAACCTGAAGCGCGGGCTCGGCGCCAGCCAAGTTGGCTGAGGCCGCTGGCACCCAGTTGACCGCCTTGACGGTGGCGCCAAAATGCCAGCGCACGCCCAAGTCCAACAGTGCCTGCTGCAACTGTGCGCTGACCGCCTCAGGCAGCAAGGCCGCCACCGGCCCAGCCGAAGGGTCCACCACCGTGACGCCAAAACCGCTGGCCGCAAGGTCGTTGGCAAACTCGCAGCCGATCAGACCGGCGCCCATGATCAGCACCTGGCGCGGGCGGCTCTCAAGCTGACCGTCTGCCTGATCAGCGCACGTCAGGCGCTGGTAAAACGAGGTGAAGTCATCCAGCGAATTGATCGACTGCACCTGGTCAGCAGCATCCCCCGCCAGGGGCACGCGAATCGGCTGGGCACCGGTGGCCAGCACCAACTGGCTGTATTGAAAGTCGCCACCCGAGGTTTGCAGCGAGCGCGTGGCCGGGTCAATGGCCAGCACCCGGGTGTGCGCCACGACGCGCACGTTGTGCGTCTGGGCCATTTTGGCCGCTGGCGTGCTCACCAATTGCGCTGGCGTGCGCTTTTGCTGCAAGGCGTTTGACAGCGATGGCTTGGCGTAGAAGTCCCCGCTGTCGGCCGTGATCAGCAGCACCGGCGTGCTCGGATCGAGCTTGCGCAGCTCGCGCGCGGTGGTCCAGCCGGCCAGCCCGGCGCCAATGATGATGATTGGGAGCGTCATGACTGGCCTTTGAGTTTCAGATTTCGACGATTTCAAAGTCGGCCTTGGCAACGCCGCAGTCCGGGCAGGCCCAGGTCTCGGGAACATCGGCCCATTTGGTGCCAGCAGCAAGGCCGTCTTCAGGGCGGCCAGCAGCCTCGTCATAGATAAAGCCGCAAACAATGCAAAGATAAGTTTTCATGGGTACTTCCAAATAAATTTAAGTAAAACAGGGCTCTAGCCCGCGTGGATATTGCCTAAGCAGCTATCGTTAATGAAGTAGATTGGCGTCACTGCCGGCGCGTGATGACGCCGCAGCAGCTTGGCACTTAGGCCTGCACTTTGGCCAGTTGCGCTTTGTAATGGTTGGCGTGGCGTTCTTCCACCTTGGCCAGCGCAGAAAAACGCTTTTGCGCTTTTTCCAGCGTTGAGCGGAACCGGGCTGCGTGCTCTTTGGATTCGCCAATCTGCTCGTCCATCTCAGCCACGGCGGCCGCGTGACCTTCCGCTTCGGCGGTGGCGCGAAAGCCGGGGTACATCTCGGTGTACTCGTAGGTTTCGCCGTCGATTGCGATTTGCAGGGCCTTGTCCGGCGTCATTGTGGCCTTGGGGTAGAGCAGGTCGAGGTGGCCAAAGGCATGCATCACTTCCTGGTCAGCCGTGGCTTCAAAGACGCGGGCGGTGTCTTCGTCACCCATCTCGCGCGCCAATTTAGCGAAGTAGCGGTATTTGATGTGCGCCATGGATTCGCCGGCAAAGGCGGCTTCCAGGTTGGCCAGGGTCTTGATCTCGGGGCGTTGTTGCGTTGTCATAGGGTGCTCCTGTGGGTTGAAGGGTTGATTGATCAACAGAGTTAATCAACGTGACCGCAATCATAGGTCTTATAAATACAAGAAGCTAATTGACTTTAACTAATCAATTGATAGAGACTATTTTGTGGGCGGCCCAAGCGCATGTCCACCCAGCTGCCGGCACGCGTGGGGTTCGATTCAACGTGGACTTCAGATCAAAGTTCATTTCCGAAGCACTCAGGTGCGTCTATGGGATCGGGGCTGATATCACTTTGGTTGTTGAATCAGCCGGGCGATACGCTTTGCTACGTGTCCCCCGCCCGCTTCGCGTTCTCCTCCTTTACCTTCGCAAAGCGCATCACCCGACTGATTTTGCGAGCGGCCGGGCACGCTGGCAGGGGGAATTCAAATGGTGCCTGCGGTGGGTGTGACGCGAACGGATGTGGGCCGTTGACTCAAAATTTCTGACCCTCACAACGCTAGGCACGGTGATTGGGCTATGCGACCGGGCTTTGGGGTGAAAGGCGCGCGCCCACAAGCGGTTGCCTACTTCAGCTTCAATTTCGCGTGTGTTTTCACCCCAAAACCGCATGCGCATGGCCCAGTCGCCGGGCCGGTTTCATACGCAAAGCCGGGTTTGACCTGAGGCCTTGATTTCTTCAGCGTGCCACATTACTTTGAATCGCACCCGCACCCGCACCCGCACCCGCACCCGCACCCGCACCCGCACCCGCACCCGTATCCTGCGTCTGGCGCTGCTCTTGGGCGGAGCACAATGGCAGGGTTGCAGTCCAAGAAAGTCTGTCATTCATGTCCGCCACGCCTGCCCTGAGCCCTTTGTACCCGGCCATCGCGCCCTACCGCACGGGCCGCCTGCCGGTTGGTGACCTTCACACCCTGTACTGGGAAGAATGCGGCAACCCCGACGGCGCGGCGGTGCTGTTTCTGCATGGCGGTCCGGGCGCCGGTCTGTCGCCCCAGCACCGGCAATTTTTTGACCCGGCGTATTACCGCATCGTGCTGTTTGACCAGCGCGGCGCCGGCCAGTCCACGCCGCTGGGGGAAACGCTGGAAAACAGCACCGACCTGCTGATCGATGACATTGAGCGCCTGCGCGCCCTGCTGGGCATTGCACAGTGGCTGGTGTTTGGCGGCTCCTGGGGCTCGACGCTGGCGCTGGCTTATGGCCAGGCGCACCCGGATCGCTGCACCGGCTTTGTGCTACGCGGCATCTTTTTGTGCACCCGCAGCGAGATCGACTGGTTTCTGCACGGCGTCAAGATGTTCTTTCCGCAGGAGCATGCGCGCTTTGTCGCCGACATCCCCGAGGCGGAGCGCGCAGGCCTGCTGCACGCCTATGCCCGGCGCCTGTTCAGCAGCGACGCGGCAGAAAACCTGCAGGCCGCGCGCACCTGGAGCCGCTATGAAGGCAGTTGCCTGCACCTGCTGCCGCACCCGGATGTTGCCGATCAGTTTGGCTCGGCGGCGGTCGCCCTGGGCCTGGGCCGGCTCGAGGCGCACTATTTCCTGCACGACGCATTTTTGAGCGAGGATCAACTGTTGCGCAACGTGGGCCGCATCCGCCATCTGCCGGCCGTGATCATTCAGGGCCGCTACGACGTGGTCTGTCCGCCGGTGTCGGCCTGGCGCTTACATGAAGCCTGGCCCGAAGCCACATTCAACATGATCGAAGACGCCGGCCACGCCGCCTTTGAGCCTGGCATCGCCAGCGCGCTGGTGCGGGCGACCGACCAGTTCAAGCGCGACGGCACGCTTTAGCCCGAAATTGTCAAAGCACGGCGCGCTCGCGCGGCGCACAATTTTCAGAATCAATAGATTTCGCTTTTCAACTTTCTCATTTTTTTGAATTGGAGTCCCCATGACCAGCAGCAAAAAATACGTGTACGCCTTTGAAGAGGGCGATGGCAAAAACAAGATGCTCCTGGGGGGCAAGGGCGCCAATCTGTGCGAGATGACGCAGATCGGCTTGAACGTGCCGCCGGGTTTTACCGCCAGCACCGACGCCTGCAACGCCTACCTGGAAAAAAACCAGTTGCCGCCCGGGCTGATGGACGAAGTGCGCAGCCACATGGCGGCACTGGAGTCTAAAACCGGCAAAGGCTTCGGTGACGCCAGCAACCCGCTGCTGGTCTCGGTGCGCTCGGGCGCTGCGATGTCGATGCCGGGCATGATGGACACCATCCTGAACCTGGGCCTCAACGAGGTCTCGCTCAAGGGGCTGATCGCGCAAACCGGCAACGAGCGCTTTGCCTATGATGCTTACCGGCGCTTCATCCAGCTGTTCGGCAAGATTGCGCTGGGCATCAGCGACGTGCTTTTTGACGAACGCATGGTCGCGATCAAACGCAAATACGGCGCGCCGCAGGATGTGGACCTGAGCACCGAACACCTGAAGGAACTGGCCGGTGACTTCCTGGCCATCGTGCAGCGCCAGACCGGCCAGCCCTTTCCGCAAGACCCCTTTGTGCAGCTTGAAATTGCGCTCGGTGCCGTTTTTCGCTCCTGGATGGGCAAGCGCGCGGTCGATTACCGCAAACAGTTTCGCATCACCAAGGCGCAGGCCAATGGCACGGCGGTGAGCGTGTGCACCATGGTGTTTGGCAACATGGGCAACGACTCGGGCACTGGCGTGGGCTTCACGCGTAACCCCGGCACCGGCGAGAACCTGATTTACGGCGAATACCTGGTCAACGCCCAGGGTGAAGACGTGGTGGCGGGCATCCGCACGCCCAAGGCGATTGCCGAGATGGAGCAGGAAATGCCCGAGATTCACCGCCAGCTGATCGAGCTGCGCCGCCGTCTCGAGTCGCACTACCACGAGGTGCAAGACTTCGAATTCACCATCGAGAAAGGCGTTCTGTACTGCCTGCAAACCCGCAACGGCAAAATGAACGCGCGCGCCATGGTGCGCACCTCGGTCGAAATGTTTCACGAGGGGCTGATCACCAAGGAGCGCGCGCTCCTGCGCACCGAGCCCGCCGTGCTGGAGCAGTTGCTGGTGCCGCAACTGGCGCCAAATTTTCACGCCAAATCGCTGGCGCAAGGCTTGTCTGCCTCGCCCGGCGCGGCGTCCGGCAAGATCGTGTTCGACGCCGACACGGCCGAGACGCGCGGGCGCGCCGGTGAAAAAATCATCCTGGTGCGCGAAGAGACCAAGCCCGAAGACATTCACGGCTTCTTCCAGGCGCAGGGCATCTTGACCAGCCGCGGCGGCAAGACCTCGCACGCGGCGGTGGTGGCGCGCGGCATGGGCAAGCCCTGCGTGTCGGGCTGCGAGCAGATCGTCATCAACGACCTGTTGCGCAGTGCCCAGGTCGGCAACACGGTGCTGCGCGAGGGCGATGTCATCACCATCGACGGCGGCACCGGCCATGTCTATGCCGGTGAAATCCCGACCGTGGAAGCCGAGTTCTCCGAAGAAATGAACACGCTGCTGGGCTGGGCCGACGAGGTGGCCACGCTCAAAGTCATGGCCAACGCCGATTCGCCAGTGGACGCGCTGCGGGCGCGCGAGTTTGGCGCCATGGGCATTGGCCTGTGCCGCACCGAGCGCATGTTCAACGCCACCGACCGGCTGCCGATCGTGCAGGAAATGATCCTGGCCGAAACGCCGGAAGAGCGCCAGTCGGCGCTGGACCGGCTGCTACCGATCCAGCGCGCCGACTTCAAGGGCATCTTCAAAGCGATGAAGGGCCTGCCCGTGACGGTGCGGCTGCTGGACCCGCCGATGCACGAGTTCCTGCCGACGGCGGCGCAGCTGGAAGTCGAAATTGCGCACCTGCACCAGTTGCGCGACACCATCAAGGGCCTGGAGGACTTGCCCGAAACCCTCAAGCTGCTCAATCCCAAGCTATACCAGCAGTACGCTGACGGCCTGACGCCGCTGATGCGCGCGCTGGGCACCTTCAAGAAGTCGCACATGGAAGACGAGGTCATCGCCAAGAAGGAAAAAATCCTGAAAAAGGTGCGCGCGCTGGCCGAAGTCAACCCGATGCTGGGCCACCGCGGCGTGCGTCTGGGCATCACCTACCCTGAAATCTATTCGATGCAGATCCGCGCGATTCTGGAAGCCGCGGCCCTGTGCGGCAAACAGGGCATCGAGATTTACCCGGAAATCATGGTGCCGCAGGTCGCCACGGTCGAAGAGCTCAAGCGCATCCACAGCTATGTGCAGCGCATCCGGCAAGAAGTGCGCGCCACCCACGGCATCGACGTGCAGTTCAAGTTCGGTTCCATGTTGGAGGTGGTGCGCGCCTGCATGCGCTCCGGGCGCCTGGCCGAACTGGCCGAGTTTTTCTCGTTTGGCACCAACGACCTGAGCCAGGCCACCTTCTCCTTCAGCCGCGAGGACGCCGAGAACAAGTTCCTGCCCTTCTACAACGAGACCGGCATTCTGGAGGACAACCCCTTCGAGGTGCTCGACATCAAAGGCGTGGGCCAGTTGATGAAAATGGCGGTAACAAAGGGCCGCGAGACCAATCCGGAGCTTAAAGTGGGCATCTGTGGCGAGCACGGCGGTCACCCCGGCTCGATCCGCTTTTGCCACCACATCAAGCTCAACTACGTGTCGTGCTCGGGCCCGCGCGTGCCGATCGCGCGGCTGGCAGCGGCGCAGGCCAAGTTGCTGGAAGATCAGTACCAGGAACCAGTCTGAGGCGGGCGCGCCGCGCGCTGCGCTAAGGGCCTTAACGCGCGGCGCTTGGCAGCAGGTTTTGCACCAGGCCCTTGAGCTCGGTGAGGTGCAAGACGCCCGGGGCCAGCGCTGGCAGCGTTCGGTCGGCGACCATGATCACTGGCAGCTTGAAGTCCTCA
>VMTC01000028.1 GCA_013791765.1 Rhodoferax sp.
AAATGGCAAAGGTGTATTCCCCCACGGTCGATTGGGCCAGACCGATCGGCAGGAAGCCGGCCGCCGTGATAAGCGTGCCGGTGAGCATCGGCATCGCGGTGATTTCATAGGCTGCAGTGGCAGCGCGCACCTTGTCATAGCCCTGCTCCATCTTGGTCACCATCATCTCCACGGCAATGATGGCGTCGTCCACCAGCAGCCCAAGCGCAATAATCAGCGAACCGAGCGAAATCTTGTGCAAACCAATGCCCCAGTACTGCATCGCCAAAAAGGTCATCGCCAGCACCAGCGGAATCGTGATGCCCACCACCAGGCCCGGGCGCATGTCGAGCGTCCAGCGCTTGAGCAGCGGATGGTGCCCAGGCCGCTTGTGCAAACCCAGGCTCAGGAAGCTGACCGCCAGCACGATCGCCACGGCCTCGATCAGCACCATGACAAACTCGCTCACCGACTGCGCCACCGCCGTCGGCTGGTCCTGAATCTGCACCAATTTGACGCCCACTGGCAGGGCCTGTTCCAGCCGCTGAGTCGTGGCCTTGAGGGCTTTGCCCAAGGCGATGATGTCACCGCCTTTGGTCATGGCGACTCCGAGCGCGATCACTTCCTGGCCCTGATGGCGCACCTTGATGACAGGTGGGTCCACATAACCGCGCTCGATGCGGGCAATGTCACCCAGGCGCAATTGCGCGCCCGAACTGCCGCGAATCGGCATGGCGCGCAGTTCTTCAATCGCCTTGAACTGCCCGGCCACGCGCACGTGCACCACGTCCAGCGGCGTCTGCACGCTGCCGGCCGACTCGATGTCGTTTTGCTGGCCCAGTTGCGCCAGCACCGCGTTCAGGTCCAGGCCGAGCTGGGCCAGGCGCTTTTGCGATATTTCGACGTACAGCTTTTCGTCCTGCACGCCGAACAGCTCGACCTTGGCCACATCGGGCACCTTTAAGAGTTGCTGACGCGTATCGTCGGCAAAGGCCTTGAGTTCGCCGTAACTGAAGCCGTCGGCCTGCAGCGCATAGATCACGCCATACACATCGCCAAAGTCATCGTTGAAGAACGGGCCGATGACACCCTGGGGCAGCGTGGCGCGCATGTCGCCGATTTTTTTGCGCACGGCATACCAGACATTGGCCACCTCGCTGGACTTGCTTGAATCCTTGATCTGAAAAATGATCTGCGACTCGCCCGGCTTGGAATAGCTGCTTATCTTGTCGGCGTAGGGCACCTCCTGCAACGTGCGCTCAATCTCGTCGGTCACCTGCTCCGCCACCTGCTGGGCGGTGGCGCCGGGCCAGTAGCTGCGCACCACCATGGCACGAAAGGTGAAGGGCGGGTCTTCGTCCTGACCCAGTTGAAAGTAAGCAGACACGCCCAACAGCAGCAGCACCAGCATCAAGAACCGCGTGAGCGCCGCGTGCTCCAGTGCCCAGCGCGACAGATTGAAACTCTTTTTGGTTTGGTGGTGTGTCATGCGCGCCTCACTTGGCCGCGGGGGCCGGGGTTGACGAGGCGGCTAGCGCGGGTGTTGCGGCCGTTGCCGGCGCGCCAGATTGGGTCGAATCAACTATCGAATTTATAGCTGCTTGCGCAGCATTGACGTGGGCTATAGCCTCATTTTGCTTAAAGATTGTGACTTTTTGGCCAGGCGCCAACACATGCACACCGGCCACCACCACCTGCATGCCCGGCTGCAGACCACCGGCCAGCACCACGTCGTTGCCATCCACGGTGGCAATTTCCACCGGCTGCAGCCGCACCGTCATGCTGGGCTTGTCCAGAACCCACACGGCAGTCAGTTGGCCGGCCTGGCGCAAGGCGCTGGTGGGCAGTTTGATGACCGGCGCGGTGCTGCGATCCTGGGCCGACAGCAGCACCGTGACGGTTGAACCCAGCGCCAAGGCGTCCTTCGCGTCGAGCGCCACCTTCACGCCAAAGGTGCGCGTCACCGGGTCGGCACTCGCCGCCACCTCGCGCACCACGCCTTTGGTGCCGGTCGCGTCGTTCCAGGCGCGCACCTCGACAAAGGCACCAACCCTGATCTGCGTGAGCTGGTCTTCGGGCACGGCAAACACCACATCGCGCGGGCCGTCTTGCGCCAGCCGCACTACTGGCGCGCCGGCTGCCACGACCTGACCCGGCTCGGCATCCACAGCGGTCACCACACCCGGCGCATCAGCCACCAAGGTGGTGTAAGCCGCCTGGTTGCCTTGCGCGCTGGACTGCGCCTGGCTCTGTGCCAGTTGCGCGGCGGCCCCTTTCAGGCTGGCTTCGCGCCGCTCCAGTTCCGCCGAGCTGAGAAACCCGCGCGCGCGCAAGTCCTGGTAGCGCTTGAAATCGGCCGTGGCCAGATCGTGGCTGCTTTGCGCTGCGGCCACCTGCGCCCGCGCCGCTTGCGCCGCCAGCGCGTAATCCTGCGGATCGAGTTGCGCCAACACCTGGCCCGCCTTGACGCGCTGGCCCAACTCCACCTGGCGCCGCACGATCTTGCCACCGACCCTAAAACCCAGGCGCGACTCGACTCGCGCGCGCACCTCCCCCGCAAACTCGGCGCCAGCGTCCAGGGGCGCCAAGCCCACGGTGACAACCTTTACGGCGCGAATGGGTTCCTCAGTGGGCATTGGTTTGGAGCAGGCTGCCAGTAGCAGAACGGTTACGCCGAGCAACGCCCGGATTTGAATTGACATGGTGGACATAGTGAAAATGAGATGAAAGTCGTAGAGCTGGATCGAACAGTTGTTTAATGACCAATTGGTTATTAATTTAAAAGAAAGCGCAAGACTTGTCAAATCGGTCCGAGACAACAGGCTGCGAGCTGCCGTCAAGGCGTGCGCCACTGGGCTATAGTGCGGGCAAGAATCAACCGCGACCACCCAATCCCATGCGCAGCACTGACTCGATCTTGGTACGACCTTTCCACGCAGCCGATGCAAACTCCTTCCACGCCTGCGCCGGCAAACCGCCCCTGCATGTACAAGTTCAACTGCCATGAATCCAAACAAAGTGGATCGCTCCCGGCTTGTCGCACTGACAGACCTCCCCAATATCGGACCGGCCTGCGCGCATGACCTGAAGCTTCTCGGCATTCACGAACCCAGCCAACTGGTCGGCCAGTCTCCGTTCGATATGTATGAAAAACTCTGCAAAAAGACGGGTTCGCGGCACGACCCATGCGTCATCGACGTTTTTATGTCTGTGACCCGGTTCATGGCGGGCGAAGAACCTCGCCCCTGGTGGAATTACACGCAGGAACGGAAACTGACGCTGATGCAGGAAGGCGGGAAGCCATGAAAGTCAGTGACACCATCGGCTGTGCGGCGGTGGTTGATGCCAGGAACAGTTCGTTCATTGCGCTGTGTTCTCCCCTTGACATGGGCCTCCCGCCACGTCGATCGTTTCTCCACCTGAGCTGGGCGCTGGCCGGCCTGCTGTGCGCAGCAGGTTGCGATTCGCCGACGCCTCGGGGCAGCTCGACCACGCCAACGCTGGCGCTGGCAACCGGTCTGGCGGCCGAGTCGGATCTGCTGGCCCGCATCACCACGGAAGTTGGCGACGCACACTGCAGCGCCGACGCTCAATGCCGCACATTGCCGATAGGTGAGAAGGCTTGCGGGGGACCGGTGTCGTGGCTGCCATGGTCGGCTGCAATGAGCCAGGCCGCCCCACTCGAGGCCTGGGCCAACGAGCTGGCCGCCCGGCAGCGCCAGCGCCATGCGCGCAGCGGTGTGATGTCAAACTGCCAGTACCTGCCCGACCCGGGCGCAGTGTGTCAAGCCCAAAGATGCGTGTTGCGACACCCCGGTGCCGTCGACTGAAAGGAAGAGAAGGCACAAAAAAATGGGCCGCGCATGCGGCCCTTTTTTGTCGGGTCATTGGGGGTCAGTGGTTGTCCACAAACACGATTGTCGAGCCCAAGACCGTGCTGCCACTGCCTTGGTACTGGACATTGCCCATGTAGCGCTTGCCAGCCGCCACCGCCCAGGCCAGGCCCACCGAAGCCGAACCGCCGGTGTAGACCGTGCTCGGCCCACTGGCCCTGAGCGACTGAACTCCAACGGCAGGTCCGACCACCCAACTCGACAGGGTGAAGCTTGCTGCGCCACCGCCAGGGATGGCATACCCGTAAGCACAGGCAAAGTAAGTATCAGCCGCAGGCGCCATGAGTGTCACCACCTCGTCAGAGCCACCGGCACCACTGGAGCCCACCGGGGTGCCTCCTGAGGTGTAAACATTGAGATCCAGATCAGTCGTGCTACCCCCCAGTGTGTCGGCGTTGAACAGCTGGAAGCGGGCAAACTGGGCACCCGCAGCGACTGGCAACGCAAAGCACTGCTGCCCCCCCTGAATGACGCTGCCTGGCGTGCGCGTGGCAGGCACCAGCCCGGTGGCCAGCAAGGACAATGATCCGGTGTAGTTGGAGGTGATGCTGTACACCTTGGTGCCTCGGCCAGATGCGCGAGTATCCGACACCTCGGCCGGTGCCACAAAGGCCACGCCACGCACGCTCAGCAGGCTGCGCACCTGGTGCGTGCCATCGCTCCACACCAGACTGCCAAAACTCCAGGCACCCACGATGGCCGACGTTGACGTGACCGTCACGCTGAAACTGGCGCTCGCACCCGGTGCCAGCGTCAGGCTGGCGGGCGACACCAGCACGGTCCAGCCTGGCAGGCTCGTGCTCGCGACGTAGGTATTGGTGGCGTTAGTGGTATTCGTCACTCGACGGGAAAAGGTCAGCGTACCCGGCACGTCCGACGCGGTCAATGCGGCCTGGTTCAGGTTCCACGGCTGTATCGCCCCCACCGTGATGCACGGGCCCGTTCCGGCCGGTGGCGCCAGGCCCAGACCACACAGGAATCGAGCATAGTCCACCGCGCTGGCGTCATAGACCAGGCCCGGATTGGCTGCGCCATTCGGGTTGACGTGCCCGGCGCCGTAACCCCAACGGTCAGGGTCGCTCGCGCCACTGGCCAGTTTCACATCAGTGGTGGTGGTCATCAGCGCTGATTTGATGGCTGCGGGCGACCACGCCGGGTAAAGTTGCTTGAACAGCGCTGCCACACCGGCAATGTGAGGACTCGACATGGACGTCCCTTGCAGCGCCGCTGAATTGGCCTGCGGGGTGAGGCCACCCAAGACCAGCGCGTCATGCTGCGCCTGCGTCAGCGACGAATCCAGGTAGCCGGCAATGATGTCAACGCCCGGGCCAGTGATGTCGGGCTTGAGGATGTTGCCATTGGCCTTGTTGGGCCCGCGCGACGAGAAGCTCGCCATGACCGGCGCCACCACCCCCGGCTGCTGCACGCCAGGGCCAAAGCTGGCGGTGGCCGCGGCGCCCAGGGCCACTACATAGCTGTCGATTGCGGAGTACGACGAAACGTCCAGGTGGACCGTCGGGATGGTGTAGGGCTGCAGCACCAGGGTATTGCTAGACGCGGGCGTGCCGCCGATGGCCGGCACATTCTGGAGCAGCATGGTCACGGCGCCCGCAGCCTTGACCGTTGCGGCCTTGTTGATCAGCACATTGCCGCCGCGGTAACAGATCACCATCTTGCCACCGGCCTTGGCCGGGTCCAGTGCCGTATTGGCAGTACCGCCGTCTGCGGGCAGGTAGCAGCGCTCAAGCGCTGTCTTCTCGGACGGCGTGAGGCTGGCATAGGGCAAGACGCCGGCGTCGATCGAGCGAATCAAGGCTGTGACCGGTGTGCCGGTCTGCTGGTAGGACGGCCCGCTGAAGGTGGCGCCAGAACCCAGTGTCACCGGTGCCACGGTGTAGCGGTCATGCGTGGAAGCCGCCACAGTGGTCAGCCAGGGGCTCATGTGGGCGACCTGGTTTGCTGGGCCGCTGTTGCCCGCCGAAGCCGCCACAAATACACCCGCTGCCGTGGCATTGAGGTAAGCGATTTCGACCGGATCGACGAAGTTTGTTTGCGTGCCCGAGACCGAGAAATTGATGACGTCCACGCCGTCTTTGACGGCATCGTCAATCGCTTTGAGGGTGTCGTTGGTATAGCAGCCGGTATAGGCGGTCACCGTGGCTTCCCAGCACACCTTGTAGGCCGCGATGCGGGCGCGCGGCGCTATGCCGGAGATGGCGCCGGCGCCGGCGCCATCGATGCGGGCCGCGACGTTGGCGTTGCCAGCGGCGGTCGATGCCGTGTGCGTGCCATGGCCACCACCATCGCGCGGCGAGCTGTATTCCATCGGGTTGAGCGTGCCCCCACCCGCATCGAAACCAGCGCGGTAGTAACGCGCACCAATCAATTTATTGTTGCACATGGCGGAGCTGAAGCCAGCGTCAGTCTGGCAAATACCGACCCATTTGGCAGGCGGCGAACCATAGACCTGCGTGCCCGCCTGGTTATAGGCAACGGGTGCGCCGAACGCATCGACTTTGTCGCCGAATGAGGCATTCTCGGGCCAGACGCCGCTGTCAATCACGCCGACGATGACATCTTCACCCTTGACCGGCCTGGCGCCAGCGTCCAGTTGGGACCACAGACCACTCGGCGTGCTCAAACCCAGAAAAGCCGGCGTGCGGGTGGTGTCGAGCTTGCGCAACTCGGCCTCGGTGACGGACCTGACGCGAGCCGAGCTCCTGAGTGCCGCCACTTGCGCGTCGGTCAATTGCGCCGAAAACCCATTGAAGGCAATCGAATAACGATGCAGCACGGGCGCGTTGCCGACACTGGCCAAGACCTTGCTTTGCTGCAGGTTCAGAAAACTCAGGTAGGTGCGAACGCTAGGTGCTGTTGCATCAAGTTTGGCACCGGGCGCGGGCCGCGTCGCGGCCAAGCCCGCAATGGTGCCGGTGTAGGTGGCGGCGGGCGCATCCGCCAGCTCGACGATGTAGGCTTTGCTGGCACCGGTCTGGGCACTGGCCGTCAAGACCAGCGCAAACAAGCCGAGCCCGAGGGTGAGGCGAGGAAATTGCATGGAAAACTCCTGGTTCGATTCGGGTCGGTGTCAGATCGTGTGGCGCCGGTCGCGCCAGCCCAGTCCCAGCAGACCCAGCGCCAGCAGGGCCAGGGTGGTGGGTTCGGGCACGGTGCTCAGCCGGATGTCATCAATTGCAAACTGGGCGTTGTTGCGGCTGGCGGTGCCGCAAACATTGGTGTCCAGCACACACGCAAAGAATTCAAGCTGAAGCAGATCGGTGAAGTTGCTGAAGTCCACAGGGTCGTTGAAGAGCCCAAAAGGGTGGGGAGCCCCGGTGGTCGTGTCTCCCAGCCCAAAATACATCCCGCCCTGGCTCGCATCCGCAAACCAGCCGTAAGCCACGATCACGATGTTTTGCGCGACTCCGATTTGCGGCACAAAGGCCGCCGAGAAGCCGTCCAGGTTGAAGCTGCGACCATCTTCCCGCGCCAGCATCAGGCCCCCGTCGTTGGAGTTGAAATAGAACTGCGTGTTGTTTCCGGTCGGGGCGACCAGAGGACTGAGCCCCAGCACCGTGTCAATGGTGCCGAAGTCAAAATCGGGTGCCATCACGAAGCCTGATTGCCTGAAAGAGCCGAAATCTGGATCGCCGGGAATATACAAGCCGACCAGCGCCTCGCCCTCGAAGTCGATCACGGTAGAGACCGAAGCCGCGTGCGCTGGCGCCATCAGCGCAGCACCGACGAGTGCCGCGCCACCTAATAAATGTCGAATTGACTTGATCATTGTTGCTCCTGATTAGTTAACAAGGATTGAAGAGAAGCGCTTGACCAACCCTGGGCACAAAAAAATTTGACGCGCGAGAAGAGCAGTCAGGCTGAGGTGAATTTCACAATGCAAGACTCATGCCCAAAGCCAAAAACCAGGTAGAAACCCTGACCATTGACGGCTCAAAACTGCTAAAAGACACAATTTGTTTCAGTCATGGGTTGACCATGATCGCGGCGCTGTCAATTTCTCCGACACTCTTGACCCCGGCCGATGAGTGACCGCGGGACCGTCTGTGGTCACGGTCAAAGAACTGAATATCGAGTATTCCCGGCTTCAACCCTCAAATTTCTGAGGCCACTTGCGGGCAAAATCAGCACACCATGCAACACGCCGCACCCGCCAACCCGACAGCGCCCCCGCCGATCGAGCACTACGAAAACTTTCCAGTTGCGTCTTTTTTTTGCCCAGCCCATTTGCGCGCGCCCATCGCTGGGATCTACCACTTTGCCCGCAGCGCCGATGACCTGGCAGACGAAGGCGACGCGACGGCACAACAGCGCCTCCAGGCCCTCAATGACTACCGCCAGCAGCTGAACCTGGCCTGTCAGCCTGGCCCCGCTGCCGATGCGCTAACCCAAGGCCGCGATGACGCCAACGCGGTTGTCGGCGAGCGCTGGTCATCCGTGTTCGCCCCACTGCGCCGCACCATCCAGACCTGGCAACTGCCTGTGGCGCTACTGCACGACCTGCTCGACGCCTTTGTGCAGGATGTTGAGAAAACCCGAGATGGCAGCGGCTACGCGACCCAGGCCGAGTTGCTGGACTACTGCCGCCGCTCTGCCAACCCGATTGGCAGGCTACTGCTGCATCTTTATGGCGTGACCGATGCTAAGGCGCTGTCCATGAGCGACGACGTCTGCAGCGCCTTGCAACTGATCAACTTCTGGCAAGACCCGAGCCGCGACCTGCCGCGCGGGCGCAACTACTTTGCCGTAGACGACTGCGCCCGCTTTGGCGTGGCGCTGGCCGATCTGCAAGCCTGCCAACAAAACCCTGCGATATCAAATTTAATAGCTGCATACGCAGCAGCAGCAAGGGCCAGGATGCTAAAAGGCTCTGAACTGGTGCACCTGATCCCGGGCCGGGCCGGCTGGGAGCTGCGTTTGGTGGTGCAAGGGGGCCTGCGCATTCTGGACAAGATCGAGGGCCTGCACTTTGCCACCCTGAGCCAGCGCCCAACGCTCAAATGGTGGGACGCGCCCGTGCTGCTGTGGCGCGCATTGTGGATGTAACAATAGCGCCATGACGCCACAAGACTACGTCCAGCAAAAAGCCGCCGCCTCAGGCAGCAGCTTCTATTACGCCTTTCTGTTTTTGCCGCCACACAAGCGCGCCGCCATCACCGCGTTCTATGCCTTTTGCCGCGAGATCGACGATGTGGTGGACGACATGGTTGACCCCAGCGTGGCCAGCAGCAAGCTGGCCTGGTGGCAGGCCGAGGTCGGCCAGGCTTTTGCCGGGCAGCCGAGCCACCCGGTTCTCCAGGCCTTGATGCCGCTGGCCTTTGAATTCAAGATTGAACAGCGCCATCTGCAGTCGGTCATCGACGGTTGCCAGATGGACCTAACGCAAACCCGCTACCTCGACTACCCCGGCCTGCAACGCTATTGCCACTTGGTAGCGGGCGTGGTGGGCGAAGTGGCAGCCCAGATTTTTGGCCAGACCGTGCCGCAAACCACGCTCTACGCCCACAAGCTGGGCCAGGCGCTGCAGCTCACCAACATCATTCGCGACGTCGGCGAAGACGCCGGGCGCGGGCGCATCTACCTGCCGGTCAACGAGTTGCAGCGCTTTGAGGTCAAGGCGCATGAAGTCCTCAAGCGCAGCTATTCCGAGCGCTTCACCGCGCTGATGCAGTTCCAGGCCCAACGCGCGCACAGCCTGTACGACGAGGCGCTGGCGCTGTTGCCCGCGGCCGACCGGCGTGCGCAAAAACCGGGCCTGATGATGGCCAGCATCTACCGCGCCTTGCTCAGTGAAATCGAGCGCGACAACTTCCAGGTGCTGCACCAGCGCATCAGCCTGACGCCGCTGCGCAAACTGTGGCTGGCGTGGAAGGTGCAGGCGCTGGGGCGGATGTGATTGACCCCGAAGCTGCCAATGGCCTCGTTTCGTCATGGCGTCACAGAAGGCCCGTTGGCGGTCGTGGTGGCCTTGACCCGATTGGAATTTTGAACGTTCTTGCCCCCACTCACACCCCCCCGCCCCTCTCTCGCCCCGCCGGGCGAAAGAGGGGAGCCTCATGTGGCCGCGTCTTTAAAGGTGGGAAATCTGAGCGCGACTGTGCGCTGCCTTCAAAGTGGCCGCAACACAAACCCGAGGCGCACAGCGAAATTTCCGCGCAGCAACAAAAACCCGTAAAGGGGCAAAACGGCTTACAGCCGCTCGAAAAGCCACTCAACCCGTTTGATGGCAACGCGCCCCTGCGCGCCTTTTTCCCACCTTTAAAGACGCGGCCACATGTGGCTGTTAGCTCCCTTTCCGCCCCGGCGGGGGTGGAGAGGGTTGGGGTGAGGGGGGGGATACAACGCAAAAAAAATAGAAACGCTGTGAGTAGCCAGATTGACAACTCAAACTCCGCTACCCATCACGCTCAAGAAGAACTACTAAAAACAGAGCACTCAAACCATATAACACGAGGGCTAGAGCCCCAAAACATTCAAATAAATGCAATTTCGCTGCCAGCCGGCTCTCCCTCACCCAACCGGCGCAGCAGCCCATGAAGCTCGCCATCATCGGCGCTGGCTGGGCCGGTCTGGCCGCTGCGGTGACAGCCACCCAAGCCGGCCACCAGGTCAGCATTTTTGAAGCCGCTCACGCCATCGGCGGCCGCGCCCGGGCCGTCAAAAGCACCCTGCCCGACGGCAGCCCCGTCACGCTGGACAACGGCCAGCACATCCTGATTGGCGCCTACACCGAGACGCTGCGCCTCATGCGCATGGTGGGCGTGGAGCCATCCACCGCCCTGCTGCAATTGCCCATGAGCCTGCTGTTCCCCGACGGCCGGGGCGTGCGCTTCCCCAACTGGCCAACCCCGCTGGACGCTTTGGCCGGGATCGTACGTGCGCGTGGCTGGAGCGCCGGCGACAAATGGTCCTTGCTGCGCCTGGCCACGGGCTGGCAACTGGCCGGCTTTGCGTGCGACAGCGACACCAGCGTGACCCAGCTCTGCCAGGCTTTAAGCCCGCGCGTGATGGCTGAGCTGATTGAACCGCTGTGTGTGTCGGCGCTCAACACCCCCGCCGCGCGGGCCAGCGCCAGTGTATTTTTGCGCGTCATGCAAGACGCCTTGTTCGGTGTGCAGGGCGGATCAAGGCTGCTGCTGCCGCGGCTTGATCTCTCCCATCTGTTTCCCGACGCAGCCGCCCTTTGGCTCGCGCAGCGTGGTGCGCAGCTGCACCTGGGCGCGCGGGTCGATGCGGTTGAACCCCAAGGCGCACAGTGGCGGCTGCACGGCGGGTCACTGCCAAGCGCCTTGTTTGACGCGGTGATTTTCTCGACTTCAGCATCAGAATCGGTCCGGGCCCTCGCCAATACTTCGCAGGCAGCTTCTGATTCAATAGCGAAAGAAATCCGGTGCTGGACGCGGGCCTGCCAGAGCCTGCAGTTCGAAGCCATCGCCACCGTCTATGCCTGGGGCCATGGCGCGAGTCTGCCCGAGCCGATGCTGACCCTGCGCAGCAGCACCAGCGCCCCGGCCCAGTTTGTTTTCGACCGCGGCCTGCTGGGGGGGCCCCGCGGCCTGCTGGCCTTTGTGGTGAGCGCCAGCAGCAGTGAGCGCGCCACCCTGCAGACGCAGGTACTGCAGCAGGCACAGCAACAGCTCGGATTGGCATTGCAGGCGGTGCAAACCATCGTTGAAAAGCGCGCCACTTTTGCCTGCACGCCCGCCTTGGCGCGCCCTGCCCTGCGGATCGCGCCGGGGCTGTTTGCCTGCGGCGACTATGTCGCCGGCCCCTACCCGGCCACCCTGGAAGGCGCCGTGCGCAGTGGCTTGGCGGCGGTGGCGGCAGCGCTGGCCTGATCGAGCCGACCTTTATGATGTGTCTGGCCCTACCCTCCAACACGCCAGCCCCATGAAACTCGCCCTCAAAATTGCCGCCCTGTCATTGACCGTGCTGATCGCCTCAGCCGGTGGCACGGCCGCCTGGTACCTCCACACCAAGCAGCCGCAGCGCTCGGGCGACGTTGCCCTGAGCAACCTGATCGCACCCGTCAGCGTGCGCTATGACGAACGCGGCGTGCCGCACATCTGGGCCGAAAACGAAGCCGATCTGTACCGCACCCTGGGCTATGTGCACGCGCAAGACCGCCTGTTTCAAATGGAGATGGTGCGCCGCCTGGCGCAAGGTGAGTTGGCCGAAGTTCTGGGGCCCAAGCTGGTGGACACCGACCGGCTGTTTCGTACCCTGGGCATCCGCGCCCACGCGCAGGATGCTGCCGCCAGGATGAACCAGCAAAGCCCCAGCAGCAAAGCCCTGCTCGCTTACCTGGACGGCATCAACCAGTACCAGGCCACGCATCCGGCGCCGCTTGAATTTGACTTGCTGAAAATCCCCAAGCGGCCCTTCACTCCGCAAGACACGCTGGCCGTCTCGGGCTACCTGGCTTACAGCTTCGCCGCTGCCTTTCGAACCGAACCCGCCCTGTCATTTGTGCGCGACAAGCTCGGCGCCAAGTACTTGAAGGTGTTTTACCTGGACTGGCACCCCC
>VMTC01000049.1 GCA_013791765.1 Rhodoferax sp.
CAATCGCTCGCAGAATCAGTCGGGTGATGCGCTTTGCGCAGGTAAAGGAGGAGAACGCGCAGCGGGCGGGGGACACGTAGCAAAGCGCATCGCCCGGCTGATTCACCCACCATCGTGATATCAGCCCTGATCCAATAGACACACCTGAGTGCTTCGGAAAAAAATCATTCATCTGAAGCTACTTATTTTGAATCGCACCCCTCAGCGCCGCCGCGCCGACTTCACGCCCGACAACTCCGCCACCACGCCCAGCACCTTGTGCAGCCGCCCGGCATCCGACACTTCCACCGTGAAGGTCATCCAGGCGATGCCCTTGATGGACTGCGTCTGCACACCCACGACGTTCATTTTTTCTTTGGTAAAGACCTCTGAAATATCGCGCAGCAGGCCTTGGCGATCGATGGCGTGCACCGCCACGTCCACCGGGTACACCGCACTTCCGCTCGATCCGGTTGCAGCCGCTGGCGCTTGGCCCCATTCCACCTCGATGACTCGCTCGCCATTTTGGGCAATCATCTCGCGCAGGTTGGAGCAGTCAAAGCGGTGTACGCTGACGCCCTTGCCGCGCGTGACAAAACCACAAATTGGGTCAGGTGGGGCCGGCTTGCAGCACTTGGCAAGCTGGGTCATGAGTGAATCAACACCCACTACCAGCAGCCCCCCCTTGGACGGATTGGCAGCGCTGCGCGGCTTGCGCAAAAGCGGTTCTTCATCCGCCGGTTCCGGCTCGGGTGGGTGCAGCAAGGTCTCGATATTGCGCAAGGAAAATTCGTCCTTGCCGACCACTTCAAACAGGTTGTCGGCCGAATTAAACCCCAACTGCGCCGCCAGGTCCTGCAATTTGAGCGCGGTCTTGCCCTCGCGCTGCAGCAGTTTCTCGACCGCCTCGCGCCCTTTGGCCACGGTTTCATGCAGCGCCAGCGCATTGAACCAGGCGCGCACCTTGGACCGCGCCCGGTGGCTCACCAGGTAGCCTTGCTCGGCCATCAGCCAGTCGCGCGACGGCCCGCCCTCCTTGGCCACCGTCACCTCCACCGTCTGGCCGTTTTTGAGCGGCGTGTTCAAAGGCACCATCACGCCATCAATGCGGGCACCCCGGCAGCGGTGGCCCAGATCGGTGTGCAGGCTGTAGGCAAAATCGACGGCCGTTGCGCCTTGCGGCAACTCCACAATGGTCGCATCGGGCGTCAAGACATAAACGCGCTCATCCAGACCGACATCCTGCGCCGCCGTACCCGAGAGGTCACGCTCCCACGCCAGCAACTGGCGCAGCACGGCAATCTTGGCGTCGTAGGCGCTGCTGGCCGATACACCGGCGTAGCCCTTGACACCGGCTTCCTTGTAGGCCCAATGGGCGGCCACACCATGCTCGGCATGGTCGTGCATGGCCTGGGTGCGAATCTGGATCTCGATCGGCAAACCGACTGAGTCGCGCACCACCGTGTGCAAGGACTGGTAGCCATTCGCCTTGGGCTTGGCAATGTAGTCGTCAAATTCCTCAGAAATCGGCGTGAACTGGCTGTGGACCCAGCTCAAAGCGGTGTAGCAATCCGCAATGCTGTCCACCACAACGCGCAGCGCCCGAATGTCATAGACCTGGTCAAAATTGAGCGATTTGCCGCGCATCTTCTTGACGATGCTGTAGATGTGTTTGGGCCGCCCCTGCACCGTGGCGTGCATGCCCTGCGCCTTCAGGTCGGACTCGAGCTGCAGCCGCAATTGTTCGATGTGCAATTCACGCTCGGAGCGCTTTTCGTCGAGCAGGCTGGCCACCTCGTGGTAGGTGTTGGGCTCCAGGAAACGAAACCCCAGGTCTTCCATCTCCCACTTGATTTCCCAGATGCCCAGCCGGTTGGCCAGCGGCGCAAACACCTGCAAGGCTTCGCGCGCCACGCCCGCTGGCGCATCCTGGCGGGCCGCCACAAAAAAACGCAGCGTTTGCAGGCGCGAGGCCAGTCGCAGCATCACCACGCGCAAGTCGCGCGAGAAAGCAAGCAGCATCTTGCGCACATTCTCGGTCTGGGCGGCCGCGGTTTGCGCCAGCGGAATGCCGGTCGCGGCGCGCTCGCTGGCCACCTGCGCCTGGCGCGCCTGGCGCTGCACCCGCACCAGTTTGGTGGTTTCAACCGCCAGCGCGGCAAAGTTGTCGCCAAAGGCTTTGGCGATCACCTCTTGCGGCTTGTTCAAGTGGTCACAGGCATAGACGAGGTAACTGGCGGCCTGCATCGCCTCAGAACCGCCAATGGTCTTGAGAATGGCCGCGACCGCATCGGCATGGGCGAGCGTGTTTTCGCCGGTATCGAGCGTTTCGCTGGCCAACAGCGGCTCGGCAAAGGCGCGAGCGCGCGCCAACGCATGGGGTTGCTCGGGCTGCGCCTGTGAGGTCGCCGCCAGCAACTGCGTCACTGGCTGGGCTGAAGAGGCCGAGCCCGTCGGCTCGTTAGACAGGGTTTTCATTTGCAAACCATCCGTTATTCATCCAGGAAAAAGGAGGCGACGGCTTGCACCTGGTTATCGGCGATGAAGGTCGGCGCGTGGCCCACACCGGCAAACTCCACCAACCGGGCCTTGGGGCCGCGCGCCATCATGGCTTGCGCCGTCTGGCGCGAGAGCAAATCTGACTCGGCACCGCGAATCAGCAAGGTTTTAGCCTTAATCTGGTCATAGGACTGCCACAGCAAGGCCTCCCCTTGCGCGGCAGACTCAGGCGTCACAGCCTTGAAAGGTTCCGCCAGCGCCGGGTCATAGTGCAGCGTGAGCCGACCACTGCCGTCCCCCAGCGGTTTGAGCAAGGGGCGGCTCAAAGCCAGCCATTGGGCCGGCGTGTGCGGACCAAAACTGCTGGCAATCTCCCACAGGGCATCGGCGGCCTGTTGTTCCGAGTCAAACGCACCGACATTTCCCAAATACTGGCCAATGCGTTGCAGGGCCTGCCATTCAATCACCGGGCCGACATCATTGAGCCCCAGACGACGTACTTGGGCAAAGGCGGGCGCCTGCGCCAGACCGGCCACCACGATGCCAATCAAGCCGCCCATGCTGGTACCGAGCCAGTCCAGCGTGGTGGGCTGCAATTGCGCCAACAAGGCCAGCATATCGGCTGCGTAATTTGGAATCTGGTAGCCCTGCGGGTCCTTCAGCCAATCGCTTTTGCCACGGCCCGCCACATCCGGGCACACCACGCGCAGCGTGCCTCCAGCGCGCTCGCATAGCGCCTGCGCCAGCACATCAAAGTCACGCCCCTGGCGCGTCAGGCCATGCACGCAGACCAGCACATGGCCCGCCTCGGGGTTGCCCCATTGCCAATAGGCCATGCGATGACCACCGGCTGCGTCAGGACACAGAACGAAATTGAGAGAAGGCTCGGTCATGGTGGGGTTGAGGGTTTGATAAAGTCGCAGCGTAGTACAAGGATGCACGGGAATTGCGTCAACCCCTGTGCCCTCACAATGCCCACATCGTAATTCAATCACAGTTGACCCCAACCCCACACGGAGAAACCTCATGCTCAAAGGTAAAACAGCGCTCGTCACCGGCTCCACCAGCGGTATCGGCCTTGGCATCGCCAAAGCCCTGGCCGCCCAGGGCGCCAACATCGTGCTCAACGGCTTTGGCGACGTCGAGGGCCCCAAGGCCGAGGTCGCGGCGCTGGGTGTCAAGGTGGCTTACCACGGCGCCGATATGAGCCGGCCGGCCGAGATTGAAGACATGATCAAATTCGCGCAGGCGCAGTTTGGCCAGGTCGATATTCTGGTCAACAACGCCGGCATCCAGCATGTGGCGCGGGTCGAGAACTTCCCGGTAGAGCGATGGGACGCCATCATCGCCATCAACATGAGCAGCGCTTTTCATGCCACGCGCTTAGCGCTGCCAGCGATGCAAAAGGCCAATTGGGGCCGCATCATCAACGTCGCCTCGGTGCACGGCCTGGTCGCCTCTGCTGAAAAATCAGCTTACGTGACGGCCAAGCACGGCGTGGTCGGCCTGACCAAGGTCACCGCGCTGGAAAACGCCACCACCGGCGTCACCTGCAACGCCATTTGCCCCGGCTGGGTGCTGACGCCGCTGGTGCAGAAGCAGGTCGATGCCAAGGCTGCTGCTGGCGACATCAGCAACGCTGAAGCCACCAAACAACTGCTGAGTGAAAAAGAACCCTCGCTGCAATTTACTACCCCCGAAGAGCTGGGCGCTCTGGCCGTGTTCTTCTGCTCACCGGCGGGCAACAATGTGCGCGGCGTTGCCTGGAACATGGACGGCGGCTGGGTGGCTCAGTAGCGCTATATTAATAGTAGCGTATTACCAATACAAGACGCGGGCCAGAGGCTGATTTTGTATAAATTTATGAGCAATTTCAACTTGCCACCGGCAGATCGGCCAGCGGCCAGCGTGGCCTGACGTCAAAGGCATAGACATGGGTGGCGGCTTGCTGGCCGGACTGCAGACGCATGGCAGCGGCCATGGCGATCATGGCGCCGTTGTCGGTGCACAGATGCAACTCGGGGTAATGCACGCGCACGCCGCGCTGGGCGCACGCCGCATTGAGCTGCGCGCGCAAGCTGCGGTTGGCGCCGACACCGCCGGCCACCACCAAACGCTTGAGATCGGTTTGACTTAAAGCGGCCAGTGACTTCTTCACCAGCACCTCCACAATGGCGGCCTGGGTGGAGGCCGCCAGGTCAGCCAGCACCTGCACCGGCAAGGCCTCGACCGCAACGCCTGCGACCAGCGCGAGCTTTTTGGCCTGCACCATCACCGCCGTTTTCAGACCGGCAAAAGAAAAATCAAGATTGCCGCTTTTCAGCAAGGGGCGCGGCAACTTGAATTCGCTTGGGTCCCCCTGCTCTGCCAGTTTCGATAGTGCCGGGCCACCCGGGTAGCCCAGACCCAGCAGCTTGGCCGACTTGTCAAAGGCCTCGCCGGCGGCGTCATCAATCGTCTCGCCGAGCAGCTCGTAACGCCCGACCCCATCCACCCGCATCAACTGCGTGTGCCCGCCCGACACCAGCAGCGCCACAAACGGGAATTCGGGTGGATCCGCGCTCAAGAAGGGCGACAGCAAATGCCCTTCGAGATGGTGCATGCCGAGCACTGGCTTGCCCAGGGCCGCGGCCAGTGCGCAGGCCACGCCCGCGCCCACCAGCAAGGCGCCGGCCAGTCCCGGGCCCCGCGTGAACGCGACCACGTCGACATCTGCCAGGGTTCGTCCCGAAGCAGCCAAAACCTGCTCAGTCAGAGGCAGCACGCGGCGAATGTGGTCGCGGCTGGCCAGCTCGGGCACCACGCCGCCGTAGGCCTGGTGCATCTCAATCTGGCTGTACAGCGCATCGGCCAGCAGCAGCGGCAAGGCCTCGCCCTGCACCTGCACCAACGCCACGCCGGTTTCGTCACACGAGGACTCGATTCCCAACACGCAGTAGTCTTTTGCCATAGCCGGCGAGTTTAGGGGATACACGCCAGCGCATGAACGGGCTCGATTGAGCTCACCGCACGCCGTGGCCGACTTAACGCCGCACCGTCAACCCTAAGCCGGTCAGATAGGCCCCGATACTCACTTCGGCAACTTTCACCAGCGCAAACGCCTGCGGTGCCAGCAACCAGGTGTGGATCAGACCGACCACCAGCGCATGCAGGCCCTGCGCCGCCATCAAGGGCGAGATCGGCAAAATCACGGCTTGGCGCGTACTCGTGTCCTGCAGGCTGAGCGCCATGCGTTGCACCGCCTCGGTTTGGGTCTGCAACTGGCGCGCCTTGACCGCCAACAGCTCATCAACGTACTCCACCTTCAGCGTGGCGACCTCAAAAACGCGGCGTGTGCGCTCGTCCGAGGAAATTTTGCGCATCGCATCCACAATGGCGTGCTGCAGAGCGTCAAGCGGATCGCGCCCGTCATCTGCGCCAATGCTCTGCAGCGTGGTCTCCATCGGCAGCGTGATGCGCGCCATCATGGCGTTGAACAAATCCGCCTTGTTCTTGAAATGCCAGTAAATGGCGCCCCGACTCACGCCCGCCGCTTCGGCAATGGCTTGCAAGGAAGTGCGCGACACCCCTTGTTCATAAAACACCCGCTCGGCCGCATCGAGCAATTGCTCATGCGTGGCGAAAGCTTCTTCTTTGGTGCAACGGGCCATGGCGAAAAATCAACTCCTGAAGGTTGGGAAACACCCATTGTATTTTATACATTCAAGCATGTATGTATAATTCCTGAAAATAATTCTTGTGTCAATATTGCGCCATCACGCGCTTTGTCGCCCTTCTTTTTCGGAAACACACCATGCTTGAAACCTTTGCCAGGCCATCGATCCGCGCACCCCAATTGCAGCTTTTTAGCACCCTCGCATTAAGCGCCTTGCTAGTCGCGTGCGGCCAGGGCAACGCCCCGCCCGCAGGCCCCGGTGGTCCGGGCGGCGCAGCGCCAGCGGCCGAGGTCGGCGTGATCATCGTCAAGCCGGGCGATGTCGGTTTGGTGACGGAACTGCCAGGCCGGTTGGAGGCCTCACGCGTGGCCCAGGTGCGGGCGCGGGTGGCGGGCATTTTGCAGAAACGCCGCTTTGTGGAGGGCAGCGAGGTCAAGGCCGGGCAAGCCTTGTTTGACATCGACGCCGGCCCGTACCAGGCCGTCTTTGCCAGCGCCCAGGCGCAGCAGGCCAAGGCCGAAGCCAACCTGATGCAAGCCAGTGCGCAGGCTGAGCGCTTCAAACCGCTGATCGAAGCCAAGGCCATCAGCCAGCAAGAGTTTGTTAGCGCCCAGGCGGCGCAAAAGCAGGCCGAGGCCGACGTCGCCATGGGCAAAGCGGCGGTGCAAAGCGCGCGCATCAATCTGGGTTACGCAACGATCACCGCACCCATTTCCGGCCACATTGGCCGCGCTTTGGTGACTGAAGGCGCCCTGGTGGGCCAGGGTGAAGCAACGCAACTGGCGTTAATTCAGCAGATTGATCCCCTGTATGTCAACTTCACCCAATCGGCCTCCGAGGTGATGCAGCTGCGCCGCGCCATGGAGGCCGGTCAGCTCAAACGCGCCGGCAGCAAAGCCGCCAGCGTGCGCGTGGTGCTGGAAGACGGCACCGAGTACGCGCGTGCCGGCAAGCTGCTGTTCTCGGACCTGACGGTGGACGCCAGCAGCGGCCAGATCACCTTGCGGGCCGAGGTGCCCAACCCGGGCGGCACGCTGCTACCCGGCCTGTTTGTGCGCGTGCGACTGGAACAAGCCCAGGCCAGCAACGCCATCACACTGCCGCAGCAGGCAGTGACGCGTTCGCCCCAGGGCGACTCGGTCATGGTGGTGGCGGCCGACGGCAAGGTGGCGCCGCGCCCGGTGAAGGTGGGCGGTCAGCAAAATGGCCAGTGGGTGATCCTGGACGGCCTCAAGGCCGGTGAGCAGGTGATGGTGGACGGCTTCCAGAAGCTGCGCGGGGGTGCGCCGGTCAAGGCGGTACCGTGGCAGGCACCGGGCAGCGCGCCCGCCACAGCGGCCAGCCCCGCCGCAAGCGCTGCACGCTAAGGAGCCCCCTTCATGGCCAAATTTTTTATTGACCGGCCCATCTTTGCGTGGGTTATTGCCTTGTTCATCATCGTGATGGGCTCGGTGGCCATCACCCAGCTGCCGATTGCCCAGTACCCCCCGGTGGCGCCGCCATCCATCGTGATCTCGGCCAGCTACCCCGGCGCCTCGGCCCAGACGCTGGAAGACAGCGTGCTGTCGATCGTCGAACAAGAGATGAACGGCTCGCCCGGCCTGCTGTACATGGAGTCGGTCGCGCAAGCCAACGGTAGCGGCTCCATCACGCTGAGCTTTCAGCCCGGCACCAACCCCGACCTGGCGCAGGTGGACGTGCAAAACCGCCTGAGCCGCGCCTCGCCGCGCCTGCCCTCGGCGGTGACGCAACAAGGTGTGCGGGTGGACAAGGCGCGCAGCAACTTCTTGCTGTTCACCATTCTCTCGTCCGATGACCCGGCGATGGACCCGGTGGCTCTGGGCGACTACGCCTCGCGCAGCATTCTGCCCGAACTGCAGCGCATCAACGGGGTCGGTCAGGCGCAACTGTTTGGCACCGAACGCGCCATGCGCATCTGGATCGACCCGGCCAAGCTGCAGGGCTTCAAGCTGTCGGCCAGCGACGTCACCGCCGCCATTCGCGCCCAAAACGCGCAGGTCTCAGCCGGTGAGATCGGCAGCTTGCCCAATGTGGCGGGCCAGGGCATCGCGGCCACCGTGGTGGTGAGCGGCCAACTGACAAGCGTGGCGGAGTTTGGCAATGTGGTGCTGCGTGCCAACCTTGACGGCTCCAGCGTGCGCTTGAAAGACGTGGCCCGCATCGAACTTGGCGCCCAGGCCTACGCCACCTCAGCGCGGCTCAATGGCAAACCCTCCACCGGCATCGGCGTGCAGCTCTCGCCCAGCGGTAACGCGCTGGCCACGGCCAAAGCGGTGCGCACGCGCATGGCCGAGCTGGAAAAGTTCTTTCCCAAGGGCGTGAGCTGGGCCATTCCCTACGACAGCTCGCGCTTCATTGAAACCTCGCTGCGCCAGGTGGCAGAGACCTTGTTGGAGGCCATCGCCCTGGTGTTCCTGGTGATGTTCTTGTTCTTGCAGGACTGGCGCTACACCCTCATCCCGACGCTGGTGGTGCCGGTGGCGCTCTTGGGCACTTTTGCCACGCTGCTGGCGTTTGGTTTCTCGATCAACGTGCTGACCATGTTTGCCATGGTGCTGGTGATCGGCATTGTGGTGGACGACGCCATTGTGGTGGTGGAAAACGTCGAGCGCATCATGAGCGAAGAAGGGCTGTCGCCGCTTGACGCCACGCGCAAGGCGATGGGGCAGATTTCGGGCGCCATCATTGGTGTGACCGTGGTGCTGATCTCGGTGTTTGTGCCGCTGGGCTTCTTCAGCGGCTCCATCGGCAATATTTACCGCCAGTTTGCCGCCGTGATGGGCGTGTCGATCGCGTTCTCGGCCTTTCTGGCGCTCTCGCTGACACCGGCTTTGTGCGCCACGTTATTGAAGCCGGTCGAGGCCGGCCATCACCATGCCAAGACCGGCTTCTTTGGCTGGTTCAACCGGGGCTTTGCCAAGACCGCCAAGGGCTATGAAAAAGGCGTGGCCAAAATGCTGCCGCGTGCCGCGCGCTACCTGGTGATCTACCTGGCCATTGTGGCCGGTGCCGCGTGGACCTACCAGCGCCTGCCGACCTCGTTTTTGCCCAACGAAGACCAGGGCACCATGCTAGTCAACGTGCAGTTGCCGCCCGGCGCCACGCGGGATCGCACGCTGGCGGTGATGGAGCAGGTGGAGGGCTTTGTGCTCAAGCAGCCCGAGGTGCAAGGCATGGTCAGCGTGCTGGGTTTCAGCTTTTCTGGCCAGGGCCAAAACGCAGCGCTGGCCTTTGTCACGCTCAAAGACTGGTCCGAACGCAAGGGGGCTGGCAGTTCGGCGCAGGCCGTGGCGGGGCGCGCCTTTGGAGCCTTGAGCGGCATTCGCGACGCCTTCATCTTCCCCCTGAGCCCGCCGCCCATTCCTGAGCTGGGTTCGTCATCGGGCTTCAGCTTCCGGCTGCAAGACCGCGCCGGTCTGGGCCACGAGGCCCTGCTGGGCGCGCGCAACCAGCTGGTCGGCATGGCGTCCAAAAGCAAGGTGCTCACCCAGGTGCGCCCTGACGGCCTGGAAGACGCGCCGCAACTGCAGCTCGACATTGACCGCGACAAGGCCAGCGCCCTGGGTGTGAGCTTTGAGGCCATCAACGCCACCATTTCTACCGCACTGGGCTCCAGCTATGCCAACGACTTTCCCAACGCCGGGCGCCTGCAGCGGGTGATGGTGCAAGCCGATGCACCGGCGCGCATGCAACCGGACGACCTGCTCAGGCTCAATGTGAAAGGCAACGCGGGCCAGATGGTGCCGCTGTCCGCCTTTGCCAGCACGCGCTGGGTGACGGGGGCCATGCAGACCGTGCGCTACAACGGCTACCCCGCGATGCGCATCGGCGGCAGCGCAGCGCCCGGCTACAGCACCGGGGCCGCGCTGGCAGAGATGGAGCAACTTGCCAGCCAATTACCGGCCGGCTTTGGCTTTGAATGGACCGGCACCTCGCGTGAAGAAAAGCTCGCGGGCTCGCAGGCCATGATTCTGTATGGCTTTGCCATTTTGTCGGTGTTCTTGTGTCTGGCCGCTCTTTATGAGAGTTGGACCATTCCGCTGGCCGTCGTTCTGGTGGTGCCGCTCGGGGTGCTGGGCGTGATTCTGGCGACACTCTTACGCGTGTATGCCAACGACGTGTACTTTCAGGTGGGCCTGATCACGATCATCGGCCTGTCCGCAAAGAACGCGATTTTGATCATCGAATTTGCCAAGGACCTGCAGGCGCAGGGCAAGAGCGTAATCGCTTCTGCCCTGGAGGCCGCGCACCTGCGCTTTCGCCCGATCGTGATGACCTCGCTGGCTTTTACCCTGGGCGTGCTGCCGCTCGCTTTGGCCAGCGGCGCCGGGTCGGCCAGCCAGCGCGCCATCGGCACGGGGGTGATCGGCGGCATCCTGACCGGCACCACGCTGGCGGTGATTTTTGTACCGATCTTTTTTGTGGTGGTGCGTACGCTGTTCAAAGACAGCGCACGCCAGCAGCAAGTTCACCTTGAACAGGCAGCGCACATGGGAGTGCATTCGCATGAATAAGAAATATATGCCTTTTAGGCCACTAGCCCGCGTGGCTATTGCACATGCAGCTACCTTGTTGATAGCAGGCTGTTCACTCATGCCGACCTTCGAGCGCCCGCCGGCACCGGTGGCCACGCAGTGGCCCGGCACCGCAGCCACGGCGGGCAGCACGCTAGCGGCCGCTGAACTGGCCTGGCAGGACTTTTTCACCGATGCCACGCTCAAACAGCTGATTGACACGGCACTTCGCAACAACCGCGACCAGCGCATTGCACTGTTACGCGTAGAGCAGGCGCGCGCCCAACTGGGCATCCGGCGTGCGGATCAGTTTCCCACGCTGGCCGCCACCGCCACGGGTTCGCGCACGCCCAGCAGCTCCGGCGGCATCAACAGCAGCTACGCGGCCGGACTGACCGTGACGGCCTACGAGCTTGATTTCTTTGGCCGCGTCGCCAGCCTCAAGGAACAGGCGCTGGCCCAGTATCTGGCCACCTTTGATGCCAGCCAGACCACGCAGATCAGCCTGATCGCCACCGTGGCGCAGGGCTGGATCAACCTGCTGGCCGACGAAGAACTGCTCGCCGCGTCACACCAGACGCTGGCCACACGCCAGGATTCGCTCAAGCTGGTCAGCTTGCGCCTGCAGTATGGCGCCAGCTCCGAGCTGGACCAGAACCTGGCCGAGTCGCTCTTGCAGGGCGCGCGCGTCACGCTGGCGCAGCAGACGCAAAAGCGCGCGCTCGACGAGAACGCGCTGGTGCTGCTGCTGGGCCAGGCCCTGCCCGAGGCGGCGCGGCAACGTCTGCAAGCCAGGCCGGCTGCTACGCAAGCAGCGCCAGGCCAGAGCGCTGCGCTACCCAATGCGCCAGCCGGCGGACTCACGCAACTGCAGTTTGCCGAACTACCGGCCGGCCTGCCCTCGGACCTGCTCACGCGCCGCCCCGACATTCGCCAGGCCGAGCAGCTGCTGATCGCCAGCAACGCCAACATCGGTGCCGCCCGGGCCGCGTTTTTTCCGCGCATTGCGCTGACCGCCGGTGCCGGGTCAGCCAGCAGCGAACTCGCTGGCTTGTTCAAGAACGGTTCCTGGGGCTTTACGCTGGCCCCAAACCTGGTGCTCCCGATTTTTGACGCCGGACGCAACCAGGCCAATCTGGACGCGGCCCAAGTCGGACGCGACATTGCCGTGGCGCAGTATGAACAGGCGATTCAAAGCGCATTCCGTGAAGTGGCCGATGCACTGGCCGGGCGCGACACGCTCGCCAGCCAGCTGCGAGCCAGCCAGGCGCAACTGCAGGCCGAGGCCGGGCGCGCGCGCCTGACCCAACTGCGCTACGACAACGGCGCTGCCAGTCAACTCGAATGGTTAGATGCCCAGCGCTCCCTGTTTGCCGCCCAACAGGCGCTGGTGCAAACCCGCCTGGCCTACCTGCACAACCAGATCGCGCTGTACAAGACGCTGGGGGGTGGGGTCGTCACCCAAGCGGCTGCCGCTGCGTCAGCCCAATGACTCGGTCGTTCGCGTCGCTTGCTTGGCGCAGGTTTCTACTGTTAATTAAATAGCTGCTTGCGCACAGTTGACGAATACAGGCTGGATTCTTATAAATTTCTAGCGGAGTCAGCGAATCTTGCGGGGGCCTGATGCCACCCTGCACGAAACGAACGATCCAGCGTTAGTGGACGCTGTAGTAGCGAGACTGAATCAAGTGAAGGCGCCGAGGCTTCTAAGCCTCCCGTCAAGTTGACCGACTACAGTTCTCGCCACCTGCAATCGAAGGTCACGTTTCGCGAGGTGACCGTCAAATGCCCCCCGATGGGGCTGGCATAAGGAGTAAGGTTAGATTGTGCGAAGCCGCGATCTGAACCATTTGTTGGACGAGCCCGGTTCAACCCCTCGTTCCAGCGCAGGGAGCGCCAACTTTAGGCCTCGAGGTCCAGGTCCGACGGTCGTGCAGATCGCGGTCCAGGGCCAGTGACATCTAGATCAAGGGTTTTTCTTCGGTGGGTACAGGATCAGCCTCATCCGGGATCTTGGGGTCGTCAGACACATGATGTTCCATCGGCGTCTTCTTGCCCGGCTGCGGCGTCTTATCCGCACCTGGCGCAACCTCTTCACCGTGGTGGTGCTTCTCTTGCTGCACCTTCTTGTCGTGGGCAATGTTGCGCGGGTCAGTCATGGCATGCTCTCCTGAAAAATAAGCAGATCGAATTGTCGCCCGAAGACCGTCCCCCTCCAGTAGGACAAGCCGCCATCGGAGCTCGGACAACACCGGCATCGAGACTCACTGATTGCACCCGGCGATGCCTGGTTGACGACATTTACCGTGGCCGGTTGACGACATCGATGTTGGCCGGTTAGCGGCACAAGAGTCAGTCATTCACCAGGAGGAATCACTTTTTTCACCCCCAGCCCATTGGTCTCCAAGAATAGGCGAGGCGTTTACCCTGACGCACTAACCGCGTATCATTTTAAATTGCCATTTCGAGCCACGCTCGAAGTCCCATTCACTACCAAAGGAGCAAATATGTCCAGCATGATGAAAGCCGCGGTATTTGTAGAACCCGGACGCATTGAACTTGTTGACAAGCGAATCCCAGACGTGGGCCCCAACGATGCGTTGATCCGCATCACAACCACCACCATTTGCGGGACCGATATTCATATTCTGAAGGGCGAGTACCCCGTAGCCAAGGGTCTGACCATTGGACATGAGCCTGTTGGCGTCATCGAAAAACTGGGCAGCGCTGTTCAGGGTTACAAAGAAGGCCAGCGCGTCATTGCTGGCGCAATTTGCCCCAATTTCAACTCCTATGCAGCGCAGGATGGAGCGCCATCACAGGACGGTAGCTACCTTATCCCTTCCGGACTTTGTGGTTGCCACGGCTTAAAAGCTACCGCAGGTTGGCGCTTTGGCAATCTGATTGACGGCACGCAGGCTGAGTATGTGCTGGTTCCTGACGCAGAGGGCAATCTGGCGCCCATTCCAGATGGCTTGACCGATGAACAGGTACTGATGTGCCCGGACATCATGTCTACCGGTTTCAAGGGCGCTGAGAACGCCAACATCAGAATTGGTGACACAGTGGTGATCTTTGCCCAAGGTCCGATTGGTTTGTGTGCCACTGCTGGGGCTCGTTTACTCGGTGCCAGCACCATCATTACCGTCGACGGCAACGATCACCGTCTGGGTATTTCCAAGAAAATGGGCGCGGACTTGACCCTGAACTTCAAGAACTGCGACGTGGTCGCTGAAATCATGAAGATCACCAATGGGCGCGGCGCGGATTCGGCTATTGAAGCGCTGGGCACACAGGCTACATTTGAGTCGGCGCTGCGTGTGCTCAAGCCCGGTGGCACCCTATCGAGCTTGGGGGTGTATTCCAGCGACTTAAACATACCGCTTTCCGCTTTTGCCGCCGGACTCGGTGACCACAGAATCAATACAGCGCTGTGCCCAGGCGGCAAGGAACGCATGCGTCGCCTGCTTAATGTGGTTGCTTCCGGCCGGGTCGACCTTGGTGTTTTGGTGACCCACTCGTACAAGCTAGAAGACATCGTCGCGGCTTACGACCTGTTCGCCCATCAGCGTGATGGTGTTCTCAAGATTGCTATTAAGCCGTAAAGCTAACCTGAAAACGAGTCATTTGCCCCGTTTTGGCGGTGTTTCTTTTTTGATGTTTTGCTGTAACTGCGAAGTCAACATAAAACCCGGTCGTATCGATCATGCCAGTCAATGGGTAGTATTCAACGTCGGCTATCTGGCAGGTAGTTTTGAAAATGCTATAGCCGCAATGTGTCTTCAGGCATCGCTCACACTTGCAGGTCTTCGCTTAGTTTTGGAGTCTTATGAATTATATTAATAGCTGCCAACGCATATTCAACGCGGGCTAGAGGCCATATTCTTATAAATTCTTGGTAGCGCGCGCCAGTTCGGTGATGCGCGCCCAGTCGCCCTGCGCCAAGGCGTCAAAGGGCACCAGCCAGGAGCCACCGACGCACAGCACATTGGGCAGTGCCAGCAAATCGGGGGCGTTCTGCAGTGTCACACCACCGGTCGGGCAAAACCTGACGTCAAAGAACGGACCGCTCCAGGCTTTGAGCATGGCCGCGCCGCCCGCCTGCAGCGCCGGGAAGAACTTCAGTTCGGTAAAGCCTGATTCCAGCGCCTGCATGATCTCGCTGCCGGTCGCCACGCCCGGCAACAGCGCCAGACCGACATCGCGGCACGCCTGACCTACGGCCGGGGTAAAGCCGGGACTCACCGCAAATTGGGCACCGGCCATGGCGGCGGCCTGGGCATCGGCGCGGCTACGCACGGTGCCGGCGCCGACCACGGCCTCGGGCACGTCCCGGGCAATGGCCTCGATGCAGGCCAGCGCCTGCGGCGTGCGCAGCGTCACCTCCAGCATGCGGATGCCGCCAGCGACTAAGGCGCGCGCCATCGGCACGGCGTGCGCCAGGTCGTTCAACACAATCACCGGGATCACCGGCGCGTCCTGCATCACTTGCAGTGCGGTCAAATTCTTCATAGGTGTTGTCTCAATTTCCAAGTGAATTCAAATCAAAGCCAGCTGCAGGCGCCCTGCTCTGCTGACAAGGCGTTGCGCCGCATGCTGGCAAACAGCTCGCGCCCCATGCCCAGGCCGTTGGCCTCAATCAGCGCCTGGGGCATCGGCTGCGTCGCGCGCACCTCCCATTGGGCCGCATCCACCAGCACTTGCAGCGTACCGGCGTTGGCATCCAAGCGGATGATGTCGCCGTCGCGCACCTTGGCCAGCGCGCCGCCCGCAGCGGCCTCCGGCGAGACGTGAATGGCAGCGGGCACCTTGCCCGAGGCGCCGCTCATGCGGCCATCGGTGACCAGGGCCACCCTGAAGCCTTTGCCCTGCAACACCGCCAGCGGCGGCGTGAGCTTGTGCAGCTCGGGCATGCCGTTGGCCTGCGGGCCTTGCCAGCGCACCACACAAATCAGGTCGCGGTTGAGTTCATCGGCGGCAAAGGCCACATGCAGCGCCTCTTGCGAATCAAACACCCGGCACGGCGCCTCGATCACATGGCGGTCGTCGGGCACGGCCGAAATCTTGATCACGCTGCGCCCCAGGTTGCCGGCAAGAAGCTTGAGGCCGCCGTGCGGGCTGAAGGGCGCGCTGGTCGGACGCACGATCGCGTCGTCCCGGCTGGCACCGGCGTCCTCCCAGTGCAGAGAGCCGTCAGGACTGGCGCTCGGTATGCCGGTGTACTCACGCAGGCCGCCGGTGCGCACGGTTAGCACGTCGGCGTGCATCAGGCCGGCGTCCAGCAGTTCGCGGATCACAAAGCCTGGACCACCCGCCGCCTGAAATTGATTCACATCGGCGGCGCCGTTGGGGTAGACCCGGCTCAGCAAAGGCACCACCTCGGACAAGGCCGCAAAATCATTCCAGTCAATAACGATGCCCGCCGCGCGCGCCACGGCCACCCAATGAATCAGATGGTTGGTCGAGCCGCCGGTGGCCAGCAGCGCCACCATAGCATTGACAATGCAGCGCTCGTCCACCACCTGGCCAATCGGTGCAAAGCGACGCGCCTTGGTGATGCCGAGCACGGTGCGCAGCGCCTCGCGCGTGAGCTCTTCGCGCACTGCCGCGCCAGGGTTGATGAACGCGGTGCCCGGCACATGCAGGCCCATGGCTTCAAGCAGCATCTGGTTGCTGTTGGCGGTGCCATAAAAGGTGCAGGTACCCGGGCCGTGGTAGGCCTTTGATTCGGCCTGCAATAGTTCGGCGCGCCCGACCAGCCCTTGCGCGGCGAGCTCGCGCACCTTGGACTTGTCGCCGTTCGACAAGCCCGAAGTCATGGGCCCGGCGGGTACAAACACGGTCGGCAAATGGCCGAATTGCAGTGCCCCGATCAACAGCCCCGGCACGATCTTGTCGCACACGCCGAGCATCAGCGCACCGTCAAACACATCGTGGCTCAGCGCAACGGCGGTCGCCATGGCGATCACATCGCGCGAGAACAGGCTGAGCTCCATGCCAGCTGTGCCCTGGGTGATGCCGTCGCACATGGCCGGCACGCCACCGGCCACCTGGGCGGTGGCGCCGCCTTTGCGCGCTTCCTGCTTGATCAAATCGGGATAGTGCTGCAACGGGGCGTGCGCTGACAGCATGTCGTTGTAGGCCGTGACGATGCCGATGTTGGGCGCGCGCTCGGTCACGACGCGCAGCTTGTCATTGACGGGCATGGCGGCAAAGGCGTGCGCCACGTTGGCGCAACCCAGGCGCTCGGGGCCGGGTTTTCGGTTGGCGGCCAGGGTCAGGCGCTCAAGGTAGCTGCTGCGGGTGGGCTGGCTGCGCTCAATGATGCGCTGGGTGACGGCTTCGACAGCTGGGTTTAGTTTCATGATTTCCTCAAATATTGGTAACTTAATTACATTTACCATGTTACTCGGAGTCTATAGCCCTGTTTGCTTTGGCAGTTACCAGAGAGTTACCACGCTCGCTGAGCACCTGTGCGGCGCCAAGATCAACCTGCCTATACTCACCCAACTATGACCTCCATCGCCGACCTCCGCAAAAGCTACGAACGCGCCGAACTCAACGAAGACGCTTCCCACCCCGACCCGCTGCAGCAGTTTGACAAATGGTTAAGAGAAGCCATCTCAAGCGAAGTGCCCGAACCCAACGCCATGACCGTGGCCACCGTGGCCAGCAACCTGCGCCCGAGCACACGCGTGGTGCTGATCAAGGGCTATGACGTGCGTGGCATCACCTGGTTCACGAACTATGAGAGCCGCAAGGGCCAGGAACTAGCGGGCAACCCCTATGCCGCGCTGCAGTTTCATTGGGTGGAACTGGAGCGCGTGGTGCGCATCGAGGGCTTGGTAGAAAAAATAAGCGACGAAGAAAGCGACAGCTACTTTCACAGCCGGCCACTCGATTCCCGCATTGGCGCCTGGGCCAGCCCGCAAAGCCAGGTGATCTCGGGGCGCGGCGTGCTGGTGGCGAACGCGGCCAAATATGGTGCCAAATTCTTGCTCAACCCGCCGCGCCCGCCGCACTGGGGTGGCTACCGGCTTGAGCCCGATAGCTGGCAATTCTGGCAAGGCCGCAAAAGCCGCCTACATGACCGGTTGCGCTACAGCCTGGAAAGTTCAGGCCCGAACGGCGCGCCGCCTTGGTTGCGCGAGCGGCTTGCGCCTTGATGGCGTTGGGCCAGCGCAAAACCTGACTGACAAGCCGGCCTACGGGCAGCTCACAGCAACCCCACCAGCGCCATCACCAGCGTGAGAGTCACCAGCGCCAGGACGGTCGACACCGCCATGCTGGCCGTCACCAGCTCTTCAGCGACCTGATAACGCTGCGAAAACAAAAATACATTGGCGCCGATGGGCAATGCCGCGGTCACGACCATCACGCTCAAAGGCAAGCCACTCAGCCCCAAGCCCCAACACAGCAGCGCCACCAGCGCCGGGAACGCCAGATTCTTGAGCAAACTCAAGCCCAGCGCCGCCTTGAGATGCTCGCCAATGCGCACTACAGTCAGCGTCACGCCCACCAACACCAGGGCCACCGGACCAAAGGCGTTGCCCAGCAACTGCAGCGGGCGGTCCACCACGTCGGGCAGCACCCAGCCGGTCTGTGCAAACAGCAAGCCCACGATGATCGGCAAGGGCACTGGATGGATGATGCCGCTGCGCACCGCGCCCAGCACCGTGAGCAGCATGGGCTGACTGCTCCCCTTCCCCGCCGCAGCTTTCTCGCGCGCCACCGCCAGCTCCAGCACCACGGTGGCAAAGGTCAGCAACACCAGCGCGTGCACCGAGATCAGCGTGAACAAAGTGATCAAGCCCGCCTGACCGTAAGCCAGGCCCACCAGCGGGATGCCAATCATCACCGTGTTGCTGAAGGTGGCCGCCAGCGCCAGCACGGCCGCGCGGCGCGTGCCGCCTTGCCAGAACAGAACGAAAACAAACAATGCAATAGCCGCCACAAAGTACATCAGCACCGGCCTGAAGTTGAGCTGCTCCACATGCACCGTGCTCATGGTGCGAAACAGCAGCGCGGGTGTGAGCACCATGAACACCAGATTTGACAAGTCTTTTATGGCCGCATCCCTTATCCATCCTGCACGGCCAGCTATAAAACCAATAGCTACCAGCAAGACCACCGGCAGCAGGGAAGAAAGCACCGGGTTGGTCATGCCGCTTCAGCCGGCTCCAAAAAGCTAGCCAGCGCCGCGACCGGCACGGGGCGGCCAAAGAAATAGCCCTGGAAATTCAAGCAGCCTTCGCCCGCCAGAAAGTCCCGTTGCGCCTGCGTCTCCACCCCCTCGGCAATCACCATCATGCCCAGGCCGCGCCCCATCGCCACCGTGGCGCTGACCAATGCGGCGTCCTTCGGGTTGGTCAATGCATCATTGACGAAGGACTGGTCAATCTTGATCTGGTCCAGCGGCAGCCGTTTGAGGTAGGAAAGCGATGAATACCCGGTGCCAAAGTCATCGAGTGAAAAACCGACGCCATGGGCCTTGAGTGCCACCATCTTGGCGATGATGGCCCCCACGTCCTTGACCAGCAGGCTCTCGGTCAGCTCCAGTTTGAGCCGGTTTGGGGGGGCTTTCGTGCGTTCCAACGTGGCCAATACGTCAGAGACGAAGCTCCCCTGGTGAAACTGCAAGGCGCTCACGTTCACGGCAATCGTCAGGTGCGCGGTGTGAGGCTGCGCGCCCCAAAGGTGAAGCTGATGGCAGGCGGTTTCCATCACCCACTGGCCCAAGGCCAAGATCAGGCCGGTTTCCTCAGCCAGTGGAATAAATTGTGCCGGAGACACCATGCCGCGCAGCGGATGCTGCCAGCGCACCAAGGCCTCAACGCCGGTCATATCACCATGCTGGTTCACCTGCGGCTGGTAATACAGCAGGAACTGCTTGTCTTGCAGGCCCAGGCGCATATCGGCCTCCAGAGCGGCGCGCGCGCTGATGGCCGCCTGCACCTCGGGGTCAAAAAAGCGCAGCGTGTTGCGCCCGGCGTCCTTGGCCTGGTACAGCGCCAGGTCGGCCCGTTTGAGCAGTTCGTCGACGCTGTCCCGACTGGCGTTGAACAGGGCCACACCGACACTGGCACTGGCGTGGTGCGTAAAGTGGCCAAACGGATAGGGCTGGCGCAAAGCCTCAAGAATCTTCTGCGCCACGGCCTCGGCCTGCGTTGCGGCCACACTTTGCTGCTCGCTCAAATCCTGCAGCATGACAACAAAATCATCGCCCCCCAGGCGCGCCACCGTGTCGCCTTCACGCACGCAGTGGTTGATGCGCTGCGCCACCTGTTGCAGCATCACGTCGCCTTGCTGATGGCCGTGGGTTTCGTTGAGCAACTTGAAATTATCAATATCGATGAACAGCAGGGCCCCATTGCGTTGGCTGCGCGTGCCCGCTGCCAGCACCTGTTGCAACCGGTCGATCAGCAGACGCCGGTTGGGCAGGCCGGTCAGCAAGTCATAAAAAGCCAGATGCTCAATTTCAGCCTCAGCCGCCTTGCGCTTCGTGATGTCTTCCTTGATCGCCAGATAATGAATCGGTTGACCCTGCGCATCAAAAATCGGCGCGATCGCCGCCTGCTCCCAGTACAGCGTGCCGTTCTTGCGCCGGTTGTGAAACTCGCCATGCCAGGTCTGGCCCGTTAACAACGTCGCCCACATGTCTCGGTACTCCTGCACCGACTTTTCATGCGAGGACCAGATGCGCGGGTTTTGCCCGATGACCTCGGCGCGCTGGTACCCGCTGACCTGCTCAAACATCGGGTTGACGTATTCAATCAGCCCCTGCGGATCGCTGATGATGATGGACACGGGCGATTGCTCGACCGCCGCCGACAGGGTGATCAAGGATTCTTGTGCTTGCTTTTGCTCGGTCACGTCCGATACAAAACCGTGCCACAGCACCGCGCCATCATCAAGTTGCTGCGGTGCCGCCTGGCTTGAAAGCCAGCGCAGGGAGCCATCCTCGAGGCGGACCCGGTAGTCGTGCTTCCAGGGCGTCAGGGTTTTGGCCGAGGCGGCTATGGCATCCTGAACAGCGGGCAGATCCTGCGGGTCAATCATGGCAAAGACCTGGGCGCCGTCCTTGCGCATATCGTCCACCTTGGTGCGGTAAATATCGCGCACGCCCTTGCTGGCAAAAGGAAAGCAGGAACTGCCATCGGGGCGCAGCAAATACTGGAACACCAGGCCGGGCACGTGGTCGGTCAGGCTTGTCAATTGCGCCAGGCTGTGGCGTTGCGCGGCCGAATGCCGCTGCCTGATCACTCCATACCAGGACAGCAGCGCCGCCAGGGCCAGCAACAGCCCGCTGAGCACCGCCGCTTCGCGCAAGCGCTGCGCGCGGGTTTGCGCTTGTTCAGCCAACACCGCCGAGTGCTCCAGGCCAACCAGTACCAGCACCGGATAAGACGGCAGTTTTTTGAAGTGATAAACACGCTCGATACCGTCGGTGACTGCACGGTAAGCTAACGTGCCACTGGTATCACCCCGGGCAATACCCGCAAATATCGGGCTCGCCGCGGCATTGCCAGCGAATGTTTCTGTGCCGGCGGTCTTGCGCGCAAACAAGGTCCCGGTCAAACCATACAGGGCGGCAACTCCCTCTTGACCCAGCTGAAGTTCGCCGTAAAAGCGGGTGAAATAAGTTGGATCTAGCGCCACTACCACGACACCGGAAAACTGGCCGTCATCGCCCACGAGCCGACGCGAAAGCTGAATCGACCAGTGGCCATGAGCGCGGTCAAACTCAGGCTTTGCGATATACAGCACGTCGCTGGCAACCGCCCGCAAGGCTTTGAAGTACTCCTGGTCGGACACATTCAGGCGGCCGCCCAGCGCCAGGCTGCTCATCTCAAGAATGCCCGAGGCATCAAAAATGCTGACCTGATGAATGATTCTTTTGTCAAACACCCCCTCCACGCCCATCGCTCGGAGGTCTAGATGGCCCGGGGAATGCTGGTATTCCGAACGAACCAGGTACAGAATTTGGTCCACGCTGTAGAAAATGCGCTCGGCATGCTCCTGGCCGACCCGCGCCAGATTGACGATCTGGCTTTCGGCGCCTGCCATGGTTTTGCGGTGGTCGTCATCGATCAGGCGAAAAGTGTGCCACCAGACCGCCGCAAATACCAAGGCGGCCAGCAACCAGATCAGTACATGGTGATTAAGCCGGGCCAGTGCGCCGATACGTTGACGAAAGAATGGCATGGCTTTCAGTAGCAAAGCGTGTGGCCCGGGTTGTTGGTGTGGCACACCCGATCTCGGGCTGCTTGGCACAGTAGCTTAGGTGCCGACGGTGCGCGGCCTGTTTCATTTCAAAAGGACTGAGTATCTTCGACCCGAAAATCTGCAAGCCTGATTCAGATCAAGCATCGGCACACTAATTCAATTGTTCCCGGGCTCATGGCCCGGGCTCGGCACCCGGTGCACCAGAGGCTGCGCCCGCACAGTCTGCACACACCCCGCGCACCGCCAGGTCCAGGCTCAGGCCCTGGTAACCCAGGGCTTTCAGGGCGAGCAAAGCGTTTTGCGCGGCCACCTCCAAATCAAGCGCATTGCCCTGCAAGGTAGCCTGCAACGGCTGGTCGCGGTGGCAGCTTTGGCACTCAAAGTGCGGCATGGCCTGCACGCTCGCAGGCATGGCCTGGTAGCGGCGCACCCGGTTGGCGTCGACCCGGCACAAGAGCAGACCGACTTGCGTCAGCCGGTCGATCAGACGGTACAAGGTGACGCGGTCAAGCGTGCCGCCGCCCTCGTCTGGCGCTTGTCCATCCGCAGCACTGGCATCTTGCAAGGCCGCCTGCAACTGGGCGTGGGTGTAACTGGTGCCGGGGTGCGCCAACAACCAGCCCAACACCAGCCGCGCCGCGCCGGTGCGACGCAGACCGTGGGCTGAGAGCAAGGCATCAATCGGATCAGTTGAACTCAAGCGGGTGACTGGCATCGTGGTGGACAAATCAGATTTTCTTCAACTGTCGGGTATTATTGCAATTGAGTTGCGTTAGACTATAGCGCAATTGAGTTGCATTATCGCTGCAATCCCCATCTTTCGAATTAGCAAAAAAATGTCACACCCAACGCATGAGCACAACCACCCGAACGCCCCTGCGCCGCACCCCACACGGCCCCACCAGCCACGCAGCGTGCTGGCCTGGCCGGCTTGGCTGCGCGTGCTGGCGGTGTTGCCGCTGCTGCTGACCCTGTGGCTGGCAGTGTGGTGGGCCAATGCCGGGGCGGGAGCGGTGCCGTGGTAATGGTCGACAACCTGACGGTGAGCTACCGCCAGCATCCAGCTCTGCATCACATCAGTGGCCAGTTTGCGCCCGGCGCGCTCACCGCCGTGATTGGCCCTAACGGCTCGGGCAAAAGCACCCTGCTTAAAAGCATCATGGGCTTGATCAAGCCCGAAGGCGGGCGTGTTTTGCTGACCACAGCGCGCGAGCGCGTCGCCTACCTGCCGCAAATGACCGAGATTGACCGCAGCTTTCCGATGCCGGTGCGCGATTGCGTGCTGCTGGGCTGCTGGAGCGCCGTGGGTGCTTGGGGCGGCGTCAGTGCGGCTCTGTTGGCCCGGGCCGATGCCGCGATTGCCACCGTGGGGCTCGAAGGTTTTGAGCGACGCACGGTGGGGTCGCTGTCCAGCGGGCAGTTTCAGCGCGTGCTGTTTGCGCGCCTGCTGATGCAGGAGGCCGACCTGATTTTGCTCGACGAGCCCTTCAACGCCATGGATTCGCGCACCACGGCCGTGCTGCTGGCGCTGATTCACCAATGGCATGCGCAAGGCCGCACCGTGATCGCCGTGCTGCACGACGACGCGCAGGTGCGCGCGCACTTTGGGCAAACGGTGCTGCTGGCGCGCGAGCTGGTGGCCTGGGGCGATACCGAGCAGGTGCTGACCGAACCCAATTTACAGCGCGCCCGCGCCTTGGCCGAGGCCTGGGACGACAACGCCGACATCTGTCACACCGACGAGGCCAGCGCATGATGTTGCTTTGGGAATGGCTGATCGGCCCCTTTGCCGAATTCGCTTTCATGCGCCGCGCACTGGTGGCCACGCTGGCGTTGGCCATCAGCGCGGCACCTCTGGGTGTGTTCTTGACGCTGCGGCGCATGAGCCTGCTGGGCGATGCCCTGAGCCACGCGGTGCTGCCGGGCGTGGCCATAGGCTTCATGCTGTTTGGCCTGTCGCTGCCCGCGATGGCGCTGGGCGGTGTGGTGGCGGGGCTGCTGGTGGCGGCGATTGCCGGCGTGGTCAGCCGCGCCACCAGCTTAAAAGAAGATGCCAGCCTGGCAGCCATCTACCTGGTGGCGCTGGCCCTGGGCGTGACGCTGATCTCGCGCCAGGGCAGTCAGCTCGACCTGCTGCATATTTTGTTTGGCAGCGCGCTGGGCGTCGATGCACCAGGCCTGCTGCTGGTCGCCAGCGTAGCCAGTGTGAGCGTGATCGCGCTGGCCGCACTGTACCGAGGGCTCGTGCTGGAGACCTTTGACCCGGTGTTTCTGGCCGCATCGGCTGGGCGCAAAGGCAGCCGTCCCTGGATCTGGCAACAGAGCTTTTTGATGCTGGTCGTCATCAACCTGGTGGCGGGGTTTCAGACCCTGGGCACGCTCATGGCGGTCGGCCTGATGATGCTGCCCGCCGTCTCCAGCCGACTCTGGCATGACTCGTTGAGTGCCCAGCTGCTCAACGCCAGCGCGCAAGCGGCTCTGGCTGGGGTGGCAGGGCTGCTGCTGTCCTACCACCTCGATACCCCCAGTGGCCCGACCATCATCGGTTGCGCCGGGCTGCTCTACGGCGTGTCGCTGTTGATTTCACCTAGCGGCTGGTTGCCCCAAATCCTCAAGCGCCCGCACCGGGTCGGCTAAGTTGATCCATTTTCTTGACACAACTGAAAACCAATTCATGAAACGCCAAACCCTGAAACTCCTCGCCCTGTCGGCACTCACCCTTGGCGCACTCCTGCCCTTGCCTGGCATAGCCGCTGAGCCTATACCCGTGGTGGCTTCTTTCAGCATTCTGGGTGACCTGGTGCAGGTGGTCGGGGGGGAGCGCGTCAAAGTCACCACTTTGGTAGGAGTAGACGCTGACGCACACACCTTCGAGCCGAAACCGCTTGATGCCAAAACCATTCTGCAGTCGCGCCTCTTCGTCATCAACGGACTCAACTTTGAGCCCTGGGCGCAAAAATTGGCGAAGTCAACCAACTACAAGGGACAGATGCTAGCGGCCTCAGAAGGCATCAAGCCACGCAGCATGCCACCCGAAAAAGGCCACAATCACGCTGATACCGACCCGCACGCGTGGCAAGACCCCAACAACGTCGTTTTGTATGTCAAAAATATAGCCAAATCACTCGCCAGCCTGGACCCAGCGGGCGCTATTCACTATCAAAAAAATAGTGCCAAATACATTGAAGAACTGCAAGCGCTGGACCAGTTCACGCTGGCGCAGTTTGCGCCTTTGACTGCCAAACAGCGCCAGGTCATCACCTCGCACGATGCCTTTGGCTATTTCGCCGCGCGCTACCAGATCAGGTTTTTGGCACCGCAAGGCATCAATGCCGACCTCGATCCCAGCGCGAAAGAAGTGGCGCAATTGATCCGCCAAATCAAGCGCGACCAGATCAAAGCAGTTTTTGTGGAGAACATGAGCAACCCCAAACTGCTGGCCCAAATCGCCCAGGACACCGGCGTCACCCTGGGCGCCAAACTGTATGTGGATGCGCTCTCTGGCCCCAGCGAGCCCGGTTCGACCTACCTGAAGATGATGCGCCACAACGTGGCGCAGTTGGTGGCGGGCATGCGGCAAAACTGACGGGTGCAGCTCGGTTCCAGCCAAAATGGCTTGATATGCAACAAGGTCGGCATGACTTGCACCTGACAGGCCGCCAAATGGCTTTACCATGATTGCAGTCGTTGGCCGACTCTGGCCGACTCACTGGCGCCCTGGCAAGTCAATCAACCCGTGTCGCCAGGTTGGCCCACTGAAAGCAAGGCATCTGATATGAACACCGCCGAATGGATTTCCCGCAACGTCGCCAAGTTGCTGCCGGCCGCAAATTCAATCGAAAAAATGGCCACAACCCCGATAGCAAATGCGCGAGCCGCTGTGAGTCTTGCGCCTGCTCCGGCCCCGACCGGCCCCATCGCCAGCGCGACTTCCCGCTCCTTGCCTGAGCGTCTGGCAGGCAGCTTGCGCCACAAAGACGAGGCGCTGTCACCGCGCCTGCTGCGTCGCATCTTGACTGAACTGCAGGCCATCCTGGACAACCAGGTCAGCGAGGTCGAAGGTGGCCGACGCGCCAGCGAGTTCGCCCAGTGGTATGGCGCCGCCTTGCCGGCGCAACGGCGCGACTGTTGGCTGCTGATGAGCGAGCAGTTTGCCCCTGACCCCGACCTGATCGAGGCCGCGCGCAGCCACTACACGGCGGCCCAAAATACCCTTGATGCCGGGCAAGCCGAAATCCGCTTGCGCCAGGCCTTGGTGTCACCGCGCAGCCGTCTGTTGCAGCGCTTTGCGGCCTTCCCCGAGGGCATGCAATTTTTGCTTGACTTGCGCACTGACTTGCTGGCTCACCTGAAAAGCGAAAAGCGCCTGCTGGCGCTGGACGGCGAGCTCGAACACTTGTTCTCTGGCTGGTTTGATGTGGCCTTTTTGGAGTTGCGCCGCATCAGCTGGGACTCCCCCGCCTCGCTGATCGAAAAACTGATCAAGTACGAAGCGGTGCATGACATTCGTGACTGGAATGACGTCAAGAACCGGCTGGATGCGGACCGCCGCTGTTATGGCTTCTTCCATCCGCAGCTGCCCAATGAACCTTTGATCTTTGTCGAGGTGGCGCTGCTTGACAAACTGCCTTGCGCCATATCGCCCTTGCTCGACGAAGCGGCCGCGCCCGCGGACCTGAGCAAAGCGAGCACCGCCATTTTTTACTCGATCAGCAGCACCCAGAGCGGTCTGCGCGGCGTGAGCTTTGGCGACTCGCTGATCAAACGCGTGGTGGAGACCCTCAAGGTCGAGTTTCCCCGCCTGCGCACTTTCGCCACCCTGTCGCCGATACCGGGATTTCGCAGCTGGCTAGGCAAGAACGCGAGCGCCATGCTGGCTCGGCTTGATGTAAAAGCCCGTGCTGCGCTGGCCAGCGCGGTCGGCGCTGAGCCCATCACGCCGGCCCACTTGCTGACAGCGGCCGAACAGGCGCAAACGCTCGACGCCCAGTCGCCGCTGCGCCATTTCTTGATGCAATGCGCCGCCCATTACCTGGGCCGAGAGCTGGTGCAGGGCAAGCCGCTGGACCCGGTCACGCGCTTTCATTTGGGCAATGGCGCCCGGATTGAGCGGCTGAACTGGGGCGGCGATTTCTCCAGCAAAGGCGTCAAGCAGTCCTACGGCATGATGGTCAATTACCTGTATGACCTGAAACGCCTGGACCGGTACCGGGCGCAGTTTGCCAACAGCAAACTGGCGGTTTCAAGCGAAATTGAGACGCTGGGCTTTTGAGCGAATTAGGGGCGTTCCCCTTCGAGCCACACGATTTCTGAAGGCGCACGCAGGCATACTGCCAGGTTTAGCGCAAGCGCCCACACAAGGAATAAAAATGACCATTTGCCCCATCGCCATCGCCGTCGGCTGTAAAAAATGCCCGATCTTCAAAGTCTGCCCGGTCAAGTCCGTGATCGGTGACGTGCCCAAGGCCGGGGCCAAGCCAGCTGCCAAGGTAGTGGCCAAGTCAGTAGCCAAACCGGCAGCCAAAGTAGTCGCCAAGTCAGCACCAGCGCGCAAAAAAACCAGGAAATAAGCCGCTCTTGCGGCGCCAGTTGATGCTCTGGTGGGCAGGCGTGCACATCAGGCACCGATAATCGCTGCCCATGAATCCACTGCTCGCCCTTTTGCAGCCCTACCCCTTTGAGCGGCTGCGCCAACTTCTCTCCAGCGTGACACCCAATCCGGCACTGCGGCCGATCAGCCTCGGGCTAGGGGAACCCAAACACGCCACCCCTGCCTTCATTCAACAAGCCATGATCGAGGCCATTGGGCGCACGCCCAGCGGCCTGGCCAGCTACCCGGCCACCCAGGGCGAGCCCGCGCTGCGCGAAGCTTTTGCTAAATGGCTTAAAAGGCGCTACGACATCGACGTTGACCCGGCCACGCAAATGCTGCCGGTCAATGGCTCGCGCGAGGCGCTGTTCGCCCTGACCCAGGCCGTTGTCAACCCCGGAGCAAAGCAGCTCAGTGGTGAAAAGCCGCTGGTGGTCTGCCCCAATCCTTTTTACCAAATCTACGAAGGCGCCACGCTGCTGGCCGGGGCCGAGCCCTACTACGTGGCGAGCGACCCGGCGCGCAACTTTGCCCCCGACTGGGCCAGCGTGCCCGCAGCAGTATGGGCGCGCACCCAGCTGCTGATCGTCTGCTCGCCCGGCAACCCGACCGGCGCGGTGATGCCCTTGTCCGAATGGCAACTGCTGTTCGAGCTGAGCGACCAGCATGGTTTTGTCATCGGCTCCGACGAGTGCTACAGCGAGATCTATTTCCGCGACGACGCCCAGGGTGGGCCGCCGCTGGGCGGCATGGAGGCCGCGGCCAAACTTGGCCGCCTGGACTTCAAGAACCTGATTTCGCTCACCAGCCTGTCCAAGCGCAGCAATGTGCCGGGTATGCGCAGTGGTTTTGTCGCTGGCGACGCCGCCCTCATCGCGCAATTTCTGCTCTACCGCACCTACCACGGCTGCGCCATGAGCCCGGTGGTGCAGGCCGCCAGCCTGGCCGCCTGGCGCGACGAGCAGCACGTGGTGGAAAACCGCGCGCTGTACCGCAGCAAATTCGCTCAGGTCACACCGATCCTGGCCGAAGTGCTGGACGTGGCGCTGCCCGATGCAGGCTTTTATTTGTGGGCCAAAGTCAAGGGCAATGACACCGACTTTGCCCGCGACTTGTTCGCTCTTTACAATGTGACGGTTTTACCCGGCTCCTATGTGGCGCGTGAGTTCCACTGCAGCAATCCCGGCGCCGGTCGAATTCGCATGGCGCTGGTGGCTGAAACGGCCGAATGTGTGCAAGCGGCCCAGCGCATCGCGCAATTTGTCAAATCCAGAAACTGAAACCCCAGCGGTTTCGCCTCCCGAGAACAACTTTCATGACGCAACAACTGCAATCCATCATTGACGCCGCCTGGGAAGACCGCGCCAATTTATCGCCCAGCGCAGCCCCCAAAGAAGTGCTCGATGCGGTCGAGCACGTTATTTCTGACCTCAATTGCGGGCGCCTGCGTGTGGCCACGCGTGAAGGCGTGGGCCAGTGGACCACGCACCAGTGGATCAAGAAGGCCGTGCTGCTGAGCTTCAGACTCACCGACAACCAGGTGATGAAAGCCGGTGATCTGGGTTTCTATGACAAGGTGCCGACCAAATTTGCCGGCATGGACGAAGAAGCATTCAGGGCCTCGGGCGTGCGCATCGTGCCACCCGCCGTGGCGCGGCGCGGCAGCTTTGTGGCCAAGGGCGTGATCCTGATGCCCTCCTACGTCAACATCGGCGCCTACGTGGATGAAGGCACGATGGTTGACACCTGGGCCACGGTGGGCTCCTGTGCGCAGATCGGCAAGCACGTGCATTTGAGCGGTGGTGTCGGCATTGGCGGCGTGCTCGAGCCGATGCAGGCCGGCCCGACCATCATTGAGGACAACTGCTTCATCGGCGCGCGCTCCGAAGTGGTCGAAGGCGTGATCGTGGAAGAAAACTCCGTCATCTCGATGGGCGTTTACCTCGGGCAAAGCACCCCCATTTACGACCGCGCAACCGATACCGTCAGCTATGGCCGCATTCCCAGTGGCTCGGTCGTCATCAGTGGCAGCCTGCCCAAGAACGAGGGCAAATACAGCCTGTACGCGGCCATCATCGTGAAGCGCGTGGATGCGCAAACGCGATCCAAGACCAGCTTGAACGACTTGCTGCGCGACTGATTGTCTAGCGCCAGTCACGCCAAATTACCCGGGTTTCAGCATGGCAACCACTGCAGCAAGCGCGACCAAGGCCACGCCGGGCACCTCCGGCACGATGGAGCGCATTCTTCGCCTGATGAGCGAGAAGAAGGCCTCCGACGTTTATCTGTCCGCCCACTCACCGGCGCTGATCCGCATCAACGGCCAGTGCGTGCCGATCAACAACCAGCAACTGCCGCCCGAGGCGCCGCGCAATTTGCTGGCGGAGATTTTGCCGCCCAACCGCATCGAAGAGCTGGAAGAGCTCAACGAGCTCAACATGGGTTGGTCAATGGCGGGCGTGGGCCGCTTTCGCATCAGCGCGATGCGCCAGCGCGGCTCGATTGCGGCGGTGATTCGCTACATCTCGGTCGACATCCCGCCGCTCGACACCTTGGGCGTGCCGATGATCCTGAGTCAGCTGATCATGGAAAAACGCGGCCTGCTGCTGATGGTAGGCGCCACCGGCGCGGGCAAAAGCACCACCATGGCCGCCATCATTGACCATCGCAATGCCAATGCCACTGGCCACATCCTGACAATTGAAGACCCGCTGGAGTATTTGTTCCGCAACAAGCGCTCGGTGGTGAATCAGCGCGAGGTCGGCACCGACACCCAATCGACCCACACCGCGCTGAAGAACGCCCTGCGCCAGGCCCCGGACGTGATCATGATTGGCGAAATCCGCGACCGTGAAACCATGTCGGCAGCGATTGCCTACGCCCAGACCGGCCATTTGTGTCTGGCCACCCTGCACGCCAACAACAGCGCCCAGGCGCTCAACCGGATTCTGAGTTTCTACCCGGTCGAGGTGCGCGAAACCATGCTGGCCGACCTGTCGGCCGCGCTCAAGGCGATTGTGTCGCAGCGACTCTTGCGCACCACGGGCGGCGGGCGCATCCCGGCAGTCGAGATCATGCTCAACACCAACCTGGTGGCCGAAATGATTGGAAATGGCGATTTTTCCGGCGTCAAGGAGGCCATGGAGAAGTCAATGGCCGAGGGCGGCCAGACTTTTGAGCAAGACATCGCGCGCCTGATCATGGACGGCGTGGTGGACCGCAAGGAAGGGCTGCTCAACTCGGACTCCCCCACCAATTTGATGTGGCGCCTGCAAAACGACTTCAACGCCCGGACACAAGCGCCCGTGGACACCGAAGACCCGGATGATCACCCCTCTTTCACCGAAATCACGCTCGACGTGATGCACGGCTCCTGACCCCTCACCGCGAATGCTGATGCCTAAAACCCTGCACCTGGCCGAACAACTGATCGCCCGAGCCTCACTCACGCCCGACGATGCCGGCTGCCAGCAAATCATCGCGCAGCGCCTGCGCCCACTGGGTTTCGTCTGTGAAACCATCAGCAGCGGTCCGATTAATGCGCTGGTCACTAATTTATGGGCAAAACGGGCTCCAGCCCGCGTGTATACTGAGCAATCAGCTACTAAATTGATTGTGATGGCCGGTCATACTGACGTCGTGCCAAGCGGCCCGGCGCAGCAGTGGCGCAGCCAGCCCTTCACACCGACCCAACTGGAGGGCAAGTTGTATGGCCGCGGCGCCGCCGACATGAAGACCTCGCTGGCCGCGTTCGTCGTGGCTACCGAAGAGTTCTTGGCTGCGCAGCCTGACACGCCTTTATCGATAGCATTCCTGATCACCAGTGACGAGGAAGGCCCAGCGCTGGACGGCACGCTCAAGGTCTGTGAAACGCTGCAGGCGCGCGGCGAACGCATCGACTACTGCATCGTCGGTGAGCCCACCTCTTTGGCGCGCACCGGCGACATGATCAAGAATGGCCGGCGCGGCACGCTCAGCGCACGCTTGACGGTCAAAGGCGTGCAAGGCCACATCGCCTACCCGCACCTGGCGAAAAACCCGATCCATCTGGTGGCCCCGGCCTTGGCCGAGCTCGTCGGCATCGAATGGGACCACGGCAACGCCTTCTTCCAGCCCACCACCTGGCAGATCAGCAACATCCACAGCGGCACCGGCGCCAGCAATGTGATTCCGGGTGCGGTGGTGATTGACTTCAACTTCCGTTTTTCCACCGAGTCCACCCCCGAGTCGCTGCAGACCCGGTTGGCCGCCGTGCTGGAGCGCCACGAGCTCGATTACGACCTGGCCTGGACGCTCGGCGGCACGCCGTTCCTGACCGAGCCCGGCACGCTGGTGGACGCGATGGTGGATGCCATCAAGCAAGAGACCGGCCTCACTACCGCGTTATCCACCACTGGCGGCACCAGCGACGGCCGCTTCATTGCCAAAATCTGCCCGCAAGTGATCGAGTTCGGCCCGCCCAACGCCAGCATCCACAAGATCGACGAACACATCAATATCGCTGACATCGAGCCTTTGAAAAACATCTATAGGCGCGTGCTGGAAAACCTGAGTGCGGGGCCAGCAGCATGACGCTGCTGGAGTTGATTGAAGCGGCCGCCGCCCAGCTCACCGAGGCCGGTGTGGCCTTTGGCCACGGCACCACCAACGCCTTTGACGAAGCCGCGTGGCTGGTGCTGTGGCAGCTCGGGCTGCCGCTCGACACGCCACTCGATGGCGCAACCGATGAAGCGGAATTTATAGCCAATCAGCCCGTAGCCCCCGCAGAACAAGCGCAAGTAGCTACGCTTTTAGCTAAAAGAATCAGCTCCCGCCAGCCTGGCGCCTACCTGACGAAAGAGGCCTGGCTCATGGGTGTGCCGTTCTACGTGGACGAGCGCGCCATCGTGCCACGCTCCTTGATTGCCGAGTTGCTGGTGGACGGCGCCCTGGACTACTGGCTCAGCGACGCCACGCACGCGGTGCTGGATCTGTGCAGCGGCAACGGCAGCCTGGCGGTGCTGGCCGCCATGGCCTACCCGGATGTGACGGTGGATGCCTCTGACTTGTCAAAGGACGCGCTGGCGGTGGCCCGCATCAACGTTGATAAACATGGTTTGGGCGGGCGCATCACTTTGATCGAATCGGATGGCTTTGCCAAGCTGCCGGGCCGCTACGACCTGATTTTGTGCAACCCGCCTTATGTCAACCTGCAGAGCATGGCGGCGCTGCCGCCTGAATTTCACGCCGAGCCCGCGCTGGCGCTCGATGGCAACCGCGCGGGCGGCCAGGACGGCATGGACTTCATCCGCAGGCTGCTGATGGAGGCGCCGCAGCACATGAATGAAAACGCGGTGCTGGTGCTGGAAATCGGCAACGAGCGGGCGCACTTTGAAGCGGCATTCCCCCAGTTAGCGGCGATCTGGCTGGAAACCAGCGCCGGTGAAGACCAGGTGCTGCTACTTGAGCGTGAAGAACTTTTGGCGCTATTGCGGGGGCCGAAGCCAGAGTCCTTACGTGTGCCGAAGCCAGACGGGCTGGGCGAGTGACTCCGTTCGTGTCCCCCGCCCGTTCCGGGCTCCTCCTTGACCTCACTACGCCACTCACCCAACCCGTCCGGCTTCTCGAATGGTGGGAACATGCAACCGCCGCACAGCAGGAGTACGGATTGCTGTGAAGCGCAGGTCAAGGAGGAGGCCGAAGGCCGGGGGACACGGAGCTTCACAGCAATCCGTGCTACGGCACACCACGACTTGCCACAATGAATTCTCAAGAACATAGCCACCATCAACCATGATCACCTTAAAAAACGTCATCCTGCGCCGCGGCGCCAAAGTGCTGCTTGACGGCGCCAGTGTCACCCTCAATCCGGGCGAAAAAGTCGGCCTGGTCGGGCGCAATGGCGCGGGCAAGTCCTCGCTGTTTGCGCTGCTCAACGGCACGCTGCACGAAGACGGCGGCGAATATTTCATCCCGAGCCAATGGCGCATGGGCCAAGTCGCGCAGGACATGCCCGAGACCGATCAAAGCGCCACCGACTACGTGGTGGACGGCGACACCACGCTCTTGGCAGCGCAACAGGAAGTCACTGAATCGGAAGCCACCGAGGACTACGACCGCATGGCGCACGCCTACATGGCGTTGCAAGACGCGGGTTCGCACGACGCACCGGCGCGCGCGCAGGCTTTGATTCTGGGGCTGGGCTTCAAGACCACCGAGCTCACGAATCCGGTCAACAGTTTTTCCGGCGGTTGGCGCATGCGGCTGCAACTGGCGCGCGCGCTGATGTGCCCGAGTGACCTGCTGCTGCTGGACGAGCCCACCAACCACCTGGACCTGGACGCGCTGGTGTGGCTGGAGTCCTGGCTCAAGAAGTACGAAGGCACGATGATCGTGATCAGCCACGATCGCGAGTTTCTGGACGCAGTGACCAACGTCACGCTGCACATCGATGCCGCCAAGCTGACGCGCTATGGCGGCAACTACAGCAAGTTCGAGGACATGCGCGCCGAGCAGATGAACCTGCAGCAAAACGCCTTTGCCAAGCAGCAGGACAAGATTGCCCACCTGCAAAAGTTCATTGCGCGCTTCAAGGCCAAGGCCAGCAAGGCCAAGCAGGCGCAAAGCCGGGTCAAGGCGCTGGACCGCATGGAAAAGATCGCGCCGCTATTGAGTGAGGCCGACTTCACCTTTGAATTCAAGGAACCCGCCAACCTTCCCAATCCGATGCTGTCGATGACGGGCGTGAGCTTTGGCTACCCGCCGCCCGACGATGCACCGGCGGGCACGGCGCCGACCGTGATCGTCAAGAACGTCAGCCGCTCAGTGCTGGCGGGTCAGCGCATCGGCATCCTGGGTGCCAACGGCCAGGGCAAGTCGACGGTGGTCAAAACCATCGCGCGCGAACTGCAGGCCTTGGAGGGCGAAATTACTGAGGGCAAGGGCCTAAACATTGGTTACTTCGCGCAGCAGGAACTGGACGTGTTGCGCCCTGCTGACACCCCGCTGGAACACATGATCCGCATGGTCAAGGACATGACGGCGCTGGGCAAGATTGCCGGCCAGGCCACGCGCGAGCAGGACCTGCGCAGTTTTCTGGGCACCTTCAACTTTGGCGGCGACATGGTCAAGCAGGCCGTGGGCAGCATGAGCGGCGGCGAAAAAGCGCGGCTGGTGCTGTGCATGATCGTCTGGCAGCGCCCGAACCTCTTGCTGCTCGATGAGCCGACCAACCACCTGGACCTGGCCACGCGCGAAGCCCTCTCGATGGCGCTCAACGAGTTTGAAGGCACGGTGATGCTGGTCAGCCATGACCGGGCGCTGCTCCGCGCGGTCTGCGACGAGTTCTGGATGGTCTCGCGCGGTGGCGTTGAGCCCTTCGACGGCGACCTGGACGACTACCAGCGCTATTTGTTAGATGAAGCCAAGCGCCAGCGCGAAGCCATCAAGGAGGCCGCCAGCGCCAGCGCCAAGGCCGAGCGCAAGGCCCTGGCCGAAGCGGCGGCCAAGCCGAAAGTCAAGGTGGCGTCCAGCGGCGTCAAGCGCCAGCTCGAACAGTGCGAGGCGCGCATGGCAGTGCTCAACGGCGAAGGAGCTTCTCTGGAGGGCCTACTCTCCAAATCGCCGCCGCCGTCGGACTATGCCGAGCTGGGCAACCGGCTCAAGGCCGTCAACGACGAACTGCAAATCCTGGAAGAGCAATGGTTGACGCTGTCGGGGCAGGTGGAAGCGGCTGGTGTTTCGCACTGAGGAAGCAGGCATTCTCGGGAATGAAAATTATTTGACGGTGAGTTGTGGGTCATTTGCTGACGCCTGTTCTTTCCCCCACTCACTCCCCCCGCCCTCTCTCGCCCCGCCGGGCGAAAGAGGGAGCCAACAGCCACATTTGGCCGCGTCTTTGAAGGTGGGACGTACTCGCGCCAATTGGCGTTGGGGCAGCGCTTAATCTGAGTGATCTGAGTGAGCGGCTTGCGGGCGACTAGTCGCTGGGTTGGCGCCACTTTGAGGCCAGCGCGCAGTCCGGTAGGTCGTGTTAGCCGCCAGGCGTAACCCGACATGCAAGCCCGCAAGCAAGGACGTCGGGTTACGCTACGCTAACCCGACCTCGACTGCGTCCTACTTGACTCTGGCTGTTTGGCTACAGCGACCGGTCGCTGCCTTGCCTTCACTTTGAGGCCAGCACGCTGTGGCGCACAGAGTTCCCGCCTTCAAACACGCGGCCAGATGAAGCTCCCCTCTTTCGCCCGGCGGGGCGAGAGAGGGGTTGGGGGAGTGAGTGGAGAAAAATAACTATAAAATTAATAGCTACTCAAGCATACAGCACGAGGGCTAGAGCCATATTTCACTCATAAACAATCTCAGCCTTGCCGGCCCCGGCCTGGACCCGCCAGCCCGCCAGCGCGGCGTTGCTGGGGTAGAACTTGGCACTGTCGCCCAACTGCAATTCCGCCGTCGCCCGAACGCCCTCGCCCTCGCCCTCGCCCTGGCACGTCAGCTTTAAGCGAACCCCCATACCGCGCAGCAACTCGCCCTGCTCGGTGACCTCGCGCAGCGGCGGGTAGTCCCGCGCCATGCGCGCCACATCGGGCGCCTGGCCGGGCTGTGTGCTCACCACCAGGCGCAAAAACTTGCCAAAGCGGCAGCGCGCCTGCTCCAAGTCCCATATCTGCGTCACGGTGAGCTGCATGCCGCCGGAAAAACGATCCGGCTTGAGCTGGCCCATGACGATCACCAGTTCGTCGTCCTTGAGCAGATGCTTGTGCGCCGCGATCAGCGCTTCATCGGCCCGCGCCTCGATCACGCCCGATTTGTCGTCCAGCTTGAACAGCGCCAGCTTGCCGCGCTGGCCGTTGATGACGCGAAAGTCGTTGATGATGCCGGCCAGCAACTGCGGCTCGCGGATGTCAATCAGGTCGTCGATCTGGCGCTTGGCAAAGCGGCGCACTTCCAGAGTCACCTCGTCAAACAGGTGGCCCGACAAATAAAAGCCGACGGCGGTTTTCTCATAGGTGAGCCGCTCTTTCACGCCCCACGGCAGCGCCTGCACCAGCTCGGGCTCCTGCGTGCTCGAGCCTTGCGCGTCATCCATCATGTCGAACAGCCCGCCCTGGTTGGCGTTGGCCAGCGCGGCGGCGCCGAACTCGAACGCCAGGTCGGTGGAGGCCAGCAGGCTGGCGCGGTTGAGTTGAATCGCGTCAAAGGCACCGGCCTTGATCAGCGCCTCGACCGTGCGCTTGTTGACACGCGAACGGTCCACCCGCGCGCAAAAATCAAACAGGCTCTTGAACGGCCCGGCCACGTCGCCCATGGGCCCGGTGGCGCGGCCTTCGCGCGCCGCCACAATCGCCTCAATCGCCTGCTGGCCACTGCCCTTGATGGCGCTCAGGCCATAGCGAATCACCTTGTCGGAGATCGGCTCAAAGCGGCTGCCGCCCCGGTTCACATCGGGCGGCTCAAACGTCAAGCCCATTTTCAAAGCGTCTTCATACAAGACCTTGAGCTTGTCGGTGTCGCCCATTTCCACCGTCATGTTGGCGCAAAAGAACTCGGCCGTGTAGTGCACCTTGAGCCAGGCCGTGTGGTAAGCCAACAGGGAGTAGGCAGCGGCGTGTGACTTGTTGAAGCCATAGCCGGCAAATTTCTCCATCAAGTCAAAGACCTCGTCGGCCTTGGCTTGGTTGATGTCGTTCTTGGCAGCACCGTCGCGGAAGATCTGGCGGTGCTTGGCCATCTCGTCGGCGTCTTTCTTGCCCATGGCTCGGCGCAGCATGTCGGCACCGCCCAGCGAGTAGCCGCCCAGAATCTGTGCCGTTTGCATCACCTGCTCCTGGTAGACCATGATGCCGTAGGTCTCGCTCAGCATCTCGGCCACCAGCGGGTGCGGGTACTCCACCACCTCGCGCCCATGCTTGCGCGCCACAAAGCTCGGGATCAGGTCCATCGGGCCGGGCCGGTACAGGGCGTTGAGCGCAATCAGGTCTTCCAGGCGGGTCGGCTTGGCGTCTTTGAGCATGCCCTGCATGCCGCGCGATTCAAACTGGAACACGGCCTCGGTCTTGCCTTCCTGAAACAGCTTGTAGACGCGCGCGTCGTCCAGCGGCAGGTTCTCAAAGGCGAAGTTCTCCTGGCCTTTGTGGCGCGTCATGATGAAGTCGCGCGCAATCTCCAAAATGGTGAGTGTTGCCAGGCCCAAAAAGTCGAACTTGACCAGGCCAATGGCTTCGACGTCGTATTTGTCAAACTGGCTCACCGCCGCGTCGCTGCCGGGCTGCTGGTACAGCGGGCAAAAGTCGGTCAGCTTGCCCGGCGCAATCAGCACGCCACCGGCGTGCATGCCAACGTTGCGCGTCAGGCCCTCGAGCTTGCGCGCCAGTTCCAGCAGGGTCTTGACGTCTTCTTCCTTGGCCTCGCGCTCGGCCAGCAGTGGCTCGGCCTCGACCGCGTACACGGTTTTGTCGTCTTTCTTGCGATCGGCTGGGGGCAACTGCAGGCTGACGCTGACGCCCGGCTTGTTCGGGATCAGCTTGCTGATGCCGTCGCAAAAGGTGTAACTCATGTCGAGCACACGCCCGACGTCGCGCACGGCAGCACGCGCGGCCATGGTGCCGAAGGTGACGATCTGGCTGACGGCGTCCTTGCCGTATTTGCTCTTGACGTAATCGATCACCAGGTTGCGATTGGTCTGGCAAAAGTCGATGTCAAAGTCGGGCATCGAGACCCGCTCCGGGTTCAAAAAGCGCTCGAACAGCAGGTTGTAGCGCAGCGGGTCCAGGTCGGTGATCTTGAGCGAATAGGCCACCAGCGAACCGGCACCAGAACCGCGCCCCGGCCCCACCGGGCAGCCGTTTTTCTTGGCCCAGATGATGAAGTCACCGACGATCAAAAAGTAGCCGGGGAAACCCATCTTGACGATGGTGTCAAGCTCAAATTCAAGCCGATCCAGGTAGCGCGGCAGCTCCTTATCACGCAGCAAAGCATCCGGGTAAAGATGCGCCATGCGCTCCTGCAAGCCTTGGTGCGAGGCGTAGCGAAAGTACTCGTCCGGCGTCATGCGCTGGCCGTTGACCTCGGGCGTCGGAAAGTCCGGCAACTGCGGCTTGTCCAGCACCAGGGTCAGGTTGCAGCGCTTGGCAATCTCCAGCGTGTTGGCGATGCTTGATGGCACATCGGCAAACAGCGCCTGCATCTGCGCACTGGACTTGAAATACTGCTCGCGCGTGAAGCGGCGCACGCGGCGCGGGTTGCTCAAAATCTCACCATCGGCAATGCACACACGCGCCTCATGCGCTTCAAAATCATCCGGCCCGGCAAACTGCACCGGATGCGTCGCCACCACCGGTAAACCCGCCCGCGCCGCCAACTGCACCGTGGCCACCACTTGCGCTTCGTCGTCACTGCGGCCGGCGCGTTGCAGCTCAAGGTAGAACCGATGCGGAAACACGCCGCCCAACTGCAGCGCGACGTCCAGCGCACGCTCGACATCGCCTTGCACCAGCGCCTGCCCGATGGGTCCAGCCTGCGCGCCGGACAAGACGATCAAGCCCTCGCCCAGTTCCTTCAGCCAGTCCAGCTTGAGACTGGCCTGCGCCTTGCTGCCCTGCTGCGTCCAGGCGCGCGCCAGCAACTCCGACAAATTGAGGTAACCCTGCTTGTTTTGCACCAGCAATAAGAGGCGCGACAGCGCGCTGGCGTCCTGGCCCAGGCCCTCGAGCCAGATTTCGGCGCCGATGAGCGGTTTCACGCCGGCTTTACGCGCCGCTTTGTAGAATTTGATGGCGCCAAACAGGTTGCTCAGGTCGGTAATGGCCAGGGCCGGCTGGGCATCAAGCGCTGCTGCCTTGACGCTGTCGCCAATGCGGTTGGTGCCGTCAACGACGGAAAACTCAGTGTGGAGACGAAGATGGACAAACATGGCTTCATTCTAATTTGCAGGGCCAGGCGCAGCGACCGGGGCGACCAACCCAAGAACCTGTATCTGGTTGTCACACGATTGATCCAGCGCATACATCCACTGCACCAACCCGGTGCATACTTGCGCAAGAATGAATAAACTGCAAATACTCGTTGTCGACGACCACGCGCTGGTGCGCGAAGGCTTGTGCCAGATCCTTCAGGGGCTGGACGAACCGGTCGAAGTGCTTCAAGCGCAGCATGGCCCGCGTGCTTTTGAATTGGCGGCCTTGCATCCTGATCTTGATCTGGTGCTGCTGGACTATGACTTGCCCGGCATGAACGGCCTGGACGCGCTCAAGGTCTTGGGCCAGGCGCATCCCGAGCTCCCGATCCTGATGCTCTCGGGCATGGCCAACCCGCAAATCGTGCGCAGTGCGCTGGCCTGCGGCGCAGCCGGTTTTTTGTCCAAGAATGGCGACAGCTTGGAGTTGCTGAGCGCTGTTCGCCTGGTGCTGGCCGGTGAGGTTTATGTTCGCGTCGATTTACTGGCGTCGGCCAAGACCCAGCCCCAATTCACCTTGCGTCAGGGCGAGGTCCTGACTCTGTTGCTGGAGGGCCGCTCGAACAAGAACATCAGTGATGTGCTGGCGCTGAGCGACGACACCGTCAAGAACCATGTCACCGCCCTCTTACGCGCCTTTGACGTCAAGACCCGGGTGCAACTGGTGCTCGCTGCCAGCCGCCAGGGTTACGCCCCGTCATCCGCGCAATCCATCTGAGCCGCCAGGCTCAGACGCCGCAGCAGGCTGCGCAACTTGGCCGGGCGCACCGGTTTGTGCAACAAGCTCAGTGATGCGGCCTGAGCCGCCTGCAGCAGCGTAGCGTCAGTGTCACCGCTGATCAGGCAGGCCGGTATCAAGCAGCCAGCTTCAGCGCGTAATTGACGAATCACCTCAATGCCGTTTTCACCGCCTGGCAAACGGTAATCGGCCACGATCACATCGGGCACGGCACCATTCTTGAGCAGTTGGAGCGCCGCTGCGAGCGCGTCGGCCCCCGCCACATCGACCCGCCATGAGGCCAACAAGCTCAGCAGCGCGTCACGCACCAGCGGATCGTCTTCGATCACCAGCACACGCAGGCCACCCACGTCATCAAAGCGGCTCGGGCGCAGCGCGCTGCGCCGCTCATGGGCTTGGCCGGGCGGTGCCAGGGGCACGCGCAAGCTAAAGCGTGTGCCAGCGCCTACACGGGAGCGCATTTGCAGCGGGTAGCCGAGCAACTGCGCGCTGCGCTCGACAATGCTGAGCCCCAGCCCCAGGCCCTTGTTGCGATCACGCTCACTGTTGCCCACCTGGTAAAACTCATTGAAGACGGCAAGGTGGTGCTCCGGCGCGATGCCAATGCCACTGTCCCAGACCTCGATGCGCACATGCTGAGCATCAAAGCAGGGCCGACAGGCCAGCAGCACGCTGCCCGTTGCTGTGTAGCGCAAGGCGTTGCCGAGCAGGTTGAGCACAATCCGATGCAGCAAGGCCGAGTCGCTCAGCACCCAAACCGGTGTCGGGCGCACGCGCAAACGCAGCCCCTTTTGCTGTGCGCTCAATGCCAGACTGTCACGCAACTGTTCAAACAGATCGGCCAACGCGAACGGGCGCAACTGCACCTGCACCGCACCCGACTCCAAGCGCGAGACGTCAAGCAGGGCATCGAGCAATGTCTGCAGCGCCTGCACCGATTCTTCCAGGCTGCCAACCAGATCCCGAGTCGGCGCGTCGTGTGGCAACTGCCCCAGCCGCGCCACAAAAAGGCCCAGTGCGTGCATCGGCTGGCGCAAATCGTGACTGGCTGCGGCCAGAAAGCGCGATTTGGACAAGTTGGCGGCCTCCGCTTCTTCCTTCTTCTCGCGCAAAGCCAGCGTTGCCGTGGCAATGCGCTGCTCAAGTTCATCGCGACCAGACTCGATTCGCTGCGCCATCAGGTTAAGCCCCTGCTGCACAGCGCGCAAAGGGTCATCGGGCGAAACCCGGGCGCGCGCCGACAACTCGCCCGCACCAATGCGGTCGATCAGCCTGGCCACGCGCGCCACCGGACGAATCACGCCGCGCCCCAAGCGCACCGCCAATAGCGCGCCAAACAACAGGCCACCCAAGGTGATGGCGATGCCGGTCCACAGCATCTGACGCTCGCTCTGTCTTAAAGCCGCACGCGAAAACTCCACCAGCACATGGCCCGCGGCGGGCGGCGTCGGCCGTGCGGATATAGCCTCCCCCAAGGTGTTGTCCTGCACAAGGTAGCCGTCGTCAAAAGCGAGCGAACTGGCTGTGATCGGCTACAGCAGCAGGTCGATCTGGGTACGAGGATCAAACTGCTCAATCTCCAACAAACCCAGGATTGGCGGGGCCGCATAGCCGGACAGGCCTGCACGCACCAGGATCTGGCCTTTGGCACCCAACACCATCACTGAGCGAACGCCGGCTTCGCGCAGCGCACCACTGGCCAGGCTTTGCAGGTGGTTGATGTTGCCGGAAAACACGCCGTATTCACAGGCCGTGGCCAGTTGACGCGTCAGGGCGCGAGCGCGCTGGCTGTGCGCCGTCTTGATGTCCTCAAAGCGGAAAAACAGGAACACCCCCGCGAGCAAGACGGCCACCAGTGTCACCGGCAACACCGCCGCCAACAACATCCGGTTGCGGATACCGACCAGCTTCATGGCGACTCCTGCGCGCGCAGCAAGCGCGTGCGCAAGGCCGCCGCGTCAAGCCTCAAACCCAACGAGTGCGCCACATGCTCATTGACGGCCACGCTGAAGTCCTGGGAGTACAGCGGCGTGGCCGATAAAGCCTTGCCTTGCAAGACGGCTGCGACCAGTGTGGCGGCTTGCTGGCCGACCTGCTCGGGCGTGACGTGCAGTGCCAGCAAGGCGCCGGCTTGCACATAGGCGGGTGAAAAGGCCACCATCGGCACCTTGGCCCGAAAGGAGGCGAGCAAGATATTTTGGATGCTGCTGCGGTTAAAAACCTGCGGGTCCGCCAGGGCCAGCAGCACATCGGCGCCATCAAGCGCCTGCTTAAGCGCCGGAAACAGCAGCTCGCCCTGTTCGACGCTGCCTTCCAGCAAACGCAAGCCCCGCGCCTTGGCGAGGGTTCGCAGCGCCGGGGCCTGCGCTTGCGATTCAGCCCCCCACAGCACGCCAATACGCCTGGCCTCGGGCAAGGCGAACTCAATCAAGCTCAGTTGCCGGCTCAGAGGCTGATCCAGATACAGGGCCGAAAACTGCCTGGAGGCCTTGCGCCCACTGCTGCGCAACACCTGCTCGAAACTGCTGCGCGGCAACAGCGCGCACAGCACCGGCGCTGGCAAACCGGCCTGCGCCAAGGCCTGCGCCGCTTGGGTACCGAGTGCCACAAACAAGGTTGGATTCAAGTTGGTTACGCCCGCAAATTCTGTGGCCGTGAGCAACAGCATGTCGTAGCGCAAGCCGCCATTGCGCTCGAGTTCACTCACCAGGGTCTGCGCCGCCTGCGCATAGGCCGGGCTGCGTTCGCTGCTGACGATCACGACGCTGGCGGCCTGCGCGGTCAACACGGCGCAGCAGCCGAGCCAGCAGCTCAGCAACAGGCAGCGCAGGCGATGCAGCATCGGCAGCGGCCTCAGTTTTCCAGTTGCAGGGTGACGAAGGCGCGGCGCTGAAACTCAAATTCTCCTGCGAAGTCTTGATAGGGTGAACCCAGGTTCTGCAGCACCAGCGCCAACTCGCCCCGATTGCGGCCTGCGCGCAGGGGAACACCCAAGCGCAGGTCGGTGCGGCGCATGCGCGCCGACTCGGGCTCACCCGTCCCCTGCCCACGCGACGTGCTGTTTTCCTGATGAGTCAGACTCAAATCCAGTCCACCAGGCAGCTTCTGAGAAAAGATGAGCGTGCTAGCCAGTTTGGGCGCCGCCCTGAGCGTGTCTTGGTCGACCGATTGAATATCGATATAGGCTTGATTGAAGATCAACTGCGCATCGCGCCAGGGCCGCCATTTCAACTGGTACTCAAGACCCTCAATGGTGAAATCCTCGGCGTTGACATAGTCCCAAGCACTCGAGGCAAAATTCTCAGGGTGCCGATAGTCCCACGGACTCGATGGAAAAATCGAGGTGCCAGCGGGCAACTCATAGCGCCGGCCCCGAACGAAGCCGACCAGCCGTTCCTGGAATAAACGCACATCCACAGCTGCGCGCAGTCGCGCAAATTCGCCAAAATAGCCCAACTCGCGCACCAGCAAACGCTCCGGTTTAACATTGCCACTGGCCAGCGCGGTTACCTTTAGTAAAACGTCATTGGACACATAGCGCACGTCGGCAAATTGCTCAAACGTACTGTTTGAACGATGGGCTTTGGAAACCCCAACGCGCAGGGTCTGGCCCTGGGCGAGGTGCCAGTTGACCATCAACCGTGGCGAAAAACTGTCGCCGCTGATGCTGTTTCTTTCGTACATGCCGCCAGCATTAAGCAGTGCGTTGTCGGCAAAACGCCATTCAGCATTGCCGAACAAGCGGGTGTAATCGGTTCGCAGAGCGGCCTGTGTGTTGTAAAGCGCCTGCGAGACGACCTGCTCGCGCCTGAGTTCACCGCCCAGCACCACACGAAGTGCAGAGCTGTGGCGCAAGGTGTGCTGTAAAGACAGGACGCTACTGGCGGCGTGGCCGTTGACATTGCTGTCAATGCTGTCACTCACATTTGCCCAGTTTTTTTTCCACTGCGTGACCGCTGCAATTGCCCCGTCCGGCATAGCCGCTGCTTGAGTCTTGTAGTTGAGCAGCGAAACAGCAAAGCCATCGCGGACCTTTTCTTGCGTATGCGAGAAACTCAGCGCCACATCTTCATCCGCTCCCAAACTGTGTCGCCAGTCGAGTTGCGCATAGCCAGAGCCAAAAGAACGCTCGCGCGGCGGATCGCCCTCCTTGCTGGCAAAGCCTTTGCCGGAATCAATCGTGAAGCCCCCGGCGCGCAACGCGATTTCATCCCGCGCACTGGCACGCAGGTCAGCGCGAAAGTTAAGGCGGTTGATCTGGTTGTGACCGTTCGACCCGCTCAGTCCATCGTCAGCGCGTCGGTCGAGCCCAAGGCGCATCGTGGCTTCGCCCCGCCCCCAGCCGATGCTGGCCTGCGCATCACGAATGCCGTTTTCGCCGTGCGCCAGGGTGCCCCGCCCGCCCAGGGTGTCGATGCTATGGCGCGTCACAATATTAATGACCCCAAGCATGGCACGCGCACCATAGCTGGCCGAGTTGGAGCCACGCAGCACCTCGATGCGCTCGATATCAGCCAGCGCCACAGTTTGCAAGCCGGTGGCTGTGCCACCAGAAAAATAGGGCGAGTACACCGAGCGCCCGTCAACCAGCACCTGAATACGGCCGGAGTAGGCTTCAAACCCCCCGTGGTAACTGGCCAGTGGCGCCCCGCTTTCAAACGCGGTACTGGTCTGAAAGCCCGGTACCAGGCGCAGCAGGTCGGCCACATCGCGCCCTCCCGACAGGCGAATCATGTCGCGGTCCAGGATGGTCACGGCACCCGGCGTCTCGTCCAGGCGCTGGGGCATACGCGACACCGACAGCACGATTGGCATGTCCATCAGATAGTGGGCCTCGGACAGCGCGCTGGCGTGCGGGTCTAGCGCCGGCAGGGGCTCACGCGCCTGCGCCATGACAAATTCAGTGCTGACAAGCAGAAAAAACGCTGTACTCCAAGGGCGCCGGCTCAAACGTAACGTTTTGTGTCTCATCAGACCAATGTACCCGATTGCCCGGCCTCGCTCAGGGCTGCAGCAGAACGGCGGCACAGCCCGCGCTCCTGCACGCCATAATGGCGCATCATGGCCAAAACCGCACGTTCCAATACCGACACCACCGATATCACCGACGTCAGCGCAACCGAGGTCCCCAACGGTCTTCGCCACAAGCTGGGCGACGCCATTTTGGGGCTGGTGTTGCGCGTGCCTGGCTCCAGCGAACGCGAAGTGGCGCAGCCCGAGAAGCGCGCCCGCGCGCTCGGGCGCACTGCGGCCCGAAAGGCGGGCATGATGGCCGGGTCGCTGGCGCTTCCCCCCGGTTTTCTGGGCTGGCTGACGATCGTGCCGGAGCTGGTGGGGGTCTGGAAGCTGCAGGCGCAAATGGTGTCGGACATCGCCGCGGTCTATGGCAAGCACGCCACGCTGGGGCGCGAGCAGATGATTTACTGTCTGTTCAAACACGTCTCGGCGCAGCTTTTTCGCGATGTGGTGGTGCGAGTGGGCGACCGCTTTATTGTCAAGACCGCCTCGCTGGGTTTCATCCAGTCGGCCGCGCGATTGCTGGGCGTGAAGGTGACGCAGCGAATCATTGGCAAGAGCGCCACCCGCTTTGTGCCACTGCTCGGCGCCATCGGCGTCAGCGCCTACGCCTACTTTGACACGCAGCAAGTGGCCAAAACAGCGATCGAGTTGTTTGCTAAGGAAATTGTGCTCGATATTTAGATAAAATAAGCCTCTAGCCCGCGTGTACTATGCGTATGCAGCTATATTTTATATAGCATATCTCAAACTTCTGGTGGCTTGTACTCCTTGATTTCCTTGACTTCGGCGTCAATCACATTGGCGTCATCGCGCCGGGGTGGCGCGCCGTTCGCCGGTGGGCGATAAAAGCGCTGCCACGTCCCTTGCCGGTTGAACTGAAAGGTCCAGGCTCTCACGGGCTGGCCGGTGAGCTTGGCCCATAACGCGCGCAGCAGCCACAGTGCCAGCACCACCAGAGCAAGCACCAAAAAGCTGGCCATGAAGATCAAGCCAGCCAGCAACAGCGCCACGCGCACCAAAAATCCAAAAATCGTATTCATCATCACTTTCAATTCAAAGCAGCCCTGATGCAGCCAGAATAGTCCATTCGGCAAACCCCCACGGGGGCCAAGGAGCTTTCGGGATTCAACGCAGAAAGCACTTGCGGCCACAGCCCGCCATTACAAGCCCAGGGCGCGCCACGCTACATCGCCCGCAACACGCCCCTTGAGCGCCGCAACACGGCGTAGGCGGGCAGGCCTTGCAGCATGCGCCTCCCAAAACCCATGGTGAGCAGGCGCCGGTCGTAGCAGATCACGGTCGCTACATCGTCTTCGGTGCGGATCGCGCGTCCGGTCCACTGCAGGAGCCGGATGCCGGTGGCGGGCACCACCAGTTCAGAAAAGGGGTCGCGCCCGACACTTTTGAGCCATTCGGAGCGCGCTTCTTCAACCGGGTCCGACGGCGGGCTGAACGGCAACTTGGCAATCAGCACTGTCTCGCACAGGCGTCCGGGCAGGTCCAGCCCTTCGCCAAAGGACTGCAGGCCAAAGATCACCGAGGCCCGACCCGACTCGACCCGCGCCTGGTGCGTGGCCAGCAGGCGCGCGCGGGACATTTGCCCCTGCACCAGCACCACGTCCTGCAGCGTGGGGCTCAGCGCGTCCACCGCCGCCTTCATCTGCACGCGCGAGGTAAACAGCGCGAGCGCGCCGTGTTCGATCTGGCTCAAATCGAGCAGCAACTCGGCCACCAGCTCGCGCGTGTAGGCCGCCACGTCTTTCGGGTCGGCTGCGGTCTCGACCACGATCAGGCGGCCTTGGGTGGCGTAGTTGAAGGGGCTGACGACTTCCAGCGTGGACACCGTGGCGTCGTTATCTAACCCGGCCTCCTGCAGGAAAAAATCAAAACTGCCGCAACTCGTCAACGTGGCCGAGGTGATGACAGCGCCGCGCACCTGGCGCCACAGGCTTTGCTGCAAGAGTGCGCCCGGCACGATCGGGCAGGCGTGGGCGCTCATGAAAACCAGGCCAGAGCTGGTGTCGGACTTGAGCCACTTGGCCAGCGGCTGCGGCTCGTGCGCCAGCATCATGGCGCTGGTGGCCAGCACGCTGGTGAGCTTGGGCGCCAGCGGCCCGAGCTTGGCGTACAGGAGCGAGCTGCTCAGCGCCAGCGACGGGTCTTCCTTGGCCCGGCGCTTTAACTCAGTGCCCAAGGCTTCTAACACCTTGGACAAGCCCCGGGCATGACCCTGAATCAGCGTCATCGGGTCTTGCAGCACATCTGGCAGCACGCCATTCTTGAAACGCTGGGTGCCATCAAAACCGCTGCCACCGCTCTGCAGCAAATCCATGGCGATGCGGTTGACGTCAAACAAGGCGGTCTTGAGCTGCTGCGCCAGCGTGCTCACATCCTGCTCGGGCACGCGGTTGATCTTCTCGCTCACCTCCAGCAAGATTTTGGGCAGCTTGTCGAGCCAGCGCAGGCTGGACAGGTCCATGCTGCTGGAGAACTGGTCCAGCGCGACCGCGGGCAGGTGGTGCCCTTCGTCAAACACGACCAGGCATTTTTCCAGCTCGGGCAGCGCATTCATGCCCAGCGAAGCGAGCACCAGGTCATGGTTGGCAACGATGACATTGGCCTCGGCCAGCTGGGTGCGCGCCTGGTAGTAGCTGCAATCGCGAAAGCGCGGGCAATGGCGCGCGGTGCAGCTGTGGCGCTCGGCGGCCACGGCCGACCAGTCGCGCGCATCGGGCTGCTCGGCCAGCTTGTCGCGGTCGCCGTCCCATTTGCCCTGACTTAGTGCGCTGGCGAGCGCGTCATAAAGCTTGAAGCGGCGCTCCTCGGAGTCCACACCCTGCAACTGGGCGGCAAAGGCCGCGCGCGGCGGCGGCGTGTCTTCATCCACGCCAAACAGTTCGTCGGTGAGCTCTTGGCCGCCCGGGCCTGCGAGGCGCTCGAGCTTGAACTTGCAGACGTAGCGGCCCCGGCCCTTGGCCAGCGCAAATACAAAAGGCGTCTCCAGCACCGCCGCCAGTGCCGGCAGGTCCTTGGTCATCAATTGCTCTTGCAGCGCCACCGTCGCGGTGGAGATGACAACCCGGGTCTTGCGCGCCAGCGCCAGCGCCACCGTGGTGGCCAGGTAAGCGGCCGACTTGCCCACGCCGGTGCCGGCCTGAATCACTGCAATCGACTTGTTGGGGTCGCCATGCTCGCCCAGCGTCACACCGGCCAAGGTGCTGGCAATTTGCTGCGCCATGTCGCGCTGGCCGGTGCGCGAGCGAAAGCCTGCAGTGGCGCCGACCATCTGGTCAAAAGCGGCCAGCGACAGGCCCGCCAGCTCGTCGGTACTCACGGGCAGGCCTGTCGCTGGGGATGACTGGATGGATTTGGCACAGCCGGGAGAAGCGCTCTCATCCGGCGAACATGCTGATGGGCACACCAAAGCGGGCAGCCAGCGCTTTGGTCTGCCGCAAATTGAGTGAGCGGCGTGCGTTCAAGATTTCAGACACCTTGGACTGGTTGCCGATTTCAGGCAGGTCTTTTTGACGCAAGCCGTCACGTTCCATGAAGAAACGCAAGGCCTCCAGAGCCGTCATTTGCGCTGGCATCGGGTAGTGATGCTGCTCGTAGGCAGACACCAGTTCGCCTACCGCCACAGTCAACCCGGCCAGTGCGTGCGATTCATCGGAGCCGCCGGCATCGAGCAGCGCATCCAGCGACTCAACCAGCGCCTGGTATTGCGCCTCGTTGGTGGGCGGCGTCAACAGGGGTGCCACATAGGCCCAGTGCGTGATGGCGGCGGCCAGTCTTGCATTCATTTCCAGTCTCCTTTGTCGTATTGCCGGTGTGTCAGGATCGCCCGGATAAACACCCGACCGGTATTGAAGTGAATCGCAGCGATGACTCTGAGTTTGTTGCCCCCCACGTCAAAAACATACTTGTCAGCCACTTTGTCGGTCGCCGGAAAACACATTTTTACGTCAGCAAAATGACCCCATGACGCTCTCTTTGTCAGCCGATACCATTGCTCAAGCGCACGACTGCAATCCACATGCAAAGCCTGTGCAGCAAGGATTTTGGCGTGGCTAATAATATGCATCAGTTAAATTTTATCCCAATTTAGGATGAATTGGATGGCAAACCCATTTGAATTAATTTCATAGCTGCCCGCGCTTTACTGACGAGGGCTGCAGGGCAATTTTGTATGAAATTTCTCAGACCACAGCGGCCACGCGGGCGAATTGCTTTTGCGCGAAGGCCCAGATCATGCGGGAGGCATCGGGCCCTGCCGGATCGCTGTAGGGCTGGCCGGCAGCGCCGCCGCTCCAGCCATGGCCCAGACCCTGCACGGCGCACAGGGTGGCGACCACTTGGCCGCCGACCCGGTAATCGGTGAGGATCGCGGCATGACGCTTGCCGCGCTGCACCGTGCGCGGCTGGCCCGCTTTGGCCTGCACCCGCGCCGCCCACAGCCGCGCCGCGTCAAAGCCGTTGCCGTGCGCGACAATGTGATCCGCACTGCCATGAATCACCAGCAGCCCTGGCAAATGGGTGCCCGCAGCCAGTGGCGCCAACGCCACAACAGCGCTGCGACGCCCGCGCATGGCGCTCATCGCGGTTACCGACGAGTGGGCCACCCCCGGACCAATGCCTGAATGCATCACGACGGCGCTAAAGCGCGCGGGCTGCAGAGCCCCCACCAGCGCCGCCATCCCGGCACCGGCTGAAAAGCCGGCAATGGCGATGCGGGTCGGGTCAACCGCCTGCTTCAGGCTGACCTGATCGATCGCGGCCATGATGGCAGCCGCTTCGGCCTGCGCGCGCCCGGTGCGGGTGTCAAACCAGTTCCAGCAACCCTGCGGATTCGAGAGCCGGTCTTGCTCGGGGTACAGCACCAGAAAGCGCTGGCGATCGGCAAGCCGGTTCATCTGGCTGATGGCGGCCAGCGTTTTTGCGTCTTGCGAGCAACCGTGCAGCATCACCAGCAAGGGCAGGCGTTCGTTGCGACCCACGCCCGGGGGCTGATGCAGGTGGTAGCGGCGCGCACCGGTGGCGCCCAGCGTCACGCCCGCGCGCAAAGCGGGCGCTGTGGGTGTGGGTTTTTTGGCAATGGCCTTGGGCAGCCTGGGCGCCGCACGCAAGGCCTTGGTCACGGCTTGGGTGCCAGCACGCACTGCAGTGCGCGTCATGGCCTTTATCGTGCGTTGGAGCGAACGGCTCCAAAGGTTGCCGGTGGTACGTCTTTTCATGTGATTGGGAATTGGGGTTGTTCTTGCATGGGTTTGAATCGAGGGGCTGCCACGGCCACTTCGGTCGCCACCGCCGCTTCAAGATCCTCAAGCATGTTCATTTGCTGCCAGTCGGTCTGTTCGCTGGCATACCGACAGGGCCGGCAACAAAGCCTAAAAACACAGCTTGATTATCCAAATAATTTATATCAAATAGGGCTCTAGCCCACGTCAATTAAGCCTGGCATGCTATTGATTTATACAAACTAAAAGCGTCGCCGAGCGGTCCAAGCCAAATGCTATGCTGCACCCCCAAACACAGGAAGAATAAAGATGCAAGAAGGAACGCGCCTGGCGGCAGTCGATTTGGGCTCCAACAGCTTTCGCCTTGAAATTGGCCGGATCGAACACGGTCAGTTCTTCCGCACCGAATATTTGAAGGAAACCGTGCGCCAGGGCAATGGCTTGGATGTGAACCGCAATCTGACCCTTGATGCCATGCAGCGCGGCTGGGATTGCATGGCCCGCTTTGGTGAACGCCTGGCGGGCTTTAACGTGGCCGAGGTGCGCGCGGTGGCGACGCAAACGCTGCGCGAAGCGCATAACCGTGACGAATTTCTGTTGCCTGCGAACAAGTTGTTAGGCTTTCAGATTGATGTGATCTCGGGCCGGGAAGAGGCCCGCCTGATTTACCAGGGCGTGGCCCAAACGCTACCGCACGGGAACGAGCGCCGCCTGGTGATTGACATTGGCGGACGCTCGACCGAGCTGATCCTGGGCCAGGGCGTCGAGCCCACCCAGATGGAGTCGTACCGGGTTGGCAGTGTGGCCTGGTCATCGCGTTATTTTCCCGACAACCATTTCACCCCGCGCGCCTTTGAAATGGCCGAAATTGCCGCCAAGGCGGTGCTGGACGAGGCGCTCGCCATCTACCGGCGTGACGCATGGGATGTGGCCTACGGCTCAGCCGGTACCGTGAACGCAGTGGCCGATGTGTTGGCTGCAGCCGGCTGGCCGACCAGCCACGTCAGCCGCGCGGGACTGGACTGGCTACAAGAAAAGCTGCTCAGCGCCCAAAGCGCTGACCGCCTGCGCCTGGCGGGCATGCGAGATGACCGGCGCGCCATCATTGGTGGCGGCTTGAGCATTTTGCGGGCGGTGTTTGACTTGCTGCAGATCGACCAGATGGAGCAGGCCAGCGGCGGCCTGCGCCACGGGCTGTTGTTTGACCTGATGGGCGTCAGGCAAGATGAGACGGATGTGCGCGCGCGCTCGGTGCAGCGGCTCGCGGCCAAGTTCGGCAGCAACACCGCGCATGGCTTGCGTGTGGGCCAGGTGGCCAAAAATTTGCTGGCACAGCTACAAGGCAACTCCTTTGACGCGCTGAACCCAGCAGCGAACCCTGCCGCAGAACGCTTGCAGCGCAAGCTCGAATGGGCCGCCAAGTTGCATGACATTGGCAGCCACATCTCGCACACCGACTATCACAAGCACGGCGCCTACATTCTGGACAACGCCGATGCCATGGGCTTTACCTTGCCCGAGCTGCACCGACTCAGCCTGCTGGTGTTGGGGCACCGCGGCAAACTGCGCAAACTCGAGGTCGACTTTGCTGACGCGCAGTTTGTGCAACAGTTGCTGTGCCTGCGCCTGGCGGTGATTTTGTGCCACGCCCGGCGCGACCCCGATGTGGCGGGTTTGACCCTTGAGCGCGTGCGCAAGGCCAACGCCTTTCACCTGGCCTGGCGCGTCGGCTGGGCCCAGGCCTTTCCGCAATCAGCGCACCTGCTGCGCGAAGAAGTGCTGGCCTGGCAAAAGACGCCGTGGTCCCTGACGCTGGGCGAGAGCTGAGCGCCAGCGCGGTCGCGTTACCGCGGGTGCAACTGGCAGTAGCAGCTTAACAAGGCAGCAGCTTGACACGCCTTTATTAAACTGTATAAACTGTATATATCGTTATTTTCAAGGAATGCAGCATGGCAACCACAACCGAAAAGCCCGTCACCACGAGCACGCCCAGTGCGACCCTGGCCCCCGCGCCAGTCCAGGCCAAGACTGTGACGAGTACCAAGGCGCCGGTGAAGGCGGCACGCAAGCCGGCCACTAAAAGGCCAGCCACACCAGTCAAGACATCGGTCAAGCCGGCAGTCAGAGCGGCAGTCAAAGTCGCGGTCAAGCCTTTGGTCAAGGCTACACCCATCAAAACCGTGGCCAAGGCCGTGAGACAGCCGGCGCCACCGCCCAGTACCGACAAAACAGACAAAACCAATAAGGACAAAAAGCCCAAGCTGGTGCGTGACAGCTTCACTATTCCCAAGGCTGAATACACCGTGCTTGATGAACTCAAGCAACGCACCGGCAAGCTGCTGTCCACCGCCAAAAAAAGCGAATTGATCCGCGCCGGCATCAAGGCCCTGGCGGCCATGTCCGATGCTGCGTTGTTGGCCGCTTTGAAAGCCGTGCCCGCCATCAAGACGGGACGACCAAAAAAATAGTGGCCTGTGCGGGGCGCTGATGTGCCAGGCCTGAACACGGCCGACCCGCTTAATCCTTGCCACCTCTGAACCAGGCTCGCGATGGCACTTAACAACATTCTCATGTTTCTGGCCTTGACCGGCCTGTATGAACCCTCTGCCGTCCAGCAATTGCCGGACGGGAGCTTCCTGGTGGTTGAAGATGAAAAAGAGCAGCCGTTCAGCCTGCTCAGCATCCAACCCGACGGCAAGGTCAGTAGCAAGGCGCTAAAGGCCGGACTGTTTCAGTGGGGCGACACCTTCTGGAAACTCGACGACCTTGAAGCGCTGGCGCTCGACCGATCCGGCTATGTGTATGCCAGCACCTCGCATTCACGCAACAGCGGCGGCGGCGAGAAGAAGCACCGCGACAAACTGGTCCGTTTCAAAGTCGAAGGAAGCCGCGTGGTCGAGCCCCAGGTGGTCACCGGGCTGAAATCCGCTTTGGCAGCAAAGCATCCGGTGCTGGCTGCGGCCGCTGCCCTGCGTGATGTCAAGACCGACGGCGGGTTCAATATTGAGGCGATCGAGATCAGCCCCGACCAGCGACTGCTGATTGGTTTTCGCAGTCCGCTGCTGGGCCATCGGGCCATCATCGCCAGCGTCGAGAACCCCGGCGCCCTGTTCGACAACGGCGCAGCACCACAGGTCGCGCCAACGCTCATTACGCTCGATCTCGGCGGCAACGGGATTCGTGGCATGGCCTACATTGCCGCTCTCGGCGCTTACCTGATCATCAGCGGCCCGGTTGGCAGCCAGGCGGCAAATTTTGGGCTCTGGTTCTGGAGCGGGGCGCCCGCTGCGCCGGCGCGCCGCGTCACCGTGCCGGGTTTGCCGGGCTTTGAGCATGCCGAAGGGGTGAGCGCAGCGCTGATCGACGGCCAGCCGCGCATTCTCATCGTCAGCGACGACGGCAGCCGGCAAGAGGGGCGCTACGCCCGGTATTTGCTGCTTGACCCGGCGCAACTGCAGATCGCGCCCTAAGCGACAAGCACGCCAATAGACCCAAAGGCCCCTTTTCTATGGAAAATTACCACCTGGCGCTGCGTTTCGCTGTGGCCATTGGTCTGGGCATGCTGCTGGGCTTGGAGCGTGAACGCAGCAAGGTCGAGGACGGTGGCGCGGGGGTGCGCACATTCGCGCTCATCGCCCTCAGTGGCGCTCTGGCCGGCCATCTCGGCCAGAATCTGGGGCTTGACTGGCTGGCGCTGGCGCTGTTCGTCGCCATTGCGGCGCTGATCGTCGGCATGTATGTGGTGACGGCGCAGCGCGGCGACACCGGCATTACCACCGAGGTCTCGGCCTTGCTGGCATTCTTGCTGGGACTGCTGTGCGCGCGGGGCCAGCTGCAGCTGGCGAGCTGGATCGCAGTGGCCATGGCACTGCTGCTCGCACTCAAGGACTGGCTGCACCAACTCGCCAAACATATCAACACCACCGACGTTGAGGCGACGCTGAAATTTTGCATCGTCACGCTCATCATCCTGCCCTTGGTGCCCGACATCAACTACGGGCCAGCGCCCATGGATGTGATCAACCCGTACAAGATCTGGCTGATGGTGGTGCTGATCTCGGCGCTGAACTTCAGCAGCTACCTGCTGATCAAGATCGTGGGGCCCGAGCATGGCGTGGGCTTGGCCGGCCTGCTTGGCGGCCTGGCCTCCAGTACCGCCGTCACGCTCGGCTTCGCGCAGCGCAGCCGGCAAACCAACGCCGATGCCTCGGCGCTGGCGCTGGGCATTGTGCTGGCCTGGACGGTGATGTTCTTTCGGGTCGCGCTCATGACCGCGCTGATCAGTTGGCAGCTTGGCCGCCAGATCGCCTGGGCGATGGGCCTGCTGTGCGTGGCCGGTCTGGGCGCAAGCTATTGGCTGTGGCAGCGCAACAAAAAGCGCGAACGTGGGCAGATCGAGCCCGGCAACAACCCGTTTGAGCTTGATGAGGCGATCAAGTTTGGGCTGCTATTTGGCGTGGTGCTGCTGCTCGCGCGGGCCGCGCAGGTCTATCTGGGCGACATGGGCCTGTATATTGCGGCCGCCGTGGCGGGCTTGAGCGACGTGGACGCCATCACACTGGCCATGGCCGACCTGGTGCGCAGCGACGCCTCCAACCTGCAGGTCGCAGCGCGTGCCATCGTGATCGCGGTCATGGCCAACACCTTGACCAAAAGCGTGATGGCGATCGGTTTGGGCTCAGCCGAACTGCGTCGCATCACGCTGCCGATTGCCATCGCACTGCTGGCAACGGGCGCCATCGGTGCGCTGCTGCTCTGAACACAAAACCCGGGGTGGCCACAGCGCCGGGTTGTGCCGTCTAGCAAGCACTGAAGTCAGCGGTGTCGCGCACCAGCAGACCGACACCATGGGTCTTGGCGTCATGCTTGGCCCGGGCGGCCACCGTGGCGACCTGTTGCGCATTGGAATATTCACCGTGCGCCACCTTGACAGCGCCGACAGAAATAGTGGTCAGCGGGAAGAACCGTGACACACCATAGCGGTCTTCAGCGTGAATGCCGCCCGCCGCGCAGGCAGACAGATCGAACAGCTCAACGGCGCACTCGGCAAACTTGGCAATAAACCTCTCGCATTGCAACTGCCAGTCGGCGCTTTGATACAGGATGATGAAATCGTCGCCGCCGACATGCCCGACAAAGTCACGCCGCGGATCGCAATGTGCCAAAGCCAGGCGCGCCACCAGACGAATCATTTCGTCGCCGCGCCAATAGCCGTATTGGTCGTTGAAGGGTTTGAAGTTATTCAGGTCGGCGTAGCAGACGACAAAATCCACACCACGCTTCAAGAGTCGCTCGATGTGCTGGCTGATCGGAATGTTTCCAGGCAAAAAGGTCAAGGGATTGGCATGACGGGCGGCTTCAATTCGCGCCTCCATGACCGAGCGAACCAACTGGTCGCTGGTGCCCAGACCCAGATAACGGCCATTCTCCGTCACGATAAATCCATCCGCCAGATAGCGTTGATCGTCCGAGGTGAGGATGCCGATCAGTTCGTCCACATTATGATTTTGCTCGATCAGGCGCGGTTCCTGATTCGCATGAACCAGGCATGCCCTGCGTCCCCATAGCTCGCGGTAATAGAGCTTGCTGTACTCGTTCATGAAACTTGAGCGGTTGATGATCGCCACCGGCCGGGTGCCATCAAGCAGAGCGATCGCATGCAGCTTGTCGTGGGCCAGGAATACCTTCGCGAGCTCGTCGTTGCTCGCATCGATTCCAAGCGTGGGCGCCTGCAACACCATGAGGCGGTTCAAGGTCCCTGCATTGGATGCGCGCCGCAGCTCGGGAAATACCACAATTTTGCGCTCACGCATCACCTCCAGGGCTTGCTCCTCAATGCGCTCACGCGGCAGTTCAGCCGGGCGACCCCAAAAAAAAGCCCTGCCCGTAGGCAATGCCGAGATCACGCAGCACGCGCATGTCATCCGCACTCTCAATGCCCTCTGCCACCAGGGCGGTATCAAAAATGGTGGCAATCTGTTGCAGGGCCTGAATTGTCTTGAGCTTGTCGGCGTGTTGGCTGATGTCCTTGGTGAAGTACTTGTCAATTTTCACGATTTCGGGTTTGAGTTGTGACCACAGTCGAAGACTCGACCGGCCGTCACCAAAATCATCCAGCGCGATCGCCACGCCGAGCGCCCGTATGTCGGCGATAGCATTGGCAAAGTGATCCATGTCAGGCACCCGCTCGTACTCGGTAATCTCGAGCACCAGCCGACGCGGCAGCACACCCAAGCCCTTGGCCAGTTCGATCAGGGCGTCGCGCCCGCATTGCTTGATGAGTTGCACCAACACTTGCGCGCTGATATTGACAAACAGACGTCCGGGTTGCGAGAGCGCGCCCCACTGGTCCACGGCGGCGATGATGCACAGGTTTTCAAATTCGTAGTTCAACTTTTCATGCGCTGCGGCCGCCAGCAACACGTCGGGCGTATGAAATGAACTGCCCTGTGGCCCACGAATCAGCGCTTCATGGGCATAGATGGAACCGTCGAGCAGCGACACGATGGGTTGATAGACCGGGTAGAGCCCGGGGCCGCGCATCAGATGAGCCAGCGGGCCAACGCCACGGCGCACTGCCGGTGAACGCGTCACCATCAGCATGGATCTGGCACTGCCTGGGCGCGCGTGGCGCGCATCCTTTGAAATGAAATGGGGGGCAGGCCCTGCTGAAGCGGCGGCTGCTGGGTTCATCGTCAATGGCATCGCCAAATTTGGTTCTTGTTGTTGCATGGCCAAATTTTCAGGCCCACGCGTGACGTTCTTGCGGCAGTTTGATGACAACGCAGTGACAGCAGTCCACCCCCCTTTCTGTTCAGCAGCGCCGACATCAATTTGTTATTCGTCGTGCGACAACTTGATGCCTTGACCCAGCAAAACTCGGCTCTGGTCGAGGAGTCTGCCGCAGCGGCTGAAGGCCTGAAGGACCAGGCCGCGCGGCTGGCCGACTCTGTCGGGCGGTTTGAACTTGGTACACCCGCTCCAGTGTGCGCTGCGAGCCACCCTGCCCTCGGATTTGCAAGCCCACTGAGGGCGCTGATCGCCGCCTGAGGAGATTTCAATACCAATCCTGCAGCGCCTGCGCATGGTGCCAGGCACGGCTTTCGCCGCGCGGCAACCAAAGCGAATGGCCGCAGGCCGCGCGCGACAAAAAATCCAACAACAACTGATGCTGGCGCAGGACGCGCTGCTGGCGATGCTCAATCAGGGGATTGAAAATACCGTGGCGTGAGAACAACTGACGGGGATTCTTCTTCACCCAAAGCCAGGAGCCCATCTCCAGGGTGAGAGGCAAGAAGACGCGCTGCGCCTGGGCACACGATTGTTGGTACAGGTGGTCCCACAGATCACCGTGCGCGAGGTACTGCAGGCTTTGGGGTTCTATCACGTAGCGGTGGTGACTGTTCGAGCGAACAAAGATGTTTTTGAGTGCATGCATCTCCGCCAAATGAGTGATCGGGGTACGCGTGTGCGCAAACGGAAACCAGATGCGGTCACTCACGCCAAAACCCGAATGGCAGTCCACACTCAGGCTGAAGTCACGCGCCAGCAATTCGTTCGTCACCACCTCCAGCACCGCCTGATTCTCAGCTTCCATGGGCGCGTCTTGGACACCGCGGTACCACGGCAAGCCGGAACTGAAACGCTGCCCGCCCACCAAAAACGGCACCGCTTCGGTTGCTTGTACCGGCGCGTTGCGCATCAGGTCCACACCGTTGGGGTTGGCCCGGGTATTGAGCGCCATGCCCCCTGGGTTGACGATGGGCATAAAGACCATGCGAACGCATTTGAGCTGCTGGTGCAGCGTGCTGTCCCACTGCAGGCGCATGACCAGGCTTTGCAGGTAGGCAATCACAACGCCCGCGCCGATGCACTCCAAACCATGAACGCCGCCGAAATAGCCCACAGCCGGCACCTCGCGCGATGAATTGCCCAGCGTAATCACATGAACCGGGTAGCTGCCCCCGCGCGGCAGGGCCACTTCACAGACAACGCGGCTCTGCAGCCAGCCGGCACCCAGTTCAATGATGCGTTCCAGCGCTTCGAGTTCGGGCAGTGCCGGTGGATTCACGGCGAGCGGGGCGCGATGACGACGTAAATCGAGCCAACACCGGCTGCTGCACCCGCCAGGGCAGCACGGCCACGTGTAGGCCGCGTCATTTGGGCTTGACACCAGACTGTCATGAGTCGCGGGTAAATTGGCGGTTCAACATCCTAATGGCCATTGATGCCCGCCAATCATGCTGCACAAAGCTGCTATTTTCAGAGCCCCAGCACTTGCCGCCTGCTTGCTTTGGGGTTTTGTCGAGTTCATCGCCCTGCAGCGCGCGCGCTTGCTCAGGCGCCGCAAATACCTTTAAACCTGCATGAGTGAGCACATGGCGTGGATTGACAAGCACTCTATTGTCCCTATCGGGAACCTAAAAAATGCTTGCGATAGCGCGCCGGCAGATCGTTGATGCGCATCAACATGGGCAGGTCAGCCGTGTTGAAATCCGGGTCCCAGGCGGGCGCACCTAGAATCTTGGCGCCGAGTCGCAAATAGCCCTTGATCAAGGCGGGGGGCTCGACGCTCAGGCTGTGGTCCAGCTGATCCACCGGCAGCGGCAAGCGCGGATGCACCTGATGTTCGATCGGCGCCAGATGCGTGGCCTTGAGCTGATGCCAGATGCTGGCAGCCACATCACCGCTGACAATGCCGTTGTGCAGCATGGGAATGCTGGCGCAGCCAATCATGGTATCGAGCTGATTGCGCACCATGAACTCTGCCAGAGCCCCCCACAAGGCCATGATGACACCACCCTGGCGATAGTCTGGATGCACACAACTGCGCCCGAGCTCCACCATGCGCTCACGCAGGCTGCGCAGGCGGGTCAGGTCAAATTCGAGGTCACTGTAGGTGCTGCCCACGCGCCGGGCCTGGGCCGGTGTGAGCAGGCGGTAGGTTCCTACCACCTCCAGGGTCAAGGCGTCGCGCACCAACAGATGCTCACAATAGTTATCAAATAAATCCACATCGTGACCGGGCACGCTGGTATCCAGCCGGGCACCCATTTCCTGGGCGAAAACCTTGAAGCGCAAGCGCTGCGCTTGGCGTACCTCATCTGCGTTTTTAGCCCATGAAACCATGAGTGCGCCCTTTGCTGGCGCAACGGTAGCTGGGCGCACCGCCAACAGCGGCGCTTGAGGCCGGTGAAACAAGCCGCGTGGCAAAGAAAGCGGAGACAAAGGAAAGGTTGGGTTGGGTAGCTCTCTCATAACTGGCTCCTTTAAATAGATGGAAAAACCCGAATTGCATCGTGCTGGGCCCCATGTTGGCGGTCTTGCGTGACAACATGGTGGCAGCTTCATGGCAATTGCGTGACAGAACTCGCGCCGGTGACACACTGGTAGTGCGTTGCAATCACCGTCTGGCACGACTTTTGTGTCAAAGTAGGAGGTACTCCCCCCGATTTCTCCATCAATTCATCACCGCACCAAGGCCGCCTCCTATGACAAGCCGCATTCCCCGTCGCATGGCGCAAGAGACTGAACTTAAGCTGGCTTTGCCAGGCGCTGATCCGTCGCAGTTGGCAAAGCACCTGGCTCGGCTGCCCTTGCTGGCACGTCGCAAGATGACGCAACTGCACCTGCACAACGTCTACTACGACACACCCGAGCAAGTATTGCGGCAGGCGCGCATCGCGCTGCGAATACGGCGCGTTGGCAGCGATGAAAACCCGCAGTGGCTGCAGACTCTCAAAATGGGGGGGCTTGGTGATTCGGCACTGAGCCAACGCGGCGAATGGGAAGTGCCGGTGACAGATGGCGCACTCGATTTTCAGGCGCTGCACGCCACACCATGGCAGCAGATTGATCCTGATGGCAGCGTGTTTCAGGCGCTGGTGCCAAGTTTTTCAACGGTTTTTGACCGAACCCTTTGGGTCATTCACAAGCGCGACGGCAGTTGGGTGGAGCTCGCGCTTGACCTGGGGCAGATACAAGCCAATGAGAGCAAGTCACCGATTTGCGAGCTGGAGCTTGAATTGCTTGCGGGCTCACCCCTTTGCTTGTTTGACATCGCCCGGAAAATTGCAGAAACGACGGCCTTATTGCCCGCCAATAGCAGCAAGTCCGAGCGTGGCTACCTGCTGGCCGAAGGCTGTGTGGATGAGCCGCTGCGCGCCCAGCCCCCTGGCCTGAGCACCAAGCTCTCATGGCAGCAGGCCGCGCAGCGGGTTCTGCGTGAAATGTTCTGCCAGTTCACGACCAACCTGGGTCTGCTGGAAAGCTCTGAGAAGCCCGAGGTCGCGCACCAGGCGCGGGTGGGTTTGCGCCGTTTTAAAAGCGCATTGCGACTCTTCAAAGTGACGCGTGCGGGCGACGCGATGCCCTCTTGGCAAGCGCTGCAACCCCTGCTCAATCTCCTGGGTGAGGTGCGCAATCTTGACGTTGCGTGCACGCAGACCCTGCCTGGGCTCGCTGATGCCTACGCGCACGGCGACAGCCGACGGGCGCAAGCCTGGCTGGCCATGCAGGAGGTGGTGGCACAGGCCGCCACGCGCCAACGCACGCTAGCACGCCAGGCACTACGGCACCCTGCAGTCGGTGCCAGCTTGCTTGAATGGACGCAATGGCTTGAAGGATTGTCAGCGTCAATGGCTGCAGGCAATGCGGCGCATCGACCCAAAGGTTCCTTACGCGGCTGGGCCAGGCAACGCATCAAGCACCTGCACGCGCAGTTGCAGCTTGCCCTGAAGGACCGCAACAACCCAGACAGCCAGCACCGTGCCCGCATCGTGGCCAAGCGAGTGCGCTACAGCATCGAGGCATTGCAGCCGCTGCTGCCCAAAAAAAGGTCGCAACGCTGGCACGACCAGGCGAGCGAGCTGCAATTGAACATGGGCACTGCGCGCGATGTCAGTCTGGCCGTCACCTTGGTTGCCAAGCTAGAAACAGAACCCGGCATGCTTGATTTTTTGCGTGGCGTTGCCAAGGGCATACAAGGATGAGCTCAAGCAATCGGCCAGTTAGTCACTTCGTTTTTCAGTCCTGAAATAATAGCTGCTGACGCAATAAACACGAGGGCTACAGCCCGATTTGTCTTAAATTCGACACTATTTTTCGATACTGCGGCGCCCAGCGCGCCATCGCCCCACTGCGCTCAACGGTCAGTGGGACTTGCCCGCAGGGCTACCACTGCCCGGCGCAAGTCGGCGCTCCACACACGCCGTTCACGCCCTTGGGCGTATTGCTGCTCGCCAAACACCAGGGTGGCGCACAACGGCGGTGAATTCAGAATGCGCCAGATGGAGCCAATCAGCGTGTCCTTGTCGAGGTAGCACGCGGTCTGGCTGTGCGTGGCGCTGGCGCCATCTGAAAACCGAATCGCTGCGGGCAGCACCGGCGCATCGGCCGCAATGGCGGCTTGGACCAGGTTGGCATGAAATGGCAGCACACCCACCCCGTCACTGCTGGTGCCCTCTGGAAACACCGCGATGGCGTCGCCAGCCTGCAGGCGATTTGAGATTTGCTGCACCACACGCAAGGCGTCACGCCGGGACTCGCGCTGGATAAACAAGGTGCCAGCCGCCGCAGCCAAGGTCCCAATCAGGGGCCAGCGGCCCACTTCGGCTTTGGCAACAAAGCGGCAATGGCAGACCGCATAAATCACGTAAATGTCGAGCCACGAGATGTGGTTGCACACCAGCATCAAAGGGCCATGCGTTGGCGGCTTGCCATTAATTTCTGATCTGATAGCAAGATGTACCAGCAGGGCCTGGGCCCAAGCCCGGATTCGTTCTTCTCTTTGTATAGAGGTCAGCCCCGGAAATCGCAAAACCACGGTACACCAGCCGCTTAGCAGATGCAGCAGCACACGCGCCAGTTTCCAGCTGGCGCGAACCCGCAGAGCCATCAGGTTCAACCTGGATTCAGCTAAAGAACTGACCATGACAGGATGGCGGCGTCCTGATGACATTTCCGTGAGCCAACCCATAAGCGCAAGTCCGAAAAGTCAAGGAAGAATCGCCGGGCTAGAGCAAATCTGGCGATTGCACCGTGACGACCACGGTTTGGGACTGCGCATCAGGTTGTCGATGGCGCAGCCACCAGAGCGCGCCTTTTTTGACGGCACACTCGCTCGCATTCAATCCGAGCAACGCGGCGATGGTTTGCCCCAGGACGGGTTGATGGCCGACCACCAGCACCGTACCTTTGGCCGCCGGCCATTGAACCAATTGCAGCAACTGCTCAGTGCTGGCACCGGGCGCCAATTCATCGCGCACTTTGTACTTGCGCCCCAGTGCCTGCACCGTTTGCTCGCAACGGCGGGCCGGGCTGACCAAGATGCGTGTTCCTTCGGGTAACTGGCGGTCCAGCCATTTGGCGACCCTTGCGGCTTGTTTCTCACCCCGCGCGGTGAGCGCACGGGCCAAGTCGTCGCAACCCTCCACCCAATCCTGCGCCTCGGCATGACGCCATAAAACGAGGTCCATCTCAGACACCGCGTCTTTCATCAAGGTCGGCGTAGCGTGCCATCAGGGCCGCTTGCGCGCCATGCGCCAGGCGTGGGTGTTCGGCCTTGACGCGCGCGTAGCTGCCGTCTGGCAACAAGTCCCACGCGTCAACGCCGTCATGCAAATAGGCCACCAACTCTTCATCCACAATGCGCTGGCGCTGGACCGGATCGGTGACCGGCCAGGCCAGTTCGACCCGACGCAGCATGTTGCGGTTCATCCAGTCGGCGCTGGACAGGTACAACTCTTGCTCCTCATCGTGGCGGAAGTAAAAAACGCGCGAATGCTCCAGAAACCTGCCAATGATGGAGCGCACGCGGATGTTGTCGGTGACACCGGGCAACTGCGCCGGCAGCATGCAGGCACCGCGCACGATCAGGTCAATCTTGACGCCCTTCTGCCCGGCTTGAATCAGCGCGTGAATGAGGGCCTCATCGGTTAAGGCATTCATCTTGGCCACAATCCGAGCGACGCCGCCCGATGCGGCCACGCCGCCCAATTTGTTGATCTTTTCAAGCAGCTTGCGTTGCAGATAGAACGGGGCCAGCAGCACCCGGTTGAGTTTGGGTAGGCGGCTGTGGCTGGCCAGATGAACGAATACATTTTCGACGTCGGCCGTGAGCAGCGGGTCGGCCGTGAGGTGACCCCAATCGGTGTACAGGCGCGCGGTGCGCGGGTTGTAATTGCCGGTGGAGAGGTGCGCGTAGCGCACCAGGCGCTTGCCTTCGCGGCGGGTGATCAGCATCATCTTGGCATGGGTTTTGAGGCCGACCACACCGTACAAGACCTGTGCCCCGATGGATTCAAGCATTTCTGACCAGTTGATGTTGGCCTCTTCGTCAAAGCGCGCCTTGAGCTCCACCACCACGGTCACTTCTTTGCCGCGTCGCACCGCCTCGCGCAGCAGATCCATGAGTTCAGAGTCAACACCGGTGCGGTAGATGGTTTGTTTGATTGCCAGCACCTTCGGGTCATTCACGGCTTCACGCAAAAAGGCCAAAACGCCGCCAAAACTCTCAAAAGGCTGGTGAATCAGGACGTCGCCCAGCTTGAGTTGCTCAAAAAAAGAGACGCCCGGTGTCAATTGCGTTGGATAACAGGACTGATAAACGGGAAAGCACAAACTGGGCAAGGGCACCAGATCAATCAACTGCGTCAGACGCACCAGATTGACCGGCCCGGGCACGCGGTACACAGACTGCTCCGGCAAATTGAACTGTTCACGCAGGAACGCCGACAAGAAATCCGAGCAACCGGCCGAAACTTCCAAACGCACCGCCTGGCCAAACTGGCGCGATTCGAGTCCTTGGCGCAAGGCCGTTCGCAAATTCCTGACATCGTCTTCATCGACCGCCAGGTCGGAATGACGGGTGACCCGGAATTGCGAGAATTGCCCGACGTCGCGCCCTGGGAACAACTCCGCGAGATGGCCCCGAATCACGCTGGAGAGCGATACAAAATGGTAGGGGTGACCTGAGATTTTCTCTGGCATGCGGATCATGCGCGGCAACACGCGCGGCACCTTCACAATGGCAATCTCATTGGCGCGGCCAAACGCGTCGTAGCCCCCCAATCGCACGATGAAATTGAGTGATTTGTTGGCCACTTGCGGAAACGGATGCGACGGGTCCAGGCCCACAGGAATCAACAAGGGGCGCACTTCGCGCTCGAAGAACTGCTTGACCCAGCGCCGCTGCGCCTCGTTGCGATCACCATGCGACACCACTTTAATGCCCTGCGCCTCCAGCGTCGGCATCACCTGACTGTTGTACAGCGCATACTGGCTCGCGACCAAGGTTTGAGCCGCCGTGGCAAGACGCTCAAACGAGTCAGCCGTATAGGTTCCCTTGGCATCGTTGCGCTGATGCGCCTCCAGATGAGGCTCGGCCCGAACCTCAAAAAATTCATCCAGGTTGGACGAGACAATGCACAGGTAGCGCAGCCGCTCCAGTGGCGGTACATCTTGGCGCCGGGCCCAGTCAAGCACGCGTTCGTTGAACGCAAAAATGCTGTGGTCGCGGTCAAGCAGCGTCAACGCCGCCGTGGTCGACCTTGTTTTTGGTTGACGATTTAATGAAGACATGGTGCCCCGTGTTTTTTTTGTGACCAGAAGATGACTGATTGTTGACTGCTTTGGTGACATTTATGTGACAACAGCTTAACCCGGAACCGGATCAACTTGGCCGTGTTGAGCCGGGTCCGGGTCCGGCATAAATCGAACACAAATTTGTACCGTTTTGTTGATAGACTCCGAGCGACATGATCACTGCCCAGCGCCCGAACCGCACCCGCCAATGGCTCATGGTGTTGTGCGTCTTTGTTATTAGCGCATCAAGTGCCGCCTTATTGATCTGGCGCGGGAGCCAGCAAGACCTTGCACAAGCTCGCGCCCGTGCTGCGGATTTGGCCTCAGACCACGCACAGACCTTGCAGCGCGATATCGAACGCGCCTTGTCTGCCACCTACGCCATTGCTGCCTTGATTCGCCAGGGCCAGGGCTACGTGCCGGATTTCGAGGCTGTGGCCACGCAGATGTTGCCGTTTTACCCGGGCATTGCCGCCTTGGGACTGGCACCCGGTGGCGTGGTTCAAAACGTGGTGCCGCTGGCCGGCAATGAAATGAGCATTGGCTTTGACCCGTTAAAGGACCTCGCCCAAAACAAGGAGGCGATCAAGGCCCGCGATACCGGCCAACTTACGCTGGCTGGACCCGTGAATTTGACCCAAGGCGGCATGGGCATTGTGGGTCGTCTGCCGGTTTACCTCAATGTTGACCATGAGAATAAGTTTTTTTGGGGCTTCACCTACGTGATACTGCGCTTTCCAGACGCGCTGGACTCTGCCCGGCTGCCTGCGTTGATAGAGCGCGGTTATGCCTATGAACTATGGCGGACCATGCCCGGCACTGGCGAGCGACAAAATATTGATGCCTCTGGTCGTGCTGCTCTCGAGTTACCGGTGGAGCGTACGCTGGAATTGCCCAACGGCCAATGGACGCTGGGTGTGGCACCGATCAACGGTTGGCGCGAGACAGGCAGTGTCTGGTTTCAGGCTGCTGCCGGCTTGCTACTCAGTCTGCTGATGGCTTACCTCGCCTGGCTGCTGTATGAGATGCGCGTGCGCGATCAAGCACTGGAGTTGCAGGTGAACGCGCGCACCGCTGAAATTCTGGCCACCCAACGACAGCTCCAAGCCACGCTGAGCGCCATTCCCGACCCGCTCTTCGAATTGGGACTGGACGGGCGCTACTACAGCGCGCACTCGTCCCGCACTGGGTTGCTGGCATTGCCGGCTGAGAATCTGGTCGGCAAGACGGTCAGGCAAATGCTGCCCGCAGAGGCCAGCGCGGTCGTGCTGGAGGCCTTGCAGGAAGCGCAGCAAAAAAACTTCTCAGTCGGCAAACAAATTAAATTGCCGCTTGACAACGGAATGCACTGGTTTGAATTGTCAGTGGCACGCAAGGCAGCACTGCCTGGCGAGGCACCCCGTTTTCTGGTGCTGTGCCGCGACATCACAGAAAACAAAAAGGCGGAGCGACAAATCCGACTGCTGGCGCACTTTGACTCACTCACGGGCCTGCCCAATCGGGTGCTATTAACCGATCGCTGTAACCTGGCGCTGCTCACTGCGCAGCGCAACAGCACGCCCCTGGCACTTATGTTTTTGGATTTGGATCATTTCAAGCACGTCAACGACTCCTTAGGACACCGGGTGGGCGACGAATTGTTGATTATTCTGGCAGGGCGGATCAAAGGCGCCCTACGGGAGCAGGACACAGTGGCCCGACTCGGCGGCGACGAATTCATCTTGGTTTTGCCCGAAACCGATGCCACAGGTGCGGCGCACGTGGCCGAAAAGCTGCTGCAATCGGCATTGTTGCCCTTTGAAATTGAACCGCACGAGCTCACCGTGACGCCCAGTATCGGGATCGCGCTATTTCCTGGCGATGGTTCAGACTTTGACACCCTGTCGCGCTGCGCCGATGCCGCCATGTACCGCGCCAAGCAGGACGGCCGCAACGCTTACCGATTTTTCACCTCAGAAATGCAGGCGCGATCCGAGCGCACCCTCACGCTGGAAAATGCGCTGCGCCGGGCACTGGAACGCGACCAGCTGCGCCTGCACTACCAGCCGCAGATGTCCCTGTCCACTGGAGCCGTGGTGGGTGCAGAAGCCTTGCTACGCTGGAATCACCCTGAATTGGGTCAGGTGTCCCCAGCCGAATTCATTCCCGTAGCGGAGAGCTGCGGCCTGATCTTGCCCATCGGCGAATGGGTGCTGCGAGCCGCAGTCCAGCAGTTCAAGTCCTGGATAGACTCTGGGATGGCGCCCATCACTCTCTCGGTCAATCTGTCATCGGTGCAATTTCGGCATGCCGATCTGCCTGAACTGGTGAGCACCATTCTGGATGAAGCCGGCCTGCCCGCCGGTTTGCTGGAACTCGAACTGACCGAGGGCGTTGCCATGACGGACCCCTTGGGGGCCATTGCCGTCATGAATAACTTGCACGAACGCGGCGTGCGCATGTCAATTGATGACTTTGGCACCGGCTATTCGTCGCTGAGCTACCTCAAGAAATTTCAGGTTTACAAGCTCAAGATCGACCAGTCCTTTGTTCGTGACATCACCGAAGACGCCGACGACAGGGCGATTGTGGGTGCCATCATCAGCATGGCCAGCAGCCTGGGCATGCAAACGGTGGCCGAAGGCGTTGAAACCGAAGGACAGCTTGAGTTTCTGAAAGCCAAGGGCTGTAACGAAGTGCAAGGTTACTATTTCAGTCGGCCGCTGCCGATGGACCAGTTTGAGGCATTCATGCGCTCAAGATCGCATTTCAAGCTCACGCTGCTTCCCAGTGAGGCCGATGTTGATATAAGGCTCTGAATCAGCGCTTTGGTGTGTCGCTGTGCGACACCTCGAAGCCATCGGCCACGTAGGCCGGCCCCTTCATGAGCCAGACAATCACACAGCCGATCATGACCGTCACCACCAGCGTCCACACAAAAATCACCAGGCCGATCATTACAAAATCAAACAATTGAATGTGTCGCGCCAACTCGGCCGCGCTGCCCTCGACGATGAGAAAGCGCGCGGCAAAGGCCATCAATGCCGGCAGCAACGTGCCGGCCAGGCAGACCGTGGGCATCAGGCGCAGCACGCGCCACTCCAGGCCGTAGGGCGTTTGCTGGAAGCCGGGTAATTTTTGAAGCCAGTTCATGCAGCAAATTCTAAGAGCACTGCAAATACCATGTTGTGGCCCAGGCCGAAAATACCCCAGCGCGCAAACTCTGCCGCTGGGACTCCTTAGCGCAGCCACTTTTGCAGAAACTGCGCCTGACCCACGGCGGGGTCAAGCTGGTAGTTAGCGAAGCCAAGCCGGTCATAAAGCTTGATAGCACCCGCGTTGCCCGCCAACACCTCGAGCGTGAGTTTGCAGGCGCCCCGCTCACGCGCTATATCCTCAGCCAGAGCCAGCATCTTCTGGGCGACGCGCTGGCCCCGGTAAGCCGGCAGCACCGCCACGTCATGCACATTGACCAAAGGCTGACAGGCAAAGGTCGAGAAGCCTTCAATGCAATTGACAAAACCGACGGGGAGACCAGCGCCAAGCCCGAGCGCATCGTCAAAGGCCAACACACTGAAAATTTGCGCACGCGCTGCAAGTGCCGCAATCAGATTGTCTTTGGCGAATTCACTCAAGGGCTCGCCGCCACCCATCGGGTCCTGCGCATAGGCATCAAGCAAACTTACCAGGGCTTGCGCATGCACCGGGTTGGCGTAATCAGCACGACAAACGCGCAAGGAATCCTTGGGCCTCATGCTCAAGCCACCAGGGTGCTGGCAATGCGCTCGGCGCACGTCCTGGCCTGGAGGGCGTCGCGCGCCTCGACCATTACGCGCACCAGAGGCTCGGTGCCGCTGGCGCGAATCAGCAGACGGCCAGTGGCCCCCAGTTCAGTCTCCACCGCCTGCGACTCGCTGGCAAGATTGGAGCTGCCCCGCCAGTCTTGGCCGGGCCGCAGGCGAACATTGATCAAGGTTTGAGGAAAAAGCGTCACGCCGGCGAGCAACTCCGCCATGCTCCTGCCGCTGCGCACGCAGGCCTGCAACACCTGCAGCGCCGAAATCAGCCCGTCACCGGTGGTGTGCTTGTCCAGTGCCAGCAAGTGGCCCGAGCCTTCGCCACCGAGCAGCCACTTGTGCTTCTCCAACTCTTCGAGCACATAACGGTCGCCCACCTTGGCGCGCACAAACTGCACGCCGCGCGCTTTGAGCGCCAGTTCCACTGCCATGTTGGTCATCAAAGTGCCCACCACGCCCGGCACCGGCTCGTCGCGGCCCAGGCGCTCGTCCGCCAACAGATACAGGAGCTCATCGCCGTTGTACAGACGTCCAGCCTGGTCAACCAATTGCAGGCGATCGGCATCGCCATCGAGCGCCACGCCAAAATCCGCATGGTGCGCCTTGACGGCTTCAACCAGTGCCTGCGGATGGGTGGCGCCCACCTCATGGTTGATATTCAAACCGTCGGGCGAACAGCCAATGGATATGACTTCTGCGCCCAGTTCGTGAAACACCTTGGGCGCCACCTGGTAGGCCGCCCCGTGGGCCGCATCCACCACGATTTTGAGGCCTTTGAGCGTGAGATCGTTGGCAAAGGTGCTCTTGCAGAATTCAATATAGCGCCCTGCCGCGTCATCAAGGCGCCGCGTCTTGCCCAGGCTGGCAGAATCGGCCCAGACCGGCACATCGTCGAGCGCCGATTCCACATCATGTTCCCAGGCATCGCTCAGCTTGTTGCCTTGCGCACTGAAAAATTTGATGCCATTGTCGGCAAAGGGGTTGTGGCTGGCGCTGATGACCACACCCAGCGAGGCCCTTTGAGCGCGCGTCAGGTAGGCGACGCCGGGCGTGGGCAAGGGACCCAGCAAGACGACATCGACGCCGGCCGAATTGAAACCACTCTCCAGCGCGCTCTCCAGCATATAGCCCGAAATACGGGTGTCCTTGCCAATCAGCACCGTCGGGCGCGCTTCGGTTCTTTTGAGTACCCGACCGACCGCATGGGCCAGGCGCAACACAAAATCAGGTGTGATTGGGGCCTGCCCCACCGTGCCGCGAATACCATCGGTGCCAAAATATTTTCTACTCATTGTTCTTCCCTTGCCGGTCTGTTAAACAAAACTATCACCGGCTATCTTATAGCGCCGAGCACCCGCAGGGCCTGCACGGTTTCTCGCACGTCATGCACACGCACAATGGCTGCACCACGCTCCACGGCCAGCAGCGCGGCCGCCACACTGGGCACCATGCGCTCATGAACATCGAGTGTGGCTACAGTGGCCAGTGAGGTGGCCGCGACTGCCGCCAACGAAGATTTTCGCGACCACCCGACCAGCAGCGGATAGCCCGCACCTAGCAGTTCACTCTGGCGTGCCAATAATGAGAAATTCTGTGGCACGGTTTTACCAAAGCCAATGCCCGGGTCGATGACGATACGACTCTTTTCTACCCCTAGCCCTTGCAGCGCTTGCGCCAAATACTCCAAAAACGATAAAACTTGAGGCACAACGTCACCGGCCATCGGGGCCACTTGCATCGTCAGGGGTTCCCGGTACATGTGCATCAAACAGACGCCGCACCTGGGGTGTTGTGCCACGACTTGCATGGCGTTCAAGGACGCGGAAGCGGCACTCGCACCCGGCTCGGTCCAGCGCAACGCCCAAATGTCATTGATGATGTCAGCGCCAATATCCAGCACGGCTTGCATGACTTGAGGCTTGTAAGTGTCGACCGACACCGGCACGCCCAGGCGAACTGCTTCACGCACCACCGGCAACACCCGCGCCAGTTCTTCCTCCAGCGGCAATGGCAAGGCGCCGGGACGAGTCGACTCGCCGCCAATGTCCAGAATATCAGCCCCGTCCTTGAGCAACGCCTCGCAGTGCTTCAAAGCTTGCGCCGTGCAGGTATGCTGCCCGCCATCCGAGAACGAGTCAGGCGTGATGTTGACAATGCCCATCACCTGCGGGCGACTGAGGTCAATCAGAAATTTGGCTGTGGTCCACTGCATGGTGATCAAGCGCGCGAAGAAAATAGGAAACAAAGTTGCCGCAGCCAGTTGCAGCAAAGGGCAAAAAGAAACGGGGCGTGTTGCCCCGTTCTATTGATCAATGCCGCTTTCAGGCAGCGGTAGGTACCACATCCGGTTTCACGGCGGGAGTGCCACCACTACTGCTGTCACTGCCGGCGGGTGGAATCCGGGGCGTCCAGTCTTTCGGTGGACGCGGCTCCTTTCCGGCCATGATGTCGTCAAGCTGTTCGCTGTCAATGGTCTCCCACTCCAGCAAAGCTTTGGCCATGGCGTGCATCTTGTCGCGATTGTCTTCAATGAGCTTGCGCGCCAGAGCGTACTGCTGATCAATGATGCGCCGCACCTCGGCGTCCACCTTCTGCATGGTCTCTTCGCTCATGGTCGTGGTCTTGGTGACAGAGCGACCCAAAAACACCTCGCCCTCGTTCTCGGCGTAGACCATGGGGCCCAGGGCATCGGTCATGCCGTAGCGCGTCACCATGTCGCGGGCAATATGGGTGGCACGCTCAAAGTCGTTGCTGGCGCCGGTGGTCATCTGGTTCATGAACACCTCTTCGGCAATCCGTCCGCCAAACAGCATGCTGATCTGGTGCAACATGTATTCGCTGTCATAGCTGTAGCGGTCTTGCGCCGGCAAACTCATCGTGACACCCAAGGCGCGACCACGCGGAATGATGGTGACCTTATGCACCGGGTCGCACTTGTCCAGCAATTTGCCGATCAAGGCGTGGCCCGACTCGTGATACGCCGTGTTCTTGCGCTCGCTCTCCGGCATGACCATGCTCTTGCGCTCGGGACCCATCAGGATTTTGTCCTTGGCCTTTTCAAAGTCCACCATCTCGACCGTGCGCGCATTGCGCCGCGCCGCCATCAAGGCCGCCTCATTGCACAAATTGGCCAGATCGGCACCCGACATGCCCGGTGTACCGCGGGCGATCACCCCGGCATTGACATCCTGACCCAAGGGCACTTTGCGCATGTGCACATTGAGAATCTGCTCACGGCCACGGATATCGGGCAGCGTGACATAGACCTGCCGGTCAAAACGGCCCGGACGCAGCAAGGCAGAGTCCAGAATGTCAGGCCGGTTGGTCGCGGCCACCACGATCACGCCGACATTGGTCTCAAAACCATCCATCTCGACCAGCATCTGGTTCAGGGTCTGCTCACGTTCGTCATTGCCACCACCGAGGCCAGCGCCCCGCTGCCGACCGACCGCGTCAATTTCATCGATAAAAATAATGCAGGGGGCATTCTTCTTGGCGTTCTCGAACATGTCGCGCACCCGGGACGCGCCGACACCGACAAACATCTCGACAAAATCAGAGCCCGAGATTGAAAAGAAGGGCACCTTGGCCTCGCCGGCCATGCCCTTCGCCAGCAGCGTCTTGCCGGTGCCGGGTGGGCCGACCAACAGCAGGCCGCGCGGAATACGCCCGCCGAGCTTCTGGAATTTGGCCGGGTCTTTCAGGAAGTCCACCACTTCCTTGACTTCTTCCTTGGCCTCGTCGCAGCCTGCCACGTCGGCAAAGGTCACCGTGTTGGTGTTTTCGTCAAGCAAGCGCGCCTTGGATTTTCCAAAACTGAAGGCACCGCCTTTGCCGCCGCCCTGCATCTGGCGCATGAAATAAACCCAGACACCGATCAACAGGAGCATCGGCCCCCAGCTGACCAGCAGCGTCATGAGCAAGGAGCCTTCTTCGCGCGGTTTGACATCAAATTTGACATCGTTGGCGATCAGGTCGCCCACCAAGCCACGGTCCAGGTAAGTGGCGGTGGTGCGGACCCTGCGGTCATCGGTCGTGACAGCGATAATTTCAGTACCGCCCTGCCCCTCCTGGATCACGGCACTCTTGATGCGGTTGTTGCGAACTTCCTCCAAAAAGTCAGAGTAGCCCACATACCCGGCGCTCGCGGGACCACGCGTATCAAACTGCTTGAATACGGTGAACAGCACAAGGGCAATAACAAGCCAGACGGCAATTTTTGAAAACCACTGATTATTCAAGCGACGCTCCAAAGGGTGAGCAAATTAGAAGACAGAGATAACTTGGGTGGCATTTTAGGCGTTTCAAGATGCACTGGGCATCGTTTTATGCCGTTCAGCCCCAGACAAAGCATGGGATTCAAGGGGCTTTCAATCCCAGCCCGACGAGGAAAGTTTCCGAGGACTTGTCACGGGATGCCTTGGGTTTGATGCGCTTGACCACGAGAAAGCTGTCCTTGAATCGTTTGACCAAGGGGTCGTAGGCAGCACCGTGAAACACTTTGACGACCAGCGCACCCTGCGGCTTCATGTGCTTCTGGGCGAATTCAAGCGCCAACTCCACCAAATTCTCTATGCGGGCCGCGTCGGCCGAGTCAATGCCTGACAGGTTGGGCGCCATATCGGAAAGCACCACATCAGCTTGGCGCCCCTTCATTTCTGCCTCAAGCTTCTCCAAGATGTCAAGCTCCCGAAAATCCCCTTGCAGAAAGACGACGCCTTCGACCGGCTCCATCGGCAGGATATCGAGCGCAATGATGGTGCCATTGAGCGCCCCGACCGCCGCGCCGCCGCCCGTGGCGGTCTTGGGTGACATCTTTCGGCGCACGTACTGGCTCCACGCGCCGGGCGTTGAGCCCAGATCCACCACCAGCTGGCCCGGCTTGATCAAAACCAGCGTTTCGTCAATTTCCTTGAGCTTGTAGGCAGCGCGCGCGCGGTAGCCTTCGAGCTTGGCCAGTTTGACGTAGGTGTCATTGACGTGGTCGTTCAACCAGGCCCGATTGACCTTGCTGCTTTTAGTTTGGGATTTCATTTTGACCTTCCTCGCCGATAATACAGATATGTCTCAAATTCAACTGACCCCCGCCCAACGCAAAGAACACCGCTCCGAAGCGCATCACCTTGACCCCGTGGTCATGGTGGGTGGCGACGGGCTCACCGCCGCGGTAAAAAAAGAAGCTGATGCCGCCTTAAACGCGCACGGCCTGATCAAGATCCGTGTCTTCTCGGATGACCGGGCCGCCCGCGAAGCCATGTTTCAAACACTGGCCGACGAACTGAACGCCGCACCGATTCAACATATCGGCAAGTTGCTGGTGCTCTGGCGACCGATACCAGAAAAGGAAAAAACAGTTGATGAAGATCGCATGCCCGGTCCGCGCGACTTCAAGGTTCTCAAATACAGCAAACGCGGCGGCCAGCGTCCCGAAGTCAAGACCCTGCGCGTGCTGGGCAATCAGCGCCTCACCCCAGGGGGTCAGGTCAAACGCGCCAAACCCAAGCAAATCAGCATCAAGAAGCGCAGTCAAACTTGAGACCTTGCGGGACAGACCGCAGTTACGCGAAGCGAACAAGCTCTGTCCCCAACACTTCAAGACATTTCAAACCCGCTGCGGCGTCAACTTCCAGAGCGTCGCCCCAGCGCACAACCATTGCAGCACATACATCGCACTGCCGACGCTGTGCCACAGGCGTAGATTCTCGCGCGCCACAATGCGGGGTGCCACGGCAAACTCAGCCAGAAACGCCAGCAACATGCCAGAAACTATAAAAATAATAGCTGCTTTCGCAGCAGGGACGGGGGCTACAGCCTGATTTTGCCTTGAACTCATGAGCAACAGCAGCCCACAGACACACGATACCCAAGTCTGAGCGCTAAACAACCGTGCCGCCATCTGACCTGCCAGCGCTGAGCTTGGCAGAGTCGCAAACAACAGGGGCACGACCAGAAAACCGATCGCGCTCAGGCTGCCCCACCACAGCGCTGCCGCCCAAACCGGCAACCGTGACATCAGGCTAGACGTAACTCACCGCCATCACTTCGTAGTGCTTGACGCCACCTGGCGCCTGCACCTCGGCTGTGTCGCCTTGGACTTTGCCGATCAGCGCGCGGGCAATCGGACTGCCGATGTTGATCAAACCCAGCTTGATGTCGGCCTCGTCTTCACCGACGATCTGGTAAGTTACGGGGGCGCCGGACGCCTCATCCTCAAGCTGCACCGTAGCGCCAAACACCACGCGGCCTTCTGCATGAAGCTCCGCCGGATCAATGACTTGGCAGACCGAGAGCTTGCCTTCAATTTCCTGAATACGGCCTTCGATAAAGCCCTGCTTGTCCTTGGCGACCTCGTATTCGGCGTTCTCGCTCAGATCACCCTGCGCGCGCGCTTCGGCAATGGCGTTGATGACCCAGGGACGCTCAACTGTTTTGAGCCTGTGCAACTCGGCCTTGAGCTTTTCAGCGCCGCGTTTGGTGATAGGAAGGGTAGCCACGTACTGCTCCGATAAAGAATAAGGAATTTGCGGGACAGACCGCAGTTACGCGAAGCGAACCAGCTCTGTCCCCAACTGATGATGAAAAATAAAAACCGCCGAGCGTTACCGTTCGGCGGCATTCACAAAATCAGCTTTGATTATGCCGTGATTGTCCGCTCGTCTCAGACCGGAGCCAACTGGGCATGCATCTCCTGGATCGAGATGACGCTCAGATCGTCCATGCAGCGCATCCCTTGCACCGCCGCCTCGGCGCCGGCAATGGTTGTGAAGGTCGTCACTCGACTCAGCAAGGCCGAGGTTCGGATGTGGCGCGAGTCCGCAATCGCATTGCGCCGCTCCTCCACCGTGTTGATCACCAGCGCGATTTCCTGGTTCTTGATCATGTCCACAATGTTCGGCCGTCCTTCGGTCACCTTGTTGACAGTGGCACAGTCCACGCCGGCCGCAATGATGGCCAGGGCCGTGCCCTTGGTGGCCAGCAGCGTGAACCCCAGAGCAACCAGGTCACGCGCGACTTCAATCACCCGCAGCTTGTCGTTGTTTTTGACCGAGATGAACACCTTGCCGGCCAGCTCGCCCGAAGGGGTGCGCGCTCTTGGCAATTTCGTACCAGCCCCGATCTGGGATTTGACAAAGGCCTCGCCAAAGGTCTTGCCCACGCCCATGACCTCGCCGGTGGACTTCATTTCAGGGCCAAGAATAGTATCGACGCCGGGGAATTTGACGAACGGGAAAACCGCTTCTTTCACGCTGAAATAAGGCGGCGTGACTTCAGTCCCGATGCCCTGCGAGGCCAGCGACTGACCCACCATGCAGCGCGCCGCCACTTTGGCCAACTGAATGCCGGTGGCTTTGGACACGAAGGGCACGGTGCGCGACGCCCGCGGATTGACTTCCAGCACAAAGATCACGTCCAAGCCGTCCAGGCTCTGAATCGCGAACTGCACGTTCATCAGACCAACCACGTTCAAGGCCGCGGCCATGGCCGCTGTCTGGCGCTTGATTTCGCTCACGGTTGCAGTACTCAAACTGTAGGGCGGCAGCGAGCAGGCCGAGTCCCCGCTGTGCACGCCGGCTTGTTCAATGTGCTCCATGACGCCGCCGATGAAGGTTTGGCCCTGCGCATCGCGTACGCAGTCCACATCGCACTCAATCGCGTCGTTCAAGAAACGGTCCAACAGCACCGGCGAATCGTGACTGACCTTGACGGCCTCGCGCATGTAGCGCTCCAGGTCGCGCTGCTCATGCACGATTTCCATGGCGCGCCCGCCCAGCACATAGCTCGGGCGCACCACCAGCGGGTAGCCCAGCGCGGCCGCTTTCTCAAGTGCTTCAGGCTCGGTGCGCGCGGTCGCATTGGCGGGCTGGCGCAGTCCCAATTCATGCAGCAATTTTTGAAAGCGCTCGCGGTCTTCGGCGGCATCGATCATGTCGGGCGAGGTGCCAATGATCGGCACGCCGTTGGCCTCCAGCGCCAGTGCCAGCTTGAGCGGTGTCTGGCCGCCGTACTGCACGATCACGCCAAAGGGCTTTTCCTTGTCCACAATTTCGAGCACGTCTTCGAGCGTGACCGGCTCGAAATAGAGACGGTCCGAGGTGTCGTAGTCGGTCGACACGGTCTCGGGATTGCAGTTGACCATGATGGTCTCATAGCCATCTTCGCGCATCGCCAGCGCCGCATGGACGCAACAGTAATCAAACTCAATGCCCTGGCCAATGCGGTTGGGACCGCCACCGAGCACCATGATTTTTTTGCGCCCGGTGGGCTCGGCCTCACACTCGCTGCCGGTGTCGAAGGGGCTGGCTGACTCATAGGTGGAGTAGAGATAGGCCGTGTTGGTGGCAAATTCGGCGGCACAGGTGTCCACGCGCTTGTAGACCGGGCGCACACCGAGGGCGTGGCGCTTTTCGCGCACCGCCGTGTCGGTGGTTTTGAACTGCTTGGCCAGGCGGCGATCAGAAAATCCTTTTTGTTTCAAAGCGCGCAGGGTCGCGCCATCCATCGCATCAAGCGCGCTCCCTTGGGCTGGCACGGGCAAGTGCTCAATCTCCAACTCAATCTTGACGATCTGCTCGATTTGGACCAGAAACCAGCGATCAATCTTGGTCAGCGCAAATACCTCCTCGACGCTCCAGCCGGCGGCAAAGGCGTCGCCCACGTACCAGATGCGATCCGGGCCGGGCTCGCCCAGTTCCTTTTCGAGGATTTCACGGTCCTGGGTTTTCTCGTTCATGCCGTCAACGCCGACTTCCAGGCCGCGCAGGGCTTTCTGGAACGACTCCTGAAAGGTGCGGCCCATCGCCATCACTTCACCGACCGATTTCATCTGCGTCGTCAGACGACTGTCGGCCGCCGGGAACTTCTCGAACGCGAAGCGCGGGATTTTGGTGACCACGTAGTCAATGCTCGGCTCAAAGCTGGCCGGTGTGGCGCCGCCCGTGATGTCGTTGCGCAACTCATCGAGCGTGTAACCGACCGCCAGTTTGGCGGCGATCTTGGCAATCGGAAAACCGGTGGCCTTGGAGGCCAGCGCCGAGGAGCGGCTGACGCGTGGGTTCATCTCGATCACCACCATGCGCCCGTCATCGGGGTTGATCGAGAACTGCACGTTGGAGCCGCCGGTATCAACGCCAATTTCGCGCAGCACGGCCAGACTGGCGTTGCGCAAAATCTGGTACTCCTTGTCAGATAGCGTCTGTGCCGGCGCCACCGTGATCGAGTCGCCGGTGTGCACGCCCATTGGGTCCAGGTTCTCGATGGAACAAACGATAATGCAGTTGTCGGCAGAATCGCGCACAACTTCCATTTCATACTCTTTCCAGCCCAGCAGCGACTCTTCAATCAGCAGTTCATTGGTCGGTGACGCTTCCAGACCGCGCTTGCAGATGACTTCGAATTCTTCCGGGTTGTAGGCAATGCCCCCGCCCGTGCCCCCAAGCGTGAAACTGGGCCGGATCACGGTCGGGAAACCCACCGTTTTTTGCACGCCCCAAGCCTCTTCCATGCTGTGGGCAATGCCCGAGCGCGCCGAGCCCAGGCCAATCTTGGTCATGGCATCCTTGAACTTGAGCCGGTCCTCGGCCTTGTCAATCGCCTCGGGCTTGGCGCCAATCAGCTCGACGTTGTACTTCTCTAACACGCCGTGGTGCCAAAGATCGAGAGCGCAGTTCAGCGCGGTCTGACCGCCCATGGTCGGCAGGATCGCATCAGGGCGCTCCTTGACGATGATCTTCTCGACCGTCTGCCAAGTGATCGGCTCGATGTAAGTCACATCCGCCGTGGCCGGGTCGGTCATGATGGTGGCCGGGTTGCTGTTGATCAGGATGACCTTGTAGCCCTCTTCGCGCAGCGCCTTGCAGGCTTGCACGCCAGAGTAGTCAAACTCGCACGCCTGGCCAATGATGATCGGGCCAGCGCCAATGATGAGGACGCTTTTGATGTCGGTACGTTTTGGCATGTTATTGAACTGCTCTCTATTGACTGCGCGCACTCCTTGCGGATTGCAGCGACAAATTCACAAACTCAAAAAAATAATCAGGACCGGGTCAACTCAGGCTGGCGGTGGCCAGCTTGGCGCCAAACCAGACAAACAAGGCACCCACCAGGCTGGAGAGCCCGCTTGAGAGCCGCTTGCGCTGGCTGAATGTCTGCGCAAGCCGAGCACCCGCAAAAATCAGCACCGTCAGGTAGGCGGCGCTGAAGCTCATCAAAATGGCACTCAAGATGAGAAAAGGCACTTCGGGCTCAGCATAGGCCGGGTCAATGAACTGCACAAAGAAAGACAACAAAAACAAAATTGCCTTCGGGTTGAGCAGACTGATCAACAACGCCCGGCGAAAGGGCCGCTGCAAGTGCGCGGCCGCTGCCGCTGCCGAACTGGGCGCCGCTGCGGGCGGGGTCGATGACAGAACTTCCGCGGGCTTGCGCAGACCTGCAATGGCACTGCGCAGCAAATTCAAGCCCACCCAAAAAAGGTAGGCCGCGCCGGCGTACTTGAGCACCATAAAAAGCGCCGGATGCGTGCGCAGCAGGCTGGCCGCGCCCAGCGCAGTACACAGCAGCAAGATCATGTCGCCTACGTACACGCCATAAGCCCCCTGAAAACCGGCACGCACACCCCTCGTGGTGGCCACGGAAAGGACGTAGAGCGAGTTGGGCCCGGGCAGCAAGATGATGCCGAACGCGCCGACCACATAAGTCCACGGGTCGGTGACGCCGTAAAAACTCATCCTCGCGACTCCATGAATGCTATGAACCGGTCAAACAAGTAGCCAATATCATGCGGACCGGGAGAAGCCTCGGGATGACCTTGAAAACAGAACGCTTGCTTGTCCGTGCGCTCCAGCCCCTGCAGGGTGCCGTCAAACAGGCTGATGTGGGTGGCGCGCAAGTTGGCAGGCAGCGTCTTTTCATCCACCGCAAAGCCGTGGTTCTGGCTGGTGATGGAGACGCGGCCACTGTCCAGGTCTTTGACCGGGTGGTTGGCACCATGGTGACCAAACTTCATCTTGAAGGTGCCAGCTCCACTGGCCAGCGCCATGATCTGATGCCCCAGGCATATGCCAAAAGTCGGAATGCCGGATTCGATCAACTCAGCAGCGGCGGCAATGGCGTAGTCGCAGGGCTGCGGGTCGCCAGGTCCGTTGCTCAAAAAGATGCCGTCGGGTTGGTGCTTGAGCGCATCCAACGCAGTGGTTTGCGCTGGCACCACGGTCACCCGGCAGCCCCTCGAAGACAACATGCGCAAAATGTTTTTCTTGACGCCAAAGTCGTAAGCGACGACATGAAATCTTGGTGATGTCAGTTCACCGTAACCGGGCTTGCCACCCAGGGCCGACTGGGACAAGCGCCACTCGGTTTGGGTCCAGGCATAGGGCGTTTTGGCTGTGACCACTTTGGCCAGATCGAGTCCGGCCATGGCGGGTGCGGCTTGCGCCAGCGCAATCGCCTGGTCAATGAGCGCCTGAGTCACAGCCTCGCCGCACGCCAAGGCCATGATGCAGGCGTTTTGCGCACCCTGGCTGCGCAACTGGCGCGTCAACTGGCGCGTGTCAATGTTGGCAATCGCCACCGTGCCTTCGCGCACCAGGTAGGCACTCAAGGACATGGTTTCACGAAAATTGGACGCCAGCAGCGGCAAGTCCTTGATGACCAGGCCCGCCACATGCACCTTGTCCCCCTCCACATCTTGATCATTGACACCATAGTTGCCAATGTGCGGATAAGTGAGGGTGACGATTTGCTGGCAGTAGCTCGGATCGGTGAGGATTTCCTGGTAGCCGGTCATGGCGGTGTTGAACACCAGCTCGCCGACGGTGGAACCCGTGGCGCCAATGGAATGACCAACATAGACGGTGCCGTCTGCGAGCGCCAAAAGGGCGGGGGGGGCATTTCCCTGTAAGGACAAAAGCACTGGGTTCTCCGGAAAGGGTTTTCGGGTACGCCCACGCCCGCTCAAGATGGAACTCTTGGCTTGCTGCTTGAAGGGAATTGGCTTGGGAGGGCGCTAGGCGTACAGGGTGCGATGAGGCGCCCGAGTATACCTTAGGGTAAGCCCTGAATTGCGTCGCTAAAGACCTGCTGCCGCGCTGGCGTGCAGGCAAATGGCGGCGGCGGCGGCCACGTTGAGCGACTCTTCACCGCCAGGCTGCGCAATGCGCACATGCAGAGCTGCTTGGGCCTCCAAATCAAAGCTGACGCCCTGCCCTTCGTGCCCCAGCGCCCAGGCGCAGGGCATCGGCAGCTCCTGATTCTTGATCGCCTGATGCAACCAGGCGCCCCGGTGCGAGCTGGTCACCACGATCGGCACGGCCAGTCGCGCCAAATCAGCCAGCGCCACGCCTTCAATCAATTGCAGACCCCAATGCGCGCCCATGCCAGCGCGCAGCACCTTGGGACTCCACAGCGCGGCCGTTCCTTTGAGGGCGATGATCTGTTTGAAACCGAAGGCTGAGGCACTGCGCAGGATCGAACCGACATTGCCGGCGTCCTGCACCCGGTCCAGAATGACCGACGCCAACTGCGGCTGCAAAACGGCCACCAGCGGCAAATCAAACACAAAACCCATCTGAGCGGGCGATTCCAGGCCACTGATGGCGGCGAAAAATGAATCTGGAATAACTATATTTTTAATAGCTGCTCGAGCATATTCCACGCGGGCTAGAGGCCTGGACTTGGGGTTTTGCCAATAAGACTCTGAAAATACGCCCAAAGTGGGTGTCACATGCCGGGCCAATGCAGCACCGACCAGGTGCTCGCCTTCGACCCAGAACCGGCCCTGCTTGCGATAAGCCGTGTTGTCTTGCGCCAAACGGCGCAGGTCTTTGAGCAGGGCATTGTCGCGCGAGCTGATGTGCTGCACTTGCGAATCGGTCACGGCGCCACCGCCATCAGCACCTCGGCCACCGGGCGGAAGGTCTTGCGGTGCTGCGGGCAGGCGCCATGCTCCGTCAGGGCCGCCAGATGTTGCGCCGTGCCATAGCCTTTGTGCTTTGCAAAGCCGTACTGCGGGTATTGCACATCGATGTCGCCGCACCAGCGGTCGCGGTGCACCTTGGCCAGAATAGAGGCAGCGGAAATGGCTGCGACCAGGGCGTCGCCTTTGACAATGGCTTGCGCCCGTACGGTCAGCAGCGGTATCCGGTTGCCATCAACCAGCACCAGCGCTGGCTTGAGCCGCAAGCCCTCGACCGCCCGGCGCATCGCGAGCAGCGTGGCCTGCAAGATGTTGAGCTGCTCAATTTCTTCGACGCTGGCCTGGGCAATGCAGCAGCACAGCGCTTTGGCGCGAATCTCGTCAAACAACTGTTCTCGCCGCCGCGCGCTGAGTATTTTGGAGTCCGCCAGCCCCTTGATCGGCTGCAGCTCGTCCAGAATCACGGCGGCGGCCACGACCGGGCCAGCCAGCGGGCCCCGACCGGCCTCGTCCACACCAGCCACCAGGCCCGCAACATTCCACAAGAGCGCAGCCTGTTTGACGGCTCGCCTGTGCAGAATTTCTTTTTCAGTCTTGGAGGACTTGCTGGATCGCATGGGCGGCCAATCGGGGGGTGTCGCGCAGCAACTCAGTGTGCAGTGCGGCAAATTTTTGTTGCAGGGCCGCTATTTTGTCAGGATGCGACGCGCGGGCCTCAAACCATTGCAGCACTTCACGCGCCAGCGCCTGGGGCGTGGCAGCGTTTTGCAGCAGTTCAGGCACGACAAATTCCTGGCAAAGAATATTGGGCAAACCAACCCAGGGCTGCAGTTGCTTGCGCCGCATGATCTGCCACGACAACCAGCCCATACGGTACGCGATCACCATCGGCCGCTTGAACAGGGCAGCCTCCAGCGTGGCGGTGCCACTGGCGATCAGTGTTACGTCGCAAGCGGCCAGCGCCGTGTGCGACTGTCCCTCAAGGATTTGCAGCTGGGCCTGCAGGCCACTGGCACGGGCCGCCTGTTCGATGCTGGCGCGCAAAGCGGGAATCGCGGGCACTACAAATCTAATAGCTGGTTGTGCTTTATGGACGAGAGCTGCAGCCTGAAAGAACCTTAAAGCCAGATGCTTGATTTCAGACTCACGGCTGCCCGGCAAGATCGCAACCACCTGATCGGCGTCAAGCAGCCCCAAGGCCGCGCGCGCTGTCAATCGGTCTGGCACCATCGGGATCACGTTGGCCAGCGGGTGGCCAACGTAGGTCGCAGCAATGCCATGCCGGGCCAGCAGAGCGGGCTCGAACGGAAAAATGCACAGCACATGGTCAACGCTGCGACGAATTTTCTCGACCCGCTCAGGGCGCCAGGCCCAAATGGAGGGCGAGACAAAATGCACGGTCTTGATGCCCTGCGCTTTCAAATCGCGCTCCAGATCCAGGTTGAAGTCGGGCGCATCCACGCCAATAAAGACATCGGGGCGCTCTTGCAACAGGCGGGTTTTGAGTTGCCGACGAATCCCGACAATCTCGCGGTAACGGCGTAGCACCTCCCAGCCAAAGCCATGCACCGACAGCTTGTCGTGCCGCCACCAGGCGACAAAGCCACGGCGCGCCATTTGAGGGCCGCCAATGCCAACTGCGCTCATGCGAGGCCATTGCTCGCGCAAACCATCGAGCAGCAAACCTGCAAGCAGATCACCCGAGGCTTCGCCGGCCACCAGCACCACCTTGAGTTCTTGGCTCATGTCATCTGCCATCTCGGCTGCCATGCGCTTTTTTTGTTCAGCGCACAATGCCGCGCTGGGGCGATGTTTGATCCAAAAATGAGAGCATCATTTGCAAATCTGGTGCTGACTCAGGGCTGTTCTTGACCATATCCGCAATGCGTTCACGCGCCGCTTGCAGCGTCAGACCCTCGCGGTACAGCGCCTTGTGCATGGCTTTGACGACAGCAATCCGATCGGGTGAAAAACCACGACGGCGCAGTCCTTCATAGTTCATGGAACGGGCCTGCGCTGGCTGGCCCTGACACATGACGAAAGGCGGCACGTCGGCCAGCAACACCGAGGCCAACGCCGTCATGGCGTGCGCGCCGATCTTGACAAACTGATGCACCAGGGTAAAGCCGCCCAGAATCACCCAGTCGCCCACGTGGACGTGGCCCGCCAACTGCGAATTGTTGGCAAATATGGTTTTATTGCCGACAACGCAATCGTGCGCCAGGTGCACATAGGCCATCAGCCAGTTGTCATCGCCGACCCGCGTGACACCCGCATCCCCAGGAGAACCAATGTTGAAGGTGCAAAACTCACGAATGGTGTTGCGCTCGCCAATAATCAGCTCGCACGGTTCCCCCGCGTACTTCTTGTCCTGCGGTATCGCGCCCAGCGAGTTGAACTGGAAGATGCGGTTGTCGCGTCCGATCGTGGTGTGGCCTTCGATGACGCAATGCGGACCGATGGTGGTGCCCGCGCCCACCTTGACATGCGGACCAATCAGGGTGTAGGGGCCCACTGTCACCGTGCTGTCCAGCTCGGCAGCAGGGTCAACGATGGCTGTCGCATGTATCGTCGTCACGCCTTGGTCCTCACGTGATCGTCCGCATGGCGCAGGTCAACTCGGCTTCCACCGCGAGTTCATCCGCAACCAGCGCACGCGCCTTGAACTTGAAAATACCGGCTTTCCTGCGCAGCAATTCAACCTCAAGAATCAATTGGTCACCCGGCTCAACCGGCCGCTTGAAGCGCACGCCGTCGATGCCAGCGAAGTAATAAACCATTTCATCGTTCGGCGCGCTATCGAGCGCATCAAATGACAACAGGGCCGCGGCCTGCGCCAAGGCTTCCAGCATCAGCACGCCGGGCATCACCGGGCGGTGCGGAAAATGACCTTCAAAATAAGGCTCGTTGATGGTGACATTCTTAAGCGCCCGGATGCTCTTGCCTTTGTCGATGGCCAGGACCCGATCCACCAGCAAAAACGGGTAGCGGTGTGGCAATTGCTTAAGAATTTTGTGAATGTCCATCATGATCGTTCCAGTATTCTAATTTTGTCTTCTAGCACCCGAATGCGATCACGCAGGCCGTGCAGTTGCTTCAGTGACGCTGCATTTTTTTCCCAGGCGGCATTGTCGTCAATCGGGAAGATGCCGGTGTAGTGACCGGGCTTGCGCAGCGAGCGGGTGACCACGCTAGCGGCCGAGATATTGACCCCATCGGCCAGCGCCAGATGGCCCAACACAATGGCCCCCCCCCCAAGCGTGCAATGTGCGCCAATCGTGGCGCTGCCCGCCACACCGACGCAACCAGCCATGGCCGTATGTTGGCCTACGTGCACGTTGTGACCGATCTGGATCAGGTTGTCGAGCTTGACGCCATCTTCAATCACCGTGTCTTGCAGGGCGCCACGGTCAATGCAGGTATTGGCGCCAATTTCAACATCGTTGCCAATACGAACCGCACCGAGTTGCTCAATTTTTTCCCAAGTGCCAGCGTTGGGTGCAAAACCAAAACCATCGGCGCCAATCACCACACCTGAATGCAGCAGACAACGCTCGCCGATGACGCAGTTCTCACTCACGGTGACGCGCGACTTGAGCACGGTGTCGGCTCCGATGCTGGCGCCGCGCTCGATCACGCACAAGGCGCCAATACAGGCGCGCGGGTGCACAAAAGCCGCCGGGTCAATGACAGCACTGGGGTGAATTGGCGCCCGCGCAACCTGCGGCAGACTTTTCTTCCAGAGCTGAGTGACACGCGCAAAGTACAAATAGGGCTGCTCGGTCACGATGCAGGGGCCTCGCGCCAGTGCTGCATCTCGCATCGGCGGAGCCACAATGACGCACGCTGCTCTGGACGCTGCCAGTTGGCTCTGGTACTTGGGGTGGCTGAGAAAACTCAGTTGCTGTGGCGTTGCGCTCTCAAGCGGGCCCAAGCCTTCGATGCTCTGGCTGGCGTCACCGTGCAACTCACCCCCCAACGACTCAACAATGAAACCTAAAAGTAGCGTCACACGTCACTTGCCGCAGGCATCGTCATTTGGCGCCGTTCGAATTCAGAACCTTCAGGACTTTATCGGTGATATCCAATCTTGGATTGACGTACACCGCGTCCTGCAGAATCAGGTCGTACTTTTCAGCTTCAGCCACTTGCTTGACGACCTTGTTTGCGCGCTCAATCACCTGCTGCAGTTCTTCATTCTTGCGCGCATTCAGATCCTCCTGAAATTCACGGCGTTTGCGCTGAAAATCACGATCCTGCTCCACCAACTGCTTTTGCTGCGCGGTGCGCTGCGCCGTTGATAAGGTCGGCGCCTCCCGCTCAAAAGTGTCAGCCAGCGCTTTCAGTGCCGCCCCTGAGTCCACGATTTCTTTTTCGCGCTTGGAAAATTCCTGCTCCAGCTTGAGCTGTGCCGACTTGGCCGTGCTGGCCTCCTTGAAGATTCGGTCGGTACTGACAAAACCAATGCGGAACTCCTGGGCTTGCAGGGGTGCCGACAGCAGTAAACCGCCCAGCGCGAGACCGGTCAAAGCGTGACGTAATAAATAATTCATTAGAAACTCGTTCCAATTTGAAATTGAATGGTTTGTATTTTATCGCCCTCAAACTTCTTGACCGGCTTGGCAAAGGCCAGGCGCAGGGGGCCGACTGGCGATATCCAGCTCACCCCCACCCCGACGGATGCGCGCAGGCTGCCTGCATCAGCATTCACGCCGCGGGGACCGCCGACGCTGCCGGCATCAGCAAAAGCATACATCCGCAAGGTCCGGTCATTGCCAGCGCCAGGGAACGGTGAAAGTATCTCGGCGTTCAAATTCAGTTTTCTGGTGCCGCCCAAGACAGTGCCAAAGCTATCTTGTGGCCCCAGGCTGCCCTGCTCAAAGCCGCGTACCGACCCCAAACCGCCACCGTAAAAATTCTTGAACACGGGGTAGGACTTATTGCCGACGGATGCGCCCCAGCCCAATTCAGCGTTAAATGCCGCTGTGAATTGTTTGTTCAGCGGGATGAACTCCTGGAATTGGTAAGTCGCCCGAACGTAACGGACATCACCCGCGGGTGACCACTCGGCGTTGGCGCGCTGCAGACGGCCGGAGTTGGGGGCCAGGGCACTGTCGCGGCGATCGCGTGACCACCCCACCGTCAACGGAACTGCCAGACTGGAAAGTCCATATTCATCGATGTGAGCTCGGTACGAAGTTGGCAGTAACGTCCCCTCGACGATTGTTGTGTTCTCTACCCCCGCCCCAAAATAAACGGTATCCGTTTCAGTAAACGGCACGCCAAAACGCAGACTGCCACCCGATGTCTTGAGCTTGTAATAGCTTTCATCCTGATAGGGGCTGCTGGTGCGGTAATAGACATCAATGGTTCTGGAGACGCCGTCCGGCGTGAAGTAAGGATCGGTGGTGTTAAAAACAAGCGCACGGTTGTACTTGCTGGTATTGACCTGCACGCCCAGGGAGTTACCCGAACCAAAAGCATTTTCCTGCTTCAAACCAAACGAAAGGCCGAGCCCGTCACCACTGGAATAGCCCGCGCCCAGACTCAGACTGCCGGTGGGCTTTTCAACCACGTTGATGCTTAAATCGACCTGATCGGGTGAGCCGGGCACTTCCTGGGTCTCGATATCGACCTCCTTGAAGTACCCGAGCCGATCGACGCGGTTACGTGACAGTTTGATCTTGTCGGCGTCATACCAGGACGCCTCAAACTGGCGAAATTCCCGGCGCACCACCACATCACGCGAGCGGCTGTTGCCGGTGACGTTGATTTTGCGCACATAGGCCCGGCGCGATGGCTCGGCCTGCAGCACCAGGGCAACACGGTTGTTGACGCGATCAATGTCTGGGCGCGCCTGCACTTGGGCAAACGCATAGCCAAAATTACCGAAATAGTCGGTGAATGCCTTGGTGGTTTTGGCCACTTCTTCCGAATTAAAGGCTTGACCGGGACGAATCGTCACAAGCGACTTGAATTCATCGTCCTTACCCAGAAAGTTACCTTCGAGCTTGATGCCGCTGACAATGAAACGCTCGCCCTCAGAAATGTTGATGGTGATGGAAATATCCGTCTTGTTCGGCAAGATGGCCACCTGCGTCGAGTCCACCTTGAACTCCAGATAGCCCCGCGTTAGGTAATACGAACGCAGTGTCTCAATATCGGCATTGAGCTTGGCGCGTGAATAGCGATCCGCCTTGGTGTACCAGCTGAGCCAGCCCCCCGTGTCCAGGTCAAACAGGCCACGCAAGGTTGACTCGTTGAAGACTTGGTTGCCAACGATCCGGATTTCACTGATTTTGGCCGGCTCACCCTCGGTCACCGTGAATGTCAGGTTGACCCGATTGCGGTCAATCGGCGTCACAGTGGTCACCACATCCGCCGCGTACAAGCTGCGGTTGATGTACTGGCGCTTGAGCTCCTGCTCAGCGCGATCGAGCTGCGCCTTGTCAAACGGGCGGCCATCGGCCAGACCGACGTCGCGCAAGGCTTTTTTGAGGACGTCTTTGTCAAACTCCTTGGTACCGACAAAATCAACCTCGGCGATCGTCGGGCGCTCCTCCACCACAATCACCAGTACATCACCGCTGACCTCAATGCGCACATCCTTGAATAAGCCCAGCGCAAACAGCGTGCGAATCGCGGAAGAGCCAACTTCGTCGTTGTAGACGTCGCCGACCCGAACCGGAAGCGACACAAAAACCGTGCCCGGTTCGATGCGCTGCAAACCTTCAATGCGAATGTCGCGCACCGTGAATGGATTGACTGCCCAAGCCGAACCGGCCATAAAAACCAGAGAAGCGACCGCCGATACGGAGTGCAGGGCAAAGCGATTAAATTGCATTTTGAGTATAAAAAAAACAAGCCGGCGATGTGTGTCTGCACCGGACATTTAGCCAAATAAGCGGGTGATATCGTTGAAAAGAGCTATCGACATCAAGAGGAAAAGGATCGCAACGCCACCGCGTTGCAAGGTCTCCATCCAGGCATCCGAGACCGGCTTGCCGGTCACACCTTCCCAAAGATAATACATCAGGTGTCCACCGTCCAAAACCGGCAGTGGCAGCAAGTTCAAAACGCCCAGGCTTACACTGATCAGCGCCAGAAACAACAAGTACTGCGTCAAACCCATCGCAGCGGATTTGCCGGCAAAATCCGCAATCGTCAACGGACCGCTCAGATTTTTGACCGATGCCTCACCAATCAACATTTTGCCCATCATTCTGAGCGTCAGGAGCGAGACATCCCAGGTGCGCGTCACGCCGCGCCACAGGCCCTCAACAGGGCCATAGCGTACCGTTACCAATTCGGGTATCGAACCCACGTAGGCGCCGATCCGCCCCACCAGCAATTCACCATCCTGTCGAAGCTCGGGCGTAACCATGATTTCAAGTTCTGCCCCGGCCCGGTCTATTTTCCACACAGCCGGCACGGCCTTACCGTTCACCACCGAAGCGCGAATCAACTGGCGCAACTGCTGGCCGTCCAGAACCGGCACGGAACCAATTTGACGCACCAGATCGCCATCACGCAAGCCAGCCTTATCGGCAGCAGAGCCCGCCATGAGCTCGCCAATGACAGGCCGGGTGTACGGGCCCACGACCCCAATCTTGTAGAACAAATCAGCATTGGCCTCGCTGGCATCCATGCTGGCGAGCCTCAAAAGCACGTCGCTCGTGTTGGCGCGGCCCGGCATCGTCAGCTCCAGACGCACGTCCTGCCCTTCCAGCGCCCCCCGGGTCAAGAGCCAGCGCAGGTCTTCAAATGAGGCCACGCTTTGCAGTTCTTCGTCGGAAAAGCCGGCGCGCTGCACCCGCTCGCCACCGACCAAACCCGCTTGTTGCGCAACCGAGCCCGCCTCTGGGCTGGCCAGAATGGCGGCCGGATAGTCCACACCGCTCCAATTCACCAGCGCGTACAACAAGGCCGCCAGCAGCAAGTTGGCAAATGGGCCCGCCGCCACGATCAGCACGCGCGATCGCAAGCGTTGGTTGTTGAATGCGAGATGCCGCTCACTCTCAGGTACCGGTGACTCCCGCTCGTCGAGCATCTTGACGTAGCCACCCACCGGAAAAGCGCAAATAGTAAATTCGGTCGAGGAACCCTTGGGCTGCCAGCGATACAGTGTTTTGCCAAAACCAATGGAGAAGCGCAGCACCTTGACGCCGCAGGCCACAGCCACGCGGTAGTGGCCATACTCATGAATGGCGATCAACAGTCCGAGTGCAATGACAAAGGCGGCAAGGGTTAGCATTTTTTTTGAAGGTCGAGCAACTACAGGCCGACACGACGCACTGCGTCTTGCGCGGCTGCGCGCGATAGGTCATCGAGCGCCAGCAGATCATCGAGTGAATGCGGGCTGACTGGTAAAACAGATTCGAGCGTGGCCAGATTAACCACATGAATTTGGTCAAACCGTATCTGTCGGCCTAGAAACGCAGCCACCGCCACTTCATTTGCGGCATTCAGCACGGCGGTGGTGCCGCACGGCGCGCGCAAGACGGACCACGCCAGCCGCAAGCCAGGAAATCGTTGTTCATGACCGTTCGAGTCGAGCGACTCGAAGGTCATATCGGCCATCGCCCGAAAGTCCAGCGCGCCAGCACCCGAGAGCATCCGATCAGGCCAGGCCAGGCCATAGGCAATCGGCACCTTCATGTCGGGCGTACCGAGTTGGGCGAGCACAGAATGGTCTTTGTACTGCACCATGGAATGAATAACGCTCTGCGGGTGAATCACGACCTCAATCTGTTCCGGCGTGACACCAAACAAGAAGCGCGCCTCAATAACTTCCAGCGCCTTGTTCATCATGGTGGCCGAATCGACCGATATCTTGCGCCCCATCACCCAATTGGGGTGGGCGCAAGCCTGCTCCGGCGTCACGTCGCGTAGTGTGTCGGGCGCGCGCTCTCGGAACGGCCCACCAGAGGCCGTGAGTATGATCTTGTCAATCTGGCTCGCCCAAAGCGCTGAATCATCGGGCAAGGACTGAAAGATAGCCGAATGTTCGCTGTCAATCGGCAGCAGCTTGGCCCCACCCTGGCTGACCGCCTGCATAAAAAAATCGCCGCCCACCACCAAAGCTTCCTTGTTGGCCAGTAGCAAACGCTTGCCGGCCTGAGCCGCTGCCAAGCAGGAGGCCAGGCCCGCCGCGCCCACGATCGCTGCCATAACCGCATCCACCAGCTCGTGCGCGGCAATCATGGTCAAGTTAGATGCGCCCCAAAGAATCCGCGTCTTCAAGCCCAGTTCGCGACATTGGCTCTCCAGCGCGCGGCCATGGGGCTCACTGACCATGACGGCAAACACCGGCTTGAACTGCACACACTGCTTGAGCAACAATTCGCTCTGCGTCGACGCGCTCAGGGCGAACACCTCGAACCGGTCGGGATGGCGCGCAATCACTTCGAGCGTGCTGACCCCTATGGAACCGGTTGAGCCCAAAATAGCGACCCGCTGTTTAACCATGCTCGTCACGCCATTCATCAGATTTGTGACACCGAGTAAAGCATCATCGCCAGTGGCAAGGTCGGCAGCAAAGCATCCACACGATCGAGGACGCCGCCATGCCCCGGCAGCAAGCCACTGCTGTCTTTCACGCTTGCACTGCGCTTCACCAGCGACTCAAACAAGTCACCCACCACGCTCATCGCCGCCAAAAATACGGCAACAATCAGCAGCAACCAACCGCCGTGTTGGCCCAAGTGGGTATAAAAACTCGGTACGGTACTTGCCCAGGCGCTATCCAACCAACGCCATGCAAAGGCCAACACAATGACACCCGCCATGCCGCCCCATACACCTTCCCAGCTTTTACCGGGGCTGATGCTGGGGGCCAGTTTGCTGCGGCTAAAGCGACCGCCGAAGGTGCGGCCGGCAAAATAGGCACCAATGTCTGCCACCCACACCAGCACCAAAATAGACAGCAAAAAATTAACGCCAATCACCCGGGCCTGGGCCACGGCCAGCCAGGCCAGGCAGAGCGCCAGCAGGCCCGCGAGCAGGCGCAGCGTGCGTGGATGAGCCGACCAGGCCGACACCCCGCGGCGCAAGACCCAGGCGCCAGCCAGCACCCAGACCGCACCAGCAACCAGCCAAAGCCCGGCCAACGATCGATCCAGCCAACCGGACCACCAAGCGGCAGCACACAGCAAGGCGCAGACCGCTCCCACAGCCAGCGAGGCCGATGGGCCGTAGCCGTTCAGGCGGGCCCACTCCCAGGCACCGGCAGCAATCAGCACCAGTGCGATGGCGCAAAAAGGCTCTGGCGAACGGTAGAACATGGCCGGCAACAAGATCAGCAGCATGATCAAGGCGGTGATGACACGTTGCTTCAACATTCAGTTGCTCTCATGCCCTAACAGGCAAAACGGTCGCTAAGGACCTGGCCACAAATGCACAGCTTATTCATGGACAGGCCCTAACACAAACCCGTTTGCAGAGTGACGCCAAAAAAGTGCGCAAAGCTTGTCGTCAATCAAACCGCCATGAGGTCTTGCTCTTTAGCAGCCACCAGTTGGTCGATCACGATGATGTGCCGATCCGTGACCTTTTGAATGTCGGTCTCGCAGCGTTTTTGCTCATCTTCAGAGGCCAGCTTGTCTTTGACAGCTTTTTTGATTGATTCATTGGCATCGCGGCGCAAATTGCGCACGGCAATCTTGGCGCCTTCACCTTCACTGCGGACCACTTTGGTGAGTTCCTTGCGCCGCTCTTCCGACATGGCGGGCATGGGGACGCGGATCAGGTCGCCCATGGACGATGGATTGAGTCCCAGGTCGCTGTCACGAATGGCTTTTTCTATTTTTGCGCCCATGCCCTTTTCCCACGGCTGCACACTGATGGTGCGGGCGTCTAACAAGGACACATTGGCCACTTGGCTGATCGGCAGCATGGCGCCGTAATAGTCAACGTGCACGGAGTCCAGCAACGCAGGGTTGGCGCGACCAGTCCGAATCTTGGTCAGGTTGTGCTTGAACGCTTCAATGGACTGGTCCATCTTGCCTTCCACGGTTGTTTTTATCGCGGCAATCGTCATGTTATTTCCTCGCTCAACTGTTCAAAGCGTATTTTTTAAGAAGTGCGATTTTGACACGCTCAGGCATAAACCAGCGTGCCCTCATCCTGGCCCATCACCACACGCTTGAGGGCACCGTGCTTCAGTATCGAAAACACCTTGATCGGCAACTTCTGATCGCGGCACAGGGCAAAGGCCGTAGCGTCCATGATGCCCAGGTTTTGCGACATGGCGTCATCGAAAGATATTTTGCTGTAACGGGTGGCCTTCGGGTCCAGTTTCGGATCGGCGGTGTAAACGCCATCGACCTTGGTCGCCTTGAGCACCACCTCGGCACCGATTTCAGCGCCGCGCAGCGCCGCTGCGGTGTCGGTGGTGAAAAACGGGTTGCCGGTACCGGCGGCAAAAATGACCACTTTGCCTTCTTCCAGGTACTGCAGCGCCTTGGGGCGCACATAGGGCTCCACCACCTGTTCAATTGCAATTGCCGACATGACGCGCGCCGTCAACCCGGCCTTGTTCATGGTATCGCCCAAGGCCAGGGCGTTCATGACCGTGGCCAACATGCCCATGTAATCGGCCGTGGCCCGGTCCATGCCGACCGAGCCGCCCGCCACGCCGCGAAAGATGTTGCCCCCGCCAATGACCACCGCCACCTCCACCCCCAGGCGTGTGACCTCGGCAATTTCATCGACCATGCGCACAATCGTGTCACGGTTAATGCCAAATTGGTCATCGCCCATCAGGGCTTCGCCTGACAGCTTGAGCAAAATGCGCTTATGGGCTGGTTTGGCAAGGGCCATGATGAACTCCTGGTGTGATGGACGGTTAAGCGGGATAAATCCGGTTTCAAACCGATGATTTCGATCTGATCCCGGGATTGCCAAGCACCTGCTTACTGCAGGCGCCTGGATAATCAGCTGGCCTGTTTGGCCGCTGCCATCTGGGCCGCCACTTCAGCGGCAAAGTCTTCGACCTTTTTCTCAATGCCTTCGCCCACCACGTACAGCGTGAACGCCTTGACGGTGGTATCCGCAGCCTTGAGCATCTGCTCCACTGTCTGTTTGTCGTTCTTCACGAATGACTGGTTGAACAGTGACACTTCCTTGAGGTATTTCTGAACACCGCCTTCGATGCGCTTGGCCACAATCTCGTCTGACTGAACCGGCTTGCCGGCCGCAGTGGCCACCGACGCATCTTCGGCGGCTTTGGCAGCGGCCACGGAGCGCTCCCTGGCGACCAATTCAGCAGGCACATCAGCAGCGGACAAAGCCACGGGCTTCATCGCGGCGATGTGCATGGCAACGTCCTTGGCTGCAGTGGCGTCGCCTTCATACTCGACCACCACGCCAATACGGGTACCGTGCAAATACGAAGCCAGCTTGGCGCCGGAGGCGAAGCGCTTGAAGCGGCGAAAGCTCATGTTCTCGCCGATCTTGCCGATCAGGCCCTTGCGCACGTCTTCCAGTGTTGGGCCAAATCCATCCTGCGTGTAGGGCAATGCACCCAGCGCAGCCAAATCAGCAGGATTGTGCTGCGCAATCAGTTGCGCAGCCGTATTGGCCAAGGCCAGAAAGCTGTCGTTTTTGGTGACAAAGTCAGTTTCGCAATTGACTTCGAGCAAAGCGCCCACGTCAGCGTCCATGTGGCTGGTGATCACGCCTTCGGCGGTGATGCGACCGGCGGCCTTGCCGGCTTTGCTGCCCAGCTTGACGCGCAGCAGTTCCTCGGCCTTGACCATGTCGCCTTGCGCCTCGGTCAAGGCACGTTTGCATTCCATCATGGGCGCGTCCGTTTTGCCGCGCAGTTCAGCCACCATGCTTGCGGTAATTGCAACCATTTTTTTCTCCGTCATCAAGTCAATTATTTAAAAGAGGACCCAAAAAAGGGGCCCACGAGCCCCCTTTTCAAGGGCGGCAGACCACTCAGGCAGCTGCTTCGTTCACTTCAACAAATTCATCCGTGCTCTCAGAGGCAACCACAGCCTTGACCACATCGTCAACCGCGTTGGAGCGGCCTTCAATGATCGCATCGGCAATGCCGCGTGCATACAGAATGACCGCTTTGGAGGAGTCATCGTTACCCGGAATGATGTATTGAATGCCTTCGGGCGAATGGTTGGTATCGACCACGGCAATCAGGGGGATACCAAGCTTTTTGGCTTCGGCGATCGCAATTTTGTGAAAACCGACGTCAATCACAAAAATGGCGTCCGGCAAGGTCGTCATATCCTGAATGCCGCCAATGTCGCGTTCCAGCTTGGCCAGTTCGCGGGCGAACATCAGTTGTTCTTTCTTGCTCAAGCTGTCCAGACCGGCTTCTTGCTGGATCTTCATGTCTTTGAGACGTTTGATGGAGGTCTTGACCGTCTTGAAATTGGTCAACATGCCGCCGAGCCAACGCTGGTCAACATAAGGCACGCCGGCACGCTGGGCTTCCAGGGCGACGGTTTCACGCGCCTGGCGCTTGGTACCGACCATCAACACGGTGCCGCGGCGGGCGGAAACCTGGCTGGCAAACTTGGCAGCCTCCTGGAACATCGGCAGCGATTTTTCCAGGTTGATAATGTGAATCTTGTTGCGATGGCCGAAGATGAACGGGGCCATTTTGGGGTTCCAGAAGCGGGTTTGGTGGCCAAAATGGACACCGGCTTCCAGCATTTCGCGCATGGTAATTGCCATAATAATTTCCAAAGGTTAGGTCTAAAATCCAGTTCGTTTTTGCTACTTTTGAAGACGCTTTTAGCGGCGCCAGCGAGAGTTGCAACACCTTGATGAAACTGGTTTGCTGATTTGCTCACCAAATAGCCACAAACGGCCACCCAGCAAAGCCCGACGATTATAGCCTGCCCTTTCCATGCTCTCAGACCTCCACGCCACCCGCCAGCGCTTGCGCAGCAGCCCCATCCTGGTCAGCAGCGAGATTGAGCGCGCCATTGACGCCGCGCAATCCACCGCCTGCCAGCATGCCTTCCTGCAAACCACCTTTGACGAGGCGCGCACTGTCGCCAGCACGGCGGACATTGAACACACGCCGCTGGCGGGCCTGGCGGTTTCGGTCAAAGACCTTTTTGATGTGGCTGGACAATGCACCGGTGCCGGCTCGGTCGTCCTGCAGGACTCACCGCCCGCCCTGCATGACAGCCCGGCCGTTGCGCGCTTGCGCCGCGCCGGCGCCGCTTTCATCGGACGCACCCACATGGTGGAATTTGCATTCTCGGGTGTGGGTACCAACCCGCACTTCGCCACACCTGTGAACCCGCACAGCATCGACGTGCCCCTCATTCCTGGCGGCTCCTCGTCGGGCGCAGCCGTGTCAGTGGCCAGCGGCGCGGCCTTCATCGGCCTGGGCACCGACACCGGCGGCTCGATCCGCATCCCGGCCGCATTGTGCGGCATCGTGGGCTTCAAGAGCACCGCCCGCCTGGTGCCAACCCAGGGGGCCCTGCCCTTGTCCTCCACGCTCGATACGGTTTGCGCCCTGACCCGCAGTGTGCGCGACGCTGTTCTTGCGCACGAACTGCTGGCCCAGCGCGAGGTCACGCGCAGCGCAGCGCCCTTGGGTGCGTACCGTCTGGCAGTCGCCAGCACCCTGATGCAGGACGACCTTGACACGACCGTATCAGCCGCCTGGCAACGCACTTTGGCGACCCTGCGCCGGGCCGGCGCCCGGATTGAAGAAATTGCTTTAACCGAACTCAACCAACTACAGCCCATGCAGGCCGCTGGCAGCCTCGCGGCAGCCGAGAGCTACGCTTGGCATCGCGCCTTGCTCGAACAAAAGGGCGATGCCTACGACCCGCGCGTGGCGAGCCGTATCCGGCGTGGCGCCAGCATGAGCGCCTGTGACTACATCACCCTGCAGCACGCGCGGGAAGGCTGGATCAGCCAGATGACAGCCGCCCTGCACGGCTTTGACGCCGTGCTGTCGCCCACCGTGCCCATCGTGGCCCCACCGATTTCGGAAATGGCACCGGGCGCAGAGCATGACGCGGCATTTTTTCGCGTCAACGCCCTGCTGCTGCGCAACCCGAGCGTGGTCAACATGCTGGATGGCTGCGCGCTGTCTCTGCCCTGCCAGGGCCCCAACGAGTTGCCGGTAGGCTTGATGGTGTGGGCCGGTGCGCTGCGCGACGACAGCGTGCTCAACATCGCCACCCAGATCGAAAAAATACTGCAAATACAATAGCTGTATAGGCATATACCACGTGGGCTAGAGCCTGATTTGGCTTAAAAGTAAAAGGGATTCATGAAGATTGCAGTTATTGGCGCGGGCATCATCGGCGTCACCACGGCCTACGAGCTCAGCCGTGACGGGCACGAGGTCATGGTGCTCGAGCGTCGCGGTGCCGTGGCCGAAGAAGCCAGTTTTGCCACTGGTGGCATCATCGCCCCGGACATGCCGAGTCGGGAGACCCGCCATTTTTTCAACCGCCCCAAGCCCATCCGGCTGCGTTGGCCAATCGCCGCTCACGAGCTGGCCTGGTTCTGGAAATGGCAGCGTGCGCGCCGCTTTGAGCGCCAACCGGGCCATCGGCAACAATTGCAGCGCCTAGCCAGCTACAGCTTGGAACGTCTGCAACAGCTCACGGCAGAGTTAAAACTGGACTACGAACGCGCTGAAGGCCTGCTGCTGCTGCTGCGCACCGAGCAGGACAGCAAGGGTCTCCAGGCGAGCCTGCAACAACTGCGTGCGGCGGGCCGGGAGTTCAATGAACTCAGCGCGCTCGATGCCCGCAAGAAAGAGCCCGCCCTGAGCCCGGATACACCGCTGTTTGGCGCCATTGAATTGCCGGGCGCGGAAGTTGCCAACTGCCGTCAGTTTGCCTTGCTGCTCAAAAACGAGTGCCTGCGCCGTGGCGTTGAATTCGCATTCAACACCGAAGTGACGCAGCTTAACAACGCCAGCGGTGTCACGCTCAGGGTCGTCGGCGACGCGAAGGCCTACCCCTTTGACGCTGCCGTGATCTGCGCTGGTGCGGATTCAGCGCGCCTGCTTGCGCCCCTTGGCGTTAAATTGAGACTAGCGAGCGTGCAGGGCTACTCGATCAGCGCCCAGATTCGCGAGCCGCTCAATGCGCCGCGCAGTGGCGTGGTCGATCAGCGCCACCAGGTGGCGATCACGCGCCTGGGCAACCGGGTGCGCGTGTCGGGCCTGTCTGAACTGGGCGGTGTGGCTAGCCACAAGCGCGCCGACGCGCTGCAGACGCTGTACCGGGCCTTGCACGACTGGTTCCCTGGCGCGGCCAAGCTCTCCAGCGGCGTGCAGGAGTGGCAAGGCGCACGCCCGATGCTGGCCGACGGCCTGCCCGTGATAGGTGCCAGCGGCCTTCCAGGTCTGTGGCTTAACCTGGGCCACGGAAACAGCGGCTGGGCCCACAGTTGCGGCTCGGCCCGGCTTATGGCCGACCTGATCGCAGGCCAAGCGCCTGAGATGGACCTCCCTGGACTGGGCATCGAACGCCCGAGTCGTTAGAGTCACAACGCCGGGCCTGCTACATTGACACCCTACCCGGTCACGGAAAATCCCCGCATGAGCCCTGAACTCTCTCTAAAACTGGCCGCCGCTGTCGACGGCATGCCCGCCTTTCCGAAAAGCGTGCAAAAAATCCTGGAGCTCACGCGCGACGTCAACTGCTCGCCCAAAGACCTGGTGCAGGTCATCGACAAAGACCCGGTGGTCACCGTCAAGGTGCTGCGCGTCGTCAACTCGGCCTATTACAGTCTGCCCAAGCAGATCACCTCGATCAACCATGCGGTGGTTTACCTGGGCTTTAACACCATCAAGAACCTGGCGCTGAGCATTGCGGCCATCGGCATGTTGCCCGCCAGCAATGCCGCTGGTTTTGACGGCGCGCAATACCTGATTCACTCGCTGTCGACGGCGGCGATTGCCAAGCAACTGGCCTTGCGTGTGGACGATGCCGACCCGATGGACTGCTTCATTGCCGGCCTGCTGCACGATTTTGGCAAGGTGGTGTTTGCGCAGTTCATGCCGGTTGAATTTCGCAAGGCTTTGGAGACCAGCCAATGGAATGAGAGTTCGCTGCACTTGGCGCTGCGCGAGCTCATAGGCGCAGACCATGCAGTTGTCGGCGCCATGCTGGTTGAAAAGTGGCGTTTCCCGGCCGACCTGGTGGAAACCATCCGCTGCCAGTATGGCCCAGAGGTCAAAGACACACCGATGATCGCCTGCGTCTTTGCCGCCAACCAGATCAGCAAGAAGCTCGAATTTGGTTTTGCCGGCAATTGCTTTGTTGAGGAACTGCCACCGGCGATCGCGCAGCGCCTCGGTGGCACGCTGGACGAACTGATTGTCTCCTTGGGCGACCTGGCACCCCTGCTGGAAGAAGCCAAAATATTTTCAAAAGTGTGAGGTCAGGGCATGAAAGTCAGATTTTGGGGTGTGCGCGGCTCGATTGCGTCGCCCGGCCCGAGCACCGTGCGCTATGGGGGCAACACCACCTGCATCGAGATTCGAACCGACAACAACGAGCTGATCATCCTGGACGCGGGCACCGGCATATTTCCGCTGTCACAGACGCTCTTAGCCGAATTGCCCGTCACGGCCAACGTGTTCATTACCCACTCGCACTGGGACCATATCCAGGGCCTGCCGTTTTTCATCCCCAACTTCATCCCCGGCAACACCTTGCGCCTGCATGGCGCCTTTGACCCGGTCTCGGGCAAGGGCGTGGAGCAGGTCATGGCGGTGCAACTGCAGTACAGCTACTTCCCGGTGCGCGAGGCCGAAATGAAAGCGCGCATGGAATACGTCACTCTCAAGCCCGAGCAGCCTATCCAGATCGGTTCTGCCACGGTCACGCCGTTTCTGATGAATCACCCGGTGATTGACTTCGGCTACCGCATTGAAGCTAACGGCAAGTCGGTCTTTTTCACCGGCGACCACGAGCCGCCGCTCAACATCTACGAACCGGGCGACGAGAGCTACGGCGAGTACCAGGGCTTCATGGATGAAAAAGCGCGCAGCATCCTGCGCGCCATGCAGGGCGTGGACGTGTTGATTGCCGACACGTCCTACACGCAAGCGGAATACCCGGCCAAAAAAGGCTGGGGCCACGGCACTTTCGACTCCAGCATCGCCTACGCCAGGGCGGCGGGCGCAAGAATGCTGTTTTGCACCCACCACGAACCCACCCGCAGCGACGACGCGCTGGAAGCTGCTCTGCGCCAGGCGCTGCTGGATAACCCACCCCAAGCCGGTGACCCCAAAATCAGCTTGGCGCGTGAGGGTGAGACTTACGAGTTTTGAATCCGATGCAAAAAATTGACTTCGCATCCCGCCACGCCTTGTACAGCGTGCAAGCCACGCGCACCATCGAGCAGGCAGCACAAGACGCCCTGCCCGCGCACACCCTGATGCAGCGCGCTGGTCTGGCCGTGGCCCAACTGGCGCTGGCCCTGGCGCCGCACGCGCGGCGCATTTGGATCGCCTGCGGCCCCGGCAACAACGGCGGCGACGGCCTGGAAGCGGCCCTGCATTTGCAACGCTGGGGCAAGCAGCCGGTCGTAACCTGGTTGGGTAGCGCAAACCAAGCGCCACCCGATGCCGCCGCCTCGTACCAGCGCGCGCTTAACGCGGGCGTGAGCTTGGCGCAGACGCCGCCCAACGATTTTGATTTCTGCATCGATGCCTTGCTGGGTATCGGCAGCCAGTTGCGCGAGCCCACAGGGCGCATGGCCGACTGGATTGCCCAGATGAACGCGGGCCCGGCGCCCGTGCTGGCCGTGGACTTGCCAACCGGCCTGCACGCCGACACGGGCGCCTTGACACAGCTCAGCGTGCGGGCCACCCACAGCCTGAGCCTGCTCACGCTCAAACCCGGCCTGTTTACCGCGCAGGGGCGCGACGCTGCGGGCAGCGTTTGGCTGGCTGACCTGGACATCACTCAAGACCCATCAACCAGTCAAGCAGCGATGGAGCCCACAGCCTGGCTGGCCGGCGCACCGCCCACTGCCCTGCGCCTGCATGCCTCGCACAAAGGCAGCTACGGCGATGTCGCCGTCATTGGCGGGGCCGCAGGCATGAGCGGCGCGGCCCTGCTGGCGGCCTCAAGCGCGCTGCACGCTGGCGCCGGGCGGGTGTTTGTCGGCCTGCTTGACGGTGGCTCGCTGAGTGTGGACGTCAGTCAACCCGAGCTGATGTTGCGTCCGGTGGCTGAACTTGACTTGTCCACCATGACCGTGGTGTGCGGCTGCGGTGGTGGCGACGCCGTGCGCACCCAAATTCCTAAGGTTTTATCGACCCCAGCCCCCGTCGTTATTGATGCAGATGCTATTAATGCAATAGCGGGTGACAGAGCACTGCAAACCTTGCTGCGCGCGCGCAGCCAGCGCGGCGCGGGCACGGTGCTGACGCCGCACCCGCTTGAAGCCGCGCGCCTGCTCGGTAGCCACGTCGCCCACATCCAGGCGGACCGCCTCGGCGCTTGCGTGCAACTGGCCGAGCGCTTTGCCTGCACCGTGGTGCTCAAAGGCTCGGGCAGCGTCATCGCCGCTCCGGGCCAAACGCCGGTCATCAACCCCACCGGCAATGCCCGCCTGGCCACAGCCGGCACCGGCGATGTATTGGCAGGACTGATCGGCGCGCGCCTGGCCGCTGGCCTGGATGCGTTTGACGCAGCGTGGCAAGCGGTGTACCAGCATGGCTTGGCGGCTGACCAGTGGCCCCAGGCGCTGCCCTTGACGGCTGGACAATTGGCTCGTTCGCTCTATTATTGATAGCTGTTGACCTATCAAACATAAGGGCTAGAGGCAGATCTTCTATAAATTGGCTGCGCCGACCCCGTTGCTCACCTTGGCAGCGCAATTCACAAGCCGGGCATAATTTGGTGGCATCACTCCCAGGTGTGGCAAGGGCGGCAAGCCGCCTATCACTCAATTCGGTACAACTTGCAGGTAAATCATATGGCGTCATTCAACTGGGGCAAGTGTTTCGAAACCGGGCTGCCCACGGTAGATGAGCAACACCGCATCCTGGTCGATTTGATCAATCACTATGGCCAATTGCTGACGGCCGGCGAACGCGTCACCGGCGAAGAAATGGCGGCGGTGCTGCAACAGCTCACAGCCTACGCCGGTTACCATTTTGACGAAGAAGAGATATTGATGACGCAGGCCGGGCTCGACCCGCGCCATATTGAACAGCACAAACACTTTCACGCTGACTTTTTGCAAGAGGTCACGTTGATGAAAGCAGGGCTGGAGCAAGGGCAAACCAAGACCGAGCACATTCTCAAATTTCTTACCTACTGGCTGGCCTACCATATCCTGGGTACTGATCAGTCCATGGCCCGGCAAATGTCGGTCATGGCCGCGGGTCAGAGCGCACAGCAGGCCTATCTGGCCGACCAGGAAGAGCAGGAGAGCGCCACAGAGCCATTGCTACTGGCGCTCAACGGCCTTTTTCAGCAGATCAATCAGCGCAACCGCGAGCTACGCGAGTTAAATCAGTCGCTTGAAGTCAAAGTCCAGCAGCGCACCCAGGCTTTGAGGCTGGCCAATGAACAACTGGAGCAACTGGCCACGACCGACGCCCTCACCGGCCTACCCAACCGGCGCCTGCTCGAAGACCGCCTGCACCAGGCCATGGCCACCAGCCAGCGCAGTGGTCATTGGGGCGCGCTGATGTTTCTCGACCTGGACAACTTCAAGCCACTGAATGACACGCAGGGCCATGAAATGGGCGATTTGCTGCTGATCGAGGTGGCCCGGCGGCTGAAAGCCGGCGTGCGCCAGATCGACAGCGTGGCGCGTATCGGTGGCGACGAATTTGTCGTGCTGCTCAACCAACTCGACCTGGACAAAAGCCGTTCCGACGCGCAGGCGCTCAGCGTGGCCGAAAAACTCCGCATCAGCCTGGCCGCGCCCTATGTGCTGTGCAGCAAGCACGCAGGTCAGTCCGATACCCGCCTCGAGCACCACTGTAGCGCCAGCATTGGCGTGCTGGTTTTTAACGGCACCCAGAAGAGCCAGGCCGAAATTCTCCAAGGAGCCGATGCCGCCATGTACCAGGCCAAAGCGGCCGGTCGCAACCGGGTGCAGTTTGCAGCGGCGTGATCTATTCAAAATTAATAGCTACACACCCATATAGAACGCGGGCTAAAGGCCAATTGTTTATTAATTTATTGAACAACCGATGGCGATCAATCACCTCGCTCATATTCCAAAAAATGCGCTGGCGCAGGGAGAAAAGCGTCCAAACCAAGCGTAAAAACGGTGCAATTTCAGGGCAAACAGTTTTTGGTTCACGCCTTGTCCAGCATGGGTATTGCGCCTTATTAATGACTGCTCCAGCCCTATTTTCTTGATTTTTTTCAGTGCACAATGCAAGGCACCAATTGCCAAGCACCTCACGTCAAGACAATCCTCCTCGTCGCAAATCCCAATCACCATGAACCTGCTTCACTCGCGCTCGCTCAAGACCCGGGTGACCCTTTTCACGTTGGGAATTTTTGTGCTGAGCATCTGGCTGCTGGCGTTCTACACCAGCCGGATGCTGCGCCAGGACATACAAAGCCTGATGGGTGAGCAGCAGTTCTCCAGCGTGGCTGCCCTGGCCACAGAGATTGATGACGAATTAAGCAGCCGCGTGCATGCGCTTGAAGACCTGGCCCAACAAATTGACCCGGCCATGCTGGCCGATGCGCCCGCCTTTCAGCGCTTTTTGCAAGCCCGATCCACTTTCCAGAATTTATTCAACGCAGGCGTCTTCGTGACCCCGATCGATGGCCCGGCACGGGCTTCGACTGCGTTCGCAGCAGACCAGGGGGGCACCAGTGGCGCAGCGGTGGACGCCATCAGCGTGGCGCTCAAGCAAGGCCAAGCAACCGTGGGGCAGCCGGTGATGGGGCCAACGCTGCAAGCGCCAGTATTCGTCATCGCGGCACCCATCCACAACCCCAAGGGCATCGTGATCGGCGCCTTGAGCGGCACGATCAACCTGGCGCTGCCCAACTTTCTCCACCAGATCAAAGACAGCCATTACGGCAAGACCGGCAGCTACCTGCTGGTCTCGCGACCCTCGCGCATGGTGCTCACCAGCACCGGCAATCAACGCGTGACCGATGCTTTGCCCGCATCGGGCGTCACGCCCTTGATTGACCGATTCATGCAGGGCTATGAGGGCTCCGGCGTTTTCACCGACAGTTTGAACGTTGAAAGGCTGGCTTCGGCCAAAGGCCTTGCCAGCGCCGATTGGTATGTCGCCGCCAATCTGCCCACCCTTGAAGCCTTCGCCCCGATCCGCGCGCTACAACAGCGCATGCTTCTGGCTGCGCTGCTGCTGACCCTGGTGGCGGGTGGCCTGACCTGGTGGATGCTGCGGCGCCAACTCGCGCCCCTGCTGGTCGCCAGCGAAACCCTGGCCAGCCTGGCTGTCGGCGGGCACTTCCCGAACGCCTTGCCCGTCAGCCGGCAGGACGAAATTGGCCAGCTGATTGGCGGCTTCAACCACCTGCTGGAGCGCTTGCGCGAACGCGATATCTTGCTGGCGCAAATTCTCGACAACTCCAGCGTAGCGATCTTCCTGGTTGATTTGACCGGTCGATTCACCCGTGTCAACCAGCGCATGGCCGAGATGTTCGGCACGACGATTGAGCAATTGCTGGGCAGTGAATACGTCAATCTTATCCACCCGTCGGAGCGCGAAATTGGGCGTCAATTGATGCTGCAGTTGTTTGCCAGTGCCGTCCCCTCCACCGACGTTGAGCGACTTTACTGGCGACCCGATCACACCGAATTCTGGGGTCACCTGACAGGCCGACGTTTCTTTGACAGCGAGGGGACCGACCTGGGTGTAGTCGGCGTGCTGGAGGACATCACCGAGCGCAAACTTGCGCAGGCCAAAATCAGCGAGAGCGAAGAGCGCTTTCGCACCCTAATTGAAGAATCGCCCTCGGCGATTGCAGTACACCGCGATGGCAAGATGCTATACGTCAACCCGGCCGCCATCGAGCTGTTGGGCGCCAGCTCGGCGCAAGAACTGCTGGACAAATCGGTACTCGATCTGGTCCACCCGGATTTCCGCCCGACTGTGCTGGCGCGTATCAAACACGGCACCGCAGTCGGGGGCGTCGCGCCCTTGATCGATCTGAAGTTTTTGAGGCTCGACGGCAGCGTGATCGACGTCGAGAGCCAGGGACGCGTGATTCTTTATGACGGGCAACCGGCGATTCGCGCCGCTTTTCGTGATGTGACCGAGCGCAAACGTGCCATCGCCCAACTCCAGCTGGCGGCCAGCGTCTACAGCCACGCGCGCGAAGGCATTGTGATCACCGATGCCGCCGGGATCATTCTGGAGGTCAACGAAGCGTTCAGTCGCATCAGCGGCTTCAGCCGCGACGACGTGCTGGGACTGGATCCGTATTTCTTGTATTCAAAGCGCCACGGCCGCGCGTTTCACGCGGCCATGCGCGCCGAGCTGGCTTCCAAGGGCCACTGGTACGGTGAAGCGTGGTGCGAGCGCAAGGACGGCGAGGTCTACCCCGTGATGCTGACCATCAGCGCCGTGTGCGACGAGCACAACCAGTTGCAACATTACGTGTCGCTGTTTTCGGACATCACGGCACAAAAGTCGCACCAGCACGAGCTTGAGCACATTGCCCATTTTGACGCCTTGACCAACCTGCCCAACCGTGTGCTGCTGGCCGACCGCCTGCAACAGGCCATGGCCGGGGCGCAGCGCCGTAGTCAGCGGCTGGCCGTGGCCTACTTGGACCTGGACGGTTTCAAGGCCATCAACGACCGCCATGGCCATGAAGCCGGCGACTTGCTGCTGATGACGGTGGCTGCGCGCATGAAGCAGGCGCTGCGCGAAGGCGACACGCTGGCGCGCATTGGCGGGGACGAATTTGTGGCGGTGCTGCTTGATCTGAGCGACAGCCAGGCCAGTGTGCCGATGCTGCGCCGCGTGTTGGCAGCGGCGGGGGAACCAGTGCACCTGGGTGAGCTGGTGCTGCAAGTCTCGGCCAGTGTGGGCGTGACTTTTTATCCGCAAACTGACGAGGTCGAGGCCGACCAGTTGCTGCGCCAGGCCGACCAGGCGATGTACCAGGCCAAGCTGGCGGGCAAGAACCGCTACCACTTTTTCGACGCGGAGCAGGACCGCAGCGTGCGCGGTCACCACGAGAGCCTGGAGCACATCCGGCTGGCGCTTGACCGGCGTGAATTTGTGCTCTATTACCAGCCCAAGGTCAACATGCGCTCGGGCGCGGTCATTGGCGCAGAAGCCCTGATTCGCTGGCAACACCCCGAAAAAGGTCTGCTGGCGCCGGCCCAGTTTCTGCCTGTGATCGAGGACCACCCCTTGGCGGTCGAGGTTGGCGAATGGGTGATTGCCACCGCGCTGAGCCAGATCGAACGCTGGCAGGCGCAGGGTTTGAGCCTGCCGGTGAGCGTCAATGTGGGCGCGCGCCAGCTGCAACAAATCGACTTTGTGGCGAGCCTGCGCGAAATGCTGGCGGCCCACCCCAAGCTTGACCCATCCCTGCTGGAGATCGAGGTGCTCGAGACCAGCGCGCTTGAAGACCTGGCCGGCGTGTCGCAGGTGATTGAAGACTGCCACCAAATGGGCGTGCTATTTGCCATGGATGACTTTGGCACCGGCTATTCGTCATTGACTTATCTCAAGCGCCTGCGCGTCACCCTGCTCAAGATCGACCAGAGTTTTGTGCGCGACATGCTCGACGACCCGGATGACCTGGCCATCTTGCAGGGCGTGATCGGCCTGGCGGGCGCATTCCGGCGCGACGTTATTGCCGAGGGGGTGGAAACCATTGCCCACGGCACGCTGCTGCTGCAACTGGGCTGCGATCTGGCGCAGGGTTTTGGCATTGCGCGGCCGATGCCTGCTGACCTCATGCCAGCCTGGGCTAAGGCCTGGCAGCGCGATGCGGCCTGGGTTGCGGTGATCAGCAGCTAATGCAGCGCGGGCCAGGGCTGCTGCAAAAATAACAAGAATTGAGCCATGCGTCCCATGAAAAAAAAGCCGACGGATCTGCCAGAGCGCTCCCCGCTGCATGCGGCCGCGCGAGTGGTACTGATCTATGCGGTCTTTGCCAGTTTGTGGATTGGCCTGTCTGACGAAGTTCTGTCCGTGTGGGTCAGCGACCCAGCCCAGATCATCCGGCTCAGTTCCCTGAAAGGCTGGCTGTTTGTAGCGGCCACCTCCTTGCTGCTATTTGGCCTGATTCGGCGCCTGCTCGGGCAGATGCTGGCGGCAGCGCAGCGCGAGCGGGCGGCGCAAGCCGAAATACAGCGCAGCCAGCTGCTGCTGACGGCGTTGATTGACAGCTCGTCTGACGCCATCTTTGCCAAAGACCTGGCCGGGCGTTACCTGCTGTTCAATCCAGAGACCACACGCATCACCGGCAAAGGTGCCGAGCAGGCGCTCGGCCATGACGACACCGCCTTGTTTCCGCCCGAGCAGGCCGAAATAATCCGCACCAACGACTGCCGCGTCATCGACCTGAATCAGACCACAAGCTACGAGGAAACGCTGCAAACGATCGACGGAGAACGCGTCTTTCTCGCCACCAAAGGGCCACTGCGGGACGGCAATGGCCAGGTCATCGGTCTTTTTGGCATCTCCCGCGACATCACCGAGCGCAAAGCGCAGGAACAGCAGCTGCAACTCGCCGCGCAGGTGTTTGCGCAAAGCCGCGAGGGCATCATCGTGACCGACGCCCAGGGCGACATCCTCATGGTCAACCGGGCTTTCACCGAGATCACTGGCTACAACGAAGCCCAAGCGCTGGGCCGCAACCCGCGCATCCTGAAATCCGACCGGCAAAGCGCGGCGTTTTACCTCGACATGTGGGCCGCACTGACGGCCACTGGTCATTGGGCTGGAGAAATCTGGAACCGGCACCAAAGCGGCACGCTGTATCCAGAGTGGCTGGCGATCTCAGCGCTGCGCGACGGCCATGACCAAACTACGCACTATGTCGCGAGCTTCACCGACTTGAGCAGCACCAAGGCCGCTGAAAGCCGAATCCAGTGGCTGTCGCACTTTGACCCGATCACTGGCCTGGCCAATCGCACCCTGCTGCAAGACCGCTGCGAGCAGTCGATCGCCATGGTGCAGCGCGCCGGCGAACCTCTGACCCTGCTGATGGCCAGCATTGACAATTTCAAGGCCATCAACGACATACTGGGTCATCAAGCCGGCGACGCGATCCTCAATGAAATGGCCAAAAGACTGAGCGCAACGGTACGCGACCAGGACACCGTGGCCCACCTAAGCGGCAAGGACTTTGTGCTGGTGTTGCCCGGCACGCCCTCAGGCGGCGCGGCGCACCTGGCAGCACAATTGCTCTGGAAATTGGCGCAGCCTTACGATCTCGGCGACCAGGAGACAAACTTGAGCGCCTCCATCGGCATCGCCAGTTACCCGGACAACGGGCTTGACTTTGCCCAACTGCTCAATTCAGCAGAGGTTGCCATGCACACGGCCCAGGCCAAGGGGCGCGACTCCTTTGCTTTTTACAGTGCCGACCTGTATGTGCAAGTGCTGGCGCACGACCACATGATCAAGGCCTTGCGTCAGGCCATCACGCTGGACCAGCTGCAGCTGCTCTACCAGCCGCAGGTGGACTTGCAGAGTGGACGTATCTGCGGCATGGAGGCACTGTTGCGCTGGCAGCACCCCGAACTGGGCGCCGTATCACCGGCGCAGTTCATTCCCCTGGCCGAGGAATCGGGCCTGATCATCGGCATCGGTGAGTGGGTGTTGCGCCGCGCCTGCCAGGACATTCGCCGCTGGCTTGATCACGGAATCAAGGTCCCGCATGTGGCGGTCAATGCATCCCCGCTGCAGTTTCGCGACAACAATTTGGTGGAACAGGTTCAAGCCGCGCTGGCCGAGTCACAGATTGACCCGACGCTGATTTACATCGAAGTGACCGAGAGCGCGCTGATGGATGATGTGCCGCAAAGCGAGGCTATGCTAAGGTCACTGAAAGAGCTGGGTATCAAGTTGTCGCTGGACGACTTTGGCACTGGCTATTCGTCGCTGAGCTACCTCAAGCGCTTTCCGTTTGACCAGGTCAAGATCGACCAGTCTTTTGTGCGCGATGTCGCCACCAACCCGAGCGACACCATGCTGGTCAAGGTGATTGTGTCGATGGCCCATGGTTTTGGCATGAAGGTGATCGCCGAAGGGGTGGAAACCGAGGCCCAGTGCGCGATCTTGTCCAGCAGCGCTTGTGACGAAATTCAGGGCTATTTCTTTTCGAGACCGATCTCAGCCCAAGCCATGGAAGAACTTCTTGGGCAAGCGCGCCAGTTGCCGGCGCACCTGCGGCGCTGAAGCAGCTGCGGCAAGTCTTGGAAGTTTAAACAAATATGATAGCTGCCCGCTTAATATCCATGAGGGCTAGCGGAATTTTTCTTATATAAAACCTAACCACGCCCGACAAATGGCATCTTGGTTGCCATCACGGTATGAAACAGCACATTGGCCTCCAACGGCAAATTCGCCATGTACAGCACCGACTGGCCAACGATGGCCACATCCATCAACGGTTCCGTCGCCACCTCCCCATTAGCTTGCACAATGCCGCTCGCCATGCGCTGTGCCATCTCGGTGCCCGCATTGCCAATGTCGATCTGACCGACGGCGATGTCGTGCTTGCGACCGTCGAGCGAGGCCGCCTTGGTCAGGCCGGTGACGCCGTGCTTGGTCGCTGTGTAGGCAATCGAGTTAGGGCGCGGCGTGGTGGCAGAAATAGAGCCATTGTTGATGATGCGCCCGCCGCGCGGCGTCTGCGCCTTCATCACCCGAAACGCCTGCTGGAGGCACAAAAAAACACCCGTGAGGTTGGTATCGACCACCTGCTGCCATTGCAGGAGCGTCAGGTCTTCCAAGGCAACGGCGGGCGCGCCGACCCCCGCATTGTTGAACAGCACATCGACCCGGCCAAAGGCGTGCACCGTGGCATCAAATAGCGCCTTCACTGACTCAGCATTCGACACATCGGTGGGCACCGCCAGCGAGCGTTGTAGCGCCGCAGCCAAGGCGATCACCTCCGCCAGTGGCGCGGGGCGACGCCCGGCCAGCACCACACGATAGCCATCGTTGAGAAACGCCAGTGCAACCGCCTTACCAATGCCACTGCCGGCGCCGGTCACGATGGCGACTTTTGAATCAGAGCCCATGACTGTTACCGTTCTGAATCATCAATGTGATCAACTCAAGAACGGTGACGAGACTTGCGCCCGGTCTCCTTGCTCTTGCTCGCCGCTTTTTTGGGTGAGCGCGCATCCGGTTCTGATGGCTTGCGCGCCGGGCGTGTGCCCGCAGCGACTGCAGACTCGCCCGCAGGCGTGTCACGGCTGCCAGCGGCACGCGGCAGTTCCTTGTCTTTGCCGCTGCGTGGAAGCAGCCCCTCGCCCTCGTGAATCAGTCGAAAATCAATGCGACGCCCATCCAGATCGACGCGGCTGACCTGCACCTGCAGCCGGGTGCCGATGGCGTAGCGCATGCCGGTGCGCTCACCGCGCAGTTCCTGGCGCATCTCGTCAAACTTGAAGTAATCGCCACCGAGCTCGGTGATGTGCACCAGCCCTTCCACATACATGGCGTCCAGCGTGACAAAAATGCCAAAGTTGGTCACGGAACTGACCACGCCGCTGTACTCCTCACCCAGGTGCTCGCGCATGTACTTGCACTTGAGCCAGGCCTCAACGTCGCGACTGGCCTCATCAGCGCGGCGCTCGTTGGCGCTGCAATGCATGCCAGCGGCTTGCCACGCCTGGGTATCAACACTGAGTTTTTTCGGCTTCTGCCCGGGCTCGGAGACTCGGGCGGCGAGACCTTTTTCGAGCCGGCGCGAGAGCTTGGCATGGGCCTCGCCCGGCGTGGGGAGCAACGGCAACTGGTACTTGGTCTTGGCCAGAATCGCCTTGATCACCCGATGCACCAGCAAGTCAGGGTAGCGCCGGATCGGGCTGGTGAAATGGGTGTAGGCCTCGAATGCCAGGCCGAAATGGCCTTCGTTCACCGGCGTGTAGATCGCTTGCTGCATTGAGCGCAGCAGCATCGAGTGAATCTGCTGGGCGTCGGGTCGGTCCTTGGTAGCGTTGGCAATGGCCTGGAACTCTCCCGGCGAGGGATCGTCACTGATGGACAAACCGATACCGGTGACTTTGAGGTAGTTGCGCAGAATCTCTTTTTTCTCGGGCGTCGGGCCTTCATGCACGCGAAACAGGCCGGCCTGCTTGCCCTGGGCAATAAAGTCGGCGCTGCAGACATTGGCAGCGAGCATCGCTTCTTCGACGATCTTGTGGGCATCGTTGCGGGTGCGCGGGATGATCTTTTCAATCCGCCCGCTTTCGTCGCACACGATCTGCGTCTCGACCGTTTCAAAGTCGACCGCGCCCCGGCGCGCGCGCGCCTGCAACAAGGCCCGATAAACGTCGTGCAGGTTGATCAGATTGGGCACCCGCTCCTGGCGCTTGAGGGCCTCGGGTCCGCGCGTATTGGCCAGAATCGCGGCCACCTCGGTATAGGTGAAACGCGCGTGGCTCCACATCACTGCCGGGTAAAACTGGTAAGCCGTGACCTCGCCATCCAGGCTGATCATCATGTCGCACACCATGCACAGGCGTTCAACCTCGGGGTTGAGCGAACACAGTCCGTTGGACAACTTCTCCGGCAGCATCGGGATCACACGACGCGGGAAATACACGCTGGTGGCGCGCTCATAGGCGTCGATATCGATGGCCGAGCCGTTCTCAACATAATGACTCACGTCAGCAATGGCGACCAGCAGACGCCAGCCCTCTACAGCTGCTTTTCCTTTGCCGATTTTGACCGGCTCACAGTAGACCGCATCGTCAAAATCACGCGCATCTTCGCCGTCTATCGTGACCAGCGGTACGTCGGTCAGATCAACCCGGTGCTGTTTGTCCTGCGGCCGCACCTGATCGGGCAGCGTACGCGCCAACGCAATGCAGGCGTCGGAGAATTCATGCGGCACACTGTATTTGCGCACCGCAATTTCTATCTCCATGCCTGGGTCATCAACCTCACCGAGCACCTCCTTGATGCGCCCGACCGGCTGGCCGTACAAGGACGGGGGCTCAGTCAACTCAACGACCACGACCTGGCCCGGCTTGGCCAGGCCCGTCGCAGCCTTGGGAATCAGCACGTCCTGCCCGTAGCATTTGTCTTCCGGCACCACAATCCAGATGCCACTTTCCTGCAGCAAGCGCCCAATGATGGTATGGCTTTTTCTCTCGATGATCTCAAGCACCCGGCCCTCGGGGCGACCCTTGCGATCACTGCGCACAATGCGCACCTTGACCCGGTCCTTGTGCAGCACGGCACGCATCTCGTTGGGTGGCAGATAGATGTCGGGTTGGCCGTCGTCGCGGCTCACAAAGCCATGACCATCACGATGACCCAGCACAGTTCCTTCAAATTCGTCCAGCAAGCCGCTGGTTTGGCTAATATTCTTGATACAATAACTCTCTTTCCTGAAATGCCCGGATGGCGGAATTGGTAGACGCGCACGGTTCAGGTCCGTGTGCCGAAAGGTGTGGAGGTTCGAGTCCTCTTCCGGGCACCAATATTAATGAAATCCAGAAATCTTTTAACAAGGTTTCTGGTTTTTTTTCGACCAAAATCCGCCGCTTGGGCAGTGGATGTGGGTCGGTCCTGAAATGTTCCAAGCGTTGAATCTTAAAACGGCTGGGCCACGAGGTCGTGTCCCTGGGCGCCGACAATGCGCGCTTTGGTGAATTCACCCACGCGTAAAGTCTTGCTGATTTTCTCCGGCGGCAGCAGTTTCACCACACCATCAATCTCAGGCGCATCGGCATAGGAGCGACCCACGCCGCCCTTTTTGCCCAGCCCCGGCGCCGAATCGACCAGAATTTGCATCGTGCTGCCAATGCGCTGCTGCAGTTTGGCGCTTGAGATCGCCTCTGCCACTTCCATGAAGCGTGCGCGCCGCTCTTCACGCAGTTCAATCGGCAACATGCCGCCTAGGTCATTGGCAACAGCGCCCTGCACCGGGCTGTAGGCAAAACATCCGGCCCGGTCAATTTGAGCCTCGCGCATGAAATCGAGCAGATGCGAAAATTCTTCTTCCGTTTCACCGGGAAAGCCCGCGATAAAGGTGCTGCGCACCACAATGTTAGGACACAGTTCACGCCAGCGCTGGATGCGTTCCAGATTTTTCTCACCGCTGGCCGGGCGCTTCATGCGCCTCAGCACATCCGGATGGCTGTGTTGCAGCGGCACATCGAGGTAGGGCAACACATTGCCTGTGGCCATCAGGGGCAACAGATCATCGACGCTCGGGTACGGGTAGACATAGTGCAATCGCACCCAGGCGCCATAAGGCGCGGCCATCTCGCCCAGCGCGGTGGCGAGTTCAAGCAGGCGCGTCTTGATCGGTTTGCCGTCCCAAAAACCAGTGCGGTATTTAACATCCACGCCATACGCCGACGTGTCTTGACTGATCACCAGCAGTTCTTTCACACCGCCTTCAAACAGGGCACGCGCTTCTTTGAGAACCTCACCAATCGGGCGCGACACCAGGTCACCACGCATGGACGGAATGATGCAAAAGGTGCAGCGGTGGTTGCAGCCTTCGCTGATCTTGATGTAAGCGTAATGGCGCGGCGTGAGCTTGATGCCAGCCACGCCAAACGTATTGGGCACCAGATCAAGAAACGGGTCATGCGGTTTGGGCAGGTTGGCGTGCACCGCATCCATCACCTCCTGCGTGGCTTGCGGGCCGGTCACGGCCAGCACGCTGGGGTGCATTTGCCGCACCAGGTTGCCGCCACCCTCGCCCGCTTTTGCGCCGAGGCAGCCGGTCACGATGACCTTGCCGTTGGCCGCGAGGGCTTCCCCAATGGTGTCCAGGCTTTCCTTGACTGCATCGTCAATGAAACCGCAGGTGTTGACGATCACCAGATCGGCGCCTTCGAACGTCTTGGAGGTTTGGTAACCCTCGGCATTCAACTGCGTCAGGATCAGTTCGGAGTCGGTCAGCGCCTTGGCGCAACCCAGGCTGACGAAACCGACTTTGGGTGCCGTATTGCTTTTTGTAATAACTTCGCTCATAAATAAATAATTGGTCCCAGCTTTGGCTGGCGGTTCAGCGTTTGATACCAAAAGCGCCCAGCATCTGGCCGGTCTGCTTTTGCATTTGTTCCTGCATTTGCTCGAACAGGCTTTTGGATTGCTCCAGTTTGCCGCCCAGCATGCCCTGTAGCACGGGTGACTGCAAAGCCATGAATTGCGTCCACATTTCGGGTGACAGACTCTTGCTCTGTTCTGCAAATTTAGCCTGAACGTCCATCAATTGCTGCATGTTGTTTTCCAGGTAGCCACTCATAAAACCCTGCATCGCATGGCCATAAAAACGGATCACACTGGCGAGCACAGGCGCAGTGAACATGGGTGAATCGTTGGATTCTTCCTCCAAAATTATTTGCAGCAGAATGTTGCGCGTCAGGTCTTCACCGGTTTTGACATCCAGCACGACAAAGGGCTCGCTGTCCATCACCAGTCGTTTGACCTGGGCCAAGGTGATGTAACTCGACGTGTCAGTGTCGTAGAGTCTTCGGTTCGGGTATTTCTTGATGATGCGCTGGGCAACGTTGGCCTCAGCAGCTTTTTTGGATGGCATGTGGTTTCCCTGGACTCAGATCAAAGCTGAAATTGCTGCATTGCAGTGCAGCACATTTTAGGGATTACGCCAGCGCTAGGTTCCCGATGTTTACCCTGAGGCCAACTGCCATCAAAGGCCTTACACCAGCTCAATGCGGCCAGATGCAGTCGAAACAATGGGACAATTTTAACCTCGCCAGAGAATACGAGGTCCAAGACCGGCTCATTTCCCCGCATTGCGGCTTCAATCGCAGTCCACGATGAGCCTGTCCAAGACGTCAAGCGAAGCGTGCGTCAGACTAGCGCCTGGCGTTTGGCAACCCGCTCAGCCACAAAAGCAAAGGCAAAGATCAGCCCTTCCGCCATGGCGTGTTCAATGGCATGACGTTCATGCTCGGTCAAATAGAACATCATGTCCACGTCGTGCCGGACGTATCGCGCTGGCAAGCGATTCAACGCAACGCACGCCACATCGGCCAGCATGTCGGACGTGAAGCCCGGGTGCGCCTCGGACTGGCGGGCGACCGCCTCAAACACCAAGCGTTCGTAATAATTGTGAACCTGTTCAAAATTGATAACCATGAAATTCTCCAGCGAGCGCCGGACCGGCACCCTTTAACAGAGTCACCTTAGCAGTTCCTCTTGACCCTGACAACAAAAATATACGTAAAAACTGACGCGCCAAAGTGGAGCGATTCAAGACAACACAATTAATCACAGCTATGAAACATGTAGCATGCCTCCAATCTGCGCTATAGTTTCGCCTGGCACCGGGAAACAGAAAAATCAAATGCTGATGTCTTTTGCCAGTCAAGGCCGCCCGGCAATCAACCAATACCTAAAGGAGAGTCGTCTTATGAGTTCCAAAGAAAATGTCGCCATCGGTCAACTGCTGGCACTGCTGGAGTCCCGTTATGCCATTCGGGTGCTGTGGGCCTTGCGCGATGGTCACGCGCAGACTTTCAGACTGCTGCAAGACAGCGTGGGCACCATTACCCCCAATACACTGAACACCCGCATTAAGGACTTGCGCGCCGCCGGCCTGGTCGATCATGGCAGTGACGGCTACGTCGTCACCCCGATGGGCGCGGATCTGCTCAAGCGCCTGGCCGACTTGCCGGCATTTGCCGCCAAGTGGGTTGTCAATCAGGTGAAGAAGGACATTTGAGCCCGGTTTGCTCAAATTATTTAGTGATTACTGGCTGTTGCCCTTATTAGACGGGCGTATGCAGCTCTATTTTATATAGCAAAAAGGATTGAAACATGACAAGCACAGCTTCCGGACTTGAGTACGAAGACACCATCGTCGGCGCGGGCGAGCTCGCGACCAAGGGCCAAAGCGTCACGGTCCATTACACCGGCTGGCTTTACAACGACGGCGTGCAAGGTGCCAAGTTCGACTCCAGCAAAGACCGCAATGACCCGTTTGTCTTTTCGCTGGGCGCGGGCATGGTCATTCGCGGCTGGGACGAAGGCGTCGCCGGCATGCGGGTCGGCGGCTCACGCACCCTGATCATCCCGGCCGCACTGGGCTATGGCGCGCGTGGTGCCGGTGGCGTCATCCCACCCAACGCCACCCTGAAGTTCGACGTCGAACTGCTCGGCCTATCGGGCTAAGCGCTAGCAACCCCGCCTTTCTGCGCGGGGCCAGCGCGGCCGCTCGGCGCCTCGTGTGCGTCATCGCGAACTTCCAGTTCGCCCCTCTGTTGCACTCTTGAATTGTTTGCCAATGCCCCCAAGTCGGGGGCTTAGCATTTCATATTTGACTTATCCGTATGTCTGAAACCAATCAAAACCCAAGCACCCCGCCTCTGGCCGGCTACCAGAGCACTGAAGAAATGGTCGCGGCGCAAGCTGCCTATGAAGGCGATGCCTTGTCACGGGCGCAAGCTGATCTGGCTGAACTACAAGCCAAAAGCGCTGAACTGGCCGACCAGTATCTGCGGGCCAAAGCCGAGGCCGACAATGCCCGGCGCCGCGCCGAAGACGAAATCTCCAAGGCGCGCAAATTTGCGGTGGAGGCTTTTGCTGAAAGCCTGCTGCCCGTGGCAGACAGCCTGGAGGCCGGCCTCATCATCAAGGACGCCACCAATGAGCAGCTTCGTGAAGGCGCCCAGGCGACCCTGCGTCAATTGCTGGCCGCCTTGGAGCGCAACAAGGTAATTGCCATCAACCCCCAACCTGGCGCCACCAAGTTCGATCCGCATCAACATCAGGCCATCAGTGTGGTGCCTTCGGAGTTTGACGCCAACACCGTGGCCACGGTACTGCAAAAGGGCTATGCCATCGCCGATCGCGTGTTGCGCCCGGCGCTGGTCACCGTCGCTGCTCCAAAATAATTGCCATCAGCATGGCGATCGCGACTTGAAAATTTTTTTCTTGTCCATACGTTAAAAATATCTGAATTTCATTGAAGGAAAAATCATGGGAAGAATCATCGGCATCGACTTGGGCACCACCAACAGCTGCGTCGCCATCATGGAGGGCAACACGCCCAAGGTGATCGAGAACTCTGAAGGCGCGCGCACCACACCGTCGATCATTGCTTACCAGGAAGACGGCGAAGTGCTGGTCGGCGCCTCGGCCAAACGCCAGGCCGTGACCAACCCAAAAAACACGCTGTACGCCGTCAAGCGCCTGATTGGCCGCAAGTTCGCCGAAAAAGAAGTCCAGAAAGACATCGACTTGATGCCTTTCAAGATTGCCGCTGCCGACAACGGTGACGCTTGGGTCGAAGTACGCGGCAACCGCATGGCGCCGCAACAGGTCAGCGCCGACATTCTGCGCAAGATGAAAAAGACCGCTGAAGATTACTTGGGCGAAGCCGTGACCGATGCCGTCATCACGGTACCGGCTTATTTCAACGACGCGCAGCGCCAGGCCACCAAAGACGCAGGCCGCATTGCCGGCCTGGACGTCAAGCGCATCATCAATGAGCCGACCGCAGCCGCACTGGCTTACGGCTTGGACAAAAACGAAAAGGGCGACCGCAAGATCGCCGTTTATGACTTGGGCGGTGGCACTTTTGACGTGTCGATCATCGAAATTGCCGATGTCGATGGCGAAAAACAGTTTGAAGTGTTGTCGACCAATGGCGACACCTTCCTGGGCGGTGAAGACTTTGACCAACGCATCATCGACTACGTGATTGCAGAATTCAAAAAAGACCAGGGCGTGGATCTGGGCAAGGATGTGCTGGCCCTGCAGCGCCTGAAAGAAGCCGCCGAAAAAGCAAAGATCGAACTCTCCAGCAGTGCTCAAACCGACATCAACCTGCCTTACGTGACGGCCGACGCCTCCGGCCCCAAGCACCTGAGCATCAAGCTCACCCGTGCCAAACTTGAGTCGCTGGTCGAAGACCTGATTGAACGCACGATTGCCCCGTGCCGCACCGCGATCAAAGACGCCGGCGTCAACGTGGCCGACATTCATGATGTGATTCTGGTCGGCGGCATGACGCGCATGCCCAAGGTGCAGGAAAAGGTCAAGGAACTGTTTGGCCGCGAACCGCGCAAGGACGTGAACCCGGACGAAGCCGTGGCTGTCGGCGCTGCCATTCAAGGCCAGGTGCTGTCGGGCGACCGCAAGGACGTGCTGTTGCTTGACGTGACCCCCTTGAGCCTGGGCATTGAAACGCTGGGCGGTGTTATGACCAAGATGATCACCAAGAACACCACCATCCCGACCAAGTTTGCACAGACGTTCTCGACCGCAGACGACAACCAGCCGGCCGTGACCATCAAGGTGTTCCAGGGCGAACGCGAAATCGCCGCTGGCAACAAGATGCTGGGTGAATTCAACCTCGAAGGCATTCCACCGTCAGCGCGTGGCACGCCGCAAATTGAAGTGTCTTTTGACATCGACGCCAACGGCATTTTGCATGTGGGCGCCAAGGACAAAGGAACCGGCAAGGAAAACAAGATCACCATTAAAGCCAATTCCGGCCTGACGGAAGCTGAGATTCAGCAAATGGTGAAAGACGCTGAACTGAACGCGGCCGACGACAAGAAGAAACTTGAACTGGTGCAGGCGAAAAACCAGGCCGATGCTAGCCTGCACAGCGTGAAGAAGAGCTTGACGGACTACGGTGACAAGCTCGAGGGCGGCGAAAAAGAAAAGATCGAAGAGGCCATCAAGCACCTTGAAGAAGCACTCAAGAGCGATGACAAGGCATCGATCGACGAGAAGAGCACCGCCTTGATGACCGTCAGCCAGAAGCTCGGTGAAAAGATGTACGCCGACCAGCAAGCCAAGCAGGCGGCTGAGGCGGGTGCTGCCGGCGCCAGTGCCCAAGCGCCCGAGGGTGCGCAAGGTGCGTCCAACCCCGCGGCTGACGACAATGTGGTCGACGCTGAAGTGAAAGAAGTCAAGAAGGGTTGAGCGCTTGCGCTGAACATTGTTTTAAACACTGAAAAGGGGCGCCGCGTTGAATATTGATTCAACGCGGCGTTTGCGTTGAAACCAGGCACTCAAAGACATGGCTAAAAGAGACTACTACGAAGTCCTGGGCGTTCCCAAGAACGCCCCTGACGAAGAAATCAAGAAGGCTTATCGCAAACATGCGATGAAGCATCACCCAGACCGCAATCAGGGCGACGCCTCCAAGGTGGCCGAAGAGAAGTTCAAGGAGTCCAAGGAAGCCTACGAAATGCTGTCGGACCCGCAAAAGCGTGCGGCCTATGACCAGCATGGCCATGCCGGAGTCGACCCCAACATGCGCGGCGGACCCGGTACTGAAGGCTACGGCGGTTTCGCCGAGGCCTTTGGCGACATTTTTGGCGACATGTTTGGCCAGCAGCGCGGTCGTGCGGGCGCGGGCGGGGGCCGTCAGGTCTTTCGTGGCAGCGACCTCAGCTACGCCATGGAAGTGACACTGGAAGAAGCAGCGCGGGGCAAGGATGCCCAGATCCGCATTCCCAGTTGGGACGCCTGCGACGTCTGCCACGGCAGCGGCGCCAAGGCCGGCACCCAGGCCAAGACCTGCGGTACCTGCAGCGGCTCGGGTGCGGTGCAAATGCGCCAGGGCTTTTTCAGCGTGCAGCAGACCTGCCCCACCTGCCGCGGCACCGGCAAGGTCATTCCTGAACCCTGCACCGCCTGTCACGGACAAGGCAAGATCAAGAAGCAAAAGACCCTGGAAGTCAAAATTCCAGCGGGTATCGACGGCGGCATGCGCATTCGCAGCGCCGGCAACGGCGAGCCTGGCACCAATGGCGGCCCACCCGGCGACCTGTACATCGAAATCCGGCTTAAGAAACACGATATTTTTGAACGTGACGGCGATGATATTCATTGCTCGGTGCCGATCAGCATCGTCACGGCCTCGCTCGGTGGCGAAATTGATGTGCCGACGCTGGCCGGCAAGGCCGCCATCGACATCCCCGAAGGCACCCAGACCGGCAAGCAATTCCGCCTGCGTGGCAAGGGCATCAAGGGCGTGCGTGCCAGCTATCCCGGTGATCTGTACTGCCACATTCTGGTTGAAACGCCAGTCAAGCTGAGCGAACACCAGCGCAAGCTACTGCGCGAGCTTGACGAGTCGCTCAAGAAAGGCGGCAGCAAGCATTCACCCAGCGGCGACAGCTGGACCGACCGACTGAAAAGTTTTTTCAGTTGATGAAGATCACATAAGCCATAGAAATTGGCGGTTCTGAAATGCCACGAAAGATTTAGCTGTCTTCGTGGCATTTTTTTGGGCATAGTGGGGGTGTGACACCACTTGAGCGGGATATTTGCACATGAGCGTCAACATTACTTTTCTGGGCGGCGCTGGCACCGTCACCGGTTCCAAATACCTGGTGCGCCACGGCGCCGAGAGCCTGCTGTTGGACTGCGGCCTGTTTCAGGGCTACAAGCCGCTGCGCTTGCGCAACTGGAGCCGCTTGCCGGTCGCACCGAGCCAAATTGACGCCGTTGTGCTGACCCATGCGCACCTGGACCACAGCGGTTATCTGCCCTTGCTGGTCAGAGAAGGTTTTTCGGGCCCGGTGCACGTCACCAGTGGAACGCGCGACCTGTGCCGCATCCTGTTGCCCGATAGCGGTCACATCCAGGAAGAAGATGCAGCCTTTGCCAACCGCCACGGCTTTTCAAAACACGCGCCCGCCCTGCCCCTGTACACGCGCCAAGATGCGCTCGATTGCCTGCCCCGGTTGAAGGCGGTCGACCTCGACAAAATATTTCAACCGATCCCGGGCTGGAAGGCCACGTTTTCCACCGCCGGCCATATTCTGGGCGCCGCCAGTGTGCTGCTGGAAGTGGCTGGGCGGCGAATTTTGTTCTCCGGCGATCTGGGTCGCCCCGACGATCTCATCATGAATCCCCCTGCCAACGCGCCAAAGGCCGACACGGTGCTGATCGAGTCCACCTATGGCGACCGTGAACACCCCAAGGAGGACGTGCTCGGTGAACTGGCGCCCGCGCTGCAAAGGCTGGCCAAACGCGGCGGTGTGGCGGTGATTCCGGTGTTTGCGGTGGGACGCGCCCAGGCCCTGCTGCACGCGATTCATCAGCTCAAGCTGCGCGGCGATCTGCCCACCTCGCTGCCGGTCTTTCTGGACAGCCCGATGGCCGTCCACACCACCCATTTGTTTGAACAGCATCTGGGCGAACACCGGCTCAGCAAGAAGGAAGCCCAGGCGCTGACGCACTGCGCCACCATGGTCAGCAGCACCGACGAGTCGCGTGCCCTGGCCAATCGGCATGGCCCGATGGTGATTCTGTCGGCCAGCGGTATGGCGACTGGCGGGCGCGTGCTGCATCACTTGGCGCATTACGCGGGCAACCACCGCAACATGATTATTCTGACGGGCTACCAGGCGCCTGGCACCCGGGGCGCCACCATCGCCAGTGGCGCCAAGTCGGTGCGTATCCATGGCCGCGACGTGGAACTCCAGGCTGAAGTGGTGCAACTGCAATCGGCCTCGGCACACGCCGATGCCAACCAGCTCCTGGCGTGGCTGCGCACAATGCCGGGCGCGCCGGACCAGGTCTATGTGACGCACGGCGACTTAGGCGCATCGGACGAATTTCGCAAACGCATCAAGCATGAGTTGGGCTGGCGTGCCACGGTACCGGAACATGGTTCCACCTGGCCGACTTGAACCGGCATGAAGAAGAACTTTCAGCAATTCTTCGAGTTCGCCGCAGGCACCGGGGCGCTGGTCATCAGCTTTACCGGCGTCCTGCTGATGCTGTTGCTGGTGTTCCCTGCCCTGCCGATTAGCGGCGAGTTGATCGACTTGAAGCTGTACTACACACTGGCCGATATTGAGGCCGCGATGCGGCAATACGGTCCCCAGGGCCGTGCCGTTTACGCCCTGGCGAGCCCGACTGTAGATACCTTTTTTCCGCTCTTATATGCCACGTTCTTTTCTGGCCTGATCTACCGCCTGCGCCCGAGGGAGAGCTTGTGGGTGATGGCATTCATCCCGGTCGTGGCCGGGCTCTGGGACCTGTGCGAAAACGCGCAAATTACCGCGATGCTGCTGCAGTACCCGGACCTCTCGGCACCTCAGGTCGCGCTAACCTCATTCTTCACCAGCGTCAAGCACCTGCTGAGCGCGGCGTATGAACTGACAGCCCTGGTGTTCCTGGCCCTGTTTCTGCTTCGCCGCGTGAAGCGGGCGCGCCAGCCCGGCAGCTCATAGCGGGCTAGGCGGAGTTTCACCGCATCATCAGCCCGCTTTTATTGAGCCGGCGTAACCATGATGCTTTTGCGCAAGATGCCGCCGTCCGCAACCCCTTTTTCGACGTTGCCCTCGCCCAGGATGCGCGCTACACACGCGATGCGGTCGTCTCCTTGGTGGGCGTCACAGCGCTGCAGCGCGTTTTGCTGATATTGGTCGGGCGCTGCGCTGAGCTTGCCGCGCCGAGCGGCGGCGAGCGCGTTGCCTGCCTCAAGCCGGCAGGTCGCGATGGCCTGATTGGATTGTCCGCTGGTGCAGACCGCCATATCCTGGCGGTAGCGCGCCTGGGCATCGCTTGGGGCGTCGGCGCTGCTTGCCAGTGCCGCAGTGGCACCCAGCAGGGTGGCGCCTGCGGCAAGAACGAGTTGGCGAAGCGGAAGATAAAAAGTGCTCATATTGAACTCCTGGGTCATGCGGTTGGACGAATGCGATGGTCGCAACCCGTTGAGCGCCGGTCCCGTGCGGACAAACGCGCAAGCGGCTCATGGGAGGCTCCCAATTGCATGATTGAAGAATAGGCCAATAATTTGGCGCTGTATGTGCGCTCTCGTACCGAGTGGCAACTGCACAGGTCGATAATCTGCGGCCCCTTCGACACACCCGGCGATTCGCACCAGCGACGCTTGAAATCACCATGACCGACTTCCTGACCGCCGCCTTTTACAAATTTATCGAACTAGCCGATTACGCCGAGCTCCAGGCGCCGTTGCTCACCTGCTGCGAAGCCAACGACGTCAAAGGCACGATTCTGCTGGCGACCGAGGGCATCAACAGCACGATTGCCGGACCGACGGCGGGCGTGCAGGCCGTGCTGGCGTACCTGCGCCGCGACCCGCGTCTGGCCGACCTGCAACACAAGGAGTCATGGTCGGCCAAAGCACCGTTTTACCGGATGAAAGTACGCCTCAAGCGCGAGATCGTCACCATGGGCGTACCCGGCATCAGCCCCACCTTGATGGCCGGCACCTATGTCAAGCCGCAGGACTGGAACGCGCTGATCAGCGACCCCGAGGTGGTGGTGATCGACACGCGCAACAATTACGAGGTCGGCATTGGCAGCTTCGCGGGCGCCGTCAATCCGGACATCAAGAGTTTTTCAAAATTGCCGCAATGGATCGCGCAAGCACCCGCCTTGCACCCGGCCAGCGGCAAGAAGCCCAAGGTCGCCATGTTTTGCACCGGCGGCATCCGCTGCGAAAAGTCCACCGCGCTCTTACGCTCGCAAGGTTATGACGAGGTCTATCACTTAGAGGGCGGCATCCTGAAATACCTGGAGACGGTGCCCGAGGCGCAAAGCCTGTGGCAGGGCCAGTGTTTTGTCTTCGACGAGCGGGTGTCGGTGGGCCATGGCCTCAAGCCCGAGCAGCACAGCCTGTGCCGCGCCTGCCGGCATCCGCTTGATGAGACCGACTTGGCGTCAGCGCTGTTTGAGACCGGCGTGAGCTGCCCCAAATGCCACGCAATCACCAGCGAAACTCAAAAGAACAGCGCCCGCGAACGCCAGCGCCAATGGGAACTGGCCAAAGCCCGTCAACGGGTTCACATCGGGGAGAAGCCAAATACTATCAATTAAATAGCTGTTAGCGCTTATTTCACGCGGGCTACAGTCCGATTAGGCACAATTTCTTGCCAATAATCGGGCCCGCGCACTGGCATACTCACGCTTGAGTTGCGCCACAAAATCAGCGGTGCTCTGAATCTTGCTGACGGCGCCAATGCCCTGGCCGCAGCCCCAGATGTCTTTCCAGGCTCGGGACTTGTCGCCACCAAAGTTCATCTTGCTGGGGTCGCTTTCGGGCAGGTGCTCGGGGTCCAAACCGGCGGCGCGGATGCTGGGCGCCAGGTAGTTGCCGTGCACGCCCGTGAACAGGTTGCTGTAGACGATATCGTCCGAATTGCTGTCCACAATGGCCTGCTTGTAATCCTGGGCTGCCCGCGCTTCTTCTGTGGCGATGAAGGCCGAGCCGATGTAGGCAAAGTCTGCCCCCATGGCTTGGGCGGCTAGCACGGCATCGCCACTGGCGATGGCACCGCTCAAGACCAGCGGGCCGTCAAACCACTGGCGAATTTCCTGAATCAAGGCAAAGGGGCTCTTGAGACCGGCATGGCCGCCGGCCCCAGCAGCGACCGCGATGAGGCCGTCGGCGCCCTTCTCGATCGCTTTGTGCGCATGCTTGTTGTTGATGACGTCATGCAGCACCACACCGCCATAGGAGTGGGCGGCCGCGTTGATGTCTTCGCGCGCGCCCAAAGACGTGATGATGATCGGCACCTGATACTTGACGCACAGCGCCATGTCGTGCTCCAGACGGTCGTTGCTCTTGTGCACGATCTGGTTGATGGCAAAAGGCGCGGCCGGTTGCTCCGGGTGCGACAGGTTGTGGGCGGCGAGCGCCTCGGTGATCTCGATCAGCCACTCTTCGAGTTGCTCGGCCGGGCGCGCGTTGAGCGCCGGCATGGCACCGACCACACCGGCGATGCACTGGGCAATCACCAACTTGGGGTTGCTGATGATGAACAGTGGCGAGCCGATCACGGGGAACGGCAAGCGATTCAGGGGCGCAGGCAGGTGGGACATCAATGCTCCGACAATAGAGTAGTTTATAGATGAAAATAGCCGCTAGCCCTTGTCAAACAAGCGCGAGCAGCTATCAAATTAGCGAGCAACAAGAATCAGGTCAGAACGCGTCCAGGGCCAGCGCCGTGACGCACTCAGCGCCATCCACAATGGCGTCGCGCATGCCAGGCGCCTTGGTCAGCAGATGGTCGGCGTAAAAACGCGCCGTGATGATCTTGGCCTGCATGAAGGACACATCCACGCCCTTGGCGATTGCATCCTGTGCCAGTAAGAGCGCGCGCGCCAGTTGCCAACCGGCCATCATGTTGCCCGCCAGCATCAGGTAGGGCACGCTGCCGGCAAACACATCTTGCGGGTGGGTCTTGGTGTTGTTTGAGACAAACTCGACCACATCGACAAAAGCTTCACGCGCGGCCTTGAGACGCTTGGCCACGGCCAACGCGTCGGCACTGCCGCTCTTGAGTAGCAGGGCTTCGGTCGCTTCAATCTGCGCCGCAATTGCCTTGGCGGTTTGTCCACCATCACGGGCGGTCTTGCGCCCGACCAGGTCATTAGCCTGGATCGCGGTGGTGCCCTCATAAATGGTCAAAATCTTGGCATCGCGGTAATACTGCGCCGCACCGGTTTCTTCGATGTAACCCATGCCGCCGTGCACTTGCACACCCAAGGAGGTGACCTCCAGGCTCATCTCGGTGCTGTAGCCCTTGACCAGCGGCACCATGAATTCATAAAAGGCCTGATTCTGTTTGCGTACGTCGGCATCCAGATGGTGATGCGCTGCGTCAAAGGCTGCGGCGGCCACAGTGGCCATAGCACGGCAGCCCTCGGTGTAGGCGCGCATGGTCATGAGCATGCGCTTGACATCGGGGTGGTAGATGATGGTCGCGTTGGCGGGGGCCGAGGCATCTATCGGACGGCTTTGCACCCGCTCCTTGGCGAAGGTCACCGCTTGCTGGTACGAGCGCTCGGCAATCGCCACGCCCTGCACGCCGACGCCAAAGCGCGCGGCGTTCATCATGATAAACATGTACTCAAGGCCGCGGTTTTCTTGGCCCACCAGGTACCCCAAAGCGCGGCCATGGTCGCCAAACTGCAACACCGCGGTCGGGCTGGCTTTGATACCGAGCTTGTGCTCGATGCTGACGCACTGCACGTCATTGCGCGCGCCCAGCGAGCCGTCTTTGTTCACCAGAAATTTGGGCACGACAAACAGGCTGATACCTTTAATGCCTTCGGGCGCCCCCGTCACTCGGGCCAGGACCAGATGGACGATGTTTTCAGCCATGTCGTGCTCACCCCAGGTGATAAAGACTTTGGTGCCAAACACTTTGTAGCTGCCGTCAGGCAGCGGCTCAGCGCGCGAACGCACAGCGGCCAGATCGCTGCCCGCCTGCGGCTCGGTCAGGTTCATGGTGCCGGTCCATTTGCCGCTGACCAGGTTTTCCAGGTAGGTGGCATTCAGCTCGGCCGAACCAGCCGTCAGCAAGGCCTCGATGGCGCCGTCAGTCAGAAGCGGACACAGCGCGAAGCTCAAGTTGGCCGCGTTTTGCATTTCGCCACAGGCCGCACCGATGACCTTGGGCAAGCCCTGTCCACCGAAATCGACCGGATGTTGCAGGCCCTGCCAGCCGCCGTCAGCAAACTGGCGAAACGCTTCCTTGAAGCCGGGCGTGGCCGTGACGACGCCGTCTTTCCAGCTTGAAGGGTTCTTGTCGCCTTCCCAATTCAGCGGAGCCAGCACCCCCTCATTGAACTTTGCGGCTTCCTCCAGCACGGCTTGCGCCGTGTCGAAACCGGCATCTTCAAAGCCTGGCAGCTGGGCAATCTGCTCAATATCGGCGAGATACTTGAGGTTGAACAGCATGTCTTTCAGGGGGGCAACGTAACTCATGGCGAGTCTCCAAAGGGAAAAGGAAAAGAGCGCTGGTTCAATCCTTCAAACCGGGCGCGAAAAAAAAGGGCACCGCAAGCGATGCCCTGGTGATGCTCGGCCTAGAGCGCAGCCACCAATTCGGGCACCGCCACGAACAAGTCCGCTTCAAGACCATAGTCAGCCACCGAGAAGATCGGCGCTTCGGGATCTTTGTTGATGGCCACGATGACCTTGGAGTCCTTCATGCCGGCCAGATGCTGGATCGCGCCGCTGATGCCAATGGCCACATACAGCTGGGGTGCGACGATCTTGCCGGTCTGGCCAATCTGCCAGTCGTTGGGAGAGTAACCGGCATCCACCGCAGCGCGGGTCGCGCCGACAGCCGCACCGAGCTTGTCGGCCAGGGGCATCAGGACTTCCATGAACTTTTCGCTCGAGCCCAGCGCGCGACCACCAGAGACGATGATCTTGGCTGCGGTCAGCTCCGGGCGATCATTCTTGGCGATTTCACTGCCCATGTAAGTTGACTTGTCGCTGGCAGCAACAGCTGCCACGGTCTCGACCGCTGCCGTACCCCCCGTGGCGGCTGCGGGATCAAAGCCGGTGGTGCGCACGGTGATGACTTTGATGGCGTCCAGGCTTTGCACAATGGCAATGGCGTTGCCCGCGTAGATCGGACGCTCGAAGGTGTCTGGGCTGTCGACCTTGGTGACGTCAGAAATCTGGCCCACGTCGAGCTTGGCGGCCACACGTGGGGCGATGTTCTTGCCCGATGCAGTGGCGGCAAACACGATGTGACTGTAGCTCGAGGCAAGAGCCAGAATCTGCGCGCTCATGTTTTCGGCCAAGCCATGCGCCAAAGCGTCGCTGTCAGCGTGCAATACCTTGGTCACACCAGCGATCTGAGCCGCAGCAGCAGCAGCAGGGCCAGCGTTGGCACCAGCCACCAGCACATGCACGTCACCGCCACATTGGACGGCCGCAGTCACGGCGTTGAGGGTTGCGGCCTTGAGGCTCGCGTTGTCATGTTCGGCAATAACTAAAGATGTCATGATTTTTCCCAAATATTAATCAGTTCAGGACAAAGCTGGCGGCCTCGCCGCTGCGGCCTGTCCCGCAAAATCTTGAATGGTTGAGGACAGCGCTTGCCCACTGCGTGTGGCTTCGCACTGTCCCACAATGTCCTAGATTACTTTGGCTTCGTTTTTGAGTTTGGCCACCAGCGTTGCCACATCAGGCACCTTGATACCGGCGCTGCGTTTGGGCGGCTCGCTGACCTTGAGGGTCTTGATGCGCGGGCTCACGTCGACACCGAGGTCTTCGGGCTTGAAGATTTCAAGCGGCTTCTTCTTCGCTTTCATGATGTTGGGCAGCGTCACGTAGCGCGGCTCATTGAGGCGCAGGTCGGCGGTGATGACGGCTGGCAGGCTCACAGACAGGGTTTCTGAGCCACCATCCACTTCACGCGTGACCGAGGCTTTGCCGTCCGCCACTTCAATCTTGCTTGCGAAAGTCGCTTGCGGCAGATCGGCCAGCGCAGCGAGCATTTGCCCGGTCTGGTTGCAGTCATCGTCAATCGCCTGCTTGCCCAGAATGATGAGGCCGGGTTGTTCTTTGTCAACCAGCGCCTTGAGCAGTTTGGCCACAGCCAGAGGCTGCAGCTCGACTGCGGTCTCGATCAGGATGGCGCGGTCGGCGCCAATGGCCATGGCGGTGCGCAGGGTTTCCTGGCACTGGGTTACGCCGCAAGAAACGGCAATGACTTCAGTCACAACGCCTTTTTCTTTCAGGCGCACGGCCTCTTCGATGGCGATCTCATCAAAAGGGTTCATGCTCATTTTGACGTTGGCGATATCAACACCGGTGCCATCCGACTTAACGCGGACCTTCACGTTGTAATCGACTACGCGTTTGACTGCGACCAGAACTTTCATTGCTTCGACTCCAGATAGTTACGAATTCGGCGATTGACTTGACAAGGCACGTCACACGAATTGACGTGCACGTCAACTCGGCCATTCTATGCTGTGCCATCAACGCGCTGGGTCATCCAGATGACATTCGACGCATGGAACACAAAATAGAACGATCGTGCTATTCTTGATTATAGCGACATCAAACGACCCACTTCCAAGTTAAGCGCGCCCATGGCGCGTTCGCTGTTTTGATCCGACATCAGGCATGATGCGCAACCGCAGCAATATCCAGGCACCTGACCACAGTGACTCCAGTTCCCAGCTCCCCGCCCATCACCGCCCCCTTGGTCCGGGGCTATTTTTTTCTGGCGCTGAGCATGTCCTTGGTGGGCAGCTATGTGGCGCTGTCCAAACCGCTGGCCGCCGCACTGCCCGTGTTGCTGCTGGCCTGGTTGCGCTTTGGCATCGGCGCGCTGGCGATGCCGCATTGGCTGGTCAAACCGGCAACCGAATTGCCGATGACCGGGCGCATCAAGAGGCTGCTGTTTCTGGAGTCTTTTTTGGGAAATTTCTTGTTCACCCTTTGCATGCTGTATGGCGTGAGCCTGACCAGCGCGGTCTCGGCGGGCATCATCATGGCCGCCATTCCGGCGATGGTGGCGCTGCTCAGTTGGATTTTTTTGCGTGAGCGAATTGGCCTGCGGGTCGGCATGTCCATTGCCTGCGCGGCCTTCGGCATTGGCTTGTTTGCATTATCAAAATCAGAGCTACTCATGCAATCAGGACGAGGGCTAGAGCCCAATTTGATCTATAAAAATGCAGTATGGGGCAATCTGCTGGTGTTTGCTGCGGTGGTGTGCGAGGCGTCATACGCCGTGATTGGCAAGCAGCTCACCGGCGCGTTGACACCCAAACGCATCACCGCGTTGATCAACCTGTGGGGCTTTGTCTTGATGACGCCGTTCGGCATTTACGCCGCCATGGAATTTGACCTTCTGGCGGTGCGGCCCGCCACCTGGCTGCTGCTGGTGTTCTATGCTTTGGCGGCCAGCGTCTGGACGGTCTGGCTCTGGATGACCGGACTCAAATCCGTGCCAGCGGCCAAGGCCGGCGTCTTCACCGTGATGCTGCCCATTTCGGCGGCACTGGTGGGCGTACTGGCCTTGGGCGAAACGCTCACGGGCCTGCAGGTACTGGCCTTCGCCATTGCCTTGGCCGGCGTGGTGCTGGCCACCCTGCCCGCACGCACAACGACCTGAAACCATCGCCGAGGCCCTAAATGAGTCGGTTGGCAGCGATCACGATGCCGTCTTCGTCCGCATAGAGCCAGTCACCTGGACGCACCCAGACACCCTGGATTTGCAGCACCACGTCGTGGTGCCCTTGCCCGCGCTTTTCCGTGGGCAGTGGCATGCTGGCCAGCGCGCAAATACCAAGGTCCAGCGCGGCCAATTCGCTGACGTCGCGCACACAGCCATCAATCACGACACCGGCCCAGCCATTTCGGGCTGCGCCAGCCGCCAGGTTGCCACCGAGCAGGGCACACCGCAAGGAGCCACCCCCATCAACCACCAATACCTTGCCCACGCGCCCTACGGGTGTTTCCTCATAGCCCACGGACTCGACGGCGGCCTTGACGCTTGAGTTGTCCTCAAAGCATTTGACGGTGACCACGGGCCCGCAAAAGCGGCGCACCGCGCCATAGTTGCGAAACACCGGGGGCAATACCCGGAACGCGCCAGAAGCATCGTTTTTATAGGCATCACACAAATCACAAGTGGCGAATGTTGAAGTCATGAATCATCTCCTTGAAGCCACAAAATTGTAGAGGTGGTGTGCGCAAACAAGAAAAAACAACATTCTCCAATGAAATACAGGATTTTTCACTTGGAAAGGACCCTATTCTCCAGTAGCATCCACCGCACCAGTGAGGACGCCGTTTTCTACTGGTGACTCATTAACTTACCAAGAAGGACAACAAATCATGGCAACTGCAAAGAAAGCACCGGCAAAAAAAGCTGCACCCGCAAAAACAACAGCACCGGTAAAGAAAGTCGTTCAGGCAAAAGCGCCCGCTCCGGCAAAAAAGGTAGCCGTCAAGGCGCCTGCAAAAGCGGCTGCACCAGCCAAAAAAGCGGCTCCCGCCAAAAAAGCTGCACCAGCTAAAAAGGCCGCACCGGCCAAAAAAGCGGCTCCCGCCAAAGCCCCCGCTAAAAAGCGCACTGCCAATGCTGCCTTCATGAAAGCCCTGACACCCAGCGCCGCGCTGGCCGCCATCGTCGGCGTTGGCCCGCTGCCGCGCACCGAGGTGGTCAAGCAATTGTGGACTTACATCAAGAAGAACAAGCTGCAAGACGCTGTCAACAAACGCATGATCAATGCCGACGCCAAGCTCAAAGAAGTCTTTGGCAAGGTGCAAGTCTCGATGTTTGAGATGGCTGGCCTGATCGGCAAGCACCTTAAGTAAGCAGCGTTCGCTGCCTAAAAAAGGCCGACGCGAGTCGGCTTTTTTGTTCTGGCATGATCCACGCTTCGCTTCGACACCCAATGCCCTGAAAAATGCTGCGATTTCTCCTAACCCGCTTCAGCCTGATCATCCCGACCTTCATCGGCATGACGCTGTTGGCCTTCTTCCTGATTCGCATGGTCCCGGGCGACCCGATTGAAACCCTGGCGGGTGAACGCGGCATTGATGCAGTGCGCCATGCCACCCTGCTCAAGGAATACGGGCTCGACCGCCCGGTGCTGGTGCAATATGGCATTTACATCGGCCGCGTGCTGCAAGGCGATCTGGGCAAGTCGATCATTACCCACGAACCGGTGCTCAGTGAGTTCCTGACCCTGTTCCCCGCCACCATTGAACTCGCAGTGTGCGCCATCTTGTTTGCCCTGTTGCTGGGCATCCCGGCGGGCATTCTGGCGGCGGTGCGACGAAATACGATCTTCGACCACGGCGTGATGGGCGTGTCGCTCACCGGCTACTCCATGCCCATCTTCTGGTGGGGCCTGCTGCTGATTTTGCTGTTTTCGGTGCAACTCGACCTGACCCCGGTGTCGGGTCGGATTTCCGTGCAGTATTTCATTGAACCGGTCACTGGCTTCCTGTTGATCGACACCTTGCTGGCTGGCGACAAGGGGGCGTTCTGGTCTGCCGCCAAGCATCTGATCTTGCCAACCATTGTGCTGGGCACCAACCCGCTGGCGGTGATCGCCCGCATGACGCGATCAGCCATGCTTGAAGTTTTGGGCGAAGACTACATCCGCACCGCGCGCGCAAAAGGCCTGTCGAACCTGCGGGTGGTCGGCCTGCACGCCCTGCGCAATGCGCTGATTCCGGTGATTACCGTGATTGGCTTACAGGTCGGTGTGCTGTTTACCGGCGCCATCCTGACCGAAACCATTTTTTCCTGGCCCGGTGTGGGCAAGTGGCTGATTGAGGCGATTGGCCGGCGCGACTACCCGGTGTTGCAAGGCGGCATGCTGCTGCTGGGCTTGATCGTGATGACGGTCAACCTGCTGGTGGACGTGACCTACGGCATCATCAATCCCCGCATCAGGCACTGAAAGCGCGTATGACAAGCACCAGTTTGACCGATTTGCAGATCGACGAGGCCTTGGAGCCACCGCGCCCGCTGCGCGAGTTCTGGCAGTACTTCAGCAGCAATAAAGGCGCCGTCGGCGGCCTGGTGATTGTGGTGCTGGTGCTCTTGATTGCCCTGTTTGCGCCCTGGATTGCACCCTATGCACCTGACCTGACGGACCCCAGCGTGTTCTTGCGACCGCCGGCCTGGCAGGACGGGGGCTCCAGCGCCCACTGGCTCGGCACCGACGCCATTGGCCGCGACATTCTTTCGCGCCTGATCTTTGGTGCCCGCCTCTCCTTGGCCATTGGCCTGGCAGTGGTCACGCTGTCGGTGATCATCGGCACGATTCTGGGGCTGACCGCCGGTTATTTTCGCGGCATCTTTGAGGTCGCTGTGATGCGTCTCATGGACATCATCCTGACGCTGCCGAGCCTGCTGCTGGCGATTGTGATCGTCGCCATTTTGGGCCCGGGCCTGATGAACGCGATGCTGGCGGTGGCGGTTGTGGTGTTGCCGCACTATGTGCGCATCACGCGCGCAGCGGTCATCTCCGAGGCCTCCAAAGACTATGTGACCGCAGCGCGCATGAATGGTGCCGGACACCTGCGCCTGATGTTCAACGAAATTTTGCCCAACTGCACAGCGCCGTTGATCGTGCAGTCCTCGCTCGGTATCTCGGCGGCGATTCTGGACGCAGCCGCGCTAGGCTTTCTCGGTCTGGGGGCGCAGCCGCCCTCACCCGAATGGGGCACCATGCTGGCCGACGCGCGCGAGTTTGTGCTGCGGGCCTGGTGGGTCGTCACCTTCCCCGGCCTGGCCATCTTGATCACGGTGCTGGCCTTCAACCTGCTTGGTGATGGCCTGCGCGACGCGTTCGACCCCAAGCTCAAACGCTGACAGCCTACTCACCTATCACTTTATGGCTCTACTTGAAATCGAAAATCTGTCGGTCGACTTCCCCTCGACCAACAGTGTGATGCACGCGGTCGAAGGGGTGAGTCTGTCGCTCGACGCCGGTGACGTATTGGGCATTGTGGGCGAATCGGGCTCGGGCAAGAGCGTCACCATGATGGCGCTGATGGGCTTGGTGGCCTACCCCGGCGTCGTGACGGCTGACAAGCTGCGCTTTGATGGCCACGACCTGCTCAAGCTCTCCACCAGTGCACGCAGCAAGCTCACCGGCAAAGACGTGGCGATGATCTTTCAGGAACCCACGACCAGCCTGAACCCCTGCTTCACCGTCGGTTTTCAGTTGGCCGAGACGCTCAAACTGCACCTGGGGCTCGACGCCAAGGCGGCCAAGCGGCGCTCCATCGAGTTGCTTGAGCAGGTCGGCATTCCGGCGCCCGAGAGCCGCCTCAAAGCCTATCCACACCAGATGTCAGGCGGCATGAACCAGCGCGTGATGATTGCCATGGCGATTTCCTGCAACCCCAAGCTGCTGATTGCCGACGAACCCACCACCGCGCTGGACGTGACGATTCAGGCGCAGATTCTGGACTTGCTGCGCAGCTTGCAAAAAGAGCGCGGCATGGCACTGGTGCTGATCACGCACAACATGGGCGTGGTGTCAGAGATGGCGCAGCGCGTGGCGGTGATGTACGCCGGCCAGATCATGGAAGAGCAAAAAGCGCAAACCCTGTTTGCCACACCGCACCACCCTTACACCGAAGCCTTGATGTCCGCCATGCCTGAGCGCAGCGAGGGCGTGAGCCGCCTGGCCACTATTCCCGGCATGGTGCCGGGCCTGTATGACCGCCCGAGCGGCTGCCTGTTTGCGCCGCGCTGCGCCTATGCGGCAGACAGCTGCCGCGCCCAGCGCCCAAGCCTGCGTCCGTGGCAAGACGGCATGGTGCGATGCCAGTTTCCGCTGGGGGATACCGCATGAATGCGTCTGAAACACCCGTGGTCCACGCGCGCGATCTGCGCCAGGTCTACAAAATCAGCCGCGGCTTTCTGCATGCCGCCGATCAACTGCAGGCTGTCACCGGCGTCTCCTTCGCGCTGCACGCCGGAAAGACACTGGCGGTGGTGGGCGAGTCGGGTTGTGGCAAGTCCACGCTGGCGCGCATGGTGTCACTGATTGAGACGCCCACCAGCGGTGAGCTGCGCCTCAATGGCATCGATGTAGTCAAGGCCAGCAACGACGAGCGCCACGCGCTGCGGCGTGTCGCGCAGCTGGTGTTCCAAAACCCCTACGGTTCGCTGAACCCGCGCAAGAAAATCGGCGCCATCCTGGAAGCGCCGCTGGAGATCAATACGAAGTTGACGTCCGCCGAACGCGCCCAGCAGGCCCGTGCCATGCTGGCCCTGGTCGGGCTGCGCCCGGAGCATTACGACCGCTACCCCCACATGTTCTCGGGTGGCCAGCGCCAGCGCATTGCCATTGCGCGCGCCCTGATGCTCAAACCAAAGGTGATCGTGGCCGACGAGCCGGTGTCAGCGCTCGATGTCTCGATTCAGGCGCAGGTGCTGAACCTGCTGGCCGACTTGCAGGAAGAGCTGGGGCTAGCCTATCTGTTTATTTCGCACGACCTGGGCGTGGTGCGCCACATTGCACACGATCTGCTGGTGATGTACCTGGGCCATGCCGTCGAGCAGGGTGAGAAAAAGACCATCTTCGCGCAGCCACTGCACCCCTATACCCAGGCACTGCTGGCCTCCACACCCGGTCTTGCCGGCAGTGGCATCAGCCGCCAGCGCATCGTGCTCAAGGGCGAGTTGCCCTCGCCCTTGAACCCTCCCAGCGGTTGCGTATTCTCAACCCGCTGCCCGAATGTGGTGCCACGCTGCCACACTGAGCGTCCCGGCTTACGCGAGCTTGCCGGGCGCCAGGTGGCCTGCCATGTGGCCGAGCAATTTATCCAACCCGCTGCACCGCAGCATTAACCCCGAAGGAGTCCACAAGATGACCTGTTCAAAACCGAACACACGCCGAAAATTCGGCCTCAAGCCGGCGGTGCTGTGCGCCGTGGCCTTGCCCGCCCTGTTGGCGCTGGCGCCAGCAAGTGCCAAGACACTGGTGTACTGCTCAGAGGGCAGCCCGGAGAACTTTGCCCCCAGCGTCAACACCACCGGCACCTCGTTTGATGCGAGCGAACAGATTTACGACAACATTGTCGATTTCGAGCGCGGCGGCACCAAGGTCGTCCCCGGTCTGGCGGAGCGTTGGACGGTTTCCCCAGATGGCAAGGAATACACCTTTCACCTGCGCAAAGGCGTGAAGTGGCAGTCCAACAAGAGCTTCAAACCCTCGCGTGATTTCAATGCAGACGACATCCTGTTCACGATTGAGCGCCAGTGGGTCGAGAGCGATCCCTACTTCAAGGTCACCAGCTCCAACCACGCCTACTTCGGCGACATGGGCATGCCCAAATTGCTCAAGGCTGTGGAAAAGATCGACGATTACACCGTCAAGTTTGTACTGAACAACCCGGAGGCACCGTTCCTCTCCAACCTCGCCATGCAATGGGCGGGTGTGCAGTCCAAAGAGTACGCCATTGCCATGCTCAAGGCTGGCACCCCTGAAAAAATTGACCAGGACCCGCTGGGCACCGGCCCGTTCCAGCTGGTGCAGTACCAGAAGGACGCGCTCATTCGCTACAAGGCTTTCCCCCAGCACTATGCTGGCAAGGCCAAGATCGATGACCTGATCTTCGCCATCACACCCGACGCGTCGGTACGCTGGGCCAAGCTGCAAAAAGGCGAGTGCCATGTCATGCCCTACCCGAATCCGGCCGATGTACCCGCCATGCGCAAAGACACCAACGTCACCATCATGGAGCAACCGGGCCTGAATGTCGGCTACCTGGCCTACAACACCACCAAGAAGCCGTTTGATGACGTGCGTGTGCGCAAGGCTGTCAACATGGCCATCAACAAGCAAGCCATTGTGGATGCGGTTTATCTGGGCACCGGCATGGCCGCCAAGAACCCGATCCCGCCGACGATGTGGTCCTACAACAATGCCGTCAAGGACGACTCCTTTGACCCGGCCGCCGCCAAGAAATTGCTGGCCGCCGCGGGCCTGCCCGATGGCTTCACCACCGACCTGTGGGCCATGCCGGTACAGCGCCCTTACAACCCGAATGCCAGGCGCATTGCCGAGTTGATGCAGGCCGACCTGGCCAAGATTGGCGTCAAGGCCGAGATCAAGAGCTTTGAGTGGGGCGAGTACCGCAAGCGCATGCAGGCGGGCGAACACCAGATGGGCATGCTGGGCTGGACCGGTGACAACGGCGACCCGGACAACTTCCTCAACACCTTGTTGGGTTGCAGCTCAGCCAAGACCAATGGCTCCAATGTCGCCAAGTTCTGCTACCAGCCCTTTGAAGACCTGATCCTGAAGGCCAAGGTCGTCACCAACCCGGCCGAGCGCACCAAGCTCTATGAAAAAGCCCAGGTGATCTTCAAGGAACAAGCGCCCTGGTTCACCATTGCCCACGCGGTGCAACTCAAACCGGTGCGCAAGGAAGTCATTGGCTTCAAGCTCAGCCCCTTTGGTCGTCACACCTTCTACGGCGTGGACATCAAGGAATAAACGCTACGCGATTGAAGCAAAAAAGCCGGGTCGTTCCGGCTTTTTTTATGCCAAATCAGGCTGTAGCCCACGTGTTTATTGCCTTAGCAGCTATCAAATTATATAGCCTGGCGGCAGGATGAATGACACCAATCACCCGCGGCTATAGGCCAGGCCTGAAGCCACACCGCCAAACAGGTCGCCCTCCACCACCGCCACGCCGGCAAATTCAGCCTGCAGGGCCTGCTGGAACGGCCGCAATGCCGATGAGCCGCCGGTCAGGTAGATGGCGTCAATCGCGCCGTCGCGGAGGCCAGCGCGCTGCACACATTCCCGCGCGCAGGCGACCGTGCGTGCCAGCAAGGCGGCCAAGTGCTCGCGCATGTCGGCGCCGCCGATCTGCGCGCTAAGCCCGGCCTCGACATACGACAGATCCACCGCCGTGTCGCCATTGGCCTGCGAACAGTCAATCTTGGCCTGCTCAACCTCATTGGCGATGCGGTGACCGTGACGCTGCGTGAGCACGCTCATCAGGCGCTGGTGCAGATGCGGGTCAGCAAAATTGCTGCGCAGCGCGCGCGCCTGGCTCAGGGCGCGCTGCGGGTACAGCCAGTTGATCAGATGCCAGGTGGACAGATCAAAAAAAATGCGGCTGGGCACCACGCGCTCAAGCGGCCCCAGCTGGCGATAGCCCAGCAACGGCATCACCTTTTCCAGGCTGAGCTTCTGGTCAAAATCGGTGCCGCCGATGTGGACGCCGGTGCTGGCCAGCACGTCCTGCGTCCGGTCGGCTTGGGCCATGCGCCCCGGCCCCAGGCGCACCACGCTGAAGTCTGAGGTACCGCCCCCCATGTCCGCCACCAGCACCGTGCTTTCCCGCGTGAGGCGGCGCTCATAATCCAGCGCCGCCGCAATGGGTTCGAGCTGAAACGACACCTCATCAAAGCCGGCCGCCTGGGCAGCCTGCAACAATGACTGCTGCGCCAAGGCGTCACGCACCGGGTCACCATCCACAAAGTGCACCGGCCGGCCCATCACGACGCGCCGGGGCTGTGTGCCCAGCGCCTGCGTGGCGCGCTCGCGCAGGGTCGCCAAAAAGGTGGCGACGATGTCTTGAAAGCTGATCTGCCGGTGGTTGATGCGTGTGGTCTCGAACAACAGCGAACTGCCCAGCAGGCTCTTGAGGGAACGCATCAGCCGCCCCTCGGTGCCGTTCAAGTACTGCGCCAGGGCATCGCGCCCAAAATGGGTGCTGAGCTCTTCGCTGTTGTAGAACACCGCCGTGGGCATTGATACCGACTCGCCTTCCAGCGCAATCAGCCGCGCCGGGCCGTCAAGAGGCGCCCAGGCCATGGCCGAGTTGGAGGTGCCAAAGTCGATGCCGAGCGTGCCCTGGAGTGAAAGTGTCATGAAAAATGCGAAGGTGATGGCTCAAAGCCTGAAATTGACTTGTCGATCCCGAGTAACGAGATCGCAAGAACTGGCAGGTTTGCCAGCTTGGTCGGCCGTTCTGCCCGCGAGCCGTCTAGAGCCACCTGCCGCTGTGGGGCATCTGAATCTCATGCGCGGGAGTGTCGCTGGGCAAGACCGCACCAACAGCTAAGCTGAATATCGAAATGAAAATACTGGCAAAAAAGGCGGTCCAGAAACTCGACACCTTGAAACCCGACACCAGTGACGCGACCAGCAGAATCATCAACGCATTGATCACCAGCAGGAACAGGCCGAAGGTCAGGAACGTCAGCGGCAAGGTCAGCACAATGAGCAGCGGCTTGACAATGGCGTTGGCAAAGCCCAGCAAAAGTGCCGAAATGATCAACGACGCAGTGCTGCTGAAGCGAATGCCCTGGAACAGCAGGCTGGCGACCCAGAGCGAGACCGCGGTAATGGCCCAATGCAGAAGAAATGGTGTGAGGTTGTTGAGCATGAAAGTTGTTTTGGCTGTTCGTCGGTTCGCAGGCGTTTCATCATACTGCGCGCAAGTTGACTTCCTGACCCTCATCGGTACTTTTGAATCATACGGTCGCGCTGCTCCCTGTCCCCGGTTGACAGGACAAGCGCAAATCCCGGTACGGGCCACAGCGCCAGAAAGAGGCGCTGCTTTCGCGCTACAAGGGGTTTGCCAGGGTCCATGTTGCGTCGTCATAATGCCAAGACACTCCAGTATCAGACCATGTGCAGTCATTACCAAGGCATCAAGGAACGCGCACGCTACCTGCGCCACTTCGGCGTCGCGCCGCCGGGCGACCCGGGCAAGGTCGACCTGTGGCCCGGCTACCAGGGCAGCTTCATCCGGCACTATGCGCACGCCGATGTCGGCGATGACGCGGCGGCGCTGCGCGAAGCGCTGGCGGGCTTGTTTGGCCTGGTGCCGCACTGGGCGCTTGATGCCACGATCACGCGCCACACCTACAACGCGCGCAGCGAGACGGTGGCCGCCAAGCCGAGTTTCAGGCAGGCGTGGCAACGCGCCCAGCACTGCATCATCCCGGCTGATGCTATTTTTGAGCCCGACTGGCGCAGCGGCAAGGCCATTCCGACCCGCATTGAACGCGCTGACGGTGCGCCCATGGGGCTTGCAGGCTTGTGGTCGTCATGGAAGTCACCCCAGGGCGAGGTGGTGCACAGCTACACCATGCTGACCATCAATGCCCATGCGCACCCCCTGATGCGCCTGTTTCACAAGCCCACCGATGAGAAACGCATGGTCGTGATCTTGCCCGACGACCGTTATGACGATTGGCTCAAAGCCACACCCGAACACACCCAGGCCTTCATGCGCCAGTACCCGGCACCAGCGTTACAGGCGATGCCCGCCGCTGCACCCCACGGGGCGAAGTTCTCTTGAAAACAGGTTCACACCTGCTGGCGTGCCGGTGCAATCGCGGCTGCCGTGCGTCGCCCCACCCCGAGCGCCGCCACCACACTGAGCAGCAGGACGGCTGCTGCGCCGAACAGGGTCGCGCCGTACCAGCCCCGGTCCATGAACACGCCAAACACAAAGGGCGATAGCGCAAAGCCGGTGTCCAGGCCTGAATAGACCAAGCCATAAACCCGGCCGGTGGCGCCCTTGGGCGTGGCATTCTTGATCATCATGTCGCGCGACGGCCCGCCAATGCCGACCGCAAAACCCGTTCCCGCCAGCACCACCATGGTGCCGACAGCGCCCAACAGGCCGGTGCCGCACAGCGCGAGCAACACCGCCGCCACTGCCATCGACGCGGCCACCACACGATCACTGTTGGCCGTGCGCCCGGCTATGAAGCCGCCGACAAATGTCCCCACGGCACCGCACACCATGTAGGCGCTCAAAGTCAAGGTGGCCGCCTCAAAGCTCACGCCGTGCATGGCCTTGAGAATGGACACTGAAAAGCTTTGCACCACTGCCAGCGTCATGGTGGAGAACAAAAAGAAAGCAAAGCACCACCACACCACCGGCAACTTCATGAACGCCATGCTGTGTTCTGCCGCAACGCCTTCGTGCTGCACCGCCACCTGGGTGCTCAGCTTGTCACGCTGCAAAATCAGCAGCAGCAGAATGCCGACGTACATCACGGCAGCAGCTAGATAGGCCGTGCGCCAGTTGTACAGGCCGCTCAGGGTGACCAGGAAAACCGGTGCCGCGGCCCAGCCCAGATAACCCGTCAGACCGTGCACGCTGAACGCATGGCCCAGGCGCGGGTGGGACACTCTTTGACTCAATATCGTGAAATCAACCGGGTGAAAGGTGGCATTGCCCAAGCCCGCCAGCGCGGCCACGCCGACCAGGCCCGCGTAGCCCGTCACCCGGGATGCTGCGACGCACGCCAACACAAAAATGCCCAGCGCCACGAACAGCATCGGTCTGGCGCCCAGCCGATCGACTACAAAGCCGGACGTGGCCTGTCCCAGCCCCGAGACGACAAAAAATGTGCTCATCAGCAACCCCAACTCGGCGTAGCTCAGGCCGAACTCGGTCATGAAGACCGGGAACAGCGGTGCCAACAACAGGTGGGCAAAATGGGAACTGGCGTGGGCCAGCCCCACCAGGCCCATGATGGTGGCGTCCTGCTGGAGCGGCACGCTGCGGGGCGACTGAAGGATGGTAGGGCTCATGCCACGATGGTACGTGAACTGCTTCAACCCAGCAGAGCTGGGCCGCCCGTTGGGGCCTGCAACCGCGATTTGGCTGTATTTTTATATAAAAATAGGCTGTAGCCCACGTAGAATATACACTAGTAGCTACTATTTATGTAGCATATTTGTTATCTTAAAGCTACCAATGCAAGGCACATCAACGTGAAGAAACGCCCTGGCACCAACGCCGTGATGGCCGCACTAGCGGCCTCCGCCCTGTTTGGGGCCAGCACACCCTTGGCCAAGCAATTTGTCGGCGACATGTCGGCCCTGCTGCTGGCGGGCTTGCTGTATTTGGGTAGCGGCACTGGCTTGCTGGGCTTGCGGCTGCTACGCGATCGCGGTTGGCGCAGGCCGGGACTGGCGCGCAGCGAGTGGCCGTGGCTGCTGGGTGCCATCGGCTGCGGCGGCGTGCTGGGGCCGGTCTTGTTGATGCTGGGCCTGGCGAGTACCAGCGCGGCGTCGGCATCGCTCTTGCTCAACCTGGAAGGCGTATTGACTGCGCTGCTGGCCTGGCTTTTCTTCAAAGAGAATGCTGATCGACGCGTGGTACTGGGTATGG
>VMTC01000035.1 GCA_013791765.1 Rhodoferax sp.
ACTGGCCGCAGAAAGGGCAAATCACCATCGACGGGCGCGACATCCGCCAACTCGCCGCCAACGAGCTGCGCGCCTACTTCGGCGTGGTGCCGCAGGAAACGGTGCTGTTCTCCGGCACCCTCTACGACAACCTGGCCATGGCCCACCCGCATGCCAGCTTTGACGATGTCATCGCCGCTTGCAAAGCGGCTGAGATTCACGACGTGATCGAGCAACTGCCACAAGGCTACCAGACCGAGATCGGCGAGCGTGGTACCGGCCTGTCAGGCGGGCAGCGTCAGCGCGTTGCGATTGCCCGCGCTTTGCTTAAACGACCCAAGGTGCTGATTTTTGATGAGGCGATTTCCAACCTCGATCAACAGACCGCCGAACACTTCGCTCAGACCATCAACCGCATTAAGGGAAGTGTGACGATGATCTTCATCACCCATCAGGTGCCCAAGGGCTTGCAGGTGGATGACGTGGTGAATATGGGGCAGCGTGCTATGCATATGAGTTTGGTGAAGGAGGAGATTTAATGGAAAAAGGTCCGTCAATTTTTGATCGGGAGTCAACGAAGCTTGGCAGACCCCTCAATGTTATCGATAAGGTTCGTGTAGTTTCAAAATACACATTCATTTCGAGCCTGCTGGTTCTTATTCCATTTCTATTGTTCGATTACTGGGATATTGGACGTCTTTATGACAATCCAGAAGATAAAGTTTTTGAGAATATTAAATTCGAAGTAAAACGCGCGCCCAAAGGGTCAGAGGCGAGGGTTGGCCTATACAGCAACGGGGCCCAAATATTTTCTTCAAGCTGCTATGGGATTGAGGCAGACGTCTGCAACAAGAAAGACTTCTGGAAACCAAGTCTGGCAAAAGTTGTTCGAGTGATCGAAATAAGTCCAAACAAGGGAATTATCAAGAGCGTTGCAGTCTCAACGCCATCTGGCGATCATGTGTTCACTAATTCAGAAGCCGACAATTACGTAAAAAATTACTCAAAAAGAACTTATCGAAAAGACTGGATACTGCTGCTCATATCCGCTGTCGCCGGCATCATTTTCTTCGCATCAAGCCTCCTCTCTCACACAAATCGCAAAGGGAAATAAGTTATGGCCAACGCATCAACTTTGACATTGTTTCTTGGCAACATCGGTGGCCAGCTTGGTGGAATTGATGGCGCAATAAATGCATCCGTCAGCGCCAGCATTGGTGATGGCACGGGAACGGTTTCTGGCACCATCACAGCGATCGGCAATGCAGCAGGCATGTTCCCTGGAGCATTGGGTGCCTATGGAGGCTTTGCTGTGACGATGTCAAACTTGGCCAAGACCGGGTTTGACGGCTCGAAGCTGAATATCGGCGACGCGTTGACTATTGGTGCTGGTGTAGCCGCGCTTGTTGGAGCGCCCCTTATAGGTTTTGGCTTAACCGTGGCAGGCCTTGGTTGGACCGTCTATACGTTGAGTGATCCATCAAAGAATCTCACTCTTCCTGATTTATTTGATCGAGCCAAAAACTGGACCTGGCCCCGCGACCCCATCATCCTCGACCTCGACGGCGACGGCCTCGAAACCGTCGGCCTTGCCAGCAACATCCACTTCGACCACAACGGTGACGGCGTCCTGACCAAAACCGGTTGGGCCGGCAAGGACGACGCCCTGCTGGTCTGGGACCGCAACGCCAACGGCAGCATCGACACCGGCGCCGAACTCTTTGGCGACTTCACCCCACAACCCAATGGCACCCTGGCCCCCAACGGCTTCGCCGCCCTGGCCGCATTGGATGCCAACGGCGACGGCATCCTCGACGCCTCCGACCCCGCCTTTCTTGAGCTCAAACTCTGGCGCGACACCAGCCAGGACGGCGTATCTCAAGGCGGCGAGTTCATTACCCTGCTTGATGCGGGCATCGTCAGCCTGAACCTCGCCAATACTCTCAAAAATCAGGAGCTTGCCAACGGCAACACTTTGAGCCGCGAAGGCAGCTTCACCCGTGCCGACGGCACCACCTCCGGTATGGGCGAATTTCGCCTCGCTGCCGATACGTTCAGTACGAAATTCGCCGAACAGATCGACGTGCCCGAAGCCCTCAGGAGGCTGCCCAACATGGGCGGCTCCGGCAACGTGCGCGAACTGCAACAGGCCGCGACCCTGTCCAGCAAGCTGCAAACCCTGCTCGAACAATTCGCCGCAGCGCCGTCGCGCGCCGAACAGCCAGCCCTTTTGGCGGACTTAATACATGCCTGGGCCGAATCATCGGTTCCGGTAAAGAGTACTACCGACCAACTGCCGGGAGGTGGACTCCATTTAACTAACGGATCGGCATGGCTAGTACAAACCATCGAAGAACGGTTTGGTGCACAACTTGATGCCCAGGGCTACAACTGGCGCGCAGTGGTGCAAGACGGTATCGTCAACGATACCAGACAGGCCGCATTGCTGGATATGCTGAGCCAGGCTGAACTCATGATCAAGGGAGCATGGTATATGGCAGCGGACGACAACACCAGTGCCACCACCAGAAACCTGTGGGTATGGACGAAAAGCGCTGTCGAAAACTTCCATGAAAGCAGCGAACTCGGGCGGCGCATCTCCGTGTTGGAGCGTTTCAACGGCTCACCGGGCCTCGACCGTTTTTTGGTTCGGCATACAGTGGACTCCCGGCAAGGAGCGTACGAGTGGACGGTCAATGTACCCGCCCCGGCGATCGCACTCTTTGATGCCGCATACGACAGCCTGAAGGAAAGCGTCTATGCCAGCCTGGTGATGCAAACGCGCTTGAAGCCCTACCTCGACCAGATCGAACTCGTCATTGACGACAGCGGGTTGCGCCTGGACGCCAGCCAGTTGAACCAGACGCTGGCCGACAAGCGCGTTGCCGATCCCGAGAATGCGCTGGCCGACTTGCTCGATCTGGATCGCTACGCGGGCAACTTCCTCTCCGGCACCAACTGGCATGGACTGGCCAGTTTCGACACTCTGGTCGAAACCCTGCCGCAGACCGCGGGCATCACGGCGCTGCTCAATGAATTCAAGGTGCGCACGCTCACAGGCGGTGATGACAACACCGGATTGACCGATAACGCCGATATCGTGCTAGCGGGCGATGGCAACGACCGCCTCTACGGCTACAGCGGCAATGACCGGCTGTTCGGCCAGGGCGGCGACGATGCAATCTTCGGCGGCAACGGCGATGACCTGCTCTCGGGCGGTGCGGGCAATGATGTGCTCTACGGCGAGGCCGGGGCGGATACTTATGTGTTCGGACGGGGCTTCGGCAACGACATCATCAGCGACACCGCCGAAAACGGTGTGCAGCGCGACAGCGTGCGCCTGCTGGGACTGACCCCGGCGGACATCCGGGTCACCGCCGACTACTCGGACAACCTCACCTTCACCATCCGGGACAGCGGCGAGACGCTTTCCGTGCCGAGGGGTGGCTACTGGTGGGGCCAGAACGGCGTCGGGCAGTATGTGTTCGACGACGACACGGTGTGGAGCCACGACGATGCGCTGCGCGCCACCGTTGCGGCAACCACCGAGGGCGACGATGTGATCCACGGCTCGTCCGCAGGGGAGGCGATCGCCGGCCAGGCGGGCAACGACACGTTGATTGGCAATGGCGGCGATGACGTCATTGACGGCGGCGCGGGCAACGATCTCTTGATCGGTTCCACCGGCTGGAACTGGGTTTACGAGAACGGCCAGTACCGGGTTGAGCGCAACACCACGTCGCAGGTTTCCGCCAACGGGAACGACCTCTACCTCTTTGGCCGGAGCGATGGGCAGGACACGGTGATCGACGGGGACTACACCACCGGTAACAGCGACACCCTGCGCTTCAAGCAGGGCGTGGCGCCGGCGGATGTGAAGCTCATCCGCAATGGCAATGATCTGGTGCTGGCGATTCGCGGCAGCGCCGATCAGGTGACGCTCAAACAGTATTTTGATGAAACCTGGAATGGGGCCAATGGACCCTTCCTGGTCGAGCGGATTGCCTTTGCCGACGGCACGGTGTTGTCATTCGCCGAGGTGCAGGCCATCCTCTTTGCGGGTAGTGAAGACGAGGAGACCATCATCGGCTCAAGGCAGGCAGACCACCTCACCGGCCTGGCGGGCAATGATACGCTGGTCGGACGTGAGGGCGATGATGTGCTGGAAGGCGGTGACGGCGATGATGTCCTGCTCGGCGGCGCCGGGCGCGACGCACTGGATGGCGGCGCGGGCAATGATGTGTTGCGCGGCGGCGGTGCGCTCTGGGGCAACCAAGCCTCCGACTGGAATGGCGAAGGCGATGCCTACCGCTTCGGCCGGGGCGATGGTCAGGACACCATCATCGACGATTCATGGCTACCCGCTGAAACCGACCGCATTGAACTGAAAGCAGGTGTGCTGCCCGCTGATGTGCGGCTGGAACGCGTGCGCAACGTCAACGGCTGGCAGGTCAGCGATGACCTGAAGGTAACGATCCGCGACACGGGCGAGGCGCTGACCGTCAAGAACCATTTCAACGAGAGCAATCGCAATGCCGTCGAGGAGATCGTTTTTGCCGATGGCACGGTGTGGAACACCGAGGCTATCAAGAGCCAAGCACTGATCGGTGAATCGGGCAACGACGAGTTGCGCGGGTTCAATGACCGCAATGACGTCCTCCATGGCGGCGCGGGTAATGACCACTTGCTGGGGCTGTCCGGCGATGACGTGCTCGACGGTGGCGCGGGCAATGACGAACTCGTTGGCGGCGACGGAAACGATGCCTTGATCGGCGGGACCGGCAACGATATTCTCGATGGCGGATCGGGTGCGGACACCTATCGTTTCGGCCTGGGTGGTGGGCAGGATGTGATCATTGAAAACTATGACACGGCGCAGGATGTGCTGGAGCTGGCGCCAGGAGTGACTCCTGATGACGTGACTGTGCGCTGGACAAACCTGGGCGACATGGCGGTCACACTGGCCGACGGCAGCCGGATGATGGTGCGCGGCCAGGCCAACCCGTGGTCGAATGAAATCGGCGTCGAGCAACTGCGTTTCGCTGATGGTACGGTGTGGAATCGCACCGAGCTGAACGCTCGTGCGCTGGCCGCGACATCGGGTGACGACGCCATCGTCGGCGGCTATCAGGACGACACTTTGGAAGGCGGCGCAGGCAATGACCGCTTTCAGGATCTGGATGGTTACGACACCTACCGTTTCGGCGTGGGCGACGGGCAGGACGTGGTCGAGGACTCTTACGGCCGCATCCTGTTCAAGCCGGGCATTGACCAGAACGATGTGGCTTTCACCCGCGACGGCAACGACCTGATCGCCACGGTCAGTGTTTCCGGCGACTCGGTACGCGTCAAGGACTGGCTGAACAGCTGGCAGCGCATCGACAGCTTCGAGTTCGCCAATGGCGCGCAGCTGAGGACGAGCGACGTGCAAGCCTTGCTCAATGTCAGCGACGGCGCAGAGATTCTTTACGGCGCCCCAGGCGATGACACGCTCACCGGCACCGAGAAAGACAGCATCATCTATGGCCGCGAGGGCAATGACACGCTGGTCGGCGGCGCGGGCTCAGACCAGATGTATGGGGAAGTCGGCGACGACGCCCTCAACGGCGATCAAGGCGGCGATACGCTGGATGGCGGCCTCGGCAATGACACTCTGGACGGCGGTGCCGACCGTGACTGGCTCTATGGCGGCGAGGGTAACAATACCTATGCCGTAGCAAAGGGCATGGGCCTGGACAGTGCCATGGGTGCGGGCCTTGCAGTGGCCAACGACACGGTGGTGTTTGCGGCGGGTATCCGGCCGCAGGACGTGTCGGTGCAAATGGGTGATGCCAGTGACTGGTGGGACCAGCAAGCTGGCGACGTGGGTTATCAAGGCCTGGTCATCGGCATCGGCGGCAACGATGCCCTGGTGCTGCGCACCCACAACTGGGACGACCTCGGGCGCGGTGCGATTCAGCACTTCCGCTTCGATGATGGCACAGAGTGGTCGCTGGCCGACCTGACTGCCCGTGCGGACGGCGGCAAGATGGGCGTGCAGCAACGCAACTGGGGCGATGCGAGCGCGGTTCTGGGCAGTCAGGCCGATGACGATATCTACGACTACACCGGTCAGTCAGTCACCGTGCAGGCGCGCGGCAACGACGACAATGTGCAAGTCGAAGCAGGCAATGACATCGTTTCTGCAGGCAGTGGCAACGACACGGTTTATTCAGGGCAAGGTGACGACCTGATCAGCGCAGAGGCCGGAGACGACCGTATCAACAGCGGCGAAGGCGATGACGTGCTGGTGTTCAATTACGGTGATGGCCGCGATGAAGTCATGGCGGGCGAGGGACTGGACACACTCTCCTTCGGCGCCAATGTGAGCCCCGCCATGCTCTCGGCAGCACTCGACCGCGACGGGCGCGTGGTGCTTCTCGTTGATGGCGGTGCGGGCGGCACCATTACTCTGGCCGAAACCTGGGCGGACAACCTGCCCGGCGATCTGGAGCGCATACAGTTCATCGACGCCGCCGATGGCAAGACGCGCGTCTTCGATCTGGCCAGCTGGCTGCGCGCCAATGGCGCGGTGCTGCTCGGTGCTACGGTGGATGCGCCCCTTGCCTTTGATGGAACATTCGAGCTCACGGGTTCGGTAGCACCGGCGGGCGGTCTGGAAGCAGTGGCCTATGCGCAGGCGAGCGACCTGTTCGCCCCGGCGAGTCTCGCCAATAACACCCCAACCGACGGGGACGACGTGCTGTACGGCACGTCCGACGGCGACACGCTAGATGCGGGTGCGGGCAATGACATCGCCCTGGGCCTTGCCGGTGACGACACGATTTTCGGCGGCGAAGGCAATGACCTGATTCTGGGTGGCGACGGCGACGATGTGCTGGAAGGCGGCGCCGGGGATGACGTGGTACGCGGCGGCTGGGGAAGTGACCAGCTCGCCGGTGGCGCGGGTCGCGACGAACTCTATGGCGAATGGGGTGGCGACAGCTATACCTACCAGAGCGGCCATGGCGAAGTAATCATCGACGACGATCATCGTGTGCTTAATTGGAGCGGTGGTGAAGGCGGCTACGGTGGTGGCTGGGACGGCGGTGAAGGCGGTTATGGCGGCGATTGGGATGGTGGTGAAGGCGGCTACGGTGGTGGCTGGGACGGCGGTGAAGGCGGTTATGGCGGCATCATTGTCGATGACGCGCCCAACATTCTCAGCTTCGGCCCAGGCATCCGGCCTGAGGACTTGCGCTATTCGGAACAGAACGGCGATCTGGTGATCGAATTCGCCAACCAGCCCGGCGACCGGGTGGTCCTGCGCGGCTACATGCCCGAGCGGGCGACGCAGACCCGCTCGGTGGACATCATTCGCTTTGCCGATGGCACGGAAATCGTTGCCGAGTCCATTGAACCGACCGGCAAGACCGAAATGGCAGGCGATGAAGGCGGCTGGCTCAATGGCACACCCTTGGCCGACACCTTGATCGGCGGTGATGGCGATGACGATCTGGATGGCCAGGGCGGCGCAGATCGTCTAGTAGGCGGCGCAGGTTCGGACACTTACCGCATTCACAAGGAATGGGGCACTCGCCCGACCGAGACGCTCATCAGTGAGACCTGGCGCGAGCAGGACAGCAACCGTATCGAACTGACCGGCGAAATCAATGCTGACGACCTGCGATTGGAATTCGACGGGCGCGATCTGCTGCTGCGCCTGACAGAAGACGGCGATGTGATCCGCTTCGCCGGGTTCGATCCGCGTGCGTCGGGCATGCAGGCACCGGTAGCCGAGATCAACCTGCCCTGGTGGGGTATCAGCCTGTCGTTTGACGAGTTGCTGGCACGCGGCGTGCGCATCATCGGCACGCCAGAAAACGACGTGCTGACCGGCACGGCCTTGACCGACTGGATCGAAGGCCGCGAGGCCGACGATACGATGACGGGCGGCGCGGGTGGCGACCTCTACGTCATCGACGCCGACGCGGGGAGCGACACCATCATCGACAGCGAGGACGGTGACGCCCCCAACGTTCTGGTGCTGCCCGATGGCACGACACTGGATGATGTGCGCCTGTCCTACGACAGCGAAGGCTTCCTGATTCTCGATCTCGACAATTCCGGCAACCGCATCCGACTCTCGGGCTTCGATCCGCAGAACCCGCTGGGGCCGCGCGCGGTGGAGCGTTTCCGATTCGGCCTCGACGGTGACGAGATCGGTTACGAGAAGCTTCTGGAACGCGGCTTCGATATCTTCGGCACAGAAGAAGGCGATGCCCTCAAAGGCACCACGCTCATCGACCGCATTTGGGGTAGAGACGGCAATGACCTGCTCGAAGCAACGCCCGGCGGCGATTGGCTGGACGGTGAAGGCGGCAACGATGCCTACGTCGTTAATCTCGGCGATGGCGACGTCACCATCGACGACGTGGCCGAAGGAGATGCCGGCAACGTCCTGCGTTTCGGCGTCGGAATCGATCCGAACGCGCTACGCAACGGCCTGCGCTTTGAAGAGGACGGCGATGGAGGGCATGTGCTGCTCATCCCCTACGGCGGCGCGGGCGACGTGCTGCGCCTGACCGGATTCAACCCCGAAGACGTGCTCGGCACCCATGCTGTTGACCGCTTCGAGTTCGCCGATGGCACGGCGGTCGATTACGCCACACTGGTGTCCTGGACCTTCGTGGTCGAAGGCGACAACGGCGGCAACGCGCTCACTGGCACCAATGTCGGCGACCGACTCTACGGCTACGACGGCGACGACGCCATGGCAGCGGGTGACGGCGAGGATGTACTCACCGGCGGCACCGGCAATGATGTCATGCGGGGCGGCGCCGGACGCGATGCCTATGTGGTCAACCTTGACAGCGGCGAGGATCTCATCGAGGACGGAGTGGAGAACGGGGTGGGCAACGTGCTCACCTTCGGCGAAGGGATTACACGCGAGGACGTGCGCGTCGAGGTGGACGGCGACGATTTGCTGATCCAGTACGGCACAGGCGGTGGTGCAGTGAGGGTGAGTGGCTATGCCCCGCTGGGCGTCAACGGTGGCACGGTGATCGATACTTTCGAATTCGCTGACGGCACTGCAGTCACCTTGCGCGAATTCATGAACCGCGCGCCTGGGGTTGCCAACCCCATTGAGGATCAGGTGATCCTTGAGGATGCGGCTTTCAGCCTGGTGCTGCCCGACGATCTGTTCATTGATGCTGACGGCGACGACATCCTGACCCGCGTCACGGTGTCTGGCTATGAAACTCTGCCCGCCTGGCTGCAATACGATGCCCAAACGCGCACGCTGTATGGCACCCCGGACAACGCAGGGGTAGGCGAGTTCGATGTCCTCGTGCAGGGAATGGATGCGCTGGGGGCATCGAGCTGGCACAGTTTCCACGTCACCGTGCAAAACACCAACGACGCGCCGGAAATCGGCACGCCGTTGACCGAACAGCGGGCGCTGGAAGACAGCGCCTTTAGCTTCACGCTACCTGGCGACAGTTTCCGCGATGTCGATGCCGGGGATGCGCTGAACTACTCGGTCACCCTGCAAAGCGGCGACGCCTTGCCGGACTGGTTGAGCTTTGACGCGCAGACGCAAACCTTCACGGGCCTGCCTGCCAACGGCGATGTCGGCAGTCTGCGAGTGCGCGTCACGGCGACAGATCTGGCGGGCGCGTCAGCCGATCAGGTGTTCGCGCTGGAGGTGGTCAATATCAATGACACACCGACCGTTGGTGTGGCGGTTGAGGCGCAACAGGCCACCGAAGATGCAGCCTTCACCTACGCTTTGCCGGTCGGCGCCTTCGCCGATGCCGACGTTGGCGACCGACTGAACTATTCGGCAACCCTGGCCAATGGCGATGTGCTGCCGACATGGCTGCATCTCGATGCAGCGAGCGGCACCTTCAGCGGTACGCCGGGCAATGACGATGTCGGCGCCTTGCAAATTCGCGTGACCGCCACCGATCTGGTGGGTGCCAGCGGTAGCCAGAGCTTCGACCTGGCCGTGGCCAATACCAACGACGCGCCGCAAGCGGTCATCACGCTGACCGACCAGCAGGCCACCGAGGATGCGCACTTCTCCTTCACTATTGCGGCGGACGCTTTCCGCGATGTGGATGCCGGGGACGTGCTGACACTCTCAGCGACCCGGGCCGATGGTTCGGCATTGCCGAGTTGGCTCTCCTTCGATGCGGCCACGCGCACCTTCAGCGGCTTGCCCGCCAACGGCGACGTGGGCAGCGTGTCGCTGCGACTGATGGCCACCGACCTGGCGGGCGCGCAGACCAGCCAGACCTTCAACGTCGGCGTGACCAACGTCAACGATGTGCCCGAGGTGGGCGCACTGCTGGCCGACCAGCCCGCTCGTGTCGCCACGCCCTTTACCTGGCAACTGCCGCAAGGCGCCTTCGTCGATGTGGATGCCGGGGACTCGCTCACCTACAGCGCGCGTCTGATCGACGGCAGCGCGTTGCCCGAGTGGCTGGCATTCGACGCGGCCACCACCAGCTTCAACGGCACACCCGCGGCAGCGGGGCGCTACGCGGTGCAGGTCACCGCGACCGATCTGGCAGGCGCACAGGCCAGCCAGGTTTTCGCGCTCGATGTGGCCTCCGGCGGCAATCTGGCGCCGATCACTGCGCTCGATACGGCCACCGTGATCGAGGACCACAAGCTCGTCGATTGGGGCAACGTGCTTACCAACGACCGCGACCCGGAAGGCTCGACACTGAAGGTGGCTGACCCCGGCTTCCGGCGCGGCGAATACGGGGTGCTCACCCTGCTGTCCAACGGCCGCTATGCCTATGTACTCGATGACCGCTCGACCAAGGTGCAGGGGCTGGGCACAGGCGAAACGGTGGTCGATCGTTTCAACTACCTCGCCAGTGACGGGACCGAGCGCAGCAGCGGTGAGCTGGCGGTGACGGTACAGGGCACCAACGACACACCCGAGCTTGCTCGCTACCTGCAGGACGTCCAACTAGCCAAGAACAAGGCCTTTTCGTGGCAGATGCCCGTCGGCAGCTTCACTGACCGCGATCGCAACGACAGCTTGAACTACACGGCCACCCTGAAGAACGGCAAACCGCTACCCACGTGGCTCAAGTTCGATGCGACGACGCAGACCTTCAGCGGCACGGCCCCCGCCAATGCCAAGGACAGCATCGAAGTCCAGGTCGTGGTCAGCGATGGCCATGGCGAGTGCTCGACGGCTTCGGATGTGTTCAAGGTCAGCTTTGGCAACAAGACCGTCGTGCCTCAAAAAGGCAACGAAGGCTTGGGTAATGGCCCGGATGCGCCGCCACCCGGGCATGACTTCAACCAAAACGATGGCCCGGGCACTTCGCCGGGTCACCCTGGACGCCGGTCGGAGTCGGGCCGCAACGACGATGCACTGGATCGCTTCCTGGATGGGTTCAAGAACGATGCCAAGTCTGCGCGTTCGAGCTTGCCCGCGCTCGATCACAGTTGGTTTGCCCAACGCGATGAGCGTCAGCAGTCTTTCGGGCAGACCGGTCAATCACCCGCAAACAACGACATTCAGCGTCACTGGTCGGAACTGGTGCTTGCCCTGAACCGGCTCGATGTCGAACGCCAGGGTGCCCCCACCTGGAGCCACCCGAACCAGGGGGCAGACATCTCCGGTTTGGCCGGTTTGATGCAAGGCGGGGCTCACGGGGCGCGCGGCGGCGTCGATGCCGTTTCGCTGGCGTGCGGCAGCGGTACCCTGCTCAAGACCTTCACCGGGCTCAAAGAGGGCTTCGGCAAGCTGCCATGTTAAGACGCCGAGACTGCCGTCGATGGCGCGCATCCTGATCGCGTGGGAACTGGGCGAGGCCTTCGGGCATCTCGCCCGGTGTCTGCGGCTCGCCCAGGGGCTGCGCCAGCGCGGACATGCTGTTGTGCTGGCTCTGAAGGATGTCCGGCTGCCTACAGGGAACAGCGCTGCGCAAGGCACCGTCATTTTGCAGGCGCCATTGACCCCGCAGCATCGCACAGCCGGTCGAGCCCGACCGGTCAACTACGCCGATATGCTGCGCCATTGCGGTTTCGCGAACCCCCAGGAACTGGCCGCCCGGCTGGTAGCCTGGCAAGGCATTTTTTCACTGGCACGCCCGCAGGTGCTGATAGGCGATCACGCGCCGACGGCGCTGCTGGCGGCGCATCTTGCCGACATTCCCCACCTGTCCGTCGGCACTGGTTTTGCGATCCCGTCAGCCATCTCACCATGGCCCTCAATCCGGCCTGGGGAGAGCATTCCCGACGAAACCCTGATCGCCGCCGAACAGCAGTTGGACCGGGTGCTTGATGCGGCGCAAAAGGCCTTGGGGCGCGCGCCACCGGTGTGCATGCGCGAGTTGTTTGGTGCCCGCGATGTGTTGGATACGTTTGCCGAACTCGATCACTATGGCGAGCGGCCCAATGGCCGCTATGTCGGCCCCATCGGCTCGGTGCCCGATGCACGCCGAGTAAGCTGGCAAGATCAAGAATGCGCCAAGGTGCTGGCTTACCTGCGGCCCGAGCTGCCGGGGTTTTCGATGATTTTGCAGGCGCTGGCCGGTCTTGACGCCGAGGTGCTGTGTGTTGCACCCGGTTTGTCGCTTGAGGAGGCGAGACGTCTTGCCTCGCGGCGCATGCGTATTTCACTCGCTCCGCTCGACTTGCCACCGCTATTTGAACAGGCCGATCTAACCGTCAGTTATGGCAATAGCGGCTTTTCTACCCAGGCGCTGCTGGCGGGCGTACCCTTGCTGATGCGCCCCCGGCATGTCGAACAAGCAATCTTCGCACACCGCGTCGAGGCTCTGGGCGCGGGAAGGCTGCTCAACGGCCGGATCGATGTCGCCAGCGTCACAACAGACTTGCAGGCGATGCTGCATAGCCCGGAGCATCGTCACGCCGCCCAGGCATTCAGAGACCGCCACCGCCACTTTTTCCCCGGGCAGGCCATCGAGCAAACGCTGACCTGCATCGAGCACATGCTTCCCGAGGCACGGGGGCCAGAGCAGGCCAGGCATGCCCAAAATCCACAGGAGAAACCACCGGCATGCCTTCACTGAATGACTTGACAGGTCCAACCACGATGGACCACCGGGCCTTCCATCCACCGCTCATTCGCCTGCAACACACCGCTCCCAACCCGATGGGGCAGCGCGTGCTGTGGGCGCTGCTGGCCCTGCTGGTCTTTTTGCTGGTGTGGGCGCTGCTCGGACGTTTGGATATCGTCGCCGTCGCCGACGGCAAGCTGGTGCCGGCCAGTTACCTCAAGATCGTGCAACCCTCGGAGGCGGGCATTATCAAGGACATCCTGGTGCGCGAAGGCGAACAGGTCAAGGCCGGGCAGACGTTGATGCGCATGGATGCTCTAATCAGCGACGCCGACCTGGATGCGATTGGCACCGAGCATGCCCGCAAACGGCTCGCGCTCAGACGCATCGACGCCGAACTGTCCGGGCAGCCCTTCAAACAGGAGCCAAGCGATCCGCAAGCGCTGGTGCGCGAAGTGGCGGCGCAGTACCAGGCCAACCGCGACGCCCTGGCCGCAGCGCTGGCCGAAGAGCGTAGCCGTCTGGCGAAAGCCCAGCAGGAACTGGCTGGCGCCCGCCAGCAGCAGACGCGCCTGGAAGCGGTGCTGCCCCACTACACGGCACAGGACAAAGCCTACGAAAAACTGGTCAAGGACGGCTTTACGGGCACGCTCATGGGCAGCGACAAGCGCCGTGAGCGCATCGAGAAGGAGCAGGAGCTTGCAACCCAGGCCTATCTGATCGCCTCGGCTCAGGCCAGCATCGAACAATCCCAGAAGAAACTGCGTCAAATCGAAGCGGATTACGTGCGCCAGCTGCATGCCGAGCGCAACGAGGCTCAATCGCAATTCGACAAGTTGGCCAAGGAAATGGAAAAGCAGCAACACCGGCGTGCGCTCCTGGAACTCAAGGCGCCCCACGATGGCGTCATCAAGGATCTGGCCACGCACACCACAGGCACCGTGGTGCAACCCGGCACAGTGCTGGCCAGCCTGGTACCGCAGGAGGAACGCCTCAAGACGGAGGTCTGGGTATCGAACGAGGACATCGGCTTCGTTCGCCCCGGGCAATCCGTCAAGCTCAAGTTTGCCGCCTATCCTTTCCAGAAATACGGCATGGGCCAGGGTACGGTGGAGTACGTGAGCGCCGATGCCCAGAGCGAGGAGGAAGTGCGCGATGCGGGGCTGTCGGCAACAGGGCAGCGGCCCTTGCGTTACAAGGCGCTTGTCACCTTGGCCGCCAACGCACTGGAGATGGGGGGGCGCTCCTACTCGCTAACCGTGGGCATGCAGACGACGGCAGAAATTCTGCTGGGCGACCGCACCGTGGCCGAGTACCTGCTCTCTCCGGTGCAAAAGGCATGGCATGAGGCAGGGCGCGAGCGATGAGCACGCAGCAAACGCGACTCAACGAAACACCAGGCCCAGAAATCGCGCGAAGACTTGTGTGCGATGAACTGGGCGCGCGCGCTGCCAATGGTTGATCAAAACTCCTTCCCGCTGCTCACCGATTCGTTGCCCAGCAGCGTTCCGGGCATTCTTTGGCCGCCCATTCCACGCGCCGATCATGCGGCCATCCTGGCCTTGCTGTTCCAGATGGAAAGCAGCCAGTGGTTGCCAGAGGCTGCATTACGCGCACGACAATCCATTCAGTTGAGTGAACTCCTGGCGCATGCCCGCCGCCACTGCGGCTATTACCAGGATCGGTTGCCGGTCGATGTGACGGCATGGGATGCGACCCCGTTGCTGACACGCCACGACTTGCAGCTTCATTTCGATGCCTTGCTTGCCGACACGTATCCGCAGGCCCATGGCAAAACCTTCGATATCACGACCGGCGGCTCCACCGGGGAACCGGTCACGGTGCGGCGGACTCCATTGACCCAGTTGTTCTGGGAGGCTTCAACGCTACGCGATCATCTCTGGCATCGGCGTGACTTCTCGGCAACGCAGGCCATCATTCGCCAATTTAGTCGCACGATGGATCCGACCAAGCCAGGCCGATGGGGCAGTGGGTTGTTTCGCAGCGGACCGGCATGGCACTTGCCGATTTCGACCGATGTCGATACGCAATGGCGCTGGCTGCAATCCGTCAACCCGGACATCTTGCTGACCTACCCGCCCAATCTGAGCGCATTGATGGCACGCATGGGTCAGAATGGCATGACACTACCCCGCTTGCGGGAAGTCCGGATGATCAGTGGGACGGTTACGCCGGTCTTGCGCGAACTTTGCCAGGCCACGCTGGGTGTACCGCTGACCGACCTGTACAGCGCGCAAGAGGTTGGCGTCATCGCGCTGCAATGCCCGGACAGCGGCTTGCTGCACCTGCAGTCCGAGCATCTGCTGGTGGAGGTGCTCGATGTGCAGGGCCATCCCTGCCGCCAAGGCGAAATCGGACAAGTGGTCGTCACCGACCTGCACAACTTCGCCATGCCCCTGATTCGTTACGCTCTGCGCGACTGGGCCGAGGTCGGGCCGGTGTGCTCCTGCGGGCGGGGGTTGCCGACCTTGCGCGCCGTCAAGGGAAGAACCCGGAACATGGCCTTCAGCCCCGATGGCAAACTCTTCTGGCCGGTGCTGGAGTCCTGGCGCTTCGTGGACGCGATCCCAAACCTGCGGCAGTACCAGTTCGTGCAGACCGCATGCGATGCCATCACGGGAACACTGGTATGCCAACCTGCGCCCGACGAATATCAACTCAATGCATTGCAAGCGGCGCTGGAGCAGGCCTTGGGCCACGCCTATCGATGGACGTGGCAGATACAGGAGACTGAATTGCCGCTCACTGCCAGCGGGAAGTTCGAGGAGTTCTTGTCCCAGGTCGGCGAGGCAGCGCCATGCATTTGATTGGGAAACACCAGAGACTTGCCAACGGACTGCAGGATGCCTTGCGTGGCTTGGACGATGACGCGATTCTGACGTATTTTCGTTTCATCGTGTGGCTTGACGAGCGCTACACCTCAGCCTATGAGTTACAGGGGCCCATCTATCTCGTGCTGGACAACAGACTGATCCAGGCGTTCAGGGCCCGTCGGTAAGATTCGTGTAGAAAGCTGCCACACATCGACCATTTTTTGATCTTGCCCTTGGAGGTCCGTCGGTAAGATTCGTGCAAAACCGGCCACTTCGATCAAATTCGACACGGGCAACGTCATCCGACGTTGGCATCGTTTCGGGTTTCAAGTCGGTTGGGTAGTCACCAAATCGCTTGAGCTTGCTGGTGGCGTATGGACTCAAGAAAGCCAAATCGGCCGCACGAATATTGACACCCTTGGATTTCAACGTATGAAGGGCTTGCCTTTGTGGCACGAGGTGTTTGACAGTAACGCGGCGGAGGTTAGCACCATCAAGGGCGTCATCGAAACGATTGTGGCGGGCTTTCCCATGACTGGTTACATTCGCACCAGCTCTCGTCAGATCGGCCCATTGGCATCGAAAGCCCAAACGACGGCATGAAGCCAACGCTTGGACAAGGCGACTTGGTCATCCTTCACACAGGAGATGTACGGCCGATCGACGGTCATGTTTTCGCGGTGAATTACGAGGGAAGCCTAGTCATCAGGCGAATCTTCCGCGACGCCGGCGAATGGTGGCTAAATTGCGATCACCCCCGATGCAAGACTTTTTGGTAGAAAGCAGTTAACCAGTAAGCAATGCTTCATTCTTGGCAGAGCCGTCTATCGGCAAAGCGAAACGATCTAGTGCTGGCAGTCGAGCGCGATCTACTTGAAAAGGCCGGGCGTAGGCCGAAACGGCAGCCCTGCTGGTGCTGTCAAAAAAGGTCGGGGCGATCTTCCACACAGGCGATGATTTGCCTCGAAAATTGCCTGGCCCTGGCACGAGACTTAGCTGAGACACATTGTTACGTCCGTCGACATCTGAGGCCCGCCACCCCTGTTTTGTCCCAGGTCTTTTTATAGCGTTTGCAGTATTGATCCCGAATGTATTGCGGGACGTTGAACGACGGGCTTGATGGTATTGGTTGATTTTCAATAGGCCCCTGCCAGGGCGCCGCAGGCCCCCCCTGGCAGTAGACGTCTACCAAAGCCTCTGGATGCACCATGAGGCCGTTCGGATGATCCAGGCTGATGACACCTTGGCAGAAAAGACTTTGGCCGTTCTGGCACGCTGGGATACGCATGTCAGCACCAACTCAAAGCCGTTGCGTTATGCGTGGGTGGAAATCATCAACAAACGGGATTGGGCAAAGGCGCTCGAAGTGTCTGAGCGTGGCAATCAGTTGCGACAGGCGTCACCGCTGGGGATTATTTTGCCGAACGAAGTGAGGCTTGGGATCATTCGCAAGATGCGGGTACTCAAGGATATGGCCCGGATTGCGCCTCGTAAGGATCACAGACAGGGGGCTGCAATTGCCCAAAGCTCAGAACCAACGAGACACGCATAGTGTACTGAGGATATTCGGGAAATGTGGTCCACCTCGCTTGCTATCATGGATAGTATATCAAACTATAGCAAAAAACGCTATTTATTACTATAATATAGTAGACATTAGTATTTTTGGAGGAAGCACAATGGATCCGTACCGTAACCCTTTTGCGCCTGGCGCAGGAAGTAGACCACCTGAACTTGCGGGGCGCGATGCAATCCTTGAGTCCGCAAGGATTTCTTGTGGCCGGGCCATCAATGGGCGGAGCGCCCGGTCGATCATGCTCCTCGGATTGAGAGGAACCGGCAAGACAGTACTGCTTAATGAAATTGGGAAAATCGCTCAAGACGTGGGTTTTCTGGTCTCCAAGGTTGAGGCCCCAGAAAACGAGATCCTTGCGCGTCTTCTATATCCTGAAATGCGAAAAGTCATGCGATCGCTGTCGGGCGTAGAGGCAGCAAAGCAAATTGCCAGTCGCGGGCTGAAGGGCCTGCGCGGGTTCGCGTCTATCTTCAAGATCGAGATCGCGGGTGTCGAGATCAGTGTTGAACCTGAGCCGGGACTCGCCGATAGCGGAACTCTTCAGTACGATCTTCCGGATCTCTTCGAGGTAATCGGTCGAGCAGCAAAAGCTGCGGGGAAAGGGTGGATTCTTCTCATTGACGAAGTGCAGTACCTTTCAGGGGGAGATCTCTCTGCACTAATTGTTGCCATCCATCGCATGTCCCAAGAAGGACTCCCGGTACTTCTCGTTGGTGCTGGTCTTCCGCAGGTTGCTCGCCTTGCGGGAGAAGCAAAGTCCTATGCCGAGCGGCTTTTTCTTTACCCGGGAGTTGGTGCGCTCGATCCGCAGTCTGCTGCTCAAGCCGTCCAAAAACCGATAGTAGATGAAGATGCTTTAATCACACCTGCTGCACTCAGTTCCATCGTGGATCGTACAAAAGGTTATCCCTTCTTTCTCCAAGAATGGGCTTCCATCTCTTGGAACAACGCCGAAGGGCCAGAAATCACCATTGAAGAAGTGAACCTTTCTTATACAGAGACATTAATTTCACTTGATGCGGGTTTTTTCAGGGTCCGTATCGACCGGCTGACCAAGGCAGAGGTCCAATTCGTGAAAACGATGTCGGAGCTGGGAGATGGACCCTATGCTATGGCTGATATCGCGAATGCAATGGACCGTTCCCAGTCATCACTTGGACCAACCCGGGCTAATATCATTTCTAAGGGCATGATCTACAGCACAGATCACGGCTATCTGGATTTTACCGTTCCACTTTTTGCGGAATTCATGCGGCGGCAGTGAGCCTTCGCTGTTCTGTTGCATAAGAGTCCTAACAAGCGCGACACCAAACCACTCCCCCGCTGTCATTGGTGCTATCGTGTCGCGTATTTGAGTCGCAAGTTAACCAGATATTTGCGCCACACCTGAGACACCCAATGCACATCGGATACCAGCAAAAGAAATTATCTACTATCCTGACACGTAAGAAGCCAGCAGCGGTAGAACTGTTTTTGCAAGCCCATACGCACCTTCCCCCGCCTTCCTAATCTTGTCAATTTGATCCGCTACCCTAGCGGCTTTTTCGACAAGGCCACCCATGCGGCTTAAAACACTTTTTTCTGACTCAGAAGCAACCGATTGTGCGGCTTCCAGCCTGCTTTTTTCCAATGTGTATGCTCCCGCCACCTGATGGAGTGCCGCTTCAATCGGGCGCACCCCTTGAACGCGATAGATACGCAATGCAGTTCGAATTGCATCCACCTGCCTCTGGACAAAATCCCGCAAATAGAGCGCCATTTCAGTGTCACGCAAACTGGCTTCAAGCGAATCAATCTCACTCATCAGTTCGTCAAATTGTTCCTGGCACATGTCTTCTTCGCTGTCGTCTCGAAGCGTCCAGTCAGCCCATGCAAACACAAGCCGATTTTCAGGCTTGGAAATTTCATCCCGAAAACCATTCCAACCAGCATTAAGGTTACTGGTGGACGAGACATTTCGAAAACGTGTCAATCCCGGCTGCATAAGATTTTCTGGCGTATTCAGCGCCAGCAATTTGACACGCAAATTGTCCATCTCCGCACGCAGTGCTTGAAGACACGTAACCACATCATCTTCTGCCGTTGGCGAATCAGGTGTTAAGCCAAATACTTCAGCCCAGACTTTCACCATCGCAATGTCATTTCCACGCCCTGTTCCAACTAATTTGTCATAAATTGATAGCAAACGTCCAGCAGTGTTCATCTTTCATTTTCCTCAAAAATTTGGCGCGATATCACCTGATGCCCTCAAAAACCTGTGCTCGACAAGTTGAATCCACTTTCACCACAACGCCGAGTCACGCATCAAATCCAGTTGCCGACGCTCCCGGCGTTGTTGAAATCTGAATGCGACCACGCCACAAATTAGAAGCCCACAAAACGAAAGTCCCAGCTCTGCTTTGCCAAAGTTTGGAACAAATAATTTCATAACAAGCAACAACAAACCACCAACTATGAATGCTGCAACGGCCTGTTTAAACGAGCGCGAATTCATTACGCAGACCTCCAAAATAGGCAGCAATTAATCAAGGCTGATCCCCATTTTCCCAAGCGCATTCACAACCATCGCCTGACATACTATTTCATCGTTACCCGATGACTTATGGCTGAACGTGAGCGCGTTACCAGGAATTTTTCCTGAGATTTTCTGAACAATCCCGCGAACCTTCTGAATATCACACAGCAACTCAGTTAACCATTTACCTATCGCTTGTTCATCGTCCAGTGTGAAAACCAGCCCTTTCAATTTTTCTTCTGACTCTTTTGTCGCTCCATCTACGTCTTTCATTTGACGAGTGCGCCGTTCAATTTCAACGATAAAAACATTTCTCATATCGACCCTCAGCCTCGCTATCAGCACCCCACGGAACACTTTACTGTCAACGTCAAGGTACAGCCAGTTTCTGGTCTCGGTATTAACTGATTCGTCATCATCCTTAAATGGCGTCAATCCAATAACTTCTGGTTCTGAGTCTGTACAAAACTCTGACTCAAAAGTGAACCACGCTACAGACTGAATCCTTGTTGGATTTTGCCGCTGTAAGTACAACATGGCATTCCACATGTCGCGCAACATACCATTGGACTCCATCACCTGCTTTGCATTAATCGAGGCTTGACCAACACCTTTTCCACTGCCATAGGGATCGCCGCCAGACACAACCGCTGGAGATGTGACACCCCTTCCACCTCTCTGCCTAGCACCACTTTTTACACGGTTACGCCGAACATCTATCACCACCCGCCGTTTGCCAACCACTACAAATTCGGTATCCAAAATTTCCGTAGAGCCGACACCATGATCTGGCTCCTCACTTCCTGTCAGGTCAACAATGAGCGGTGTTTTTCTAAACCTGCGAACTTGACCACTTGGCGGGTCATCACCTCCTCGCCCGTCAATATCAATGCCATCAAATTTTTGCAATTCTTCTCTGTCCCGTTCGATTGCCTTTCCCTCTGGGTCGCTGCATCCAATAATTTGCAATGCGAGAAATGACCCATTATTGAGCTGAATTCCCCTAACTTTGAGTGTTGCCTTGCCCTGATGCCAGGGTCGTATTTTTAGGAACACTTCAGGCGAATACCTTGTGTCGTGGTCTGCCTCAATTTGGCTGTAAATTCCTCGCAAGACTCGTTCGGTATAGTCCTCGTACTTTGCGTGCGCGAGAAGCAACACGTCATCCAACACCAAACGCATTTTCAATTTCACCCTCCATTTTTGGTCACCGTCGTCGAGATCATCCAATTCAGCATAGAGTTTGCTTAAATGCGGTTCCTTCGCGCCATGCCATGGATAGGTTGTCAGTACGCGCTTGATCTCTGCTGATCGCCCGTAACAGCGATAGAAAAATTCAAGACAAGGAACAACCAGCCTGCCGCCCCCTTTTAAGTCGAACACAAGAAATTGGTTTTTGTCTCGCTGGTAATGGAGGGGGTAGCACGCCCAATCATACGGTTGGTCTCTGGTTTGTTGGAACGATGTGTGTCTCCAACCACTCTCAGAAAAGTTGACTTCAAATTCCGTCGCATCCCCAAAAGCCGCCTGAGATCGACAAAAACCATCTTTCCAAACACTACCGATTCGAAGTTGACCTAGTGCCGTGATCGGCGCATCTCTGTACACAATCTGCTCAGAGACGCCACTCGCTATAACTTTCCGAAAGGCAACCCTCACAATGGGTTGGGATTGGGCTCTGCTATTTCTGGTGATGTGCGTGTGAAGCCAGACCATCAATGTGTCTGGGTCATTGCCAAAGACATCCTTGAGGCTCACTTGCTTGGAGGTAGATGCGAATTTGAAGTATGGCATCTCAAACTCCAAAATCAGAAAGGCCACCCGTGCACTGCAAGGATGGCCTAAATTTCTCAAATTGTAGAGCTATTTCGTCGCATTCATTTCGAAAACGTCGCAACGGTTTCGACAAGTCACAGCCGCCCCCCACCAGTGCCACCGCGCTGGCGCTGTGGTGCGGGCTGCAGGTCGGTCGCTGCGCCCATTTGTCCAATGAAAAGCGCCCACCCAGACTGGCCACCGCTGCGCTTTGCAGCGCTTCGTCGGTCGTCATCGCTGGCAGCAAACCGGCAAAGCGGTGCGCCAGCATCGACTTGCCCGAGCCCGGTGGCCCCGTCAGCAGCAGGCTGTGGCCACCAGCGGCGGCAATTTCGAGTGCACGCTTGGCACAGAGCTGGCCCTTGACATCGGCCAGGTCCAGGTAACAGGCGAGCGCGCAATGCACGGCAGCCGTGACGCGTGACCAGCCCGCAGCGGGCTCTGCGGGCGGCGCAGCGGCCTCTAGCGGCAAGAAATGCTGCACCACGTCAAGCAAATGGCGGGCGCTGTAGACCTGGGCGCCCGGCACCAGCGCGGCCTCTTCGGCGCTGCCCGGTGGCAACACCAGTTGCGTCACCACATGGCTGGCGTGCAAGGCCAGGCTCATGGCGAGAGCGCCGCGCACCGGCCGCAACTCGCCCGAGAGCGACAACTCGCCGGCAAACTCGTAGCCCGCCAAGCGGGCCGCGTCGATCTGGCCACTGGCGGCCAGAATGCCCAGCGCAATCGGCAGGTCAAAGCGTCCCGAGTCTTTGGGCAGATCGGCCGGCGCCAGATTGACCGTGATGCGCTTGTTGTTCGGAAACTCCAGCCCCGAGTTTTGAATCGCCGAGCGCACCCGCTCACGCGCCTCTTTCACCTCGACATCGGCCAGACCGACCAGCGTAAAGCTCGGCAGGCCATTGGTCAGATGCACTTCGACCGTGACCGCGGCGGCGTCCAGGCCCAAGAGCGCGCGACTTTGCACCAAAGACAGACTCATGAGGATTCCTCTGCAAAACGGTGCGTCAAATAAGGACCGACACCCGGTTGGTGTGCACCAGTGTGGTGCGAACTGTATTTTTATACAGACATGTTAGCGCAAGCCAGGCGCTAGGTGCAAGCATTGGGCGTGACAATCTGTGCGGCTGCGCCTGGCACGGTCCGTGCTTAAAGGTTACATCCCTTAACTTTGCTGGAGCACTGCATGAAACTGAAGCCAACATCCCTCTTCGTCCTGAGCACACTGCTGGTCGGCAACGCTGCCATGGCGCAAACCCAAACCGCCGAACCCGACTACACGCTGGCCTACAACGTTGGTGTCACCAGCGACTATCGCTTTCGGGGAATCGCCCAATCTGCCACCGACCCGGCCCTGCAAGCGGGCGTTGATTTTGCGCACAAGAGTGGTTTTTACCTGGGCGCCTGGGGCTCGAACGTCAGCTGGATCAAGGATTTCGGTGCCAGCGACGGCTCGCTGGAGATCGATTTGTACGGCGGCTACAAGGGTGAAATAGTCCCCGGCCTTGGCTTTGACCTGGGCCTGATCACTTACCAATACCCGCAAAACACCCTCACGACCAACGCCAACACCACCGAAGTCTATGGCGCCCTGAGCTACGGACCGGCCACCGCCAAGTACAGCCGCAGTACGGGCAACTTCGTCGGCAATGCCAACAGCTCTGGCAGCGCCTATTTTGAAGTGGCGGCCACCTTTGACCTCGGTAACGGCTTCACTCTGACCCCGCATGTGGGACGCCAGTCGATTCCGAACGTGGCCAATGACGCAGGCGACTACACCGACTACGCACTCACCTTGGGCAAGGATTTTGGCAACGGCTTGTCGGCCACGCTCGCCGCGGTCGGCAGCAACGCTGACAAGGCTTTCTACACCGACACCAACGGCCAATTCCTGGGCAATGACACCTTTGTGGCCGGCCTGAAATACAGCTTCTGAGCACCGATTCAATTCAAGGAGAAATCATGAAACTTGTTACCGCCATCATCAAACCCTTCAAGCTCGACGAGGTGCGTGAAGCACTCTCGAGCATCGGCGTGCAGGGCATCACCGTGACCGAAGTCAAAGGCTTTGGTCGTCAAAAAGGTCACACCGAGCTCTACCGAGGGGCCGAGTACGTGGTCGACTTCTTGCCCAAGGTCAAGATTGAAGCCGCCGTGTCGGACGAACTGGTCGAGCGCGTGATCGAAGCGGTTGAGGGCGCTGCCCGCACCGGCAAGATCGGCGACGGCAAGATTTTTGTCTATGACGTTGAGCAAGTCATCCGCATCCGCACCGGCGAGACCGGCAAGGAAGCGCTGTAAGCGCGGCCCCGAGCGCCTCACCCCACTTGACTGAAGAGAAGCACCATGAAAAAACTTTTTTTATCCCTTGCCCTGGGTCTAAGTCTGTTGGCCGGTAGCACCGCCGCACTGGCCCAAACACCGGCCCCCGAGCCCGCAGCGGTTGCGGCCCCCGTAGCTTCTGCCCCGGCAGAAGTCACGCCCGACGAGGCGGCGCCAGTGGCTGCCATGGCCGCCGCGGCTGCACCCGAGGCGATGCCGGCAGAAGCAGCACCGACGCCCACCATCGACAAAGGCGACACCGCCTGGATGATGGTCTCCACCATGTTGGTCATGTTGATGGTGCCGGGCCTGGCGCTGTTTTATGGTGGCCTGGTGCGCAGCAAGAATATGCTGTCGGTGCTGATGCAGGTGCTGGTGGTGTTTTCGCTGAT
>VMTC01000004.1 GCA_013791765.1 Rhodoferax sp.
CAGCCGGACCTCCTCCAGCGACTCAACCGGCATGGCATGGGCTTCATCAATCACCAGCAAGACCCGTTGGCCGCTGGCGTGTCGACGCAGCAATTCTTGCTGAAGGGCCGCCAGCTTGCCCTCCATGGATTCACTCAAGCTGCTCAGGCCCAGATCACGCGCGATGGCCGCGATGATTTCGTCGCGGCTGAAACAGGGGTTGGCCAGGTAAACGGCGCAAACCTCGGGCCCAAGTCGGCTGATCATCAGCCGGGCCAACAAGGTTTTGCCGCTGCCCACTTCGGCGACCAGGGTGATGATGCCCTCGTCATGCGCGGCCACATGCAGCAGGGCCGAGAGAATGTCGCCCCTGCGCCCGCCCGAAAAGAAGAAATCCAGGTCTGGTGTGATCTGGAAGGGCGGTTTGCTCAGGCCAAAATGGTCCAGGTAAAGAGATGACATGGGCTTAGTGTAGGGTCTGCAAATTTGCAGATTAGACAACACCGCCCTGGCGCACAAGCAGCGCGCGTGGTGTGAGTTTGGTAGATCGAACTGAACCCGCGCCGTGTCATGGCGCATGTTCTCGAATACGACGCCGCAAGATCAAGCAAGGCCAGTGCAAGAAAACGCTGAAAATTTATATTAAAAACAGCGCTAGCCAACGTGGTATATGACTAAGTAGCTCCTTATTCAGGAGCTACTAAGGGGTCATTATTTTGTTGGCCTTGGAATCGCCAGCGCGGCCCGGCTGTTCAAACCGGCCTGGTTGTGGGCATGTACTTGCGCAGTTCCTGCTTGGCAATGGCGTTGCGATGCACTTCGTCCGGCCCATCGGCAAAGCGCAGGGTGCGGGCGTTGGTGTAGGCGTAAGCCAGTGGAAAGTCATCGCACATGCCAGCGCCACCGTGCGCTTGCATCGCCCAGTCAATCACCTGGCAGGCCATGCTGGGGGCCACGACCTTGATCATGGCGATCTCGTTCTTGGCAAATTTGTTGCCCGCCACGTCCATCATCCAGGATGCCTTGAGCGTGAGCAGACGAGCCATATCGATCTTGCAGCGCGCTTCGGCAATGCGCTCTTGCGTCACCGTCTGGGCGGCAATGGCTTTGCCAAAGGCGACGCGGCTGGCGGCGCGCTTGCACATCAGCTCCAGTGCGCGCTCGGCCTGGCCAATCAGACGCATGCAGTGGTGGATGCGACCCGGGCCAAGGCGACCCTGCGCGATTTCAAAACCGCGACCTTCACCGAGCAGGATGTTGCTGACCGGCACGCGAACGTTTTCAAACAGTACTTCCATGTGGCCGTGCGGCGCGTCATCGTAGCCCATGACGTTGAGCGAGCGCACCACCGTGACGCCGGGCGTATTGGAGGGGACCAACACCATGCTTTGCTGCGCATGACGCTCGGCTTGCGGGTTGGTTTTCCCCATGACAATGTGAATGGCGCAACGCGGGTCGCCGGCGCCGGAGGTCCACCACTTGCGACCATTGATCACGTAGTCATCACCGTCACGCTCCATGCGGGTCTGGATGTTGGTGGCGTCACTCGATGCCACCTCGGGTTCGGTCATGGCGAAGGCCGAGCGAATCTTGCCTTCTAACAAGGGTTTGAGCCAACGCGCCTTGTTCTCTTCAGAGCCATAGCGGGCGATGGTTTCCATATTGCCGGTGTCCGGGGCCGAGCAGTTGAAGACCTCACTGCTCCACAGCACACGGCCCATGATTTCGGCCAGCGGCGCATATTCCTGGTTGGTCAGACCGGCGCCCTCGTAGCCGGAAGCGGCAGCGCTGTCCACGGGCAAAAACAGGTTCCACAAGCCTGCGGCCTGTGCCTTGACTTTGAGGCCCTCAATAAGTTCCAGAGGTGTCCAGCGTTTGCCCGCTGCGGTGTTGGCTTCTATTTCAGCATGCCAGGCACCCTCGACGGGATAGATGTGGTCATCCATGAAGGCCTGCAATTTAACTTGCAGTTCTTTTGTTTTGGGGGAGTAGTCAAAGTCCATGGGAGCTCCAGTTGTAGTCGTGAGTGAGGGCGCGGATTGAATCGTTCGCTGTGATGCGCGCAGTTCAGCTCTTTTTCGCAAATTGCCAAGCCATCTGGGCCAGGGGTTTGGCACCCGCGCCAGAGCTCACCGCCTGCGCGCTGGCGGCGGTGCCCATCTGGGCGCGCTTGGCGATGCCTTGCAAAATGGCGGCTATGCGAAACATGTTGTAAGCCATGTAGAAGTTCCAGTCTGCCTTGAGCTCATCGGGTTTCACCAGCCCCGTGCGTTCGCAGTACAAGCGGATGTATTCGTCCTCGCTGGGAATGCCCAGGTTCGCCAGATCGATCCCGCCAATGCCGCGAAACGCCCCCGGCGGAATGTGCCAGGCCATGCAGTGGTAGCTGAAATCTGCCAGCGGATGCCCCAGCGTGGACAGTTCCCAGTCCAGCACCGCCACAATGCGCGGCTCGGTCGGATGAAACATCAGGTTGTCCAGGCGGTAGTCGCCATGCACGATGCTGACCATGTGCTCGGCCCGCGCCATCGCTGGAATATGCTGGGGCAACCAGGCCATGAGCTGGTCCATCTCAGGGATGGGTTCCGTGACGGAGGCGACGTATTGCTTGCTCCAGCGGCCGATCTGGCGCTCAAAGTAGTTGCCCGGCTTGCCGTAAGAGGACAGGCCCCGCTCTGCGAACTTGACGCTGTGCAGGGCGGCGATCACGCGGTTCATTTCGTTGTAAATGGCGCCGCGTTCCTCTTTGCTCATGCCGGGCAAGGTCTGGTCCCAGAGAATGCGGCCGCTCATGAATTCCATGATGTAAAAGGCGCGGCCAATGACCGATTCATCTTCGCACAGGCAATACATGCGCGGCACCGGCACGTCGGTGCCCTGCAAGCCGCTCATCACCGCAAACTCACGCTCAATGGCGTGCGCCGAGGGCAGCAGTTTGGCGACCGGGCCGGGCTTGGCGCGCATGACATAACTTTGCGTCGGCGTGTTGAGCTTGTAAGTGGGGTTGGACTGGCCCCCCTTGAACGACTCGACGGTCAAGGGGCCACAAAAGCCCGGCAGGTTTTTGTCGAGCCAGGCCGACAAGGCGACCACGTCAAAGGCTTGTTTGTCGGAGACGGCCTGCGTGCCGATGAAATGCTCAAAATTGCTCATGGAACTGTTTTTCTCGGGTTCAGTTATCGGCGTCTGCGATCAGCATCAAGGCGTCGCGGTTGCGAATGACCAGGCCACCCGGTTCGATCCGAATGGTTTCCTCGCGCTCCATGGATTTGAGTTCCTGGTTGACGCGTTGGCGCGAGGCACCCAGCAATTGCGCCAGTTCCTCCTGCGCCAATTGCAGGCCGATGCGCATTTCGCGCCCGTCGCTGAGCGAGGGCACTCCGTAGCTGCGCACCAGGTGCAGCAATTGCTTGGCCAGCCGGGCCCGCAGCGGCAGCGTGTTGAGGTCTTCCACCAGACCGTACAACTGGCGGATGCGACGCGCGTGCAATCGTAAAAGCGCTTCGTAGAGTTCCGCATGCAGAGCCAGAATTTTTTTGAAATCCGCTTTGGCGACACACAAAATGGTGGTTACTCCATGGGCGTAGGCATCGTGCGTGCGCCGGTCGCCGTCGAAGATCGCCACATCGCCGAACCAGATGCCCGGCTCCACATAAGTCAGCGTGATCTGCTTGCCCGAGATGGAGGTGGAACTGACCCGCACGGCGCCACGCGCGCAGGCAATCCAATCTTCCGGCGGCTCGCCGCGGGCAGTGATCAGTTCGCCGTCCTTGTAACGTTTGACGTAAGCGCATCGCAGAATATCGTGTCGCAGGGATGGCGACAGGGTTGAAAACCAGCGACCGGAATTGATCGCTGAACGTTCTTCGATGGTAAGGATCGGTTCTTCCATAGTCTGTCCTTTGGGTGACTGGTAACTGGCAAATTGTCACGTGGGGGACGAGCGCCTTGGCCCAGACGTGTCGCCTGCGTGCCTTTCCCCGACTTCATTGACTAATGAAGTCCGCGCTCGTCGGGCTCGTCGGTGGAGGTGCTGATGACACTGGTCTGCAGACCCTTGGCCTTGCGCCAGACGTAAATGACGTAGCCACTGAAGCCATACGCCACAAACAGGCCAAACATCACGATCGGCGGGTCGATGTTGATGACCGCGATGCCCAGGGCAATCAATACAATTACGACGAAGGGCACGCTCTTTTTCATGTGCAGGTCTTTGAAGCTGTAAAACGGCACATTGGTCACCATGGTCAGCCCGGCATACAAGGCCAGGGCAAATGTGGGCCACGCCACACTGGGGCCTTTAACCCCCATATCCGTCATGACCCAGATAAACCCGGCCAGCAAGGCAGCGGCGGCCGGCGATGGCAAACCTTGAAAATAGCGCTTGTCCACCACCCCGGTGTTGACGTTAAAGCGTGCCAGCCGCAACGCGCCGCACGCGCAGTAGACAAAGGCGGCAATCCAGCCCCAGCGTCCCAGGCCCTTCAGCGCCCAGACATAGGCAATGATCGCGGGCGCGGCGCCAAAGGAAACCATGTCCGAGAGTGAGTCCATCTGCTCGCCAAAAGCGCTTTGCGTGTTGGTCATGCGGGCGACGCGGCCATCCAGAGTGTCAAGCACCATGGCACAAAATATGCCTACTGCAGCGAGATCGAAGCGGCCATTGATGGCCATCACAATGGCATAGAAACCCCCAAAAAGTGCAGCCAGGGTGAAGAGGTTGGGCAGGATATAAATGCCCTTGCGGCGCTTTCTCACCACGATGGCGTCGCCTTGGGCGAAGTCTGAATCGTTTCCGTCATGCATAGAAATGGGTCTCCTGACCTTCATAGTAACAAAGGCCACTAGAGTGGCCTTTGTTGGGAGCGCTGTGCGCTTTAGTTGCGGGTCTGGTCGACCAGCTTGTTCTTCTTGATCCAGGGCATCATGGCGCGGAGCTTTTCACCCACTTGCTCGATCTGATGCTCTGAGGTCAAGCGACGTCGGCTCAGCAAAGTGGGTGCACCAGCCTTGTTTTCCAGGATGAAGCTCTTGGCGTATTCGCCAGTCTGGATGTCTTTGAGGCACTGGCGCATCGCGTCTTTGGTGGCGCTCGTCACAATCCGCGGACCGGTCACATATTCGCCGTACTCGGCGTTGTTGGAGATCGAGTAGTTCATGTTGGCGATGCCGCCTTCATAGATCATGTCCACGATCAGCTTGAGCTCGTGCAGGCACTCAAAGTACGCCATCTCGGGCGCATAGCCGGCTTCAACCAGGGTTTCAAAACCGGCCTTGATCAGTTCGACCGTGCCGCCGCACAAGACTGCTTGCTCACCAAACAGATCGGTCTCGGTCTCTTCACGGAAGCTGGTTTCAATGATGCCGGCCTTTCCGCCGCCATTGGCCATCGAATAGCTCAGGGCCAAGTCGCGCGAACGCCCTGACTTGTCTTGATGGATGGCAATCAGGTGCGGTACGCCGCCGCCTTGGGCATAGGTGCCACGCACGGTATGGCCAGGCGCCTTGGGCGCGACCATCCAGACATCGAGATCCGCACGAGGGCTCACCAAGCCGTAGTGCACGTTGAAGCCGTGAGCAAATACCAGCGAGGCGCCCTGCTTGATATTGGGCTCAATGTCATTGCTGTAGACCGTTGCAATATTCTCATCGGGCAACAAAATCATGACGACATCAGCGCTCTTGACTGCATCGGCCACTTCAGCCACGTTGATGCCGGCCTTCTCAACCTTGCTCCAGGAAGCGCCGCCTTTGCGCAAGCCAACCACCACTTTCACGCCACTGTCGTTCAGATTCTGGGCGTGGGCATGGCCCTGGCTGCCGTAGCCAATGATCGCGACTGTTTTGCCTTTGATCAGGCTCAGGTCACAGTCCTTGTCATAAAAAACTTTCATTTCTCTCTCCGTTGTAAAAAATTAAACTCGCAAAATTCGTTCGCCGCGGCCGATACCGCTAGAGCCGGTGCGCACCGTTTCCAGAATGGCACCGCGTTCAATCGCCTGCAAAAACGCGTCGTTCTTGGTCTGATCGCCGGTTAATTCTATGGTGTAGCTCTTTTCGGTGACGTCAATGATGCGGCCCCGGAAGATGTCCGCCATGCGCTTCATTTCTTCGCGCTCCTTGCCCACTGCGCGCACCTTCACCATCATCAATTCGCGCTCGGTGTATGCCCCTTCGGTCAAGTCGACGACCTTGACCACCTCAATCAGGCGGTTCAGGTGCTTGGTGATTTGCTCGATGACTTCGTCCGACCCGGTTGTGTGGATGGTCATGCGCGACAAGCTGGCATCTTCCGTGGGCGCCACCGTGAGTGACTCGATGTTGTAACCGCGCGCTGAAAAAAGTCCCACCACGCGTGACAGCGCACCGGGCTCATTTTCCAGAAGGACTGCAATGATGTGTTTCATAGTGTGTGATTCCTCTTTTTGTTGCCCTCCCCCTGGGGCGGTAACCGCAGGGCTTGGCAAACAATAGATTCGTACAAAGTTAAAGTTGATTAGAGATCTTCAGAGCCCAGCAGCATTTCGGTAATGCCCTTGCCGGCTTTGACCATGGGAAACACGTTCTCGGTCGGGTCGGTGCGAATGTCCATGAAGACAGTGCGGTCCTTGAGCTTGCGCGCTTCACGCAAGGCGGGCTCCACGTCTTGCGCGCGCTCGATCAGCATGCCGACGTGGCCATAGGCCTCGGCCAGCTTCACGAAGTTGGGCAGCGCGTCCATGTAACTGTGGCTGTAGCGGCCTTCGTATTCAACCTCTTGCCACTGGCGCACCATGCCGAGGTAGCGGTTGTTCAGTGACAGGATCTTGATCGGGGTGTTGTACTGCAGGCAAGTAGAGAGTTCCTGAATGCACATTTGCACCGAGCCGTCGCCGGTGATGCAATACACCTCACTGTCGGGCTTGGCCATTTTGATGCCCATGGCGTAGGGAATGCCCACACCCATGGTGCCCAGGCCGCCGGAGTTGATCCAGCGCCGTGGCTCGTCGAAGCGGTAGTACTGCGCGGCCCACATCTGGTGTTGTCCCACGTCGGAGGTGATGTAGGTGTCTGCATCCTTGGTCATTTTCCAGAGCGTCTCGATCACGAACTGCGGCTTGATGACATCGTTCTTACCGTGGTCGTATTTGAGGCAATCGCGCTTGCGCCAGCCCTCAATCGTGTCCCACCAGGCGCCCAGCGCATCGGTATCGGGCTTGGTTGCACTTTCCTTGATCATGGCGATCATCTCGGTCAGCACCTCTTTGACGTCGCCCACGATCGGGATGTCAACCTTGACACGTTTGGAGATGCTCGATGGATCGATGTCAATGTGAATGATCTTGCGTTCGTTCTGGGCGAAGTGCTTGGGGTTGCCAATGACGCGGTCGTCAAAGCGGGCGCCGATGGCCAGCAGTACGTCGCAGTGCTGCATCGCGCTGTTGGCCTCGATCGTGCCGTGCATGCCCAGCATGCCCAGAAATTTCTTGTCACTGGCTGGGTAGGCGCCCAAACCCATCAGGGTGTTGGTACACGGGTAGCCCAGCATGTCAACCAGCGTACGCAACTCGGCGGTGGCGTTACTCAGAAGCACGCCGCCACCGGTGTAGATGTAAGGCCGCTTGGCGGCGAGCAACAACTGCAGCGCTTTGCGAATTTGCCCGCCATGGCCCTTGCGCACCGGGTTATACGAGCGCATCTCCACCGTGGCAGGGTAGCCCGCGTAATGCACCTTCTTGAAGGACACGTCCTTTGGGATGTCAACCAGCACCGGGCCAGGTCGTCCGCTGCGTGCGATGTGAAAAGCCTTTTTCATGGTCTCGGCCAGATCGCGTGCGTCCTTGACCAGAAAATTGTGTTTGACGACCGGGCGTGTGATGCCTACGGCGTCGCACTCCTGAAAGGCGTCCATGCCGATGGCACTGGTGGGTACTTGCCCCGACACAATCACCATCGGGATGCTGTCCATATACGCGGTGGCAATGCCGGTCACCGCGTTCGTGACACCGGGCCCGGAGGTCACCAGCGCTACACCGACATCGCCGGTGGCGCGCGCGTAGCCGTCGGCTGCGTGAACAGCCGCCTGCTCGTGGCGCACCAGAATGTGCTGCATGGTGTCCTGCTTGTACAGCGCGTCGTAAATATGCAGCACCGCGCCACCGGGATAACCCCAGATGTATTTGACGCCTTCAGCCTGCAAGGCTTTGACGAGGATCTCGGCACCGCGCAGTTCGTGTTCGTCTGACGCAACAACGACTGAGTTGACGGGGGTCGAGGGTGATTGGCTGTTTTCCGCGGACTTGGCCGCAGCCGAAGCGCTTCGGGCTTTTGATAATTCCATGATGAACCTTTGTGAATTTCTCTGACGAAAAACCTTGGGTGCTCCTTCGCAAACACTTGTGGGGCCGCGTCGGAACTTAAAGCCAAAGCCATGGGCGCAGTGATTTTTGCGCCGGACCGTGACCCGTTTGCCTTTTGATTTGCAGGGCGCATTATGGCATTGCAGCTACGGCTTGCCCTGCCCGGTGCCCAAAGGTCGGCGCACGGGTGACATAATCTTGCATACTCATGTCACGTCATCCGGTCCCCATCGCGCTTTCAAGCCATCCACTTACCATGTCCGCAACGTGGAATTTACCCTTAATATCGTGCAAGGCAGCATGATGACGCTAACCATGATCCATGGAGACACGCTGCGGGCCCCTTCTCTGGCACGGCGCATGGCTTGCTGGCTGTATGAAGGCATGCTCATGTTCGGTGTCGTCTTCATCGCCGGCTATCTCTTTGGCACCCTGAGTCAGACCCGCAACGCCATGGACAACCGGCATGCGCTGCAGGCCTTTCTATTTGTCGTTTTTGGTATCTATTTCGTTTGGTTCTGGGCCAAAGGCCAGACGCTGGCCATGAAAACTTGGGACATTCAAGTCGTGGATCGTACCGGTCAACCCCTCACGCAGGCGCGCGCGCTATTACGCTATGTGTTGAGTTGGCTCTGGTTTTTGCCAGCCCTGGCGGCCGTGGCCCCCTTTAATCTGTCTGGCTCGGAATCGCTCGTGATTGTGACGGGCTGGGTGGCGATTTGGGCCATCTTGAGCAGATTGCAGCCACAGCAGCAGTTCTGGCACGACGTGTTGGCCGGCACCCGGCTGGTGTCCAAGCCACGAGCGAATCGTTAATCGCTCGCCGGCCAATCGGTGAAGGGGAACGGAAGTTCTTCAGACGCAAAACTGACAAAGTCCGCATTTTGGGCTTGATAACGCCCCAGGCTGCGACCAAAGCCGGACAAACGCGGGTTGGGTTTTTCACTGACCAGTGCCAGGACGAACTGGATGATGGCCACGAAAAACAACAGGGTGCTGGCCAGTTGGTAGGCCACAGCCATCAAGATCATCAACAGGCCGCGCATCCAGATGCTGCGCGGGGCTTTGGTTTTTGTCGAATTGTCGTTCATGCTTGCTCCTGTCAATCAAGAAAAAATGCCGGAAGTGATCTCGTAGGAACGCAGCCGCGCCGCGTGATCATAGATCTGCGATGTGATCATCAGCTCATCGGCGCCGGTGCGCGCAATAAAGGCGTTGACACTGGCGCGCACGGTGTCCGGTGCGCCTATGGCCGAGCATGACAAGACGCTTTCCAGCAAGGCACGCTCCGCCGGACCGACCCGGTTAGGGTAGTCGGCGACCGGTGGCGGCAGCCGGGCCGGGCGGCCACTGCGCAGGTTCACAAAAGCCTGTTGCATGGAGGTGGCCTGAAGCGCCGCTTTTGCGTCGCTGTCGGCGGCAAACACGTTAAAGCCCAGCATGACATAGGGTTTGGCCAGCTGCTTTGAGGGCCGGAACTTGGCCCGGTACAGCGCCACCGCCTGCATCATCTGCTGCGGTGCAAAGTGGGAGGCAAAAGCGTAGGGCAGGCCCAGAATGGCGGCCAGTTCAGCGCCAAACAGGCTCGAGCCCAGAATCCAGATCGGCACATTCAAACCCTGACCCGGCACCGCATGCACGGGATTTATCGATTCGGGTGAAAAATAATCCATCAGCTCGACCACATCGCGCGGGAACTGGTCCGGGTCAGAGTCAAGATTGCGGCGCAGGGCGCGCGCGGTGCTTTGGTCCGAGCCGGGCGCGCGGCCCAGCCCGAGGTCAATGCGACCCGGGTAGAGCGATTCCAGTGTGCCAAACTGCTCGGCAATAACCAGCGGCGAATGGTTGGGCAGCATGATGCCGCCAGCACCGACCCGAATGGTGCTCGTGCCACTTGCCACGTGGCCGATCAGCACGGCGGTGGCAGCGCTGGCAATTCCGGGCATGCCGTGGTGCTCGGCCAGCCAGTAGCGTTGGTAGCCCCAGCCCTCAGCGTGGCGGGCCAGGTCAAGGGTGTGGCGAAACGATTGGGCAGCGTCGCTGCCTTGCACGATGGGGGAGAGGTCAAGGACTGAAAAAGGGATCATTTTTGTCATATGGGGTCATGCAAGAGAAGGACAAGCATGCGCAATGTCAAAACCGGGGGGCGCCCAATCTGCAAAACTGCCCTACACAGGCGCCAGTCCTGTGAGATTCGATGCGCGCCAACCCACGAGCTTTGACCACCATGGCTACTTCCACCCTGATTCCCGGCGATCTTCGCGTCACCATCGCGGCTGAATCTCTCGGCTTTTCAAGCACCGCGGAGTTGGTGCAGCAGCCGCTGCCCTGGATCGGGCAGGCCCGGGCGCAAACGGCCGCGCGCTTCGGTCTGGGCATGGCGCAGCGCGACTACAACTTGTTTGTTCTGGGAGAGGTCGGCAGCGGGCGGTCCTCCTTGTTGCATCAGTTGATGCGTGAGGTGGCCGCCAGCAAGGTAGTGCCGCCTGACTTGTGCTACCTGCATAACTTTGATGCGCCTGACAAACCATGTGCGCTGCGCCTGCCAGCTGGGCAAGGACGCATGTTGCGCCAACTCATGGCCCAGATGTGTAAAACGCTGCAAAAGGAAATTCCCCCGCGGCTCAATGGCCCCGACTTCAAGGCCGAGAGCGCCCACATTGAAAAGATCTACAAACTTGAAGAAGCCAAGGCCTATGCTGATCTTGATGCTTTCGCCGAGGCCCGCAGCTTTGCCCTGTACCGGGAGAATGGGCACTTGGTGTTCACCTTGTTGGGTGAAAAAGGCAATGCATTGACCGAGAGCGAGGCACGTTCGCTGCCCAAGGAGCGTCGGGCCCGGATCGACCAGTCTGAGCAGGAATTGCGTGAAGAAATAACCCGCTTTCTGGACAAGACCCGGCCGATGATGCAGGTCATGAATGAAGACTTGGCCGCGTTGAGGCGCCAGCTTGTCAAGCCACTGCTGGAGCACGCGCTGCAGGAAAATCTTGTGGCTCTGAATGAACCGCTCAAAGACGCCGTTAAGCTCGACGCCTATCTGGCGCAGGTCATCACAGACGTGCTGGACAACCTGGATCTGTTCCGGCCCTCCGATGAAGATGAAGAGCTGCGCATCGAGGAACTGGCCACCCTTCTGTCCCGCTACCGCGTGAACCTGTTGGTGGACAACGAGCGCCTCAAGGGTGCGCCAGTGCTCATTGAGAACAACCCGTCTTTCCATGCGCTGTTTGGCAGCATTGAGTACCAGCCCGAAGAAGATGTGCTGCTGACCGATTTCTCGCACATACGCCCCGGGAGCCTGCTCAAGGCGCATGGTGGTTTCTTGATGTTGCATGTGCGCGACTTGCTGGCCGACGAACTGGTGTGGGAGAAGTTGCGGCGTTTCACGCGCAGTGGCCGCTTGCAGATTGAAGAGCCGAGCCAGATGTTCACACCCATGGCGGCGGTGTCACTGGCGCCTGAGGCGGTGGATGTGGACGTCAAGATTGTGCTGATCGGCTCCACCGAACAGTACTACGAACTGCAGGAGGCCGACCCGGAGTTTGCGCGGCGCTTTCGCGTCAAGGTAGATTTTGCCGAGAGCTTTTTGGCGAATGCCCAGACCTATAGCGCCTGCGCGGTGTTTGTGGCCCACACGGCCGAGCGCTTGGGTTTGCCGCATTTTTCGGCTCAAGCGGTGGCGCGCCTGCTCGAGGATTCGCACCGCGAGGTGGACGACCAGTTGCGTCAGAGCGCGATCTTCGCCCACACCGAGGCTTTGGTGATGGAAGCCGCCACGGTGTGCCGCATGCGCGCGGGCGCGCTGGTTGAAGCCGCCGACATTGAGTCCGCCTTGCAGGCGCGCAAGCTGCGCCACGACTACCCGGACCAGCGCATGCAAGAGGCCATCACCGAGGGTGAGTGGCTGATCAGCCTGCAGGGCGAGAAAATCGGCCAACTTAATGGCCTCTCGCAGATCGACCTGGGCGACTACCGCTTTGGCCTGCCAGTGCGGGTCACGGCGCGCACCTTTGCCGGCAACGAGGGCCTGCTCAACATCGAGCGCGAGGTCGCAATGTCCGGCCCGATCCACGACAAAGGGGTGCTGATCCTGCACAGTTATTTGTCCGCCCTGTTTGCCCACATGGCGCCGCTGGCGCTCAATGCCTCCATCGTGTTCGAACAGGAGTACCACGGCATCGAGGGCGATTCGGCCTCGTGCGCGGAGCTCTATGTGGTGCTGTCGTCGCTCTCCAACCTGCCACTCAGGCAGGGTATTGCCGTCACCGGCGCCGTGAACCAGCATGGCGAAGTGCTACCGGTGGGTGGCGTCAACGAGAAGATTGAAGGCTATTTCCGCATCTGTGAAAAGGCTGGGCTCGACGGCACGCAGGGGGTGCTGATCCCGCAGCGCAACCGGCGCCACCTGATGTTGGAGCGCCGCCTGGTTGATTGCGTGGCGCAGGGCCTGTTTCATATCTACACCGCCGAACATGCCAGCGAAGGCATTGCGCTGCTCACGGGCGTCTCGTCGGGCATGCCGATGGGCGCGAGCGGCTACGCGCACGACAGTGTGCTCGGCCATGCTCAGAAGACATTGCAGGCCTATCGCCGCGCCTGCCAGCTGGCCGATCACCCCAAGCTGGCGCATCGCCGCGCGCGTTGATGCCTGGCGCGGGCTAGGCGCGCAGGGTTTTCTCGAAGAACGCCAGGGTCCGGTCCCAGGCCAGCTTGGCGCTGGCGGCGTCAAAGCGCGGTGTGGTGTCGTTGTTGAAGCCGTGTTGCGTGCCAGCATACTGATGCGCCGTGTAGTGCACGCCGGCAGCCTTGAGTGCGGCCTCGTACGCAGGCCAGGCGGCATTGATGCGCTCATCGACGCCGGCAAAGTGAATCAGCAGCGGGGCTTTGACCTTGGCTGCATCTTCGGCGGGTGGGTGGTTGCCATAGAACGACACTGCGGCATCCAGCTCAGGCAGGTGGGTGGACAGCACATGCGCTATGCCACCGCCCCAACAAAAGCCCACCACGCCGAGCTTGCCGCTGCAGTCGGCCCGCTTTTTGAGGTAGCGCGCGCCGGCCAAAAAGTCTTCGCGGGTCTTGGCTTGGTCGAGCTTGGCAAACAGCTCGCGCGCCTTGTCTTCGTCGCCGGGGTAATCGCCCAGCGGTGTCAGTGCGTCTGGTGCAAAGGCCATGAAGCCGTCCAGTGCCAGGCGCCGTGTGATGTCTTCAATGTGGGGGTTGAGGCCGCGGTTTTCATGCGCCACCAAGATGGCGGGCAGCGGGCCGCTGGCATTGGCCGGGCGAGCCAGGTAACCGTTGACCGTGCCATGGCCAGCTGGGGATGGGTATGACAGGCGCTCGGTCTTGAGCCGTTTGTCGTCTGGAGGCACTTGCTGGGCTTGGGCGAAATTCGGGCTCAGCGCCGCGAGCAACATGCCCGCCGTCATGCCCGCCACAGCAAATTTCTGCGCGCCTTCCAGAAAACCGCGCCGGTCAATGGCGCCGTGCACGTAGGCGTCAAACAAAATCAGCAATTCCTGGTCAAAATCTTGTGCTGTCAATCGCTTCATCATGAACCTCCGAAAAAATCGCAGGATAGCCGTAGCGCTGAATGTTCGCCAGGCGTATACACAATCGGGATAAGCCAGTGGGGTCAAAGCCCACGTCAATCCATGCACAATCCAGTGGTTCTTCTCAATATGTTGCCGCACAGCTGCGGTTACCTACCATGACACAACAAAAAGCGACTGCCAAGCGTGACGCACAGGATGCTGCCAAGAGCGTTCTCATCACTGGCGCCTCCTCGGGCCTGGGACGCCAGATGGCGATTGAATTCTCGCGACGCGGCTACCGGCTGGCGCTCACGGCACGGCGTCTGGATGTTCTCAAAGAACTGCAGAGCGAGCTCAACGCCAGTGGCGCCAGCCCGGTATTCGTGGCCGCACTGGATGTGACCGACGAGGTGGCCGTGGTGCAGGTGTTTGCCCAGGCCCACGCGCAACTGGGTTCGCTTGACATCGTGGTGGCCAATGCGGGTATTGGCCACCATGGCACCATTGGCAAGCTGCCGTTTGACCGGGTGCGTGACACCATCAATACCAATGTCATCGGTTTCATGGCCACGGTGGATGCCGCCATGCAGCACTTCAAGGCGCAGGGCCATGGCCACCTGGTTGGCATCAGTTCGGTGGCGGCCTTTCGCGGTATGCCTGCTGGCGGCGTCTACGGGGCGTCCAAGGCTGCGGTCACCACGTACCTGGAATCGCTGCGGGCTGAAACGCACAGCAGCCCAATCGTGGTCACCACCCTGTCGCCGGGCTTCATTGACACACCGATCAACCGCGGCGCCAAGAGCCGCCCGTTCGTGATTGGGGTCGAGCGCGGCGGCAAGTTGCTGGTGGATTTGATCGAACGTCAGGTGGCACACGCGACCGTGCCGCGCTGGCCCTGGAGCGTGGTGGCAAGACTCATGGCGGTGCTGCCGACCTCGGTGATTGCTAAACTGAGATGAAGGCAAAGGCGCATGACTGAAAAGGCTTTGATTGTTGGCGGGGGCATTGGTGGTTTGGCCGCCGCGCTGGCTTGCGCGCGCGTCGGCCTGGAGGTTGACTTGTTCGAGCGCGCCGCTGAGTTTTCTGAGGTTGGGGCTGGTATTCAGTTGGGCCCCAACGTCACGGCCGTGCTTCATGCCTGGGGTTTGCAGGACGCGCTGGCCAGTGTGGCAGCGTTTCCGGCTCGACTGCAGGTGCGCAGCGCAAGCTCGGGCTGCGAACTGGGCACCTTGACGCTCGGCGCCGCAGCGCAGGCGCGCTACGGTTTCCCTTATGCGACGATTCACCGGGCCGATCTTCACACCTTGCTTTACCGCGCCCTGCAGCGCCAGACCGGCGTGCGGCTTTATGCGGGCAGTACGGCCGCTGGTTTCGTGCAGCGCGAGCAGGACGTCAGGTTGCAGTTGGCCGATGGGCGCGCAGCGCAGGGTGACTTGCTGGTCGGTGCTGATGGCTTGTGGAGCGCCGTGCGCGAGCAACTGCTGCACGATGGCAAGCCGATTGCCACCGGGCACCTGGCCTACCGCGCGCTCGTGCCGCAAAGCAGCCTGCCCGAACGCTTGCGCTCGCAGCAGGTCACCGTCTGGCTGGGGCCGCGCCTGCATGTGGTGCAGTACCCCGTGCGCAGCGGTGACTGGCTCAACGTGGTGGCTATCGTGCAGGGCCGCACGGTGGGGGATGCCGAGCACTGGGACCACAGTGCCAATGCCGGCGAGTTGCAGCGCCACCTGGCCGCCACTTGCACGTCCTTGCAGGATTTGATTCATGCCATAGAGCGGTGGCGGCTGTGGCCCCTGAGCATCCGCGCGCCCATGCGCGGCGCGCACGAGCAGGCGCAGGGGCGGGTGGCATTGCTGGGCGACGCAGCCCACCCCATGCTGCCCTATCTGGCGCAGGGCGCCGGTATGGCGATTGAAGATGCGGCTGCATTGGGCCGGGTGCTGACGCGCGTGGGCACGACCCAAGCCATGCTGCCCGCGCGTGACTTGCCTGACTTGCTGACGCAGTACGCCCAGCGGCGCTGGCAGCGCAATGCCCGCGTGCAGGCGCGCGCGATCCGCAATGGAGAGATATTTCACGCCACTGGCCCGCTGCGCTGGGGTCGTGACGCGGCGATGAAGCTGCTGGGCGAGCGCCTGCTGGACTTGCCGTGGCTCTATGGCGCTTCGCAGTAATTGAGATAATATTAAATAGATAGCGCACTAAGCAATGATGACGAGGGCTACGCCCTGTTTCCTTCCAAATTTTGGCTGAAATTGCCGGAAATGATGGGGCCTGCCACGGGCGCAGCCGCCGCTCCTTTACGCCGCCTCAACGGCTGCCCATGGCCCCCAGCAGCGCGTCATTTAACACGCTCTGCGTATTGATATCCTTGAGCAGGCTCAGGCTGTTTACGCCGGTGTTGATGACGGTGAGGGTCTGAATGTTCTGGTTGTTCAGACTGTTCTGGATCACGGTGCTGGAGGCCAGTTGCGCGCTGATGATCGCCTCGATGTTGTTGCCCGTGCCTATTTGAATCAGACCCGACTCGGAAAGGGCGGCGCTGGCCAATGTGGCCTGCTCGCTGCTGATTCGTGTGACGTCGGGCAGGTTGAAGCTGGTTTGGGTCACCAGGTCGCCATTGACCATGACGCTTCGGATGATGCCAAAAGACACGGTTAGCCCAGAATCGGTGTCAAAACCACCGCGCGTGTCGCTCAGTTGCTCGTCGCTAACGGCTGTCCACTCCTCAGGGCGAAACCGGTCTTCGCTGGCGGCGGCGGGGCCAACCCGCAAGCAGGTGTTCCCGGCCATCAGCAACAGGCATAGGCTGAGCAGTTTGCCTGGCATATTTTTCATGGTGCCTGCTGTGCTAATGATCGCCCGGACCAAATTTATTCAAGGTCACGTTGCTCAGGCTGTCCAGGCTAAGCCCGGCTGCCAACGGCGCCCTGGGCGCAACCAGCCAGTCCTGTGGCGCGTTAAATTTGGCCTGGGTCTGTTTGTTGTGAATCACGAACAGCAGTTTGTTGACCCAGCTTGCTTCAAAATTGGCCAGAGATACCGCCCGTGTGCCGGTGGAGGGGTCCCCCATCAAAATTCGTCCATCGCGCATGCCCTTGATCACTACAAAATGGTGATAGCCCTTGTCGGCAATCAACACGATGGCGGGCAAGCCCGACTCCACCAATTTGGACAAAGGCAGCGCAAACCCATCAGCCTGAAACTCATGGGCTTTTAAATATGATTTCATGTCGAGCAGTGAAAAACCCTCGCGGCGAATCTTCTCCTGGTCGCCGCGGACAAACATTTCTTCAAACACCATTTGCTCCGTCACCGGATAGTTGTAATGGTGCGTGAGCAAGGTGGCTAGCGCGGCTGAGCCACAGCTGAAGTCGTACTGCTGGCGCAGCGTGGCCTTGAAGCGCGCTTCCTTCAAACTGGTGACCTGCACTGCGTAATGGCCCCCGATGCCCGACAAGGCCAGTGTACCCGCTTGCGTGCTTGCAGAAGTTGCTGCGCTAGCCACCGCTGCCGCCACAAGCCCGTAGTAAAGAGCCTTCATGACCGTCACTGAAATTGCACGTTGATGATGGTGGCGCTCTGGATCAGCACGTTCGATCCAGAATTCTGGATCACCATCGGCAAGCCGCTCATGTTGGCAAAGGCGCCATCGGCAATCGCATTGCTGCCCGATATGACATGGCTGGCCGAATTGTTGGCAACCGTGGCGCTCAACTGCATGTCGTTCTTGACAAGATCAGCACCACCCCGGAACCCGTCCAACTGGCCCAGCGCAACGGGCTCTCCCCAACCGGCTACCAGTGGTGCTTCAGCCGATGTCGACGCTTGCACTGCGGGCAGGGAAGCTGCTTCTTCAGGTGCAACGGCCACACTGACGATGACCCCGATTGATGCATCCAAAGTACCTGCATTGACGATCAGCCAGGCGGATGAACATAAGGCAAGGGCGCATGCCGACCTGAGCTTGGAAAGTAATAATTTCATCTCGTCCTCCATGTTCGACAAGAACGACCGCTGGCTCAAATCAGCTTGACCCAGCGGCCGATCGTGTCGCTTACTTGCCGACAGCCAGGTTGGCTTGCACGTTCACGCTTTGTTGCACCATCGCAGCCATGCCGCTGTTTTGGGACGCAACCATGACGCCTGCGGCAGATTGACCGACGCTGCCCATGGCGTTGGACATGTTGAATTCGCCAGCGCTGACATTGATGCCGCCAGCGCCACCGGCGCCACCATTGCCGACACCACCGGTACCGGCACCGTCAGCCAACGCTGGAGTCGGTTTAGGCTCATCGCCACCGGTGCCCGCGCCCGCGCCGCCGGTGCCGCCGTAGCCGGTGCCGCCATTGGCGTTACCGGAGTTCGACGCTTGATTCCCGATGTAAGAGATGGCGTTGCCGCTGACCGTGCCGCTCAGCGAGCTAGACACCGAGGCCGTCGAGGTGTTGAAGGAGTTGGAGAAGTTGGATGTAGCGGTTGAGCCGTTATTGGCCGCCGTGGCTCCTTCTGCTTCCGCTTTGGCATCGCCATTGTTGTTGGCGTTGTTAGCCTGACTGCTGGTGTTGTTCGAATCCCGGGTATCAGTCCTGGTGTCAGTCTTATTGAGGTTCTTGGTGTTGTCAGTACTCGTGGTAGTCGTGTTGTTCGAGTCCTTGGTCTCAGTCTTGTTCTCAGTCTTGGTTATGGTCTTGGAGTTGTCGCTGCTGTCAGAACTGTTGTTGCTGTCTGCCGTGTTCACTGAGTTATTCGTGTTGTCAGTCTTATTGGTGTTTTTGGTGTTGTCAGTGGTGGTGGTGTTGTTCGAGTCTTTGGTTTCAGTTCTAGTGTCAGTCCTGGTGTCAGTCTTATTGAGGTTCTTGGTGTTGTCAGTGCTCGTGGTGGTTGTGTTGTTCGAGTCCTTGGTCTCAGCTTTATTTTCAGTCTTGTTTTCAGTCTCAGTGATGGTCTTGGAGTTGTAGCTGTCCTTGGCACTGACTGAGCTATCCGCATTGCCGCTGTCCTTGTTGCTGACAGAGTTATCAGTGTTTGTGACAGTTTTGGTATTGCCGCTGTCCTTATTGCTGATGGAATTGTCAGTGTTCATCGTCGTCTTGGTGTCAGTCCTGGTGTCGGTCTTGGTGTTGGTATTGCCACTGTCCTTGGTGCTGACGGAGTTGTCAGTATTTGTGGTGGTCTTGGTGTCGGTCTTAGTATTGCCACTGTCCGCAGTACTAACGGAGTTATCCGTGTGGGTCATTGTCTTGGTGTCGGTCTTGGTATTGGTATTGCCACTGTCCTTATTGCTGACGGAGTTATCCGTGTTGTCGACGGTTCTGGTCGTGGTATTGCCACTGTCCTTATTGCTGACGGAGTTGTCAGTATTTGTGGTGGTCTTGGTGTCGGTCTTGGTATTGCCGCTGTCCGCAGTACTAACGGAGTTATCCGTGTGGGTCATTGTCTTGGTATCGGTCTTGGTATTGCCGCTGTCCTTGGTGCTGACAGAGTTGTCAGTATTTGTAGTGGTCGTGGTGTCGGTCCTGGTGTCCGTCTTGGTATTGCCACTGTCCGCAGTACTAACGGAGTTATCCGTGTGGGTCATTGTCTTGGTGTCAGTCTTGGTATTGCCACTGTCCGTGGTATTGACGGAGCTATCGGTGTTGCTCTGGTTTGCGGTCGAATACTCATTAGCAACAGCGCCGGAAATCTTGCTCTGCTCTGACATTGCCGTTGCCGATTGCGTGCCGGTGGACGCACTGGTGCTTCCTGCGCCTTCGGCTGCTGCCCCCGCGTCGGCAGGTGCTGGGGCGCTGGCGCCGGTTGCGCTTACTGTGTTGTTAATGATCGGATTCGCGAATGATGGGCCGGCGATGCCAAATGCAATAGCGATAGCGGAAGCCAATAATGTCTTTTTCATGATGTGTCCTTAAAAAAAATTTGCAGTTCAGGAGTGACTTGGCTCGGCGTCAGGCGCCAATCCGATAACGACAGTGCAACTTTGATGCCAGCCTAGGTTGCAAACGCTCCAGACCCGTGATCTGCCCATGAAAAATGAATGTTGCGCACTGAAGAATGAAAGACGACCTGAGGTTTTGGGTCAGTCATGGCCGTTTGAACAGCCCCATTTGTCCACAATCCGTTACAGTTCCAGTGAGTCGAGGCGTTGCCCGGTTTGCGTAATCGCAAGTTCGCCGGGATTTCTCTTTTGAATTCAACAACCCGGGCCTATGCCCCGCCAGCGCGGCTTAGGTGGTCCAGGTGTCTCACTGTTGATACAGGGGTTGCTTAATGCCGTGTTTTTCCATCAGCCGGTACAGCGTCATGCGCGACACCCCCAGATCCCGTGCGGCGCGGCTGATGTTGTTGCCACTGCTGAGCAGGCAGACGTAAATGGCATCGCGTTCGGCGCGAACGCGCGCGTCTACCAGCGCCTCGCCGTTGACCAGGGTGGTTGGCATGTGCAGATCAAGGTCTTCGGGCGTGATCAGGCGCCCTTCGGACATCACCATGGCGCGCCGGATGCGGTTGATCAGTTCACGCACGTTGCCCGGCCAGTCGTGGGCGTTCATGGCCAGCATGGCGCGGTTGCTAAAGCCGGTAAGGCGCGGGCCTTTGTCTCGCGCGAAGACTTTGAAAAAATGACTGGTCAGCAGTGCCAGGTCCTCTTTGCGTTCCCGCAAGGCCGGCACCGTGAGCGGGAGCACGTTGAGCCGGTAGAGCAGGTCCTCGCGGAAATGCCCGGCCTTCACAGCCTCTTCCAGGCGCATGTGTGAGGCGGCAATCACCCGCACATCAACCTCAATGCTGCGCGAGGAGCCCACCCGGGTGATGGTGCCTTCCTGCAAAAAGCGCAGCAGGTTGGTCTGCAGTTCAAGTGGCAGGTCACCGATTTCATCGAGAAAAAGTGTGCCACCGGCAGCAGATTCGATCAAGCCGAGCTTCTCCTTGGCGGCACCGGTGAACGCACCCCGTTCATAGCCGAACAGTTCTGACTGGATCAGGCTGGCGGGCATGGCGCCGCAATTGACCGCAATGAAGGGGCCGTTGGCGCGGGTGGAAAAGTTGTGAATTGCATGAGCCGTCAGTTCCTTGCCGCTGCCACTCTCGCCCCAGATCAGCACCGGGGCGTTGGCTTGTGCCACTTTGCCGGTCTGCTTGCGCAGGTGCTGGATCGCCGCGCTTTGTCCCACCAGTTCCATGTCACTTTTGCCATGGCCTGCCATCGTGGGCGGGGCGTGCAATTCCGCGTAGCCAAAGGCGTGTCCCAAGGTGTGGTTGAGCCGGGCAGGGTCAATCGGCCAACTGTGAAAGTCAAACAGGTGCTGCACGATCAGCGCCCGATAGCTTGGCCGCTTGACCATCTCGGCCGGGAAGACCCCAACCCATTGGGTGTTTTGATGCGCTTCCAACAGCGCGTCCACGCCAACCACGTCAGCGTCGCTGGCGTTGTTGAGCAACAATAGGCCAACCGGGTACGCGTGCTGGGCCAAGGCTTTGCGGGCAGCCGCCAGGTCATGGACGCCGCAGATAGCCCAGCACGACTGCAACTCGGCTGGTGTGCTCAGGAGTTGCTGGTCTCCCAGCGTGACGCTCAACAAGGCTCGTAACAACATCTGCAATTCCTCTGCTTGCTCTCTTCTTTTCACCACGCAAGGCCCGCACTTCGGCTCAAGAGGCGAGTGCTGAAATGGATGGAGCCCAAGCGTAAGCAAGCGCTGTCTGGTGTAGCTTGATATTTGTCACGGTCACCACCCACTTCACGGCAATCCGCTCTACTTGATTAATCGCAACTACGCCCGTTCGAGCCTCTTCAACACTTGCCGTTCGTGTTTGCTCTGGGTGTCTTGGTTATTTGCTCGATCGGAGAAGACAGTTATGGCCCATCTGAAATTACCCGCCATCAGCGCGGTGACTTACGCTGTAGCGTTGCTGCTGGGTGGCACGGCGCAGGCGCAATCCCAGGCGGACACTGGGCCCCAGTTGCATGCGATGCAGGCGCGACTGGAATCTTTGAGTCAGGACTTGGCTGAGCAAAAGAGGCTGCTGCAGAACCTGGAGGCATTTCGCCAGCAGTATTTTGAGCAGCGCGGCCTGCTGCTGTCTCTGCAGCGCCAGGTGGCGCAGCAACAGCTTGCGCTCGACGAGCTTCGGGGCGCCGCCAGTTGGGATGTATTGGCCAGCCAGCGCGGCGCGGGCACCCAGGGTCAGCCGGGCCAGCCAGAACTGATGGCCCAGGCTGCAGTGAAAACCAAAGAAGAAGTGCCGGTGGGGCGACAGCCTGACACCCAGGGGCGCCCGCCGGAAGTGGCGCCTTTGTTCGAGCAACCGGGTGTGCTCACGCCCAAGGGCCGCTATGTGCTTGAACCGTCGCTGCAATATGGCTACTCGTCGAGTAATCGGGTTGCCCTGGTGGGCTACACCGTCATTCCGGCGCTGCTGATTGGTTTGATTGATGTGCGTGAAGTCAAGCGCAATACCGTGACGGCTGCCTTGTCTGCGCGCTATGGCCTGACGAACCGGTTTGAGCTGGAAGTGCGTGCGCCCTATGTCTACCGCTCAGACTCGACGGTGAGCCGAGAAAACATTGCCGGTGCGACCGAGAACGTTTTCTCGACCAGCGGCATGGGCATGGGAGACTTTGAGGTGGGCGCACGCTACCAATTGAACGACGGTGGCATTGACAGGCCCTTCTATATTGGCACCTTGCGTCTGAAAAGCCGCACCGGCACCGATCCATTTGAGGTCGTCACCGATTGCGCCCAGCGCTGTATTGGCACCAACACAACCGGCACCGGTTTGCCCCTGGACCTGCCGACCGGCTCTGGTTTTTACTCTATGCAAGCGGGCCTGACCCTGCTTTACCCATCCGACCCGGCGGTATTTTTTGGCAGTGTGACCTACCTGCACAATTTTGCGCGTGACAACGTCAGTCGCACCGTGCTCAACGGTGAGAAAGAATTTTTGGGGACGATCTCACCGGGCGCCGTTCTGGGCTTCAACTTTGGCATGGGCTTGGCGCTGAACGAAAAATCGTCTTTCAGCCTCGGTTATGACCACAGCTCCGTGGGCCGGACCAAAACCAACGGCCAGGTGGTGCCAGGCTCTGTGCGCACGCAACTGGGCACCTTGCTGCTGGGTTATTCCTACCGCTTCAGCAAAAACACATCCTTGAGCGTGTCGGTGGGTGCGGGTCTCACGACCGACACGCCGGACGTGTCTCTGACGGTGCGGCTGCCGATGACGTTCTAAAAACTGTCGCGTAGGTGCCACCGCGCGATCAATTACCATTGGTCGTGCCGCTGGTCGGCGCCATTGTCAACAAAGAAAGACCGTCATCATGAAAATTCGCACCCTGCTGCTGCTGCTCGTTCTGAGCCTGATCATTGCTTTTACCGCGCTGAACTGGTCTACGTTCCTGGCCCCGACCACCCTGTACTTGGGGCTGGCTGAGGTGCAGGCACCGTTGGGCTTGGTAATGCTCGGACTGCTGGTCTTTGTGACCGGGCTGTTTCTGGTGTTTGTGCTGTACCTGCAGACCACGGTGCTATTTGATGCGCGCCAGCATGCCAAGGAGTTGCAGAGCAATCGCAAACTGGCCGATCAGGCCGAGGCCTCGCGCTTCACCGAGTTGCGCAGCTTTCTGGACGCTGAGCTCAAGAAGCAAATCGATCAGGACGGGCACTCGCGGGCTGTCGTTCTGACCCGGATCGACCAGATGGAGGGAACCTTGCGGGCGGTCGTTGAGCAATCGGGCAACTCGTTGGCCGCCAGCCTGGGCGAGCTCGAAGACCGATTGGACAGGGGCAACAAAGACGTCACCCACAACCTGCTGGCCTAAGACTCAGTCAAGCGCTGACGCGCCACAAAGCGCAGCAGGGCGCTCAAGCCCAGCGCCGCCACGGCCAAGCCCACCACCAGCGCGATCCAGAAGCCTCGGGCGGCCATCGGCTCGGCCGGTGCCCATGGCAGCCATGCGGGCGCCAGCCCCAGCGCATAGCCCAGCGGCAGTGCAAACACCCAGAAGGCGGTCAGCTGGATCAGCATGGGCGCGCGCGTGACCTTGTAGCCGCGGACGGCGCAACTGGTGGCGACCTGCGCTGCATCCGGCAGTTGAAAGAGCGCGGCCAACAGCAGCAACTGCGCCGCCGCGCTGGCTACCGCCACATCGCTGGTGTAGACGCTGGCAATTTGCGTGTTGAACAGCGCCATGGCGGTGGCTGACAGCACGGCAAACGCCAGCGCCAGGGCCACGCCAACCCAGGCGCGAAAACGGGCCGCGTGCGGCTCACCCGCACCCAGCGCCTGGCCAACCCGGGTCAGCAGCGCCAGCCCCAGACTTAGCGGCACCATGAAGACCAGCGACGAGAAGTTCAAGGCAATCTGGTGCGCGGCCATCTCGGTGCTGCCAAATTTGGCGATCAGCAACGCAATCAGGCTGAAGGCGCTAGTCTCGGCAAAGTAGGTGATGCCAATTGGCAGGCCCAGATGCATCAGGTTGCGCAGCTGCGGCCAGTGGGGCCACTCAAAGCGATCGAAGGGCCAGGTGCTGCGGTAAGCGGGTGCGCGGCGCATCCACCAGATCAGGGCCAACAGGTTGAACCAGACGCACACCAGCGTGGCCCAGGCGCAGCCCAGGCCGCCCAGCTTGGGAAAGCCCAGCTTGCCAAACACCAGCAGCCAGTTGATCACGACATTGAGCAAGAGCGCACCAACGGCAATCACCATCACGGGCTTGGTCTGGTTCAGGCTGACGCTGTAGCCGTAAAGCACGCGGTAGGCGGCAAAGGCGGGCAGCGCCAGGCTGGTGATCAGGACAAAGTCCTTGGCCAGGTCGCGTACCTGGGGCTCCAGGCTCAGGTGATTAAAAATGCTGCTGGCCAAGTTGGCCAGCAGCACGGCCACCAGGCTCACGCCCAGGGCTTGCCACAAGGCCTGGCGCACCACATGCGGCACCTGGCTGAATTCACGCGCGCCCACCAGGTGCGACACCACCGGACTGACCGCCATCATGACGCCCATCAGGGTAATGATGACCATGTTCCAGATCGACACGCCCAGGGCCACCCCGGCCAGATCGTTGGCCGAGGCGTGCCCGGCCATGGCGACCTCCACCACTGACATGCCGACGTTGGCGAGTTGCCCGATCAGGATCGGCCACGCCAGTTGCCACAGATCGCGCGCCTCCAGAACGATCCGGGCGCGCGGCGCGGGCGCTGACAGTCGGCGCAAGGAAGATAGAGAGGGCATGGGTCGGGATTTGACGGGCAGGACGCCGGTGGGGTCTGGCGGGCTCAGCGCCCGCGCAGAAACAAGGCGTCGAGCTCGCTGAGCTTGAACTGGCGCCAGGTCGGGCGGCCATGGTTGCACTGGTCGCTGCGCTCGGTGGCTTCCATCTGGCGCAACAGCGCGTTCATTTCCTCTACCGTCAGGCGCCGGTTGGCGCGCACCGCACCATGGCAGGCCATGCTGGAGAGCAAGTCGTTTTGCGCGCGCTCGATCACGCTGCTGGCATCAACCTGGGCTAGCTCGGCCAGCACGCCGCGCGCCAGTTCCACCGCATCCCCGAGTGCCAGCGTCGTGGGCACGGCGCGCACCGCCAGCGTTCGGGTGGAAAACGCGGTGATCTCCAGCCCCAGGGCTTGCAGCGTGTCGGCGTGCGCCTCCGCGGTGGCGACCTCTTCTGGCGTTGCGGCAAAGGTGGCGGGGATCAGCAGCGGCTGGCTCCTCAAGCCGGGGCGGGTGTCCGGTGATCCGGTTGACGCGGCCGCGCCGGTGGTGCTGTCGCGCTCGGCCCATTGCGTTTTCAGCCGCTCATAAAGAATGCGCTCGTGGGCCGCGTGCATGTCGACAATGATCAGCCCCTGCGCGTTCTCGGCCAAGATGTAGATGCCTTGCAGTTGCGCCAGCGCGCGGCCCAGCGGCCAGTCGCCGCCCGGCAAGAGGGCAGCCCCTGGCGCGCCTGAGGCTGTGGCGAACGCAGCAGTCACAGGCGCAGCCACGGCTGGCTGGCTGGACGCTCTGGCTGGCTCGGCCTCGCCCGATTGCCACAGCGCCCCCAGGTCGCTCACGCGGTGACCGGGCTGTGAGTCAAAATGTATAGCTGCTTGGGCATAAGATACGGGGGCTAGAGGCTGATTTCTTATATAAAAAGGCGAAGTTGAAGGCGCAGGGTCAGCGCCTGCATTGGCAGCGACTTCGGTCTGCCCGGCGCTCGCGCCGCTGGCGGCCACAATGCCAACCCGGGGCGCTGCCAGTGCATCTTCAATCGCGTGGCGTACCGCCTGATGCACTTCGCGGCTGTCGCGAAAACGTACTTCGATCTTGGTGGGGTGCACGTTGACGTCGACGCGGGTCGGGTCGATTTCGATATACAACGCAAACACCGGCTGGCGCTGGCCGTGCAGCACATCGTCATAGGCGGCTCTAGCCGCGTGGGCCAGCACCTTGTCGCGCACAAAGCGGCCATTGACGTAAGCGAACTGCTGGTCTGCGCGGGACCGTGCCGCGTCGGGAATGCCAGCGCGGCCCCAGACCCGGATGCGTGGCGCGGTGTCACTGCGCCCCGGGCTGGCGCTGGTTTCAAAATCAACCCAGACCGAGCGCGTCACAAAGTCAGCGCCCAGCACATCGGCCAGGCGCTGCTCCAGTGCCGCCAACGCCGGGCCGCGGCTCTCGCAGCGGCGCCATTGCTCCACCAGTTTGCCCTCATGCCAAATGGCAAAACCCACATCGGGGCGCGCCAGGGCGTGGCGGCGCACGGCCTCGACGCAGTGCGCCAGCTCGGTGGCGTCGGTTTTGAGGAATTTGCGCCGCGCCGGCGTGCTGAAGAACAGCTCCTTGACCTCCACCGTGGTGCCGGTGCTGCGCGCCACCGGCTGCAACTCGCCGCTGCCGCCATCCAGGCAATAAGCATTGCTTTGGCCGCTAGCCCTTGAAAGTATTGCGCAGTCGGCTATTGAATTAATAGCAGCCAGCGCCTCACCTCTGAAACCCATGGTGGCCACCGACTCCAGCTCAGACAGGCTGCCGATCTTGCTGGTGGCATGGCGCCTGAAGGCCAACGGCAGTTCTTCGCGCAAGATGCCGGCGCCGTCGTCTTCCACCGCGATCAAACGCACGCCACCGGCCAAGAGCCGCACCGTGACCTGCGTGGCGCCCGCATCGAGGGCGTTGTCCACGAGCTCGCGCACCACCGAGGCCGGTCGCTCCACCACCTCGCCGGCGGCAATCTGGCTGATCAGCGCGTCGGGCAGTTCTCGTATCGGGCGGCGGGGGGAGGGGGGCAGGGCGGCATTCATGGAAGAGTTTCAAACGGATTGAGAAGCAGCACTTTGAAGGCCGCAAAATCACGCGTGTTGCGGGTTACGACCGTGAGTTGATGCACCAGCGCAGTAGCAGCAATCATCGCATCTTCAAACAGCGCGTCTGACTGGTGATGCATCAGACGCGCCCACACCCGAAAGGTGGGTGCATCCATCGGCAAAATGTTGTGGGTCCCGGCCAGTCGGTCAGCCCACTGTGCAATCTCTAAGGCTTTGACCGGGTCTTGATCTTTTGTGATTTCTATGCCGCGCTGAATTTCACCCAAGGTGACGGCAGAAACAAAAAGATCGGACTCAGGCACCGCGTTTAGCCAAGCCAGCACCCCGCCATGGGGCCTGGCTTTGCGCAGCTCAGAGACGATGTTGGTGTCAAGCAAAAACATCAAAAATGCTCAGGAGCGCGTCGCTTTCCCTGGCCCCGCGGCAAGAGGATGAGTTCACCTTGTGTTGATGTATCGAGCAGCACTTGTTTGAGCGAGGGCTGACGGTTGGCCTGCAGCTGGCGCCATTGCGCCACCGGCACCAAAACAGCAGTCTCTTGTCCGCGCTTGGTAACGAGTTGCGGGCCGCTGGTGAGGCAGGCTTGCAGAAATTCGCTGAATCGTGCTTTGGCGTCCTGAACTGGCCATGTGCTCATGTCGGCTCCTAAATGACTAGTGAGCTGACTAGTTTAGTGCAAAAATCGGGAAGCCGGGGCACGACTTTCTGATCCTGGCGCGGGCGTTGTAGACCAGCTTAACCCACCCCGGGGGCCGGGCGCTCCACCACCTCGCCAGCGGCAATCTGGCTGATCAGCGTGTCGGGCAGTTCTCGTATCGGGCGGCGGGCGGCGGGGGCAGGGCACCATTCACTGGCCTTTTTTAGGTTTACTCGAAGCTCAGTAAATCCAAACCGAAAAGATTACATTTCTGTGTGGGGTGAAGCTCAGCGCACCAAAGAGCGCGCCCACTGGGTAGCCCGGCTTGCGCGCCGCCTCAAAAGCTGCGAAGCCCTGCGGCGGGCTCGCCACGCTGGCGAATCAGTTCAGTGCTTTTTAACGGCATCCTTGACCGCATCCTTCGCGTTCTTGGCGACTTCTTTCACATCACCCAACGCCTTTTGGGCCTTGCCCTCCACCTGCTTTTTCATTCCTTTCGCTTCTTGGCTCCGATTTCCAACCAGCTTCCCGGCCTCCTCCTGAACTTTTCCGGCCGCATCCTTGATGGTGCCCTTGACTTGGTCTTTGTTGATCATGATGACTCCTGAGGTTAGTGGGGCTGATCAGGTTCGAGTGATGTCAAAGCGCGTCGCCACCAGACGAGGCCCCTGTGAGGAATAAGTCTGGCAGGAACGCCGGGCGCGACCTTGCGAATTCTCAATTTCCCGGGGAAATTCAAGTTCAAACTTGGCTGGTCCTGTGGGTATCCGCGCCATATTTTTGGCGGACCGCTGGAACCATCGATTGCCAAAGTACGGCAGAGGGAGAAATGAACATGCTTGAGACCATTGCCATCATCCTGCTTATCCTGTGGGCCTTGGGGCTTGTCAGCTCCTACACCATGGGCGGATTTATTCATATCCTGCTGGTCGTGGCCGTTGTGGTCATTTTGATTCGGCTTGTCCAGGGGCGACGTTTGTAGCGATGCGATCGCTGGGTGCGGCCCGTGATCCTTGGGGGAAGGAGCTGTGATAATTCCGAACCATGGAAATCATTACCTTTCTCTTCGACTTCATCCTGCACGTTGACAAGTACTTGGAGGCTTTTGTGCGCAGCTACGGCCTGTGGGTGTATGCGCTGTTGTTTCTGGTGATCTTTGTCGAGACCGGCGTTGTTGTCATGCCCTTTCTGCCCGGTGATTCGCTCCTGTTTGTGGTGGGCGCCATGTGCGGAGTCGGGCTCATGAGTTACCCGCTGTCAGTAGGTTTGCTGCTAGCCGCCGCCGTGATGGGCAACCAGTCCAACTACGCGCTAGGGCGCTACTTTGGGCCGCGTGTGTTCAAGTGGGAGGACTCCCGGCTGTTCAACAAGGCCGCATTCAACCGGGCCCACGATTTTTACGAGCGCTATGGCGGCATCACCATCGTGGCGGCGCGTTTCATGCCCTTTGTGCGCACCTTCGCACCTTTTGTGGCCGGTGTGGCCAAGATGAGCCGGGCGCGCTTCACCTTCTTTGATGTGACCGGCGGCATCCTTTGGGTGGTCGGCATCATCACCATTGGCTATTTCTTTGGCAACATCCCGTTTGTGAAGGCGCATCTGGACAAGATCATCTGGGCTATGATTTTGATCCCCGGTCTGGTGATTGTGTTTGGCGCCTGGAAGGCCAAGCGCAACGCCGTGCAACTCTGAGGTTTGGGGCGCCCCGGTCGCGCTGGCTGGCGGGCGGTTCAGAGCACCTTGAACAGCTTCTCGCGAAACTCGGGCAGGCGCTTGGTGCCCATCGCGCTCGAACTCATGGTCTCTACCCAGGACAGGTAAACCCGGCGCAGGTCCTCGCTGGTCTTGCCGGCCAGCAGGGCTTCGAGCAAGCTCAGGCGCGTATTTGGCTGGAATATCGTGTTGGTGGTGTTGGTCATGAAGTTGCGCGCCATCTCGATGTCTTTGGGGCTGCGCGACTCAGGCGGGGGCAGGCTGGCGAGTTCGGCACCGGGCACGGGTTGCGCTCGCGCCACAGGCTGGGGCACGGGCGCTGCTTTAAGGGGTGCCCGCTCCTCGACTAAACCGCTTTCTATCAATTGGCTCAGCAAAGCTTCAATGTCCTGGCCCGGCGTGAAGACAGCAAGCTCACCGCCGCTGCGTTTGCCGTCAATCAGCACCAGCAGCCGGCGCGGCAACGGCCCCAAGCCCAGGGAGCGCGACACGATTTCCTGTTGGCCGATGGCGGTCTTGGCAAACACGGCACGGGTGAGATCGATAGCAACAGCGGTCATGGCGGGTCTTGTGGGCACGCTTGTCACGCCGCCCAAGTCAATAATCCTTGATTTTGGTGCGTTTGGCTGGCCGGGCGCAATTAGGGTATTTACTGTGCCCGCGCCGCGCTTAAACCGAACGGTTCCTGGCTAGCGGCGGGTTTTTAGAGAAGTAGGCCTCGATGCCGCGCATCAAAGCATCGGCCAGTTGCACCAGGTAGGCCTCGCTGTTGAGTTTGATTTCTTCCTCCGGGTTGCTGATGAAGGCGGCTTCCACCAGCACACTGGGGATGTCGGGCGCTTTGAGCACGGCAAAGCTGGCTTGTTCGACTTTGGCTTTGTGCAGCTTGCCGACCCGTTTGATTTCGCCCAGCATGGCGCCCCCGAGCTTCAAGCTGTCATTGATCTGCGCCGTCGTGCTCATGTCAAACATGGCGTGATTCACTTGCGCGTCGCGGGCCCTCACGTTCAGGCCGCCAATCAGATCGGCCTTGTTTTCCTTCGCGGCCATCCAGCGCGCCGCGCTGCTGGACGCGCCACCCTGGCTCAGGGCAAACACGCTGGCACCCTGCGGATGAGGGGTGAAAAATGCGTCGGCATGCAGGCTGACAAACAAGTCGGCCTGGACTTGGCGCGCCTTTTGCACCCGCACATGCAGCGGCACAAAGAAGTCGGCGTCGCGCGTGAGGTAGGCACGCACGGTATTGCCCTTGATGCTGCTCGTGTTGATGCGGTCCCGCAAAAGGTGTGCCAGGCGCAGCACCACGTCCTTTTCACGCGTGCCACCGGGGCCAATGGCGCCGGGGTCTTCGCCGCCGTGACCGGGGTCCAGCGCAATGATGATCAAGCGGTCGGTGATGGGCGCCTGGCCGGGTGCGACGCGCGCGTCGAATTTTTTCATGCCTTTTTGGCCGCTAGCCCCCGTGGATAGTGTTCCAACAGCTATTGAATTAGGATCAACCTTGGCGTTGATGGCGCTCAGGATTGACTCTAGTGCGTCCATCTTCAGAGGGGCTTTCTGGTCGCGCTGGGCCATCAGTTCGCCCAAGGCATCAGCGCTGGCCGGGCTGGTTGGACTGGCAGCGTTGGCTGGACTGAGGCTGGCGTGCGCCTGGTCCTTAACCTGCTGGGCAATCAAAGCCTCCAGCGGGTCAATCACCTCGGTCGGGTACAGATCAAACACCAGCCGGTGCTGGTAGGCGGCGACGGGTGCCAGTGTGAAGACCTGCGGGGCAATCGGCTGTTTCAGGTCAAGCACCAGACGCACCACGCCCGGCGCGCTCTGGCCGACCCGAATGCCGGCAATATTGGGGTCGTCGCTGCGCACCTTGGCCACCAGTTCCTTGAGCGCCGGGTTGAGGTCAATGCCCTCGATATCCACCGCCAGGCGCGGCGGGCTGGGAACAAAAAACTGTTTGACCTTGAGGGCTGTGTCGGACTCAATGGTGACGCGCGAGTAGTCGGGCGCTGGCCACACCCGCACCGCCAGGATGGTGGCACCGCGGGCAATGTGCTCTACGCCCAGAAGAAGCACCAAGGCGCCGGACTGCAACAGGTTGCGCCGCTTCATGGCATCGCCTCGGGCAGGTCGTGAGCGCCTTGCAACAAGGGCTCCGACGGGCTCTCGCTCACGGCCAGCAGCAGGGCCTGGCCCACGGTGGTCTGCGCGCTCAAGGTGACCTGGCGCGACGTCTCGGTCACCGCGTTCAGCGCAAAGATCAGGTCCGCGCGCGGCAGAAAGCCAGCTGCTTTCTCCGGCCACTCGGCCAGCTTGAGGCCGCTGGAGGCAAAAATATCCCTGAAACCGGCGTCTTCCCACTCGCGCGGGTCGCTGAAGCGGTAAAAGTCAAAATGCCAGACATTCAACTGGCGCTCGGGCAATTCGTAGGGCTCGACCACTGCATAGGTGGGGCTTTTGACCCGACCCGCCACCCCCAGCGCGTGCAGCAGGTGGCGCACCAGCGTGGTCTTGCCCGCACCCAGCTCACCCCGCAATTCGATAAAAGCGTTACGCAGGGCCGACGCACCGGCCAGCGTTTGAGCAAAGCGCTGCGTGGCGCTCTCATCGGGCCACAGCAGGCTTTTTACAATGGAAGGGTGAACAACTTCAATGACCATAACGACACGATCCCATGGGTCTCCAAAATTCAGGCCTGGGCCCGGGAGCTTGGATTCTCCCAAATTGGTGTGGCCGGCGTGGATTTGTCTTCATCTGAGCAGGGATTATCAAGCTGGCTGGCCCGTGGTTTTCATGGGGACATGGCTTACATGGCGGCGCATGGTCTCAAGCGTGCACGCCCCGCAGAACTGGTGCCCGGCACCGTGAGTGTGATCACAGTGCGCATGGACTACCTGCCCTCAAGCACACCGGATGGCTGGCAGGCGATTGAGTTTGATCGGTTGACGCGCCCGAACGAGGCCATTGTGTCAGTCTACGCCCGGGGACGCGACTACCACAAGGTATTGCGTAAGCGCCTGCAACAGTTGAGCGAGCGCATCGCCCTAGAGATGGGGCCGTTTGGCCATCGCGTCTTCACCGACTCGGCCCCGGTGCTGGAGGCGGAACTGGCTGCGCGCAGTGGCCAGGGCTGGCGCGGCAAACACACGCTGGTGCTCAGCCGCGACGCCGGTTCCATGTTCTTCCTGGGTGAGATTTATGTCGATCTGGCCTTGCCGCCCAGTGCGCCGGTAGTGGGCCATTGCGGCAGCTGCAGCGCCTGCATCGAGGTCTGCCCGACGCAGGCGATCGTGGCGCCGCAGCAACTTGACGCCCGGCGCTGCATCTCCTATCTGACCATTGAGCACGCGGGGCCGATCCCGTTGGAACTGCGGCCCCTGATCGGCAACCGCATTTATGGCTGTGATGACTGCCAGCTGATTTGCCCCTGGAACAAGTTCGCGCAACGCAGCGCCTTGCCCGACTTTGACGAGCGCGCCGGCTTGGCCGGCAGTCAGCTCGTCATCCTGTTTGGCTGGAGCGAAGAAGATTTTTTGCGCTTTTCTGAGGGCAGCCCGATCAGGCGAATCGGCCATGAGCGCTGGCTGCGCAATATTGCCGTGGCCTTGGGGAACGCACTGCGCGCGCAGCCGACGGCAGAACTCAAGCAGGCTCTGGCGCTGCGGGCGGAACACCCGAGCGCCCTCGTGCGCGAGCACGTGGCCTGGGCGCTGCTCGCTGCGTCGGCTTGAGACGAGCGTTTAGGCGCCGGTGGTGGGCACCATCTGCACGTCGTTGTTGTAGACGTCCACCCGCTTGTCGTACAGGGGAATGGTGGTGCCGCTGACTCGGTTCATCACCAGCTTGCCCAGGTCAACGTCGGCAATCACGATTTGCTCCATGTTGGGCACGCCTTCGGCGGCAATGCCGTCGCGCGCAAACGGAAAGTCAGATGGGGTGATGATCGCCGCCTGGCCGTAGTGCAGGCCCAGCCCCTCGACCGGCAGGTTGCCCACCGTGCCCGTGACCGCCACGTAGACCTGGTTCTCGATGGCGCGTGCATGGCAGCAGTAGCGCACGCGCAAGAAACCCTGCCGATCGTCGGTGCACGAGGGCACAAAGATGATGTCGGCGCCCATTTCGCAGACCTTGCGGCTGAGCTCGGGGAATTCAATGTCATAGCAGATCAGGATCGCGATGCGGCCGTAAGGTGTGTCAAACACGCGCAACTGGTCGCCGGCATCGCCCTTCCATTTTTCCTTTTCCCAGCGCGTCAGGTGAATCTTGTCCTGGGTAAACACCTTGCCCTCGGGCGTGAACAGGTAGGCCGTGTTAAGCAGCTTGCCGTCGACGATGGTCGGGTGGCTGCCGCCGATCACATGCACCTTCCACTGCGCCGCCAACTCCTTGAACAGCTCGATGTAGCGGGCGGTGTAGTCGTTCATGTTGCGCACGGCCTGGCGCAGGTCGCCCGTGTCCATGAACGAGAGCAACTGGGTGGTAAAGATTTCTGGCAGCAAGATGAACTGGGGTTTGTAGTCGCCCGCGGCCTTCATCACAAAGCGCACCTGGTTCTCAAAACCGCTCCAGTCGTGGATGGAGCGCAGCAGGTACTGCACCGCCGCAATGCGCACGGTGATGGGTTTGGGCTCGTAGGCCTTGGCTGGCGGGGCTTTGGTTGTCATATTGATAGTTCCGGTTGGGCGCTGAGCGGCAGTTGCAGCGCGGTGGGTCTGGATGTGTCGTAGTCCGGGTTGACCCAGGCGATCAGCGCGGCGTTGCCTTGCGACTCGTGGTCTTGCGCGAGGTAGTTTTTCATGATGCCACAGAATCTGAAGCCTTCACGCAGCTGAAAACTCAACACCGGATCGCACAGGTCGCCCCATAGCACCTTGCGCGCATAGAGCTCAATCGTCATCTCGTGGGCCAGCAGGTGGTAGCCTGGCAAGCGGCCACAGGCAATGATGCGGCGCAAATTCAACGCCTTGCAGACGCGTCGGCGCGCTTCATACAGGGCATGGCCCACCCGCTTGCCGCGCACCTTGGGCGCCACAAAAACCTCGGCGCCATACAGCGTGAAACCGGCCGGGTCGTGGGTGTCGAAGGTGCCCGCTGCCGTGATCTCGTCCCAGGTGTGCTCGTCGGCCCATTCATCCCAGCGGATGACCAGGGAGCTGGCGCAGCCGACCAGGCGGTTGTCGTAGTAGGCGACCAGTTGGCCCTGCGGAAACATCTCGATCTGTTGCACCACGCGATCACGGTGCCAGGCCGTAATGCCGGGGTAAACCTCACGCTGCATGCGCACCAGCGCATCAATGTCCTCGGGTCTGGTTTGGCGAATGATGAGCTTTGGCATGGAGGTGTGGAGATATCGAGGTGTGAATGGACTTTTGGCGGGACGGCGGTGGGCGCCGTAGCGTAGGATGTGCGTTTGCACATCGCCCGAGCCCACAATCATCCCATGATTCACCCATCAGGTCGCAAAGACAAGCCTTTGTCTGACAACAAGGCGCCAGCGTACAGCCCCGTGAGCGAGCAGATAGCGCGCGATATTTTGCTGGTTCGGGCGATAGAAAGCACCGACACGGCGCGTGAGCTGCTCAGTGAAGATGACCGGCGCTATGCCACCGAGAGCGCCATGAAGTTGGCGCAATGGGACGCGGCTGACGGCCAGTCGGCGTTGACGCCTACGCTGTTGCTGCAAAGGCGGTCTGAACTGCTGATCAAGAAAATGACTGAGCGCCACCCTTCGTTCGCCACCTTCGCCGCGCACCGGCAGGGCGTGCGCCTGGTTGGCATCGCACTGCCTGCGCTGGCTCTGGTGGCGGGTTTCGCGATTGAGCGCATCGCCGATCCGCACCGCGTGGACCTGCTGTCGGCCCCGCTGCTGCTGATTCTGGGCTGGAATGTGGCGGTCTACCTGGTGTTGCTGGCAAGCCTGTTCATGCCGGCGCTGCCAATGCCCCGCTTTGCGGCGGGCCTGTGGACGCGATTGTCGACTTTCAAGACGGTGCTGCCGCGCAAACTACCGCCGCCGCTGGCGCTGGCCCTTGCCCAATTTGCCACGGAATGGCTGGCCCTGAGCGCACCCTTGAATGGGGCGCGTGTCAAGCGCGTCGTGCACCTGAGTTCAGCCTGTTTTGCCATCGGGGCGGTGGGCGCCCTGTATGCCCACGGTGTGACGGCCCGCTACCAGGCGGGCTGGGAAAGCACCTGGCTGGACAGCGGGCAACTGCATGCGATTCTGACGCTGCTGTTCACGCCGGCAAGCCTTGTCTTTCAGCTGCCGGGCTTTTCCATTGCGGATGTTCAGGCGCTGCAACTGCCGCAGTCCGTGGCGTCGGCCAATGGGGCGCTGTGGGTTCACCTCTACGGCGCCACGCTGTTTCTGTTTGTGGTGCTGCCGCGCTTGTTGTTGGCCTTGGCGGCTCGCTGGAAGGAAAAGAAGCTGGCTGCGCGCTTCCCGGTTGATCTGCGCCAGCCTTATTTCCGTCAGATCAGTGGCCATATTGGCTTTGCCGAACCGACCCTGCTGCGCGTGTTTCCTTACAGCTTCAAGGTTGATGAGCTGCGGGACCGCGGCCTTGCCACCGTTGCCAACATGCTGCTGGGCGAGCAGGCGCGCGTCATGCTCAGGCCGCCAACGGCGTATGGAGAAGAACTGACGAATGAGCCGCTGCATGACGCCATCAAAGCTGTCGATATTGCCCACACGGTCGCCCTTTTCAATCTCAGTGCCACGCCCGAGAAAGAAAATCACGGCGCCTTTATCGACCAGTTCACCCGTGGCAAGACGCCTGATTTTTCGGTGATGGTGGACGAGTCAGGCTATCTGGAGCGCCTTGGCGCCCAGGCCGGAGCCGACGCCCGGATGCTTGAACGCATTGCGCTTTGGCGCCAGTTCTGCGATTTGCACCAGGTGCAGCTCAGCATCGTCAATTTGGTCCAGCCAGAAGCGCGCGCAGAGGATATCAAGCGTGGCCTGGCTACAACATGGAGCGCGCCGTGACGACACCGGCCCAACTTCATCTCGCGCTGATTTCCCATACCAATGTGGGCAAGACCACGCTGGCGCGCACGCTCATTGGCGTTGACGTGGGCGAGGTGCGCGACGACACCCACGTCACGACACAGTCCGAGTCTTACCGTCTGCTGTCAACCCCTTTGGGCGATGAATTGCAGCTGTGGGATACGCCTGGCTTTGGCGACTCGGTGCGGCTGTACGCCAGGCTCAAACTGTCGGGCAACCCGATCGGCTGGTTCTTGAGTGAAGTGCTGGACCGCTACCGCGACAAACCCTTCTGGCTCAGCCAGCAGGCGGTGAAGACCGCGCGTGAGGCGGCCGACGTGGTGCTGTACATCGTCAATTCATCGGAAGACCCGCAGGACGCCGGTTACCTCGCGCCAGAGATGAAAATCCTGCAGTGGCTTGGCAAACCGGTCGTGGTGCTGCTCAACCAGCTCGGTCCGCCGCAGCCCTTTGCGGCCGAGCAGGCCGAGCAGGCGCGCTGGCAAAACCATTTGGCCACTTACCCGGTGGTCAGGCAAGTGCTGGCGCTGGACGCCTACGCCCGTTGCTGGGTGCATGAGCGCGTGTTCTATGCAGCCCTGGCGAAGTTGATTCCTGCTGAGAAAGCGCAAGGCTATGGCCGCCTGCTGCTGAGCTGGGAGCAGGCTAACGAGGCCCGTTTTCAGGCGTCCATGCAGCTGATTGCGGCTCAGCTGGTGGCCGCTGCCCTTGACGCGGAGCTGATCGCCGGCGAGGGCGGCGTGGTCAAGAAAAAGGTGCTGAGCTTTCTGGGTCTGGGCACGCAACCTGGACAAAGTCCGCAGGGCAAAGCGATGGCCAAGCTGACCGAACGCCTGGCTGACAGCAGTGTCAAGACGACAGTCGAACTACTCAGACTGCACCACCTTGATGCGGGTTCCGTGGCAGAAATCAACGAGTTGGTCGCCAGCGCTTTTGTGGCCACCGAGCCGGTCAGCAAGCCGCTCGCCAGCTTGTGGGGCGCTGTGTCTCAGGGCTTGCTCGGGGGGCTGGCGGCGGATGTGTTGGCTGGTGGCTTGAGCCTGGGCGCTGGCGCCTTGATCGGCGCCATCGGCGGGGCCGTGGCGTTTTGGGGTGCGGCCGAGGTCTTCAACGTCAGCACCGGGCGGGACGCGTCCCGGGTGCAGTTTTCCGATGACTTTTTGCGCGCCCAATTGATCGCTGGCTTGCTGCGCTATCTGGCCGTGATCCACTTCGGCCGCGGCCGCGGCAAGTTTGTGGTCTCGCAGGCGCCCTCGTTCTGGCGCGAACAGGTGGATTTGGCCGTTGGCGCGCATGAGGCAGCGATCGCCCAGGCCTTTAACACCATCCGGACCAGTTCACCACTGAGCCCGTCAACGGCGCCGCTGCAGGCCGTGCTCAGTCAAATGGCGTCCCGGATATTGACGGCGTTGTACCCGCAGCCCCAGGCTCATGGTGGCCAGCGCGCGGGATCGCTTGGCTGAAGTCAGGCAGTCGCTGCGGACCGCGCCTTGTCGGCCTCGGTGATGAACGCGTCGGCATAAAACTCATCCTCTGGCAGCCCCGCCTGCGTGTAGGCGCTGCGGGCCGAGTCCACCACGATCGGCGCGCCACAGGCGTAGACCTGGTAGAGCGAGAGCTCCGCCAGGTCCTGCAACACCGCCAGGTGGACAAAACCGGTGCGCCCCTGCCAGCCGTCCTCAGCCAGCGCGTCGGACACCACCGGCACATAGCGCAGGCTCGGCATCTGCGTCAGTTGCGCTTTGACCCAGGCGTCCAGGTACAGGTCGGATGGGCGCCGCCCGCCCCAGTACAGCGTCACAGGGCGCTTGCTGCCGGTGTGCTGGAGCTGTTCGATCAAGGCCTTGATCGGCGCAAAGCCGGTGCCCGACGCCAGCAGCACGATCGGCTTGGCGCTGTCTTCGTGCAGGTAGAAGCTGCCAAACGGGCCCTCAATGCGCACGATGTCTCGCTCTTTCATGGCGCCAAACACCTGGTCGGTGAACTGGCCACCCGGCATGTGGCGAATGTGCAGCTCCAGGCCCCCAGGCTTGCCATCAAGGTCGGCCAGCGTGTGCGGCGCATTGGCCATGGAGTAGCTGCGACGCACGCCGCCCGCCAAAATAAATTCAACATACTGGCCGGCGTGGTAGTTGAACGCCTCGCTGGCGGGCAACTGCAATTGCAGGCGCATCACGTCCGGCGACAGTCTTTCAAGCGCTTTGATGCGCGCTGGCATCTTCCTGATTGGCAGGGCGTTCTCCCGCGTGACCTGGCGCGACTCCAACAGCACGTCGCTGTGCGCCACGGCGCAACAGGTCAGCACCCAGCCCTGCGCCTCTTCCTCGTCGCTCAACGCTTTGCTCTGGTGCGCGCCATGCACCACGCGGCCGTCGATTTTTTTGCACTTGCAGGTGCCGCAGGCGCCATCCTTGCAGCCATAGGGCAGGGCGACGCCGGCGCGAATGCCGGCTGCCAGAATGGTCTCATCGGGCTCGGTGCTGAAGGCGCGGCCGCTGGGTTGCACCGTGATCTGAAAGCCGGGAGCCCGGGTAGCGCTGTGCGTCATGGGGTGTTGGTCCTTGGGGTAGAGTTCCGGGCTTAACAGTTTCTTCGGAGCAGGCTGGCGTTGCGTCGCAACCCGCGCTGTCTCCACTATTTGAGTAGCCCTGATTTTGCCTTCAAACCCTAGCCCCGCCCGCAGCCTGTACGCGACCCGCCCCGGCGCCTTGCCCTTTCGCTTCCGCCGTCTGCGGGTGTTGATCGTCGGCTGTGGTGATATCGGCCTGCGCGTGGCGCAGGCGCTGCCCGCCCGGGTGCGGCTGCTGGCACTGACCTCCAGCGTGCAGCGCACGGCGGAGCTGCGTCAGCGCTCAATCACGCCTTTAGCTGGCAACCTGGACGTCCCGGCGTCGCTGCGCCGCCTGGCCGGGCTGGCACACCGGGTGCTGCATCTGGCACCGCCGCCCAATGAGGGTTGGCTGGACCCACGCAGTAAGGCCTTGACCCGTGCGCTGGCTCTGCGCAGTCGCCCAGACGCTCTGGTGTACGGCTCCACCAGCGGCGTCTACGGTGATTGCCAGGGTGAAATTGCTGCAGAAACAAGAGCTACTCATGCAGATACGACTAGGGCTAAGCGGCGAATTGATGCAGAAAACGCGGTGCGCTTCTTTGGCCGCGCCAGCGGTGTGCGCTCAAGCATCTTGCGCATTCCCGGCATCTATGCGCCGGACCGCCCGAACGGCACGCCGCAGGCGCGCCTGCTCAAAGGCACGCCAGTGCTGCAAGCTGCTGACGATGTCTACACCAACCACATCCATGCCGATGACCTGGCGCGGGCCTGCGTCGCGGCGCTGTGGCGGGGGCGCCCGCAACGCATCTACAACGTCAACGATGACGGCTGCTTCAAGATGGGCGACTACTTCGACCTGGCCGCTGATTTGTATGGTTTGCCGCGCCCGCCGCGGGTGCCCCGCAGCACCGCCAGCGCGCATCTTTCCTTGATGCTGCTGAGTTTCATGAGCGAGTCGCGCCGCATGGACAACACGCGCCTCAAGCGTGAATTGCGCGTGAGGCTGCGCTACCCGACGGTGGCCCAGGGCCTGCTGACGCCGCCGCCTGGCTAAAATGGCTCTCAAGGCCCGCTGCTCCGGCGGGCTTTGCTTTTATGTTTCGGAGCCATGTAGAGGACTACCATGTATAAAAACCTCGCAGCCGTGATCGCGGCCGCCTGTTTTCTTTCCCCCGTTTTTTCCCAACCCGCCGTACCTGTTGCGGCCCAGCAACCGCTCAAGATCGGCTTTGTCTATGTGGCGCCGCTGCTTGACACCGGCTGGGTGCGCCAGCACGACGAGGGGCGCCGCGCCGTCGAGGCGGCCTTGGGCGCACGCGTCAAAACCACCTATGTCGAGAACGTGGCCGAAGGGCCTGATGCCGAGCGCGTGATTCGCGACCTTGCCGCCACCGGCCACCAGCTCATCTTCACGCCCAGCTTTGGTTATATGGAGCCCACGCGGAAGGTGGCGCAGGAGTTCCCGCAGCTCAAGTTCGAATCCATCACCGGCTACAAGACCGCGCCCAATGTGGCCGCAGCGAATGCGCGCTATTACGAGGGCCGTTACCTCGCGGGCATAGCGGCCGGGCGCATGACCCGCAGCAACCTCGCGGGCTACGTGGCGGGTTTTGCGATTCCGGAGGTGCTGCAAGGCATCAACGCCTTCGCGCTGGGCATGCGCTCGGTCAACCCGAAGGCTGAAGTCAAAGTGGTGTGGCTCAATACCTGGTTTGACCCGACGCGCGAGCGCGACGCCGCCATGACGCTGTTCAACCAGGGCGTCGATGTGATCGCCTTCCATACGGGTTCATCGGCCGTGATGGTGGCGGCGCAGGAGCGCGGCAAACTGGCCGTGGGCTACCACTCCGACATGCGAAAAATCGCGCCCGACGCGCAGATCGTCGCCGTCACGCACCAATGGGGCAACTACTACACCGAGCGCGCGCGGGCGTTGCTGGACGGGCGCTGGAAGAGCGGCAACGTCTGGGGCGGCGTGCGCGAGGGCATGATCAGGGTGGAGGGTTTTGGCTCGAAGGTGCCCAAGGCGGTGCAGCAGGAAGTGCTGGCGCGACAAAAAGACATTGCGGCGGGCAAGCTGCACCCGTTCCACGCGAATCAAACGGTGCTGAACAACGCGGGCCAGGAGGTGATTGCCAAAGGCCAGACCCTCAGTGACGTGCAAATTCTCAAGATGAACTGGCTGGTGCAAGGGGTGCAAGGGCAGTTGCCTTGATGAGTTGCTGTTTGCCTTGATCGTGCGGGGCGATGCCCGTCTGCTGGAGAGAATGGTCATTTCTCAATAAATTTAAGCCAAATCGGCCTCTAGCCCTCGTATTTAAAGGACCTATAGCTATTTATTTTGAATGAATGCCGGTGATCCGGCGGCACCGGCCCTGGTGGCTCCAGCGCTTCGCCGGGGCTGCTCGCTACTCCTTGGCGTCCAGGGCGTAGTCGTCCACCGGGTACGCCGCTTGGGGATCATCCGCTGCGGCAAATTCATGCTCCAGCGCCAGATGGTGCTTTTGAACCAGGTGATGAAACTCGGCAAAGGGCCCGGTCGGCAGGTAAATCGGTTGGCGGGTGTCGGGATGAAAGGCCGCGTCAGCCGCGCTGGCGCCGGCCCAGGCGCGCTCAACCTCGGCCAGGCCCAGGCGCAGCAGTTCCTCCAGAAATTGACTTCGCTTCTTGCCGGGATAGGCCTCGCGCAGGGCCTCAAAGCGTGAGGCCAATTGAAGCGGCAAGCGGCATACATAGCGCTTGCGCGCAGCCGCCTTGCTGCGTGCAGCAGCAGGCGCACCCGCGCGCGTTGGGGTCGGTTCCTTCATGCCGCATGATCGCGTCACGCCGCGGCGCAGCCCTTGCGGATTCGCAATAAAACAGGCCGCCAGCCCACGACCCTATTGCGTTGATTTGGCGAATTTCATAGCAGTGGCGACGCTTACAATCTGGCCCAACCCTGGAGCCTCCTTCTCATGACCATCAAAAGTGACAAATGGATTCGCCACATGGCAGAGACCACCGGCATGATCGAACCGTTCGAGCCGGGCCAAATCCGCCAGGACGCCAGCGGCAACAAGATCGTCAGCTATGGCACCAGCAGCTACGGCTATGACATCCGCTGCGCACCCGAGTTCAAGGTTTTCACCAACATCCACAGCACCGTGGTGGACCCGAAAAACTTCGACGAGAAGAGTTTTGTCGATTTTCACGGTGACAGCTGCATCATCCCGCCCAACAGCTTTGCGCTGGCGCGCACCATGGAGTACTTTCGCATTCCTCGCAATGTGCTCACCATCTGCCTGGGCAAAAGCACCTACGCGCGCTGCGGCATCATCGTCAACGTGACCCCGTTTGAGCCCGAGTGGGAGGGTTATGTGACGCTGGAGTTTTCCAACACCACGCCGTTGCCGGCCAAGATCTATGCCGGCGAAGGCTGTGCGCAGGTGCTGTTTTTTGAGAGCGATGAAGTCTGCGAGATTTCCTACAAAGACCGAGGCGGCAAATACCAGGGCCAGGTCGGCGTGACGCTGCC
>VMTC01000099.1 GCA_013791765.1 Rhodoferax sp.
GGCTGAGAGGCGTTCATAGCACCGCTATGGACACCGAGCAGACGCGCAAAATGGCCGCAAAGCCGCCGCCAGCGCTCAAACAGGTGCGAAGCACCGCCTAATGGACAATCTCGGATTGATGCCTCTCATGCCGACAAGGACAGATCGCTGGCAACCCACTGCCCTGACACCAACGACTGCAGCGGCTTGAACTTTGTCTTGTAGTTCATTTTTCGGCTTTCCTTGATCCAAAAACCCAGGTAGACATGCGCCAAGCCCATTTTTTTGGCTTCAGCAATTTGCCAGAGTACGCCGTAGGTGCCAAAACTCTCGCGGCCGTGCGGCTCGTAAAAGGTGTAGACCGAAGACAGGCCGTCATCAAGCACATCCAGAATCGAAATCATCTTTAAACAACCTGGCAGGCCATCAGGCAAAGTCTCCCGGAACTCCACCAAGCGCGAATTGACATGGCTTTGCAGCAAGAACTGGGTGTATTGATCAACGCTGTCCTGATCCATCCCGCCACCGGCATGGCGCGAGTTCTGGTAGCGCAGGTACAGGTCATAGTGTTCTTGTACAAATGAGGGTTTGAGCACCCGCGTCTGCAGCGCGCCATGGCGCGACCAGGCGCGGCGCTGACTTCTGTCGGCTTGAAACTCATTAACCAGGACCCGCACTGGTGTGCACGCACGGCAACCATCGCAATAGGGCCGGTAGGTAAAAAGACCGCTGCGTCTGAACCCGCTGCGCACCAATTCGCTGTAAACAGCATCATTCACCAAGTGACTGGGCGCTGCCACTTGGGAGCGAGCCTGGCGACCCGGCAGATAGCTGCAAAGATAGCTTGAGGTGGCATAAAACTGCAGCGCGTTCAGCGGGAGTTCTTTGAGTTGCATTAGCTTGGCTTCAAGTTGGCACTGCCTTCGAGGCCAGCAAGTGGTGCCAATATTCACTGTCAAAAACCCAATCTGGCCCGGTCTGGGCGAGTCCGTGCGACACGCGCTTCAAGAACAGACTGCGCGCAATTTCGGCCGCGCCAAGCAAGGCCAGGTGCGCCGTGTTCTGCTGGCAATCAATCTGCGCGATGCCATGATGACGACAAAAACCCACTAAGGCTGCCAAGGCCATCTTGGATGCGTCACTGACCCGGCTGAACATGGACTCACCGAACACCGCCTTGCCCATTGCCACGCAGTACAGGCCGCCAGCAAGCTCGCCATCAACCCAGGTTTCAACGCTGTGGGCAAATCCGGCGCGGTGCAGCCGCCCGTAGGCTGCAATCATCTCAGGCACGATCCAGGTGCCCGCCTGGCCGTCTCGCGCACTGCTGGCACAAGCCTGAATGACTTGGTCAAAAGCCGAGTCGAACCGAATTTCATAAAACGGCATTTGGCGGAACTGCCGTATCTTCTTTTTAAACGAAGGCTGAATGCGAAAACTGGCAACGTCCAGCACCATTCTTGGATTCGGGCTCCACCACAAGATAGGCTGCCCCTCGCTGTACCAGGGAAAGATGCCATTACTGTAGGCCCGGCGCAAAGTATCAACGTCCAGCTCACCGCCTGCGGCCAAAAGTCCAGGCGCTGGGGAGTTTTGGTCCCAGGCCTGGCTGATTGGCGGAAAATCTTGACCGGGGTCCAGCCAGGGCAAGGATGGGTTTTGCGACGACATTATTCGATGGTAACCGGGGAATCCGCGCCGCAAGCCGTTACAATCCTACCTCGTCGGGGCGTAGCGCAGCCTGGTAGCGCATCTGGTTTGGGACCAGAGGGTCGAAGGTTCGAATCCTTTCGCCCCGACCATTATTCAAGACAAAGGCCTCTAAGTAGCGATACTCAGAGGCCTTTTTCATAGGCAAATCAGCCAATTGCAGTGAGACGACGCACGAAGCAGGTTCCTGTGCGCCAAATGGAGACTCAAATGCCTGTCATCACCAACATCGAAGACCTGCGTGTTCTGGCCAAGCAGCGCGTACCGCGCATGTTCTATGACTATGTTGACTCCGGCTCCTGGACTGAGGGCACTTACCGTGCCAACGAAGCCGACTTTCAGACCATCAAGTTGCGTCAGCGTGTGGCCATCAACATGGACCATCGCAGTACCGCCAGCACCCTGGTCGGGCAGCCAGTTGCAATGCCCGTGGCGCTGGCGCCGGTGGGACTCACTGGCATGCAACATGCCGACGGCGAGATTCTGGCCGCGCGCGCCGCCAAAAATTTTGGCGTTCCCTTCACCCTCTCGACCATGAGCATCTGCTCGATTGAAGATGTGGCTGCCGGCACTGACCAGCACCCGTTCTGGTTCCAGGTCTATGTGATCCGCGACCGGGACTTTATGGCACGTCTGATCGAGCGCGCCCGCGCCGCCCACTGCTCGGCGCTGGTACTCACACTTGACCTGCAAATCATGGGCCAGCGCCACAAGGACCTGAAGAATGGCCTGAGCGCGCCGCCCAAATTGACCCTGCCCAACATCCTCAACATGATGACCCGCCCGCGCTGGGCCTTGGGCATGCTGGGCACGCACAGGCGCGGCTTTGGCAACGTGGTTGGCCACGTCAAGGGCGTGGACGACATGAGTTCACTGACGCAGTGGTCAGCCCAGCAGTTTGACCCGACGCTGAACTGGAACGATGTGGAGTGGATCAAGAAGCTTTGGGGTGGCAAGCTGATCCTCAAAGGCATCCAGGACCCTGAAGATGCACGCCTGGCCGTGAGCGCCGGGGCTGACGCAGTGATCGTCTCGAACCACGGCGGGCGCCAGCTCGATGGGGCGCAGAGCAGCATCCGCGCCCTGCCCCACGTCGTGGCGGCCGTGGGCAAAGACATCGAGGTTCACATGGACGGCGGCGTGCGCAGCGGGCAAGATGTGCTAAAAGCCCGCGCCCTGGGTGCGCGCGGCGTCTACATCGGCCGCGCCTACACCTACGGCCTGGGGGCCCTGGGTGAAGCCGGCGTGACCCAAGCGCTGCAAATCATCCACAAAGAGCTCGACCTGAGCATGGCTTTTTGCGGCCGCACCGACATCGACACGGTGGACACCAGCATTTTGTTGCCAGGCACTTAGGCTTCAGACTGACGGGCGAGGGATCAAAGCGTCTGCGTCACCAGCTTGAAGTCAGCATCCTCCGGGAACTGCTTGATCTGGAAACCCAGGCTCTTCATCAGTTTGAGCATGGTCGGATTCTTGGCCAGCACCAGGCCCTCAATCTCGGCCAAGCCCTTGTCGCGTGCGACGTCCATCACGGACAGCATCAGGCGCGAGCCCAGGCCCTGGCCCTTGAAGTCATCGGACACCACCAGAGAGAACTCGCAGGTGGTGCGATCCGGGTTGGTGATGTAGCGCGACACGCCCACGATGCGCGGCACCTCGCTCACTTCACCATCCGCGCCAACATGGCGCTCCCGGTAGACCGCCACCAGTGCCATTTCGCGGTCATAGTCGATCAGCGTGAAGCGCGACAACATGGTCGCGGGCAACTCCTGCATGCTTGAAACAAAGCGGAAATAGCGACTCTCGGGTGAGAGTTTTCGCACAAACTCCTGCAGCATGCTGGCGTCGTCCGGGTGGACCGGGCGCACCGTGTATTCGCCGCCACCCTTGAGCGGCCAGACCTGCTCGTAGCGCGACGGATAAGGCAGGATCGCCAGGTGGTTGTAGTGGCGCGCTGACGGTGGCGTGCTGTCAATCAC
>VMTC01000093.1 GCA_013791765.1 Rhodoferax sp.
CTACTGTATCACAACATTTACCACGCATAAATTCACTAAGCTAGCAATTCACGCCATTACAAAAATGTGATTTCAAGAGCGAAGATCGTTGATTTCATTGGGCGCCGACGTGGTTGGGGGTGAATAGCTGGGGAACCCGGGAGGCCCGCCATATTCGTCATGCTTAATCCAGGTTTCAGCACGCTTGTAGCGCCAATTGTTGGCGCTGATGTCAATTTGACCCAGAATCGATGAGCCGAAACCTACACGGTGAAAGCGTTTGGCAAGCGTCGCGGTGGCCACTGGTTTTCGGCAGCCTGGGGGTCAAAATCACGGCGGGCTGAAGCAATTTCACCCTGACTGTAAGTAGCCGACATGTTCGATCACGGCGCCCTGTCGGGGCCGCCTTCCCCTGAGGCCGTGCTGCCGGCGCTATTTGCAACTTTTGGTAGCTGTCTGGCAGCTTCACCGGACTTCCCTGAAATCTCAGAGATCAATCAACTGCGCATTCCACGCATGGACCAACTGTTGCTGCTCACCCTGTCCGATGATCCCCAGGCGCATGGTGTCACCGGGCTTGAGGAGGAAAATGTGCGCTGGCTTTTGCCCAGGCCCACACCGGGTGGTGTGCCGGTGCTGATGATGCCCGCGCCCAATCGCAGGTGATGGGGTCGGCTCAAGGGTTCCTGGCGCGGGTGGCCAAGCTCGACGTGGGTCTGTGCCCGTTGCAAGGTGGGGCGTCTACAAGTCACCGCCGTGTTGCAGGGGCAAGCCCGCTTGCCAGCACCCGTTGACGCCGTGGCACAAAAGAGTCGGGGGCCACCGTGAGGCATGGGTCTGTGCAAGGCTTGGTATCTCGGCACAAGAGGCTTGGGGGTGGCGCTGCGCGCTGTATAGGACAGGACCCGCTGTGGCGACGCAATATGCTTGCACAACGCAATCGTGCGGGGACCTATGCCCGTTCGCCACGATGTTGACTGGCTGGAATTACCGCAAGCCCGGTCATAATCTGATTCAACAAATGGGGCGAAGCTTTCAAACCCCTGTCGCGACCGCCTCAACAGGCGGTTCAGTCCAACATGGTTTATCAGCCGCGGGAGGCGTTTATGGTTTCTACGAGCATTGCAACGCGGCGGATAAACGCTAATCGTTACGCTAAATGGCACTAATAATCGGTTTACCCAGTATCTTTAGAGAAGCAGCTCACAAGTTTGCAGATGACCTTCGCGCGAGCTTTGCTTCAAGCGTTCACGCCCAACCTGAAGATCAACTAAAACCACCAGTGCAGGCGTTGATAAGAGCAGCCAAGGCAAGCGGAGTGATAACTAGGACTGAAGCCCATGTTGACGGCCTGGGCGGGCGACCGGATATTGGTGTTGAGATAGATGGTGCTTTGTGCGGTCACGTCGAACTAAAGGCACCCGGCCACGGTGCTTTAACCAAGAAATATAAGGGTAGGGACAAAGCTCAATGGAATAAATTCACAGCCTTGCCCAACATCCTATACACAGACGCATATGAATGGGCACTCTACCGAAGTGGTGTCCAGTATCCGACTGAAATACCTATTGTAGTCAGGTGGGATGATGTTATAGAAAAGGGTTCCTCTTCACTAACTGATGAGCTGGTAAGACAGTTGTTTGTTTTGATAACTGAATTTTTGAGTTGGACGCCAATTACGCCAACTGGCCCAAAAGCTCTGGCTCAAATGTTAGCACCGCTATGCAGATTATTGCGGGAGGACGTATCTCTTGCAGTAGCAGATGAAACCAGCGCCTTAAAGCGGCTTAGTTCCGAAATGCGGGATTACCTGTTCCCACATTCAAGCGACGATGACTTTTCTGATATTTACGCACAAACCTTAACGTACGCCCTGCTATTGGCTAGACTAAGCGGTGAAGACCATCTTAATGCGGTCAGCGCGGCAGCACGGCTGGACAGTGGCCACGGTCTGTTGGCCGAAACTTTACGCATTCTCACTCAGGCGCGTGCACGGGCAGAGATTGAAGTTCCAGTCGCTCTGCTGGAGCGGGTGATCGGTGCGGTTGATCCTGCGCAACTCAGCAAACGGGGTGATCCGTGGCTCTATTTTTACGAGGACTTTCTGGCAGCCTACGATCCGAAACGTCGTAAAGAATATGGTGTTTATTACACACCTCAAGAAGTTGTTAGTTGCCAAACCAATCTTGTGGCTGAGTTGCTAGACAAGCGCTTCAACAAACCGCTAACGTTTGCGGATGAAGGTGTAGTTTTTTTGGATTCAAGTGCGGGGACTGCTGCCTATCCTCTTGCCGCGATTGAATTCGCCTTACGTAGGGTGGAAGCGGAACAAGGGCCGGGTGCGATTGCAGAATATGCGACTCGTTGTGCGCAGAACGTATATGCATTCGAAATCCAGGTCGGGCCTTATGCTGTTTCTCACCTTCGACTAACAAAATTGTTGGTTGACGCCGGGGCCACGTTACCCGTTGATGGATTACATGTGCTGTTGACAGACACGCTTGAGTCGCCACATGTAGAACCTCCGATCCCACCTCTTATGGCAGAGCGATTGACTGAAGAACAGCGTCGTGCTCGCCAAGTTAAGGCCACTGTGCCTGTTTTTGTATCCATGGGCAACCCACCTTACTTTCTGGAGCACGGCAATGAAGATAGCGCCAACACTCGTGGAAAGTGGGTTCGGTTTGGCGATAGTACCGACATCACAAGACACGATGTGTCCCCAAATCGCCCGATAATTAGCGATTTTGTAGATTTGGCTCCATCCGTCCATGTTAAGAATCTTTACAACCTCTATGTCTACTTCTGGCGTTGGACTTTGTGGAAGATGTTTGAGCAGCCAGGCGCGCCCCGCAAAGGGATAGTAAGCTTCATCACCGCTGCAAGCTACCTTCGCGGCCCCGGTTTTACCGGCATGCGACAGCGCATGCGGGAGGCATTTGATGATATCTGGATCATTGATTTAGAGGGCGATAACCTCGGGGCACGTAAGACTGAAAATGTTTTTGCCATTCAAACACCGGTTTGCATCGCAGTAGGCATTCGCCACGCGGAGGCGAAACGACACAGGCTCGCGTTAGTGCACTACGTGCGCATTGAAGGATCGAGAGAGGAAAAGCTGGACAAGCTTAAAGCTATCAGATCATTTGACGATGTGCCTTGGAGTGACTGTTTCTCTGGAGCGCAAGAACCGTTTCTTCCGCAGCAAGCTGGCAACTATTTTGCCTGGCCGCTTGTGACCGATTTATGGCCTTTGCAGCTTTCGGGTGTGCAATGGAAGCGTCGATGGCCTATCGCCGAAACGGATGACGTTTTGACTCGTAGGTGGCAAAGCCTTGTCAAAGCACCGCTTAATCAAAAAAGCAAGTTGCTTCGTGAAACTGAATCGCGCACCATAGACAGGATTGGTAAGTTGTTTATTGGAGATAACGAACTGCCATCCATAAAAACATTAGACGTAGGATCACATTCAGTTGAATCTATTCGATATGGATGGAGAAGCTTTGACCGCTACTGGTGCCTGCCTGATACACGTGTTTGCGACCGCCCGCGTCCCGATCTTATTAATTTATACAGCAACAAACAAGTGTTCATGGTAAGTATGCTAACAAAGGTGCTTGGCCTAGGACCGTCCGCAACGTCAACCTGTATGCTACCTGACACAGATTATTTTTGTGGTCGCGGAGGAAAGGATGTTATTCCGCTCTGGCGAGATGCCGAGGCGACGCAAGCCAACTTACCACTGTTATTGCTTGAGTCATTAGAGATCGACCTTGAAATGGCAGTCACCGCAGAGGATTTTTTTGCCTATACCTATGCCGTGCTGAGCGCGCCAGATTACGTTATTACTTTTTCGGAGGAGTTGACGATACCTGGGCCTCGCTTGCCAATTTCATCAGAGGCCATCCTTTTTGAACAGGCGGTAACTTTGGGGAGAAAGTTGCTGTGGTTGCATACTTTTGGGGAGAGATTCGTGCCTAACGGGGAGCGGGCAGGGCATGTGCCAAACGGTAAGGCGAAGTCTATCAAGCCGATTCCAAACACGCCAACTGGCTACCCGGAGTCTTTCGAGTGGATTGAATACCCTGATGGCTCTGGGCAAGGCGTTCTTCATATAGGAACAGGGCAAATTGAACCTGTGTCGAAAGCTGTATTTGAATACAGCGTGTCCGGGTACGAGGTCGTTAAAGGTTGGCTCGGATCGCGCATGAAGAAGGGATCGGGCAAGAAAAGCAGTCCGCTGGATGACATTCGCCCGACCGAGTGGACAGCAACTCTTTCGCAGGAATTAAGGCAGTTATTATGGGTGTTAGAGGCGACTGTTGAAATGCAGTCAGTACTAAACGAGCTACTGAAAAAAATAGTCAGCGGGCCAACATTCAACGCTGCTGATCTTCCAACTCCAACGGACGCAGAGAGAGCATCCCCAGTCGCTGAAAATGACGATGCGCCGCAGCATGATTGGATAAATTCGGAGATCGCCTTGTCACCGGATGTTTCAGCTTAGGTCTAGCCACGACTTATGATCGATAGTCAATATGACTCGAATCCCACAGTTCATCCCCGACACTTACCTTGGCCGTGAACAGGCCCTGGTAAAGCACAAGTTGCTTGAGGCCTATCTTGAAAAGTTGATCCTGATCGTCGGTATGAGCGCCAAGCGTGAGCGGATTGTGGAAATTGGGTACGTTGACTGTTTTGCAGGCCCTTGGGGTGATGAGTCAGAATCAATAGCAAGCACGTCGATTGCCGTTTCGTTGCAGACCATGGATTCGTGTCGCAAAAAGCTATTGAGCCTGGGTGTCCAGGCGAATATTCGCGCCCTATACATCGAAAAGAGTCCACGTGCATTTAAGAGATTGTCTTCATACCTGCAAGCCTCCACACCAGAAGGCGTAAGTTCGAATTGCTTTCAAGGAAATTTTTTGGACCTTCGTGACGACATATTGACTTGGTGCGGTGGTCATGCTTTCGTTTTTTTCTTCATCGACCCGAAGGGATGGAAGGATGTCGGTGTAGACCAATTGCGTCCATTACTTCAAAGGCCACGGTCAGAGTTTTTGATAAACTTCATCTACGACTTTATCAATCGAACCGCTGCGATGACCGATTGGGAGTCAGACATTGCCGCCTTTTTGGGCACATCTCACGGCGCGGTTCAAGCCCTTGATGGGCATTTGCCACACGAACGAGAAAAGCTGCTTCTGAACAGCTATCGTGATGGGCTCAAGAGTCGTGTGCCATCACCAATAAAAAATGAATATCGTCCACGCACTGGCTACGTTCGAGTGATGGACCCGAGCAAAGAACGCCCCAAATATCATTTGATCTACTTAACCTCTCATCCAAAGGGCTTGATTGAGTTCATGGAGATTTCACAGGACATTGATCTGATACAAAAACAAATTCGCGCCACAAAGCGGCTTGATAAAAGGGAGGAACGGTCACGCGTCCGTGACATGTTTTCAGACGAGCCAGACACTAACACTGAGCCGTCAACTGTTGATGATGGAGCCGTTGATGCTTACTGGGTAGATTTTTTATTCTCTGGTATGCAGGCGATTGGTCAAACTGAATTTGCAGACATTCTCGAAGCGACAGACTGGTTACCAGAGACCCTTCAAACATCCTTGTCGCGTTTAATCGCCAGTGGGCAGATCATCAATTTGGACTCCACAACCAAACGCCCCAAGCGGCCACTTCATTTTGAAAAAAAAGAAAGATTACAGCTGACTGTAGCCCATTCCAGGTAAGGAAATTAGCGACATTTGAGGTGACCGCTCTAGGATATCGCCCACTTTCACGGAATGTCCTTTGGTTCTTTTAACACCGTCTGTCGATCTCACCAAAATATCCCCGCAACGAATCGCCGGGTCTATGGCATCACGAATCATGTCTGCCGTGGCAGGTGTCAGGCTTCCCATTGAGTCCAGCAGTTGGGAAAATTGAGTTGGTTTTCCGCCGTAAATGGCCGGCACTAATCTCTCCGTCAATCCGGTCTTGCACCGGCTGGCGGCTAATGCATCAAATTGATGACTTTCTCCCAATTCAAGTGCATCCTGCATGGTGGCGTTTCGGTCAAGGTTCGCTTGATACCCGAGTGTGAAAATATCCGGTTCCAAATAGTGTGAAAAATGGTTGGCAGACTGCCAGTGAAGTTCCATCATGACATCACGTGCCTTGGCACTATTTGAGAGATGTATGAACCAATACGTCCATGACGTGTTGCCCATTGGCGTGATGTAAAAAATGGTGAAGTTTTTTGCGCCGCTGGCCTCGATAAGGCCTTTTGCCAGGTTGCGTTGAATGGCTGCTCGCCACGTAGCTGGTGGTGCTGACCTCAAAGCTTCAAGTGCAACCCAATCAATGTGTGCATCCATTCCCATTTGAGCCAATTTTGCGCGGCTTGCCTCGTTGTCAGCGAGAAACGAAATCAGAGAGTCAACGGCGAAAGTCAGGATCACTTCGGCACCCTTCACCCGTGAAAAAATTGATTTCAGCATTGGCCCTGTCACTTGATCATACGCGTATTGATCAAGAAGAAAAATTGCTCTCTCACCCCCAGCGCGTCGCTGAATGTCGGCAATGATTCCGTTCGCCTTATCTTGAAATGCTCCATTTAGCAACTCGATGTCAGAGCCAAATCTTGATGAGGGAAACCGAGCACGCAGCAGCTGGTCAAGGTAGTTGAAGTTGGATTTAATTTTTTCAACAAAGTAATACTTTGCATCAACCTTTCGCGGCTTGGAGCGACCGACATTTAGTTCGGCTTCTTTGGCTGCAATGGTTGTCAAAACAATCAGCGGCGACCCTTCGTGAAACTGTGACCCGTCTTCCGATGAATATTCTCCTCCACCAGCAAATCCATCAACAATGGACAGAGTAAGCTTTTCCATGTTGTAGTTGCTCATCAGTACCTGGATGTAGCGTTCCAAGTAACCGCGCACTATCTTGTGCTTCACCAAACTATGGGGATCGATGGGTGGTGGCAAAGTGCCGATTTCCCAGCGATATTTGTCTGCTCGTTTGACCATGTGTGTATTGTTGGTAATTTAATTCGGCAAGGCCACTGCCCAACCTTCCTCTCAGTCAAGCTTGCATTTGCATACCCACATTCTCAGGCATTGCATCCCATGTCCGGCCGTTCAACAGCCGACCATTGGCGGCCTTTGCCCGTTTTTTGCCATCAACACCCCAACCGCCCCATTGTTTGAAGAAAAAAGCAACCCCTTGATCTTCACATTGCGCCCGCACCGAATCTGCCCATTCCTGCTTCATGGGGCGAGCCTTTGGCCCAGATTCGCCGCCAACGATCACCCAATGGATGTTTGTCAAATCAAGTTCACCAACGTCTTCCAATAGCGGTTCTACAGACAGAAAACGAATATGTGCGGGTACTTTGCGCAAGTGGTTGATCCGGGGAACACCTTGCTTGCGGTTCTCCACTGAAACACCAAGCCATGCATTGGTCGGCGCTGGACGTGATTTGAAGTAGCGTGCCATTCGCGCAGCACGTTTTGTCAAAATTTGATAGGTGTGATGAGGTGTTTGCTGAATGACACGAAAGACTGAATCAATGTGCTCATCTGGAACCAAATCATGAAACAAGTCCGACATCGAATTGACAAAGTACGTTGTCGGTTTCTTTCGTTTCAGAGGATCGTCCAATCGCTGCGGCAGGACAACTAGCTCAAAACCTTTTTCATAACCTGGCGTGCCCATCGCTTGCAATCGGTGCGCCATCGCTTCGGCATAACAATGTTTACATCCTGCGGAAATTTTGGTGCATCCAACCGTTGGATTCCAAGTTTGCTCTGTCCACTCGATTCGACTTGTAGCAGTCATGTCTATGCTCCTGTTGTGGATGTTGGTTGCATTGCAACGTAGTTGCGGACGATGCCTTGGACTATGCCGAAAATAGTCAAATCAGTTTTAGGGTGAATTGGGGGGTACTTCGAGTTGTGCGCCATGAGTACAGGACGCTGGTTCTCATACTTCAACTCTTTTAGAGTGAATTCACCATTTACATTCGCAATCACAAATTGCCCGCCATACGCAGTCTGCGACCTTTCCACTACGGCGAAATCACCATCAAATATTCCAGCATCACACATGGAATCACCCTTGACCCGAATCACCACAGAATTGGATGGCTTGCCAAACAGGAAACCTTCAAGAGTAAAAGTGTCTTGTGTCCACGTCTGAGGATCAATCGAATCGGGTTCGCCAGCTCGAATGCTCATGTTTATTAGCGGCAATTCGAAAAAACGGCGTAGTGGAACCACTTTGCCTCCATCAACGATTTTGAAGTACCCGGCATCACTCAAGCGTCGAATAAGCAAAACAGCCGCATTCTTGGTCTTAAACCCAACCAAACGACTGATGCCCGCATACGACGGGATGCACTGATTGACAGCAAATTGATCTCTCAATAGCTTGAGATGAGATTCGTCGTTGTTGGTGCGTGCCATTTGCTCATTTTAATGTACGAACGTACATTAATAAGGCGGTTTCCAATAATTTCAAAAAATCTTCAACTGTGCAAATTGAGAAATGGGGTGGTTGAATGAAAAAGTGCAGCGTGTTGTCGGAGATGTTATTGAGTTCCAGACGATGTTTCGAGACTAGTCGCCACGGGGCTGGACAAACAAGGCAATCTCAGCGGGCGCGTCGCAAAACCGCAGCCACCGCGTGACGCTGATGGCATCACGTCACCCCTGGATGCGTTCAACCGCTGGCGTCGTCGATCCTGTCCAAGTCATGCGAAACGCATCTCCCTTCCTGACGTTGCCAACGAGCGCCGGCCTGAAACACGCGAGGTTGATTCCTCCAGAACGGCGAACACTGGCGAAGATCACGCCGAGTGAGCCGGTGCTGAGCAATCCGGCTGCAAGTGATTGCGATTGGATGTAGCTATTTGGATCGAGGCACGCCAGATGCTCAATACTCCCGCGAAGATCGTGAAATGGGGCGTTGAAGTCTGCAAGGAAGGCTCGGTAGGTCACACTGTCATCGAAATATTCAATCTCAGCGTACTCCACTGTCTTGTGGAAGATCACCTCTGCCAGAGCTGTCTTGATATCCCAGGAGCAGTACCAGGCGCCACGCTCCCCATCGTTGAACCTGCTGCCGGCCGGGTGTGGGTAGGCGAACGATCCATTGATGATCCGAAAATTCGGTATGCCAAAGACAAGTTCGTCAACACCTATGCCGCTTAGTCCTGCGAACTCGGCCTGCAGTCGCCCATTGGTGGCGTTCTCCAGATCGAAGAGGTCGCTGAGATGCTGGTCGCCGTTTGAGATCGACGCCAGAACAGAATCCTCAACGTCTGCAAAGCGACTGGGGATAAGCCTGAATGTGTCGAACTGACGGATGGCCGTCAATGGAGGCAGTCCCACTTCAGACGCCACCGCGGCGGGCATCGAGCAACCTGCGAACGGTTTGCATGCTGATCAGTCCGCCTGTGAGCATGTACTGCAATGGCGAGCGCCCGCCAAAAATCAGGTTCTTGTTTGGCAGGCGAACCCATGCATCTGCAAGCTGATCTCCGTAGAGGGTGTGCAGGGCCTTGTAGATGCCCACCATGAACGAGATCCTGGTGATCCGGTCAATATCGAGCAAGCGCTCGGGGTTCTTCTTCCACTCGTAGAACGAGCTGCTGGACACGCCACCAAGGAGCTCACGTGAATCTTCGTCCTTGAGTCCCCACTTCGCAGCAATGTTAAAGAATCCCTTGAGAGCCGAAGCTGACAAGCGTTCGCGCTCAACCTTGGAACTCAAGTCAACTGGACCAGTAGGCTCGAATCGGGTTGACGGGTAGGCGAAGTTAGTAGAGATGATAGAAACTCCGTTTATGTATTAAGTTTACTCCATTAATGGAATTATGCGCAGATTCATAAGCCCTTGTTCAGTGCGGCGTTATGGGAGTCCAATTGCCAGGAGCCGCGTTCAGGCAGCGTCAATCGGTGCAGTGGTATGAATGCGCCGCTGCCACAAACCAGTTCAGCTCATCCAAGCCTTTAAACTTTTCCGCTGCACCTTCCAGCCGCGACTGCGCCGACTAAATGCAATGTCATCCCAGGAGTTCGGAAGATTGCCACCTGTTCGGGCCGCACGCGCTGGCCGCTCGCCATCTTCGGCAACCACCAAAGCGTTCATGCGGCGCTCAGGAGTGGCGTTGATGCTTCGAAAGTATTGCCTGCCGCCCCGCGACTTATGAACATTTGGCACCGGGCCGTATCCACAATACACACCGCCACGTCTAGCGTAACGTTTCTTTTTTTGGGTCAGGCTATTTCCAAGTTCCAGCAAACCTCGCAGGTTCAAGGGACGACCATAGATCGTGAACGCTTCCAGGCAAACCAGTTTTTCACAACGTAGCCTCCAGACTGCTCCCCATTTGCTGTGGGATGTCTGAACACTGCGTTGGACCTGCAGCTGTAGAAAAGTGCTGTCGCTACAGAAAACCTTGATCAGAGTTGTGCCAGTTGAGCGCGGGCGATTACAACACTCAGTCAAACTGAGGGCCAAAGCCGCTTTGGAAGGAAAACGGAAAATATCCTCACAACCGTTCTCGGTTCTGCGAAGAATGAATGCGGCACCGCGCGTTGGCTGACTGACAGACATGAATGACTCCTAGTTGGTAACTAGAAATCCGTCGCGCCTCCTTGAAAATTGGCCTGTAGCATTGGAGAATTATGACAGTGAAACAAATTCATTGATACTCCATCTATGAACCAGCGTCGTCGTCGCAAGACCATTTCACGGCACTTTCATGGCCGATTTCATAGGGTATTTATGGGGTGGTCAGCCGAGGACATCACTTGGGACCGCATGACTCCAGTTGGCAGGGAGTTCGGCAGCCCTGACCATGCATCGACTGATGCAGGAGAACTTTGACAACAAGACGGGTGTTTTCACCCCAGGCCTGGCCGAGTTGTGAAAGAAGAAGGAGGCAAAAAATGCGCACATGGAACTACCGAGTCATTGAGCTGGTGACCCCAATGAATGCTCGGTCGAGAGCAATGGACGTGTATCGCGCAATTCATGAAGTGCACTATGAATCGGACGGACGCCCGGTGGCTTACAGCGCGACGCCCGCGACCATCGGGTGGGACCCAAGCGAGGGCGAAGATGCGCCTTTTGCGATTCTCGACCAAATGCGAACAGCATTGGCCAAGCCCGTATTGACCGCGCAAGACTTTCAATCAAATGGCGGTGATCTCGAAGTGACGGAAGATGTGCCGATTCAAGAGAGAACTGTTCCCAGACGAACGACGTGATGTCAGCGAACTCAAGGGTGTCCGCTTAACTGGACGTCTGGAGTGCCAACGGTTGCGGAAAAGGCTTCTTGCTGGCAACAGGACTTGGATCTGGTGGTGGTCCGAAAAGGGAGAAGTGCATGTGGGGGCGGTAAACTGGTTTCGTCCACGACCGATCCTTGATCGCGTTGCGGCGGACTTACGCCAGTGCTATCCGAAAACCCTCGTACGTCGAGACGTGCTGGCTGTTACCTTCAATTTTGGGAGTTCAAAACAAAGCCTAGAACTCATAATGGTGAGCTATGACTTGTCCTCTTCACTTGGAATTCCCCTTGGTGGCGGGAATTCGCCGCCGTGCCGATCAGTGTTGAACAATTCGAGAGCCTTCAGAATTTTTGTACCCGGAACCGCTGGCTCTGTGACGCGAAGCCACGGGCCAAGCGTCTCCTTCAGGCAGTGCTGGCAGAGATCAATCTCGATTTGATTTTCGTCGCCGAGGATTGATCCGTAGCCGGCCTTGTAGTCAATGGATGTGAACTCGAAGAATTCGCTTTCGCTATCCTCTGCTAGTCGACCGCATCGGTCACATCGAAGTTGTTTCACAAAGGGCTGAGGTCGAACATCTTTGATTTTCATGAGGTTTCACCTTGTGGACTTTTGCAAAGTTGGCGCCAATTCCATTTGGGACCCACACGCTGACTTTTAACAGTCAAAGGTCCTGTGCTCACAAGCCTAACATTAACAATCATTTTTATGCTTCGTCAGTAAAATCTGTGGGCGAGTTGCGGCTCAGGAAGCTTTCTGTTTCATCAGCCGCAATTGTCAGTTGCACTGACTTATTTACTAAGGGGAAACAGGCGGGTTACCAGGCCGCGCCTGGGGACGCTTCCAGCGTCCGCCGTGAGGCGTGAGGCAATCTGCATCATTCCCCAGGCCGCACCCCACGCAAGAACTCAATCCCGGTGCGCCTGTCCAATTCGCCATAGCTGATGGGCTTTGACCCACGGGTGCCCAGGCGGATCAACCGCGTCAGAAGCCAACCAGTTCTACAGCCTTGCCGCTTGATAATCACCACAATCAAACAGTTCTTCTCGGCCAAACTGCACTAACGCAACAGAACCCACTTTGGTTCACTCTTTTTTGTTTAGCCGGACAGCGGTGCGACAAAACAACAAACTGCCGTTGACAGTCCCCCTGGTTACAATTTGGAAATTGATTGGTCGCAATTGATCGACCAATAAAAAAATGAAATAAATCGCATGCAGGGTGCAAACCGGGAAACTATTGCCCATTCGGATGGGCGCATCGACACGCAAGCTGCGCTATGGCTGCTAGGCAGCCTCGCCGGTTTCTATCGCCAGCCGTTCGATGCCGAACTGGTCACCAAGCGTTTTGCGCCGCCGTTTGATCTGCCCACGCTGATCGAGGCACTGGAAGCGCTCGGCCTCAAGGCCGGTTTGGCGCCCTGGCCACAAGACGACTGGGCTTCGCTGCCTTTGCCTGCGGTGGTTTTTCTGGCTGCGCAGGATGCCGACACTTCCCTTGATGCCGGCGTTGCAGTACCGGACAGCGCAAGTGCGGCGACAGTTCCCTCGCCGCTCACCCCGGCCCTGATCGTCAAGCACGCCGACCACACCCTGGCCTGGGTGCGCCCCGGCCAAGCCAGGCCCGAACCCGTCTCTGCCGATGTCGCTCGCGCCCAATGCGTGCCCGTGATGCTCCTGGTGATGGAGGCTGAACCACCGCTGACCGAATCGACCAGCCAGGCAGAGAACCCGGCGGAACAAAAGAAATCTGACCTTGCCCACCGGCAAGCTCACCGTGCTGATGGGCCCCTCGGGCTGCGGC
>VMTC01000050.1 GCA_013791765.1 Rhodoferax sp.
ATTGAAGATAACCTCCAAGACAACGGCGAAACCTTCACCCTGACCGCGACCCCCACGGGCGGCAGCGCCGCCATCGGCACCGCCACCCTCAACGATCAAGGTGGTGGCACCATCTTCACCAGCACCGGCACGGAAAACACCACGGCCACAAAGACCGACGACCGGCCCGTCACCGTCACCAGCCCGACCGTCAACGAAGCCTCACCGCACGCCGTGTTCACCGTCACCGGCGTCGCCGGTCAAAGCATCACCCTGAGCCTCAGCGCAGGCAGCGCCACTGCCACCGGGACCGACTTCGGTGCGGTCGACGGCACAAACCTGCAAGTTTCCACCGACGCCGGCCTCACCTGGAGCAACTACAGCAGCGCCGTCACGGTGCCCGCTGGCGGCAGCTTCCTGGTCCGTACCCCCGTCATTGAAGATAACCTCCAAGACAACGGCGAAACCTTCACCCTGACCGCGACCCCCACGGGCGGCAGCGCCGCCATCGGCACCGCCACCCTCAACGATCAAGGTGGTGGCACCATCTTCACCAGCACCGGCACAGAAAACACCACGGCCACCAAGACCGACGACACGCCGACCCTGAGCGTGAGCAGCCCCACAGTGACCGAGGGTGAATCTGCCGTCTTCACCGTCAGCCTGGATAAGACCTCGACCACGGCGGTCAACTTCATCCCGGCTTTGAGCAACGGCACGGCCACCCTGGGCGCCGACACGCCAGCGGCCAGCACGCTGGAAGTCTCCGCCGATGGCGGCAACACCTGGAGCACCGTCACCGGCGCAGTCACCATTGCCGCTGGCCAAAGCTCAGTGCAGCTGCGCATCGCCACCACCGACGACGCTGTAGTCGAGTCCACGGAAACCTTCACCCTGAGCACCGGTGCCATCACCGGCACGGTGACCAACACCGGTGCTGCTACCGGCACGGCCAGCATCACCGACAACGATGTTGTTGCGCCGACGCCCGTGCCTGAACCAACGCCTGTGGCTGCGCCAGAGCCGACACCCGCGCAAGCACCTGCACCCACGCCCGACGCGCCATTGACATCCTTCGCCAACTTCAATTCCTCGATTCTGGTGACGGCGGCATCGCCCTTGTCGGCGCTGGAAAGGACTGCTGAGCCTATTGGTGATGTGCGCACCAGTGCATCTGGTTTCCAGATTGTGGTGACCGAAGCCGCTGAGCCCAGCCTGTCGCTGTTCCGCGGCATTACCGACCAGTTTATTGAGGCCAACAAACCCGCCACGTTTTCCCTGCCAGCCGATGCGTTTGTGCATACCAAAGCAGATGCCACGGTCATCATCACCGCCAAACTGGCGGATGGTCGTGACCTGCCGACGTGGATCGTGTTCGATGCCCGCTCGGGCACTTTCCATCTGGATCCGCCTGAAGGCTTTGATGAAGAATTGCAAATCAAAGTAGTGGCGCGTGACAGCGAAGGCCGCGAGGCCACGGCCATCTTCAAACTCACGGTGGGCGAAGGCAAGCCCAAGCCGCTGGGACGCATGGGCCTGAGCGAGCAAATCATGCTGGCCGCCAAGCGCTCCTCACCCTGGCTTGACGGGTTTCGCTTGCAGGACGGTAAGTCTATGCCCGACAAGCTGCCTGCAGACCGCTTGAAAGCTGCGCCTGCTGTACCGCAGCAGGCCCATGTTTGATGATTGAGGTGAGTCCACCCGCGTCTGATTCGCTTCAGGCGCTAGCGGCCTTGCTTGACTTGTCGCGCCGCGCGCGCCAGGCGGCCAGTGCGCGTGAACTGGGTTTTTTGCTGGTCAACGACAGCCACGGGCTAGCCTCCTATCGGCAGGCTGCTTTGTGGTTGGCCGATGAGGGGGTGCACACCTTGTCGGGCTTGGTACAGGTGGAATCCAATGCGCCCTATGCCTTGTGGTTGAGCCAGCTTTGTCGCCACTTGTCAGCGTCAGAGCTTGACGCGATGCGGGCATTAACTGCCGCCGACGTGCCGCCCGAGTTGGCGCAACATTGGACAGAATGGTGGCCTGCACACGCGTTGTGGCTTGCCCTGCCGCTAGATACCGCACCATCAAACAACCCGCGTGAGGTTGGCGCCGGGCTGCTGTTGGTGCGTGACGCCCCTTGGCCCGTGCCAACCCAAACTCTTTTGCGTGAGTGGGCGGACACTTGGTGGCATGCCTTTCGCGCGGTGCACCGGCCGCGTGTGGGTTCGTTGCAGGGTTTCATGAAGCGGATCAAGAGTGTTTTCAAGCGCCATCCGGGGCGGTCATGGTGGCGGCAACCGGCATGGCGCTGGAGCGTGCTGGCTGTGGCAGTTATGGCGCTGCCAGTGCGCTTGACGGTGATGGCACCGGGCGAGTTGGTGCCCGGGCACCCGGTGGTGGTGCGGGCTCCGCTGGATGGCGTGGTGGATGTGTTTCATGTGCAGCCAAACCAGTCGGTCAAAAAAGACCAGCCTTTGTTTGGCTTTGACGAGGCCCTGATTCAAAGCCGACTGGCGATTGCGGCGCAGACCCTGGCCACGGCTGAGACCGAATACCGGCAAACCTCGCAACAAGCCTTGACCGACGCCAAGTTTCGTCCGCAGTTGTCGGTGCTGACCGGCAAGATTGAAGAGAAGCGCACCGAAGTCGATTTTTTGAACAACCAACTCACGCGCGCCCGCGTGCTGGCCCCGCAAGATGGCGTGGCCCTGTTTGATGACCCCACCGAGTGGATTGGCCGGCCGGTGGCGGTGGGTGAACGCATCATGCGCATCGCCGCACCGCAAGACACCGAAGTGGAGGCCTGGCTATCGCTGGCCGACGCCATCGCCTTGCCCCCGGGCGCCCCGGTCAACCTGTACCTGAACGCCAGCCCCTTGTTTGCTGTGTCGGCCACCTTGCGCTACATGGCGCACGATGCCGTGCAGCGCCCGGATGGCAGCTATGCCTACCGTGTGCGCGCCGCGCTGCAGGCCCCCACCGCGCACCGCGTGGGCCTGAAAGGCACCGCCAAGCTCAACGGAGCCTGGGTGCCGCTGGTGTATTGGGTGCTGCGTCGACCGCTGGCCAGTGTGCGCTCGGCCTTAGGGATTTAGCGCATGGCGCTGCCGCAGTTGCGTGAGGAGTTGGCGCTGTTGCCGGGGCCTGTGCTGGCGGACGGCCAAAGCAGTTGGACCTTGCATGACCCAGTGCGCAACCTGTTTTTTCGCATCGATTGGCCCAGCTTTGAGGTGCTGCAACGCTGGGCGCTGGACGACCCGGTGACGATTGCTGACGATATTTCTGCCACGACACCACTGCACCTGGCGTCCGAAGACGTGTTGGGCGTGGTGCAGTTTCTGACCAGCAACCAGCTGATTCAGCCCGAGGGCCGTCAAAGTGCCAGCCAGATGGCCGGCAGGCTGGCCCAGATCGAGGGCAGTTTATGGAAATGGCTGCTGCACCACTACCTGTTTTTTCGGGTGCCGCTGCTGCGCCCAGACGCCTGGCTGGGCCGCTGGCAAGGTGTGGCGGGCATTTTTTTTACCCGCACCTTTGTCTGGCTGACTTTGGGTGCGCTGCTGCTGGGCTTGAGCCAGGTGGTGCGCAGCTGGGAGAGTTTTAGCGCCTCGCTGGTTGACACCTTCAGCTGGGAAGGCTTGGCCGCCTATGGGGTGGCCTTGTTTGCCGTGAAGTTGCTACACGAACTGGGCCACGCCTTTACCGCCAAGCGCCTGGGCTGTCGGGTTCCGACCATGGGCCTGGCGTTTTTGGTGATGTGGCCAATGGCCTATACCGACACCAACGAGACCTGGCGGCTGACCAACCGATGGCACCGTTTGCAAGTGGCCAGTGCTGGCATCGTGACTGAATTGATGATTGCGGCTTGGGCCACGCTGGCCTGGGCGCTGCTGCCTGATGGTGCCTTGCGCTCGGCAGCCTTTGTGTTGGCCACCATCAGCTGGGTGGCGACGCTGGCCATCAACGCCAGCCCGTTCATGCGCTTTGATGGCTACTTCATCTTGTCAGATTGGTTGGACTGGCCCAATTTGCATGAGCGCAGTTTTGCGCTGGCGCGTTGGAAGCTGCGTGAATGGCTGTTCGCGCTGGGCGATGAGCCGCCCGAGCATGTGTCGCCCCGGCAGCAGGTGGGCTTGATTGCATTTGCCTGGGCCACCTGGATTTACCGGCTGGTGTTGTTCTTGGGCATCGCGCTGTTGGTTTACCACTTCTTTTTCAAGCTCTTGGGCGTGCTGCTGTTTGTGGTGGAGATTTTGTGGTTTGTGCTGTGGCCGATTCGGCGGGAGTTTCAGGCCTGGCGCGCACGCTGGCCCGACATTCGGGCGCGCCGGCGCAGCCGCACCAGCGTGCTCATGGCGCTGGCCATGGTCATGCTGGTGTTGGTGCCGTGGCCGGGTCGGGTCACCGCCAGTGGCCTGCTGCGGCCTGCTGAAGTGTGGCCGGTGTATGCCCCGGCTGGCGCGCGCCTGGATGCACTGCCTTTTGCCGAAGGCGCCCGCGTGCCCGAGGGCAGTGTGCTGTTGCAGTTGCATGTGCCAGACCTGCAAATGCGCCGTGCCGCGATGCTGGCCCGTGTGGACGGACTGCGCTGGCAGGCGGCGGCCTCGGGCTTCAGTGACGAGGCCCGCAAGCGCCTGTTGGTGAACGAAGACACCTTGTCCACCGCGCAGGCCGAGTTGGCCAGTGTGGAGACCGAGTTGTTGAACTACGCACCGCGTGCGCCGTTTGCGGGGCAGTTGCGCGACATGGACCCCGACTTGCAGGTGGGCCAGTGGTTGACCCGCAATGAAAGAATTGCCTTGCTGGTGCGTGACGATGGTCGCTGGCTGGTGGAGACCTGGCTGGACGAAGACGCGGTGCAGCGTGTGGCGCCCGGTGACACTGCCCTCTTTATCACCGAGGGCGGGCAGAGTACGGCCTTGCGCCTGCGGGTGAGTGCTGTTGACCGCGACGCCGCACGCGTTCTGCCTCGGCCTGAGCTGGCCGCTCAGCTTGGCGGGCACTTGCTCACCCGTGAGAAAAAAGGTCAATTAGTCCCCGAGCGTGCCATTTACCGTGTCACGCTTCTCGTGGAGCCCAATGCCGCTGCGCTGGCTGAGCTGGCCAATCAATCGTGGCGCGGCAAGCTCACCATTCACGCCCGCTGGGAAGCCCCGGCCTGGCCCTACTTGCGCCAAATGGTGGCGGTGCTGGTGCGTGAGGTTGGGTTCTAGCGGTCTGGATGTAGTTACTGCCCATTTCCTGAATAAATTGTGAACAAGTGATTGCAGTAGTCCCCACGTAGACGGTCAGACGCACGGCAAGGCGAAGCAACAACGTGTCGGATTGATATGGAAATGGAATCACAAAGCACGCCCATCCACAGACTCCAGCCTGACTGACCAGGAGTTTGCGCGCTGATCTTCGGGCTGCACGCCGATGTGCTCCAAAATCTTCTGGATGTCTGCGCTGAATGTGATGAACGCGATGATGCGCATCTGGCCCACACACATCGGGCAGATCAGCGGAAGCACCTCGTAGATGCCGGCAATCAGTGCCGCCCACAGGTAAGGCGATGGTGGGCGCGGTTTGGGTTTGGCTTGCTGCTCAGGCTGGGCCGCTAAACCAGGGCCCACGCCAGCAGCATGATCGCGGCAAAGCTGCGCCGGCCTTCAAGGCACGACCACTGCGCCACTCTCTTTTTTATTATTGTTGAGCACATGGTTTATTGCACTGGCCTGGTCTCGGTGGTTGTGGCCGCAGCGAGATTTACTGGGGATGCTGCGAGGATTGTTGTAAAAAGGCTTCTCCCGGTGCTTGCGATTTTTATTCTGCTGTCGATCGCAAAAATTGTGGTGAAACTAGTTCGAAAAAGACGCCGCTCAAAGCGTTTCAAGCAAAGAAATAGCGACAGCCCCTGTCACTATTGAATCTTTGCTACTCAATAAATAGCGCTACAGCAGCCCGATGCAAAGCGCTCAGACCGAAGCCGCAAACAGCCAACCCGACCCTGCCGTTATCGCCATCGCTGCGGCCATCAAACCGGCTACGCCTGCCACCAGCCGATGTGTTGCGTGCGCTGGTTTTCTGTTTGCATGGTGGCGCCATTTGCACGCCATCAGGCCGGATTCACCCCCAGAAAGCGCCCGGTGAGCTTGCGCGCCACCGGTGCCAGGAAGAAGATCACCGGCACACCCACGACATAGGCAATGGCGAAGGCCTTGATCCAGAGCCGGAAAAAGTGCTCGGTGAGACCGACATTGACAAAGGTGATGACCAGCGTCATCAGGAAAATCATCATCGCGCCCATCACCAATGAAAAGACAAAGTGGAATTTTTTTTGCGGATTCATGTTCGTGTTCCTTGGTTTGACTCAAGCCGCTGCCAGCCATTGCTCGATCTTGTCGCGGCTCGGCACACCACCGGCATGCACCACCTTGCCATTGATCACCACGCCGGGCGTGCTCATCACGCCATAGCCCATGATGTCGCGCAACTCTTCCACTTTTTCCAGTTTCACCGCCACGCCCTTGGCCTGGGCGATCTGGTCGATCAGGGCGATGGTGGTTTTGCAGTTGGCACAACCGGTGCCTAGTACTTTGATGTCCATGAGGGTTCCTTGAAGTTGCAATGAAGTTAAAGCGAAATTGAGAACAAAAACGGGCTGCGGCGCCAGTGGCTCAGAGCACCGCGTTAAACACAAAGCCCACCAGCAGGATGCCGCTGGCCACCACGGCCACAAAGGTGGCGATCAGCCGCACCTTGAGCACCTTGCGCAGGATGATCATCTCGGGCAAAGAGAGCGCAATCACGCTCATCATGAAAGCCAGCACCGTGCCCAGCGCCGCGCCCTTGGCTAAGAGTGCTTGCACGATCGGGATCACACCGGCTGCGTTGGTGTACATCGGCACGCCCATGATCACGGCCAGCGGCACCGACCACCAGGCCTCCTTGCCCATGAAACTGGCCATGAATTCTTCGGGCACATAGCCGTGAATCAGGGCGCCCAGTGCAATGCCGCCCAAGATATAGGGCCAGACCTTGCCGACAATTTCTTTCACTGCCGCAAAGCCGCCTTCAACGCGGTCACCCAACGTCATGCCGGTGGCTTCAAATTGAGCCGCGGTCTTGGGCATGTCGCGCACCCAGTCTTCCAGATAGGCCTCCATCTTCAGGCGGCCAATGATCCAGCCCGCCACAATCGCCACGCTCAAGCCCAGGCCCAGGTACAAGAGCGCGACCTTCCAGCCAAACAGGCCAAATAGCAAGGTGAGCGCCACTTCATTGACCATCGGCGCCGAGATCAGAAAAGAGAAGGTCACGCCCAGCGGCACACCGGCTTGCACAAAACCAATGAACAAGGGCACGGCCGAGCATGAGCAAAAGGGCGTCACGATGCCCAGCGAAGCCGACATCACGTTGGCCACGCCCTCCGAGCGACCGGCCAGCAGGGCGCGGGTGCGCTCGGGTGTGAAGTAGCTGTTGATCATGCCCATGACAAACACCACGCCGGTCAGCAGCATCAGCACCTTGGGTGTGTCGTAAAAGAAGAATTGCAGTGCGCCGCCCAGGTGGCTGGCGCGGTCCACCGGCAGGGCAGCGACCAGCGCCTCAGCGCCAGGGTTGAGCGTCTGGTACAGCGCCAGCCAGACAATGGCGGCCAGAATCAAGAAGAAAACGGGCTGGCGCATCGGCCAGGATTTGGGGGGAGAGGTCAGAGTGCTCATGCCGGTGGAGACGGGTGCACCGGTCAAAAGACGCAAACTTGCCAAAAATTTATAAAAAATTAGGTTCTAGCCCACGTCGATAGTACGTTATACGCTATCAAAATAAATAGGACGGGCTTGTGTCCATCGATCAAACTTGGGGTTACGCGGTAGCCCGCTGGCACACGAGATGGGAGCTGGAGCCCTCACTTAGGCGACAACTCTTCACGGATGACTCGGCGCAGGTCGGCTTCCAGGTGACCGGTTTCAATCACTCGGCGCAGCGAATCGTTGATCAGGGTTTGGTAGCCCCGATTGCCCGCCAGCGCCTTGAAGTGTTCGACGATGGGCGCATCGAGCATGATGTTGATGCGCTGCTTGCCCACCCTGGCGCGCACTGCGGTCTGCCACTCGGCCCGGTTGACATCGCGGCCCGCTACGCGCAGCTTGGCGCCGTCAAAGTCTGCCTGCGTGAGCTTGGGCGCATCGTCAGAAGTAACCGGCATTTTTGTAAAAGAGGTCTGTTTCATTGCTGTCAGCCTTTCGCATGGAAATGATGCGGATGCTTTCATCCGATTCGACATGAACGATCAGCACCACCAGAGAGTCCAGTAGCCCGATACCGATCATGCGCTGTTCGCCATAGTCTTCGCGCTGGTCTTCAAATAGCACCAATGGCCCGCTGAAAACCTTGACGGCATCTGCAAAGTCCAGACCGTGCTTTTGTAGGTTTGCCTGTCGCTTTGCTTCGTCCCAGGTGAAGTTCATGGCTGAAATTATACAGATATGAATGTGTATAACGCCGCATGTACTGCTTCAGCGGCACATGTCCTTGACGTCCTCGGGAATGCGCGTGCGCCAGACTGGGGCACGGCCTTGACGTTGCTCATGCCTGTGGCGGGGTACACGTTGGGCTCCAGCACCCTGTTGGCTTTGTCTTGCAGCAAATGAGAGAAAACGCCAGCCAGCAGTTTTAACCTGGATTCCTCAGTTGACCGCTTGGTTTCTTTACTAACTCCCTATGAACATTGACTTTTCCAGCTTCGACGCGGTTCACCTTTTGGGTGAGAGCGCTACGCACCCGATTGAGCTACTGGCAACGCGCCCGGGGGTGTTGCTCCGCCTCGCAGGCATGAGCCTGCAGCGTTGTCGCGCCTACCCGGCCACGCCGCCAGCAGCCCACTCGGGCGCGTCCAACTGAGGAATCCAGGTTTAAGCAGTTTGTTGATCTTGAGCTGCGCGGCCAATTTGCTCACGGTTGAAGGGCTTGCAAAAAGCCTGGCCTATGCAACCTGAGTCACCAATGACCAAAACGCGAAAATCGTCAGGAAATGTGTTCATGGTGCGCTGGCTCTGGTGTCAAAGTGAATCGAGCCGCTGGCGGGTTTGGCTGGCCTGGGCTTGCAGCGCGGTGCGTTCTTCGGGGGGCATTTTGGCCAACTGGCGGTAGGCCATGCCGATGCGCGGGTTGCGCTCCAGTTTGCTGGCGTTGCGCTGGTAAAAGTCCCAGTACAGCGCGTTGAACGGGCAGGCGGTCTCGCCCAGGCGCTGCTTTTTGTCATAGGCGCAGCCTTTGCAGTAGTCGCTCATGCGGTCAATGTAGGCGGCGCTTGACACATAGGGCTTGGTGGCCAGCAGGCCGCCGTCGGCAAACTGGCTCATGCCCAGCGTGTTGGGCAGTTCCACCCATTCGAAGGCGTCGATGTAAACGCCCAGGTACCAGCGGTGCAGCGCCTGCACGTCCAGCCCGACCAGCAGGGCAAAGTTGCCAATCACCATCAGCCGCTGAATGTGGTGCGCGTGGGCGTTTTGCAGCGAGCTGGTGATGCTTGAGGCCAGGCAGTTCATGCGGGTGTCACCCGTCCAGAACCACTTGGGCAGCGGCGTGGTGTTCTCAAAGTAGTTGTGCTGGTCGTAGCCCGGCATCTGCGCCCAGTAGATGCCGCGTACATATTCACGCCAGCCCATCACCTGGCGGATAAAGCCCTCTGTAGCGGCCAGTTCCACGCGGCCAGCGCGCCACTCGGCCTCGACCCGCTGCACCACTTCACGCGGGTTCAACAGCTTCACGTTGAGCGCAAACGACAGCAAAGAGTGAAACAGCCGCTGGGCCTTGCGGCTCATGGCGTCTTCATAGTCGCCAAAGTGGGGCAGGGCGTGGCCGATGAAGTGCTCCAGCTGCTGCAAGGCTTCCGTGCGATCGAGCGGCCAGCGGAAGTGGGCGGCATTGGGTTCGCCAAAGCTCTGCACGCCCGCCGCTTCAATGGTGGCCCACAACGCGCTGTGGTCGTGCTGCGGGCGCAAGTCGGGCGGCTCAGGCGGCGTGCCTTTCCAGGGCTTGCGGTTCTCAAGATCAAAGTTCCACTGACCGCCAGCGGGCTGGTCGGCGCCGTCGATGAGCACACGGTGGCGTTTGCGCATGTGGCGGTAAAAAGTTTCCATCAGCCACTGCTTGCGGTTGGTGAACAGCTCGGCCACTTCATGGCGCTGGGTGTAGAAATGTTCGCTATCAACACAATAGCTTCCTGCGCTTATTCCACGCGGGCTAGAGGCGCAAAAGGCTTGTAATTGAAGGCCCAGCCGATATTCATCGGGGTCCTGGTATTCGAACACCTGCGTTTGGTAGTGCTGCAGCAAGGTGCTCAGGTTGCCGGTCAGGCTTTGCAGGTTGGCGGCATCGTCAATGGCCAGGTAATGCACGCGGTGGCCGGCGTCACGCAGTTGCTGCGCCAGCGCGCGCATGCCGGCAAAAATGGCGATGATTTTTTGCGCATGGTGCAGCACGTAATCGGTTTCCTGCCGCATTTCCATCAGCACATACACCACGTCGGGGCGCACGGTGGCAAACCAGCTGTGTTGCGGGTTGAGCTGGTCGCCCAGAATCAGGCGTAAGGTGTGGGCTGGGGCGGCCGGGGTGAGGTTTTGCAGTCGATTTGGCATGGTGTGAGGATCTCGGGCTACACGGTTTGCCAAAGCCGCTGGTAGCTTTGGTCGGGGTCGTGCTCAAGGGCTTGCTTTTGCACGTTAAAGCGTCGCCCGCCGCGCGGGTCGGTGCCCATGCCGGCAATGTAGAGCCAGTTGCCCTGGTTGTTGTAGACGTCGTAGTCGATCAGCTGAGCTTCAAACCAGGCGGCACCAGCGCGCCAGTCGCCATGCAGCTCATGGATCCGATAACTCGCCACCACTTGGCGCAGCCGGTTGGACAGGTAGCCGCTGCTCAGCAGCTCGTGCATGGCCGCGTCCACCAAGGGCTCTTGTGTGCGGCCCAGGCACCAGCGGGTGAACAGCGCCGGGTCGTGGTGCAGTGGCGGCACTTTGTCGCGCAGACCCCGGTATCTGAAAAGCTTGGCGCCGTGCTGCAGATGCAAAAAACGAAAGTAGTCGCGCCACAGCAGCTCCAGGCGCAGCCACTCGGTGCCCTCGTTGGGGCCAACACGTGCATCGTGCTGGTCTATCGCGGTCGCCAGTTGCCGCACCGACAGCGCGCCACTGGCCAGCCACATGGCGCACTTGCTGGAAAAGTCGGTGCCGGTCAGCCGATTGCGCGTGGCTTTGTAGTTTTGCGGCAGGTCACTGGCGAAATAGCGCGCCAGATGGGCCAGCGCGGCACGCTCTCCCCCGGCAAACGCGCTGTGCAGATACGGCATGCTGGCGCGCGGCTCGGGCGCGGGTTCGCCCAGGTCTTGCAGTTGGCGCGCCAACCGGATGGTGGCGTAGCCGTGGGCAGCTTTGGGCAAGGGCGGCAATTGGGTGGGGGCGGGCAAGGGCGCGCCGCGCTGGGTGCCCGCCTGCGTCAGCATTTGGCGAAAACGGGTGTACGCCGGGGGCAGGTTTTGCACCTCAAACGGCAGAGCCTCTGGCGCGAACAGGCTCGACTGCCAGGTGCTGTGGATGTCCATGCCAGCCTGGCGCACCTTGTCCAACTCGTCCTCTTCATGCGTGGCGGCAATGCTTTCGCAGTGCACGCTGCGGGTGCCCAGTGGGGCCCCGAGCTTGGGCAAGATGTCGGCCGGCGGGCCGTACACCACAGTCAAGGCGCTGCCCAAAGCGCGCAATTGGGCGTCCAGGTCGATCAAGGTGTCCGTCAGCACGCGTTGCCGGTGCAGGCTGGGTTGCATCACGCCCCAGCGCGGTTCGCCGTTGTGGATGGCGCTGGCGCTGCCCATGCAATACACCGGCAGCACGGCGCCAGACTGCGCGCAGGCTTGGCCAAGCGCCGGGTTGTCGTGCAGGCGCAAGTCGTTTCTGAACCAGTAAATCAGGGTGCTCATGTCAGCCTTGCGGGGTCGGTTGGCCACTTCGACGGCAACGCTCGGAACAGTATTTGACCTGGTCCCAGTCACGCGCCCACTTTTTGCGCCAGGCAAAAGCCAGGCCGCAGGTGAGGCAGATTTTGCTGGGCAACTCGGATTTTTTGCGCATTTTCATGAGGATGGCGGTTGGGTGAGGCAGACGTCAGGGGGCGAAGGCGTTCAGATTCAGGTTCAGTGAGTTCATTCAAATCCTCTCAATCAAAGCCCAGCGTTTGCATCTGGCTCCAGTGAATGCCGGGCTCGTAGTCCAGAAACTGGCGCGCCAGCCATTGGCCCACCGGCTGCCAGTGCAGCCACAGCGGGTAGGCGGCCACTGAAACCAGCATGGCGCGCATGCGAAAGTTGAGCCAGCCGGGTTCACGCAGGCCGTCGTAGCCCCGATGCACGTTGCGCCACTCCAGTTCGGGCTCACTCTCCAACTTCTGGATGAAGTGGCAGTGCCAATGCAATCTGCTTAAAAATGCCTCCAGCCCACGTGCAGCATAAGCAAAGTGCTCTTTAATTTGAAGCAACTTGGCATCGGTGGCTTGCACCACCTCGCGCAGACTCACACAGCCAAAGCTCAGGTAGGGTGACAGGCGCGAGCAGGCGCTGGGGGCCGACAGCGGCGACGAGATGCCGCCCCGGTAGTGGCGACAGCGGTCATTCAAAAAATCATCCAGCACCGCCAGCCCCACGCTGCGCCCGCCACGCTGGCGCTGGGGTGGGTCAAAGGCATCCAGGCCCAAATCTTGTGCGCTGGGCACCGGCTGCGCGGCCCAAGGGCTGGGCTGAAACTGCAGCGTGCCGGGCGCGGGGCTGGGCAACTGGGGCGCTTGCGTGTGGGTGGCCCAGTGGCTTTGCCAGTGGTTGCGGCTTTTCAAGCGGCGCACCACGCCAAATTGGACGAACTCCTGCCAGCCCACCCCGTGGGCGCGGCACCAGCGCGCCACGGCCTGGTCGCGCTCAAACGTGACGGCGTTGCCGGTTTCCTCGTGCGACACCAGCCGCGCAAAAGGGGCCAGCGCGTGCAGCTGCGCCAGCACCGCAGGCACTTCCCCGCTGCGCACATGCAGGCGCCCACCCAGCGCCTTCAACGCGCGGGCCAGCGCGTGCAGGCTCTCCAGTATGAATTCATGGTGTTGGCGTGCCGCATCAGGCTGTACCCACAAGCTGGGTTCGACCACGTACAGGCACAACAGCGGCCCGTGCGCGGCGGCGCTCATCAGCGCGGCGTGGTCATGCAGCCGCAGGTCGCGCTTGAACCAGACCACGGTGTAGCTCATGCGCTCATGGCGGCGCTTGGCAGAGCTGGCTCCAGAAAATACACCGACGCCAGGCACAGCCAGGCCACGACGGCGGGGCGGGAAGACTCGCCAGTGTTCATGGGAGCGTCATCAATCTGCCGCATGGGCTTGAAGTTGGTCCAGGCTCACCCGTTCCAGCGCCTTGCTGTGGGTGCTTTTGAGGTAAACCGGTGGCACCACGCCCTCGGTCAGGGCCTCGCGCCAGCGCAGCACGCACAGGCACCAGCGGTCATCGGGCTTCAGCCCGGCAAAGCGGTGTTCAGGCCGGGGGGTGATCAGGTCGTTGCCTTGCGCCAGCGAGAAGTCAAGAAATTCGCGCGTCATGCGGGCGCACACCACGTGGGTGCCGTGGTCTTGCGCGTCGGTGGCGCAGCAGCCGTCGCGGTAAAAACCGGTGAGCGGGTCATAAGAGCAGGGCAGCAGCTCGGTGCCCAACACGTTGCGTGCAGTCATGGTGATTTTTGGGTGGGTTCGATCAAGTCGTGTCATTGTGTGCCATGCCCCTGGCGGCTGCACCCGTCAATTTGCAAAATACCCCCAGGCATGACGGTCTTTGCCGGGGCTTGTCTATCATGCGACATGCTCAAAACCCCCCTACCTGTTTCTCCCCGCAAGCCACGCGTGGCCGTGTGGTTGGCGTTGGCATTTATTTTGGGCCTGGTTGGCTGGTGGGAATTTGCCGCACCCCGCGCATCGGGGGCCGCGCCACCGCAACCCGCCGCGCTTGCCCTGCCCGCAGGCAGCGAAGTGGCGGTGCTGGCGGGTGGCTGTTTCTGGTGCACCGAGGCTGACTTTGACAAACTGCCCGGCGTGCTGTCCACCACCTCAGGCTACACCGGCGGCAAAACCGCCAACCCCACGTATGCCGAGGTGGCCAGCCATGCCACCGGCCACGCTGAGGCGGTGCGCGTGGTGTTTGACCCGACGCGGGTGAGCTATGTGCAATTGCTGGCCCACTATTGGAAAACCATTGACCCCACCGCGCGCGACCGCCAGTTTTGCGACATTGGCACACCTTACCGCACGGCGATATTTGCCACCACACCCGAGCAACTGCAGTTGGCGCAAGCATCCGTGGCGGCGCTGGTGCAGACCAAACCCTTTGCGGAACCTGTGGTGACGCAAATTCTCATGCTCGACGACTTTTACCCGGCTGAGGAGGAGCACCAAAACTACCACCAGAAAAACCCGGTGCGCTACAGCTACTACCGCACAAGTTGTGGTCGAGATGCCCGCCTCGAGCAGCTTTGGGGCGCCCCGGCTGCTGCCCGATAATTTATAAGAAATCAGGCTGTAGCCCTTATGAAATAAGCGCAATGTGCTATAAAAATATAGAGCAAGCGCTTGTCTTCGGCGCTGACACAGCATGGATGCAAAAATAATTTTCGCCACAGTCAAAGTCCTCATAAAAAATGCGAAAACTTGACTTGTTAGAGATTAAATAAGCGCCTACAGTGTGAAGCCAGATGATTTGGCGAGCAGTTCGCTGCCAGGCTTGACAGCAAGCCCACACCGCCCGTCACCGCCAAGCACGATCAGTTATCACCAATGAACCAGGATGCCAAACATGCTTATCCGCATCATTTATGTCAGCAAGGCGGTAGGGCCGCAAACCACCACCATGACCAGCGCCATCCTGCAGGCATCGCAAACCTGGAACAAAGCCCATGACGTCACTGGCGTGCTGTGTCAGGGGCAAGGGGTGTTTTTGCAGGCGCTTGAAGGCGAGCGCCGCGCGGTGACCGATCTTTATGCGCGCATCCATGCCGATCAACGGCACACCGATGTGGAAATGCTGCACTGCGAAAGCATTGTCAAGAGGCGCTATGCCAACTGGTCCATGGCGCACGTCAGCTTGTCTGATATTGACCCGGAAACAAAAATCGACTGGCCAGAATTTGACCCCTACGGCACCACCGGGGTGCTGGTGATGGCGCGCATTGATGAGCTGCTGGCATCTGGCAGCGTGATTCAGGGGCGGTAGACCATCCGCACCGCCTTGACAGGCGCGCCAGCCCTCTCCACTTTCGGCCCGCGCCGCGTGGAAGGACAGGAAATTGAACCGCATGAGTCCGAGTAAATGATAAAAGGCGAAGATTCGTCAAAAATTTATAACAAATAGGCCTCTAGCCCACGTGTTTAATAGGGTTGTAGCTATTATTTAAGTTGCAAATTCAAAGCAAAGGCCGGGGCACAAAGTCGCTGATGCGGCCTCCGTCATCGACCTGCACCTGGCAGACCAGGCTCATCTGGGTGCGCAGGCGCAGGCGGGCGCGCTGCACCCGTGATTTGGCCGCGCTCAGGCTCAAGCCTTTGAGTTGGGCAAAGTCGGCTTGGCGCATGCCTTGCAGGTCGCAAAGCAGGATGGCTTCGCGGTCGTCCGGGCTCAACTCGCTGAGCACGCGCGGCAGGCAGGCGGTGAGCGTGTCCACGGTCTCGGTGTCGTCAGCGGGCGTGGCCAGGTCCTCGGGCAGCTCCACCATGTGATGTGCCAACCGCAAATGGTCCGCCAGCGTGTTGCGCGCCACCTCAAACAGCCAGGCGCGCGCGTTCTCGACCGCACAAAAGCGCTCGCCCTGGCGCAGCGCCTTCAAAAACAGGTCTTGCATCAGGTCGTCCGCCAGCGCGCTATTGCCAACGCGCCGGCGCAGCCAGCCGCGCAACTCGCTCTCATGCGCGCTCCAGGCGCTGTTCAGGCAGTTCATGGTGTGGCTGGCCCCGCGGCTATGGGGCGCCAACGCCCTTGTCGATGCCGAGCTTGCGCATCTTTTCCCACAGGTTCTTGCGGCTGATGCCCAGCGAGTCGGCGCAGCATTGGATCTGCCATTGGCAGGCACCGAGCGCGCGCATGATGAAGTCACGCTCGCATTCGCTCAGATAGTCACGCAAGCTGCTCGCCACATCCTGTTGCCCCGTCAACGGCGGTGCGGGTCGGTCGAACAAAATGTCATGCGCGATCAGGTTGCCGTCGCTCATCAGGCTGGCGCGCTCCAGCGCGTTCTTGAGTTCCCTGATGTTGCCCGGCCAGGGGTAGGCCGTGAGCGCGTGTTCGGCCGCGGCGGTCAGACTGGGCACCGGCTTGCCATTGGCAAGCGCAATGTCGGCCAGCAGCGAGCGTGCCAGCGGCAGGATGTCTTCAGGGCGCTCGCGCAGCGCAGGGATGCGCAGCTCAACCACGTTGATGCGGTAATACAGGTCTTCGCGGAAAGCGCCACTCACCACGCGCTCTTGCAGCACCTGGTGCGTGGCGCAGACCAGGCGCAAGTCCACTTCAATTGGCGCCTCACCGCCGACCCGCACAATGCGGCGCTCCTGCAGCGCGCGCAGCACCTTCACCTGCATCGGCAGCGGCATGTCGCCAATCTCGTCCAGAAACAGCGTGCCACCGTCGGCCTGCTCAAACACGCCTTTCTTGGTGCGCACAGCGCCGGTAAAAGCGCCTTTTTCGTAGCCAAACAACTCGGCTTCGAGCAGGCTCTCGGTCAGCGCGCCACAGTTGACGGCGATAAACGGTTTGTCGGCGCCCGTGAGCTCGTGCAGCGCCTGCGCGACCCGCTCCTTGCCAACGCCGGATTCGCCGGTGATCAGCACCGAGGCGGCGCTGGTTGAAATGCGGCGCAACATGGCGTCAATTTGCTGCATCGCGGGCGACTGCCCCAGCCCGCTCGGGCCCAGGTCGCGCTCAGGCGCAAGCAGCGCCTGAAGCTTGTCGATCATCGCGTCCAGATCAAAGGGTTTGGTCAGGTAGTCGTGGGCCCCTTGCTTGAGCAAGCGCACGGCGGTGTCAATGTCGCCATGGCCGGTCATAAAGATGAACGGCGGCAAGTTACCGCGCAAGGCCTGCAACTGTTCAAACAACATATCGCCGGTGATGTCGGGCAGACGGATGTCGCTCAGAACCAGGGCGTAATCTCGTTGCTGCAGTGCGGCCAGCGCGGCGGCGCCGGTGCGATGCCAGTCAAAGCGCATGCCCTCCAGGCCAAAACGGTCGGCCAGCGATTCGCCCATGATTTCATCGTCTTCAATCAGGCAGATTTGGCGTGGCAGTGGCGGCATGAACGGGTTCCAGGGGAATGATGACGGTAAAGCGGGTGAGCGGGTCGCTTGATTCGGCGCTGATGGTACCGCCCAATTGCGTGACGATCTGGTAACAAATCCACAGGCCCAGGCCGTTGCCATGCTCCGAGAAACGGGTGAAGGGCTCGAACAGGCGCGTTAACTGCTGCGGCAAGAGCGGTATGCCCGTGTTTTCAACCACCAGCACGAAGCGCGTTTCGCTGGCCAAGGCCCGCACCGCCACCTGACCGCCAGGGCCGGCCGCTGCAATGGCGTTAAGCAACAGGTTAATGAGCACTTGGCGCACCAAGGTAGAAGGCAAAGGCAGTGCGCCGGGCAGTGCCGCCACCCAGGACAGCCGCGTGCCCTGCTTGTTGGCCGCGGGCGTGACCAGAATGCGAACGTCGTCCAGGTCGGCGCCGCCCAACGGGCGACTTTTGACTTTGGCCTCCACCAGCAGCGCGGCGACGGTTTCGCGGATCTGCGACAGACCGCGCTCCAGCAGCGACACGGTCTTTTGCGTCACCGGGTCCGGGTGGCCATGGCGCTTGAGCGTGCTGATGGCGTTGAGCATGCCGCCCAGTGGGTTGTTGATTTCGTGTGCAATGCTGGCCGTCAGCCGCCCCACTGCAGCCATGCGTTCGCTCTTGATCATTTCTTTTTCAAGCTCGGCCTTTTCCCGGAACTTGGCCAGCACGGTTTCATAAGCCAGAAAAAGCTGGCCCGCTTCGTCCTGGTAGCGGTAGAGCGCCGGGTCCAGCACCTCAAGGTCGTCGCTGCCGATGCGGCGGATGCGCTCGGTCACCAACCGCATCGGCAGCATCATGCGGTGCCCCCAGTAGGCTGTAATGGGCAGCAGCACGCACAGCACCAGCAAGGTGATCCAAAGCGAGTGGATCAAAGTCAACTCAAAACGTTGCCACAGCAGGGACTTGTTGTAAGACACGATCAAGGTGCCCAGGCGCACGCCGTCATTGCTGATCGGCACGGCCACGTCAATGCGCTGGGCGCTGCTTGCATCGCGCACAAAAATGGCCGCGTCCGACGCCATGGGCAGCACGCGATCGAGCGCTGCAAAGTCGGTGTCCAGGGAGGCCAGCGGGCTGAGCACCGGGTGCTCTTCGGGGTGGGACGACACATAAACCCGGCGCGCACTGTCGAGCACGATCAGGCCTTCAGCCAGTGCGGTGCCGGGGTTGGCGGCAAAGGGCAGTGAAACGGCCTCAAAAGCACCCCACACGTTGTCATGCAGGATCAGGGGAAATAACGAATGCGCCATGCTGCGCCCCAGGTCCTGCGCGCTCTTCAGCAGGTCTTCATTGAGGCTGTCCCAAGCCTGCACGATGAAAGACGTTGACAGCGCAAGCGCGGTCGCCACGATCAGGCCGCCGCCCCAAAGCGGCAGCTTGAAGCGCAAGCTGAGGTGAAACAGGCGCATCAGCGATTGTCAACCAGGCGCATCATCTCGGAGACGCTGTCGTAGAGTTTGGGCGATCCCTCGATGAAGCCATCAAGCTTGAGGCGGGTCAACAGGGCTCGGCCCTGCTCGTTGTTCTTCATGTCCATCAGGACGCTTTGCATGCGCAAAAAATCAACCTCAGACACATTTTTTTGGGCCACCATCGGCGGAAAACCATAGTCTGGTGATCTCCAGGCAATGCGGGTCTTGGCGGTGATGTCCGGGCGCACCTTGTTCAATACATCCCACACATAGCTGTCCACCGCAGCGCCTTGAGACAATCCCGCCGCCACGGCGTCAATGGCTTTGCGGTGCGACCATGTGAAAAACGTGCGTTTGAAAAAAGTGGCGGGGTTGGCGCCGCGGCGCTTGATCTCAAAACGCGGCACCAGATAACCGGTATTCGAGTAGGGGTCGGCATAGGCAAAGACCGCGCCTTGGAGATCGCCGACGCTGGTCGTTCGGGTGTCTCGCGCCGGGACAATCAGGTAAGAGCGGTAGGTCGGTTGCCCCTCGTTGAGGGCCACCGCCAGCAGGCGAACCTCATCTTTGAGCATCACGTAAGGGTAGTCGCAGAGCCACGCGAACTCGACCTTTTGCTGGTTCAGCAAGTCCATGGTCTCGCGGTAGCGGTCGCGCTGAACAAACTCAACCGGGCGCTTTAAACGGACTTCCAGATAGCCACGCCATTCAGCCAGCAGGGCGTGCTGGTCATGCAAGAAAGCCGGTGTCATGGCGAAGCGGATGACCTGCGGGTTCGCGCCGGCCTGCGCGCCCAAGCACGCCAGGCCAAACCAAAGGGAGATCAGTAAGCACTTGACTATTTTTGACATTCCATTTTCTCGTTACCAGGTGGTGACATCAGTCAAAGTTTGTTGGCTCAGGTTACCAGACGGTAACTTCTCGTTGGCCGCCACGGGCAACCCGGTGGTCTAAGACGTGGAAGCCTGAAAGCCAAGTGAATTTTAGCGATTGATGTCTGTGCAGCATTCGGCGCGGTGGCCATGCCCCGGCTAAGAAACCCGCATTGGCGCTGTCCACCTGTTACCAACGGGTAACGAGGGCGCCGGCAGCGCACCGACCGCGCGAAGGCGCAAATGGTGACCGGGCAGGTCTGTGTTCCAAGGTATAGCTGCCTCTGAACGGGTGGCTTGAGTGGGCTGTTCGCGCATGCGTGAACGGGGGTCTATTCGCGCGTTCTTGATCCGTGGCATGGAGTTTGCATGGAGAACGGTGACGGATCGAATTCACGGGAATCAATACGAGCCTGTTCAAGCCCAAAACCGGGCATCAACGAGAAGGCAAAAGCCCTGTCGTTTGATCTGAATCAGGAATCTTTTTTTTTGACCTCGTACAGTCATAGCGTGTCGCCAAGGCGATAGGGTCGAATTTCACACTAGGAGCATGGCATGAAGCTGACAAGACGAATTTTCATCATGGCATCGGGCATTTCTGCCGGGTCGCTAATCACGGGGCGCGTCGGTATGGCGGCGCAGCCCATCCACAGCGCGCTGATCCCGCGCAAGGCAAAACCCAGCAGCCCGGCGGTTGGCACTTGGGTTGCCAGCACCTGCCAGGGCTGTACCCAATGGTGCGCAGTCCAGATTTTGGTTCAGAACGGTCGTGCCACCCGCGTGCGCGGCAACCCGCTGTCAAAAACCAACCATGGTTATGTCTGCCCGCGTGGCCACATGATTCCGCAGCAGATGTATGACCCAGACCGCATCAAGACCCCCATGAAGCGCACCAACCCACTCAAGGGCCGGGGCATTGATCCGAAGTTTGTGCCGATCTCCTGGGACGAAGCGCTTGACACCGTCGCCGAAAAAATGATGGAACTGCGCCGCGCCGGTGAGCCGGGCAAGCTGATGTACATGCGCGGTCGCTATTCGTCTACGAGCACCAGTTTGTTGTACGGCACCTTGCCCAAGGTGTGGGGCACGGCCAACTATTTCTCACACAGTTCCATCTGTGCCGAAGCCGAAAAAATGGGACCTGGCCTGACGCAGGGCTTTTTTGGCTACCGCGACTACGACCTTGGCAACACCAACTGCCTGGTGGCGTGGGGCTGCGACCCGCTGAGTTCCAACCGCATGGTGCCCAACACCATGAACCACTTTGCAGACATCGTAAAACGTGGCACCGTGATCGCCATTGACCCGCGCATGTCCACAATCGCCGCCAAGGCGCACGAGTGGCTGCCCATCAACCCGGGCACCGACGGTGCATTGGCCGGTGCCGTTGCCCATGTGTTGTTAACAGAAGGCATGTGGAGCCGCGAGTTTGTGGGTGACTTCGTGAATGGCAAAAACCTGTTTGTGGCTGGCCAGACCATCGATGAGGCGGCCTTTGTAGAGAAGGAAACCAATGGTGTCATCAAGTGGTGGAACCTGGAACTCAAAGACCGCACACCTGCCTGGGCTGCAAAAGAAACGCTGATTCCCGTAGAGCAGATTTTGCGTGTTGCCCGCGCCATGGGTAAAGCCGGCTCCAAGACGGCGGTCTGGATGGGCCCGGGTGTGGCCATGAACCCGCGCGGCACCTACACCGCCATGGCGGTGCACGCACTCAATGGCTTGTTGGGGTCGATTGATGCCGAGGGCGGTGTCTGGCAGAGCAGCAGCGTGCCGCTGGGCAAATTCCCAAGTGCCGATAAATATGTTGACGACGTTGCAAAAGCGGCCGGCAAAGGCAAGAAGCTCGATGGGCGCGGCGCCAAAGACATGCCGGCCATGATGAATGCCAAGCCCGGCAGTGGCGTGGTGACCAACAACGTGGCCAACGGCCTGCTCAAGGACCCCGGTGCGGTCAAGGTGTTTATTTCATCCTGGTCCAACTTCAACTTTTCCTGCACTGGCGCTGGCCGTTGGGACGAAGCCATGGCCAAAGTGCCTTTCTTTGTGCACATGGTGCCCAACGTTTCCGAGATGACGCAGTTTGCCGACATCGTGCTGCCCTCAACCTTCAACTCGGCTGAGGGTTGGTCAATCATCACGAACGCGGGCAACGGCCATGGCTACGCCTCCATCCAGCAAGCCGCCGTCAAACGCTTGTGGGACGTCAAGCAAGAAGAAACCGAAGTGATGTGGTTGTTGGCTGAAAAGCTCAAAGCCAAAGGGTTTGCCAACTTGTTTGATTACTACTCGAAGGAATTCATAGACCCTGAAACTGGCAAATTGCCTACCACGGCCATGGAATTCAGCGAGATCGCAGCCAAGATCAGCAGTGCCACGCTGTGGATGCCCAAGGAGCCGCTGAAAGGCGACCCGGCCATCAACGGTTGGGCCGACTTCAAGGCCAAGGGCATGTTCAGTGGCCCCAAATACACGCTCAAAAAGGGCTGGGGTGGCAAATTTGCAACCGAGACCAAGAAGTTTGAGTTCTACAGCGAAACCCTTAAAAAGGGCTTGCTGGAGCACGCCAAAAAGTACGAGACCACAACCGACGACATCATGACGGTCAGCGGATACACGGCGCGTGGTGACGTGGCCTTTATGCCGCACTACGAGCCCGTCAAGCGCCACGGCAGCGTGGCAGACTACCCGTTCACCTTCATCGACTACAAGTCGCGTCTGAACCGCGAAGGTCGCTCGGCCAACATCACCTGGTACCAGGAGTTCAAGAAGGTTGACCCGGGTGATGTGTCTTGGGGTGATGTGGTCAAAATGAACCCGCTGGACGGGGCCAAATTCGGCCTCAAGTCGGGTGACAACGTGACGATCACCTCCATGGCTGGCACGATCAGTTGCCAACTTAAGCTGTGGGAGGGCGTGCGCCCCGGCACCGTGGCTAAATGTTTTGGCCAGGGGCACTGGGCTTATGGCCGCGTGGCCACCAAAGACTTTGCCAAAGCGATTCCTCTTGGCGGAAACAACAACGAAATTCTGGTCGATGACTATGACCGGCTCAGCGGTGCCACAGCCCGCAACGGTGGTTTCACCGGCGTTCGCATTCAAAAGGCCTGATCGCCGTCAACAAGTACAGGAGTAAATATCATGACAAGACTTGGAATGGTCATTGACCTTGCAAAATGCAACGGCTGCGGCGCTTGCGCCTTTGCGTGTAAAGCCGAAAACAACACCCGTGACCGAGGCGACGATCAAAGCTTCAACTGGGCTGATTTTTTGATGAAGACCGAGGGCACGTTCCCTAACACCACACATTCGGTTATACCGGTGCTGTGCAACCATTGTTCGGACGCACCTTGCGTCAAAATTTGTCCTGGCAATCCGGAGAAAGCGGGCAATCCCAAGAGGTCTCCAAAAGGCAAGCCCTGGAAAGCGCTTTACAAGACGCCAGAGGGCATCACCCTGCACGACCCCGCCCTGTGCATTGGCTGTGGCGATTGCCAAACGGCATGCCCCTACAGCGTGCCCAGACTCGATGCCTCCAGCCTGCACGGCGGTAGCTACAGCATCATCAGCCTCAACACATCGGGTGAAGACCCGCAACCACGCTGGTCCGACAAAACATCGGCCGTACCCGGTTGCACATCCTCCGGTGCAGAGGTTGCAGCCCTGGCAGGGGCAGTGCCGCCCATGTTGAATCAGTGGAAAGGCGGTGACGTGCAACCAGTGCGCACGGACGACGTGATTGAAAAGTGCACCTTCTGCTACCACCGTGTGCTCAACGGTTTGCAGCCCGCCTGCGTAGAGGTTTGCCCGTCCAAGGCGCGCATTTTTGGTGACCAGGAAGATTCGAAGAGCGAAATTGCCAAGATTTTGAAGAACGAAAAGTCGTGGCGTTTGCTGGAAGAGAAGGGCACCAAGCCCAATGTGCACTATATTGGCAAGTACAGCCCCAGGGCTTGACAATTTTTGTTGCCAATTGCCGCAGGGGCCGGGTTGACCGGCCCCTTTTTCAAGGAAATTTGATGTCTGACTATGCTCCCGACGAAGCCACCGCACGTGCTGACCTGTGCCGTTTCCTGTCTGCCTGCTACTACGAGCCCGCGCCAGAATTTGCCGAAGAAAACCTGTTTGACTCCCTGCTGGTAGCTACCCGGCAGGTGCACCCTGATCTGGCGGAGCAGGCACGCAAGTTGGGTGAAGCCTTTGCATCGCAAGACTTGCAGACCTTGCTCGTGGACTACACGCGGCTCTTCCTCGGGCCGATGCAGGCACTGGCCTCTCCCTATGGCTCGGCCTGGCTGAACACGCCTGTGCCGACTGAAGGCAATCCGCCCCTGGCCGTACTTGATTTGTACAGTGAAGGCGGCTTTGACATGGATGCTGATTTCAGGGAGCTGCCAGACCATGTGGCCGTAGAGCTGGAGTTCTTGTACTTGCTTACATTCAACAAAAACCATGCCGATGCTGCTGGCGTGCAAAACGATTCAGCCACCACCCCCACCACCATCGCAGCGCTGCGTGAGCGTTTTCTGCATGAACACTTGGGCGCCTGGATTGGCCCCTTTGCTGCGGCTGTCAAGGCGAATGCAACGACTGATTTTTATCGGGAACTGGCGGATTTAACTGAACGTTTTGTGCGCTTGGAGTCGGCTCAGTTGAGCCTTCATTGAACTGCTGCTGGCCTACCTTGGCAGCCTATACTTTTAATCACAAAAATCATGACTTCCTCGACCACATCGCAACCCCAAAAACACAATCGACTGAAAGACATAGCGCTGTTTCTCGCATCGCCCTTCATCGGTCTTGTGTATGCCGTTTTGCTGCCTGGCAAGGTGCTTCAAATTGCCCTGCGTGAACGCAAGGAAAATTCAAAGAATAACTGACTCAGCGATGACCGCTGAGTCGCAGTTTTGCCTTTTGTCAACCAAAATTACACGCCAATGAAAAACTTTCACAAAATGCGCGGATGGAATTTGCCCCTGTTCAAGAACACCATGATGATCTCGGGTCTTCTCTGCCTGGTGCTCTTTTTTGCTGGGTCGGCTCATGCGGCTGAAGCCGAAGCGGCTGAGCTTGGCTCAGAAGACAAAGCCTGTCAGAGCTGTCACGACAGTGACGCCATCAAGGCAAAAATTACCGAAGCTGGCGAATCTCTTTCAATGAGGATTTCCACCCAGGCATTCCTCGCCTCCATGCACAACGAGACCAGTTGCACGGATTGCCATGAAGATGCCGACGGCAAAGATCACGGCAAGGTGTCTGTGCCCATGAAGAGCAAGCGCGACTACCGGCTCTCGTTTCAGGATTCCTGCACCACATGTCACAAAAAGAGTGTGGCCGAGTTCAAAGACAGCGTGCATGCGATTCTGGTCAAAGAGGGCAGCGACAAGGCGCCCACCTGCTCCGACTGCCACAACCCCCATACGGTGCGCTCGGTCAAACTGGTTGAGCCAATCGCCAATGTGCCGTGCGCCAATTGCCACAAGGACATTTTCAAAGCGTACTCGCAAGACGTTCACGGGCTTGAGCGCGTTGCCAAAGGCAAGTCAGCCCCCTTGTGTGCTGACTGCCATAAGTCCCATGCAATTCAGGCTGCCTCGCTGGGTGATGGCATTCGAGACGCTTGCCTGACCTGCCACAAGGACGCTGCCGTTCAACATGAAGTCTGGCTGCCCAACTCCAGGTTGCACTTTAAGTCCATCGAATGCCAGGTCTGTCATGCACCCAACGCCCAACGCCGTGTCAACCTCCGAATGGTGGACAGCGTCGGTGGAAAACAACTCGTAGAGCAAGAGGGCGCGCCGCGATTTGAACGTCTGAGCAAAGCGGTCGATGGCACCGATCGGAACTTGAACGAAAGTGAAATGAGGGGCTTTCTCAAGGCCTTCAACCTGGAAAGCCCAGACAACAAAGCTGTTCTGAGCGCTCGCCTGGAACTTAGTTCAGGCTTGGAGGCTCATCAACTCAGCACCAAAGACTTGGCACTCAAAGATTGCCAGGTCTGCCATCGAGCGGGCGCAGCACCTTTTTCGAGCGTGATCCTGACCATGGCGGGGTCCAATGGTCGGGCCTTGCGCCAAGGTATTGACAATAAAGTGCTGACATCAGCAACCTCTTTTGACTCACTGCGTGGTTTCTATGCCATTGGCAGCACCCGCATCAAGCTGCTGGATTACTTGCTGGTGCTGGTGATTTTGGGTGTCTTGTGCGTACCGATCGCGCACTTGACCGTAAATCGGCTGTTCAAGGCCAAGCGCGACAAGCTGCGGTCTGAGCGGCAACAGGCATCAACAAAATAACAAGGAACAGCCGTGAAAAACATTTACATCCACCCGCTGCCTGTGCGTATCTGGCATTGGCTCAACGCACTGGGGTTCCTGTTGCTGATTGCAACAGGCGTGCAAATCAGGTACCTGGATCTGTTTCAGGTGCTCTCGTTCAGAACCGCCGTTGTGACGCACAACTACATTGGTTTTGCGCTGATTGCCAATTACTTCTTATGGTTGTGTTTTTACCTGTTTACCAACAAGATCACCGTCTACTTGCCAGAGATGAACGCCAAAAAGTACTTTGAGGACTCCTGGCGGCAACTCAAGTTCTATGGCTACGGCATTTTCCTGGGTGAGGAGAACCCTCACCACCCCACGATCCACCATAAATTCAATCCCCTGCAGATCATGATGTACCAGATCATCATGCTGCTGTGCATGCCCATTTTGTTTGTGTCTGGGCTATTGCTATGGGATGTGCAGCAATTCGCGGGCATCGTCAACTTTCTGGGTGGCGTGCGTGTGGTTGCCAACATTCACGTGCTGATGTTCATTGTGTTCGTGGGTTTCCTGCTCATGCACCTCTACCTGATCACGCTGGGTCACTCGCGGTTTGCGCACATCAAGGCCATGATCACTGGCTTTGAAGAAGTTCACGACAAACCCAAACCTTAAGCTTAGGCTTTTTAGCTCAAATGGTCTGTTCGATGATTTCGATCAGGCCATAGATTTTTTTGCCAGCCATCGACGTAATCTGCCGTAGATCTTTCAGTCCAAGTCAACTTTTTGTAGACAGTTGTTTTTTAAAAGGAATTTTCAAATGTTCAAATTTTCAGTGTCAGCCCTGAGCGCATCAGTTTTGTTTGCACTTGGTGGCATGGCGCCTGCCCATGCCGCCGTTGACGTGGATGCCGCCAAGGCCCTCGGCAAGAGCAACGATTGCCTTAAATGCCACGCTGCTGACAAAGACAAAAAGGGCCCTTCCATGAAGAAGATCGCCGCCAAGTACAAGGGCAAGCCCGATGCGCAAGAAAAGCTGATCAAGTCCATGACTGACGGCCACATGGTCAAACTGACCGATGGCACGGAAGAAAAACACAAGGTCATTGACACCAAAGACCCGAAAGAGTTGAAGAACATCGCTGACTGGTATTTGTCACACTGATCTCTTCTCAATTGGTGTCTTTTTCGACCTCGAATTTGAAAATATTCGGCATCGCCGGGTATTCCGGCATGGGCAAGACGACGCTGCTGGAGCGCTTGGTGCCTGAACTCACCGCGCGCGGCCTGGTGGTGTCGCTGATCAAGCACAGCCACAAAAATATCGACATCGACCGGCCCGGCAAAGACTCTTATCGCCTGCGTGAATCGGGCTGCAAAGAAGTGCTGCTGCTGGGCAATGACCGCTGGGCGCTGATGCACGAGCTGCGCGGCGCGCCCGAGCCCTCGTTGGACTACCTGCTTGACCGGCTGCAGCCCTGTGACCTGGTCTTGATTGAAGGCTTCAAGCACGGTGATTTTCCGAAGCTCGAAGTCTGGCGCGCGTCGGTTGGCAAGCCTACCTTGGCGCCTGACTGGCCGGGCATTGTGGCGATTGCCAGCGATGCGCCCTTGCCGACAAGCGTACCGGCGGGTCTGACTCAGCTCGACTTGGCGGATGCGTCGTCAATAGCCGCCTTTGTGCTGGCGAACGCAGCCACGCGTTTAGCCCGGTCTGCGGCTGCCGTGTCGCCGTATGAACCGCCCGATGGTGCCAAGCTGGGTTTGACACCAGAATCCATTTTCACCGAGGCGCTGATCAGTTCCCGGCAAAACATTCTGCCCCGGCGCCTGAGTGAACCCGGCCCATCAGCGGCGCAGGTCGAGCAACTGTTTCGCGCCGCCGCTTGCGCGCCGGACCACGGCGAACTGCGGCCTTGGCGCTTTGTGCTGGTGCCAGCGAGCAAGCGCGCCAATCTGGCGGAAGTTTTTGCCCAAGCCTTGCTGGAGCGCGATGCGCAAGCGACTGCAGAGCAACTGGCTCAAGCGCGCGAAAAGGCGCACCGCGCGCCCCTGTTGATGCTGGTGGTGGCCTGCCTGGGGCCGCGTGAGCCCGCTATTCCGACGCTCGAGCGCATGGTGTCGGTGGGCTGCGCCATTCAAAACATCTTGCTCACTGCACACAGCATGGCATTTGGCGCAGGCCTGACCAGCGGCCAGGCGATGGCGTCGCCGCACATGCGCAGCCTGTTCCAATTGCTTGCGGGCGAAGAAGCGGTGTGTTTTCTAAATGTGGGTACCACGTCCAAACGCAAAGCACCGCGTCTGCGCCCTGACCCTGTTGATTTTGTGACGAGCTTGTAAGGCGCCTGGCGTTCTCGCCCTGCCGGCCTTGGGGTCGGGCTATGGGGTAACGGTTATGGCGGCAGCGCTATTGCACAATCAGCGTATATTCATGTCAACAAAACAAAGATGTCACCCTTTCGGCGCGCCCCCATGACAAAAGCTAAAGAACAAGCCATTCCCTCAGACCTGGACCGACCCGATGAGGTGTTTGAGCTCGCGGCCGAGTTGTTTCGGGTGATGTCGGCGCCGATGCGCCTGAAAATCATCAGCTGTCTGTGCGACGGCGAAAAGAACGTGAGCTACCTGCTCAGCAAGATTGGCACCACCCAGCCCAATATGTCGCAGCATCTGAACACGCTTTACAAGAACGGCGTGCTCGGCAAACGCCGTGACGGCGTGCAAATCTATTACCGCATCACCGACGAGCGCATACCGGCGCTTTGCCGCGCGGTCTGCACCAAGATCGAGACTGAAGGCAGCTTCAAGCCGGCCTGATCGGCTTCGCCCATTGCCGCCAAACGGCTTTTTGCTCGCAGCCACGTTCAGCTGGCAGGGCGGGCCGATTCATTTTTTTCAGCGACGCAGGCCAAGGCGGCTAGCAGATCATTGCATTCGTAATTAGGCACGTTCATCCATAAGCACATACCGATACATTGATCTACATCAGAACTTTACACGGGCTTAATCACTAGTATTAACCCTAATAGTGTTGCCAGTACGCCATCGCAGCTGGGCACTACCGCTTGTAAAGTAGGAGTTTCTGATGCGTAGTCGATATCTACTGGTTGCCGCCCTGGCAGCCCTCTTCTTCACCGCGACAGCGCCTGCAGCCACGGAGTCGGCTCCGGCGGCGGCTCCGGCCACGTTGCCCAAGACCACCGCTGACCACAGTAAGTTCGAGATTCTGAATCAGGATTTTGCTTCCGGCCCTGAGGTGACCAAGGCTTGCCTGAGCTGCCATACCGAGGCGTCCAAACAAATTCACCAGACGCAGCACTGGAAGTGGGAATTCGTCAACCCTGACACCAAGCAATTGCTGGGCAAGAAACACCTTGTCAACAATTTCTGTACCTCGATCAAAACGAACGAAGCCGCTTGCAACAGTTGCCATATCGGCTATGGCTGGAAAGACGACACCTTTGACTTCAAGTCGGAAGTAAACGTCGACTGTCTGGCCTGCCATGACAACAGCGGCAAGTACGCCAAGCCCAGTGGTTTCGCCGGCAACCCGGTCGCCAAGGACACGGAGTATCCTCCCGGTTCGGGCAAGATCATCAAGGGCATCAACCTCAAGGAAATCGCCCAGAAAGTCGGTCCCTCCTCGCGCAATACCTGCGGTGCCTGCCACTTCAAGGGCGGCGGCGGTGATGGCGTCAAACACGGCGACCTCGACAGCTCGCTCGAGTTCCCGGACAAAGACCTTGACGTGCACATGGACACCGAGGGCCTGAACTTTTCGTGCGCAACCTGCCACAAAACCGATGGCCACCTGGTCACCGGCAGTCGCTACGCGCCTACGGCTCTGGACAAGAACGCAGCCCACATCCGTGGCGCAGCCAACAAGAGCAGCCCCGCGACCTGCCAGGCTTGCCACGGCCAGGCTCCGCACAAGCAGGTCAAGCTCAACGATCACACCACCAAGATTGCTTGCCAGACCTGCCACATTCCGGCCTTTGCCCGTGGCGGTATCCCGACCAAGATGTGGTGGGACTGGTCGACCGCTGGCAAACCCGGCCCTGATGGCAAGTTCCAGACCATCCGCGACGAAAACGACTATGACACTTACATGACGACCAAGGGCGACTTCAAGTGGGCCGAGAACGTCACGCCCGAATACGTCTGGTTCAATGGCACCAACAAGTACACCCTGATCACCGACAAGATCGAGAAGAGCAACCAGCCGATTCAGATCAATGGTTTTGAAGGCAGCGCCACCGACGGCAAGTCGATGATCTGGCCGATCAAGATGTTCCGCGGCAAGCAGCAGTACGACCCGATCAACAAGTCGCTGGTGATCACACACCTGGCGGGCAATGACGATACCGCCTACTGGAAGAACCTCGACTGGGTCAAAGCGGTCACGACGGGCATGGCCAAAGGCGGCGTCAAGTTCTCCGGCGAAGTTGATTTCATCGAAACCCAAAGTATGTGGGCGATCAATCATATGGTAGCGCCCAAGGAAAAAGCTGTGGGCTGTGTGGAGTGCCACATGAACAACGGCCGGCTCGAAAAGATCGACGGCGTCTACATGCCGGGTCGCAGTCGTGACCATGCCCGCTGGCTTGAAATCGGTGGCTGGCTTCTTGCCGCCCTGACCCTGGTCGGTGTCTTGGGCCACGGCTTGATCCGCATCGTCGCAAGCAAACGCAATCGTAAATAGGAGAACCTTCATGTCACGCGTCTATCTCTTTAAACCCTTCGAGCGCTTTTGGCACTGGTGCCAGGCGGCACTGATCATTTTCATGCTGCTGACCGGCTTTGAGGTCCATGGCACCTATTCCATCTTTGGCTTCGAAAAAGCGGTCGAATACCACACCATCGCCGCCTGGACGCTGGTGGGGCTGTGGATCTTTGCGATCTTCTGGCATATCACCTCTGGCGAATGGCGCCATTACATCCCCACCACGGACAAAATCGTGGCGGTGGCCAACTACTACTCGTCTGGCATTTTCAAGGGCGAAGAGCATCCGTTTCGTCCCAGCGGCAGCAACAAGCACAACCCCTTGCAGCGCCTGACCTACCTGGCGGTGCTGACGCTGCTCAGTCCGCTGATCTGGGTGAGTGGCTGGCTCTACCTGTTCTATGCCGACTTGCCGGCCTGGGGCCTGGGTGGCTTGCAGCTGCAATGGATTGCGACTGCCCACACGGCCGGTGCCTTCCTGATGCTGGCCTTCTTGATCTCGCACCTGTATCTGGCCACCACCGGCCACAAGATCACATCGCAGGTCAAAGCCATGATTACCGGCTGGGAAGACCTGGGTGACGATCACAAGCCAGGCCAGCCCCGCTAAGGCTGGGCAAAACGTTTCATTGTTGTCATTTTTAGGAGTAGTTCATGGACAAGAAGTTTAAGAAGAAGCTGTTGGTCGCCCTGATCGCAGCGATGGCGCTGCCGCTGGCAGCCAGTGCTGCAGATGCTGATTTGATGAACAAGATCGAGTCGATGTCACGCGAGCTCGAAGCCCTCAAGGCCCAGGTCAAGGCCAACGAAGCCAAGTCAGCCCAGACGGCAGAACAGGTCAACGCGGTCGCAGCCAAGTCCGACGCCGCAGCCATCGCCGACCTGAAGAGCCAGGTGACGAAGCTGCAGGACAAGTCGCTGAGCAAATGGCTGACGGTGGGCGGTGATTACCGATTCCGTATCGACAGCCTGAAGGGCGAGACCAAGACCTTTACCGATGTGAATCAGGTTTTCGCGAACGCGGGGAACCGTTTGCAAGGTGCGTTCTTTATGGATCCGACTGGGGCTTCACTCCAGTTCCCTGGCTATACAAACGGTCAGGCTCTGACTGGTTTGGGGAACTTTGCGCAGCAAATGAACGCAGTGAAGACGGTTGGCGAGGCGCAGACTTTTATTGGTAATAACTTGGCCATGGTTCATCCTACGACCGGGTTGATCGGTCAGTACGTTATGCCAGCCACGGCAAATGTCGCATATCCGGGTGCTCCGGCATTTCCTGGGGCCATGGTGCCAGCCTACAAACCCAAAAACTCCACCCTGTACAGCAACCGCTTTGGTCTGGACCTGAGCGCCAAGGCCCTGCAGGACGTCACCGTCAATGCGCACCTGAACATGTACAAGGTGTTTGGCTCCCAGAGCGAAGGCGCCATCACCAATGCGGGCAGCGCGCCCTTCTTTGCTGACCGCGTCGGCGCTTTTGACGGCACCATCGGGCATGTGCCCTCCAACAGTTACTTGAACGTTGACCGCGTTTACGCGACCTGGAGCAATATTGCCGACGAGCCGATCTGGTTGTCCGTTGGTCGGCGCCCCTCCACCGGTGGCGCACCGAGCAATCTGCGCGAGAACCGGCCTACTCCGGGCAACGGCGGCACGCCCGCCCTGCTGGTGGACTACGCCTTTGACGGGATGACGGTTGGCTACGCGCCAGACATCGACGGCTGGCCTGGTGCCTACGCCAAAATCTGCTACGGCCGCGGTTTGGAGACCGGCTTTACCGACTTCAAGGGCAACTCCCTGAAAGACACCGACATGCTCGGCGTGGCGATTATTCCAATCGACACCGACCCGCTGCGCGTCTGGCTGCAGTGGAACCGTGGTATGAACATCTTTGATGCGCCGGCGATGAGCAACACCTACTTTGGTGACACAACGGCCAAGACCAATCTGGGCGATATCGACTGGTTGGGCATCGGCTTCATGAGCACCTTCAAGAACATCGGCCCGGGAAAACTCAATGTCTTTGGTGACCTGGGCTTTAGCAAAACCCATCCGAACCAGAACGTGTCGGCGCAGTTCGGCTTCCAGGGTTTGATGACGGGTTCCTTCTTCAACCCCGAAGCGCCGACCAGCAAGACCGGCACGGCGATTGCGCTGGGCGTGCGCTATGACCTGCCATCGAACTCCAAGTTCGGTTTTGAGTACAACCACGGTTCCAAGAACTGGATCACCTTTGCCCCGGCCGCCGATGACCTGTGGACTGCCAAGGCCGGCACGCGCGGTGATGTGTATGAGGCCTACTTCATTCAGGAGCTCGACCACAAGCCGATTTCGTCCTACTTCAGCAAGGCATTCTTCCGCGTCGGCGTGCAGTACTACAACTTTGATTACACCGGCAGCAACAACTGGGTCGGTGCACCCGTTGCTATCGGTGCTGTCAACGGCGACATGATGACGATGACGCCGCTGGAAAACGCTACCAACGTGTACGCCACCTTCGAAGTCAAATTCTGATTTGACCACCCAAGCGGTTGGGCACAAGCAATTGCGCTCAACGATTATTTAGTCATTTACCAAAGGATTTCACCATGAAAACCAAACTCTCCACTCTCGCTGTTTCCCTCACGCTGGCCTTGTCTGGCCTGGCGTTCACAGGCAGCGCCGCCGCCGAAGATGGCAAGATGGTCGGCCCGATCACCAAGATCACGCTCGCCGCAGACGGCAAGTCAGCCACAGCCATTCTCAAAGACACCAAGGGGGGTGCACCCGTCACCATCACCATCACCGACGAGCTCACGCTGGACAAGCTGAAAGACAAGCGCATCGTGGTAGATGACGAGATTCGTGCCCGTTTTGAGAAGGACGGCAAGAACACCGCCAAGTCCTTCAAGAAGACAGCCGGCTGCTAAACCAGCACAGCCACCCCCACCGTCAAGCGGCCCGGCCACATGGGGTGGCAGTGCCGGGAAAACGTTCACCTCACACTGAAGGAGTTCCGTCATGAAGCGTTTAATTTTGGCAGCCGCCTTGGTTGCAACCGTTTTTTCGTCAGTTGTCGGTGCGAATGCCTATGCGGCAGAGCAGCTTGAAGCTGATGAAGTAGCCAACGAGCAAGTGGTGTCGTACTACGAGACTGGCAAGATTGGCACAAGCGTCTGGCTGGTTGATAGCCGCCCCGCTGGAAAATTCAGTGCCGGACACATCCCAGGCGCCTTGAGCCTGCCGCTGGACGTGTTGAAGAAAGACCCCGCCAGCGTGGACAAACTGGGCATCCCCAAAACCGGTAAAGTCATTTTCTACTGCGCCGGTCGTGAGTGCATGTTGTCGGTCGACTCGGCTGTAATTTTCAAGAAGATGGGTTACGCTGATTCCTGGGTCTATCGCAATGGTGTGCCGGGCTGGAACCAAAAGGCGCAGCCCCTGCTGGCCGAAGAAGCCTTCGTCAAAAAGGGCAACCTGGTGTTGATCGACACAGCGCCCGCCAAACCCAGCATCGTGACGGCGTCCAACCAGCTGGTGCAGCTTCCTTTGAGTGATCTCCAGGGTGACAAAGGCGACATGGCCTTGGGCAAACTGTCCAAGAATGCGCCCCTGGTCGTGATTGACCGCGGTGACATGGCGGCGGTCAATGCCGTGCTGGAAAATCTTCGCGAACGCGATTTCCGCCGTCTGGCTTACTTCCCGTTGAGCGCCTGGACCGGCACGCTCGCCGCTGCGCCAGCGCTGACCGCATTGAGCTGGGCACCGGTCTACGGCCCAGGCCAGATCTCGCCCAAGGCCTTCGAAGAAGCGGTCGCTGCAGGCAAGTTCCTCCTGGATGTGCGCCCGGCAGCCGACTTTGCACGCGGCCATTTCAAGGGCGCGGTGAACCTGCCGGTTGAAGAGCTGGAAAAAGACTTCGCCAAAATCCCGAAGGACGTGCCGGTGTTCGTGAGTTGCGCTTCAGGCGCCAAGAGCCAAAAGACTTTTGACATCCTGGGCCGCAAGGGCTACGCCAATGTGTCTTACCTTGACGCTGAAATCTCCTGCAAGGGCGAACTCTGCACCATCAAGGAATGAAGCGACTGACGGTGCTGGCGCTGGCGGGCGCTGTTTGGAGCCTGTGCGCGCAGGCCCAGGACAGCGCGCCGCTGCGCATCACGAAACAGAGCCACGAGTTTGTGGTTCAGACCCCGAATGGGCCCTTGGTCATCACCCGCGCCAAAACGGCGTGTGGTTTTGCCAAGGGCTTTATTCAGCCCTTCGTGCCACAGCCGGGCGTGACACCAGTCACTGAAATCGACGTGTTGCACGCACTCAATGATCCGTCGACCATGGTCATTGACATGCGCGACGAAGACGCTCCCCTGGACGCCACCATCCCCAACAGCTACCACATTCCCTACAACGAGCTTGAAGACCGCATGGCTGAACTGGGTTGCCAGAAGCGCGGGAAAAACCAGTGGGATTGCACCAACGCGTTCAAGATTGTTGGTTTTTGCCATGGCCCGATGTGCCTTCAGAGCCCGGCCGGCATTGCCAGCCTGGTGCGCATGGGTTTTCCGGTGAACAAAATTTCGTATTACCGCGGCGGCATGATGGCTTGGGAGGGCTTGGGCTTGACCACCGTGACGGGCAACCGGCCAACGACCCGCTAATGCGGACTATGGGTTTGCTTCGAGCCATTGTTGCCCCGTTCGCTGGCATTGTTTGCTCTATATTAAATAGCTGTTAGTGCATGCTGGATAAGGGCTAGAGCCTTATTCCTTATAAATTTTCTGGTGTTTCATGTTGCCTCCAACTTGCGCAGCAGGTTCACGCGCATGGGGCGCACAAAGTGGGCGCCATCCACGCTCATGTGCGGCGCAAAGCGCGCACGCACTGCTCCCAAGGTCGTGGCATCCAGGCGGTGCGTGAGATAGGTCACGCCGATCATGCGGCGCTCGAACTCCGCAAAGTCGCGGTAATGCACCGGCATCTCAAACAGGGTCTCGCTGAGCTGATCCCAGGCGCCTGAGCGCACGGCGGCTTGCACGGCCCGCTCTGCAGCGGCGCGCACTTGCTCTTCGTCATGGAACAGACGCATGACCTCGTTGAGCGCGCCGGCAAACACCGGCTCTGAAACATAAAGCAGGCCGCCCGGTCGCAGCACGCGATGCACCTCTGCCAAGGCCTGGGCCATTTGGTCCAGGGGCACGTGGTGCAGTGATTTGAGCATCAGCGCCAGATCAAAGGACTCGGCCGGCAGCGGGATGGACTGTGCCCCGGCTGGCACGAAGCGTAGACGCGGCATCGGCTCGAGCAGGTTTTTGACGTTCTGGCGTTCGTCCACCTCCAGCGCGGTGATCTCGCAGTCGGGGCGGCGCGCGAGCAGCTTGCGCGAAAACTCTGCGGCGCCACAGCCGAGCTCGATGATGCGCGGGTGTTGCTCCAGGTCGACCAGCGTTTGCAGCAGGTCCAGTTCGTCGCTGATCTGTAAGGTGCTCATCGGGTCTTTCGAAAATTTGGGGGGTTCACATACGCGCAAGAAGCATACACGTCAGCCCTTGCTGGCATTGCTCTTGTTGCGCTCGGACAGGGTGGCGATCAGGCCGTCAACGCCTTTGGCGTTGACTTCTTGCGCAAACTGGCTGCGGTAGGTTTCCACCAGCCAGACGCCCATCACGTTCAGGTTGTAGATTTTCCAGCCGGCACCGTCGCCACTGGTCTTCGCCAGCCGGTAGTCAAGCTGCACCGGGTCGCCCCGGCCCTGAATCTCGGTGCGAACCACCACCTCGGCGTCTTGTGGCGAGGCCCGCAGAGGCTTGACCACCACGCGCAGATCAGCCACCTGGGCGACTGCGCCCGCGTAGGTGCGCACCAGCAAGGTCTTGAACTCTTCTTGCAGGCGCCTTTGTTGCTGCGGGCTGGCTTGTCGCCAGGCGGGGCCGACCGCAGAGGCCGTCATGCGCTTGAAATCCATGTGCGGCATGACCGCAGTATCGACCAGCGCCACGATCGTGCTCACATCACCGCCTTGGACCGACGCGCTGGCCTTGATGCTACCCAGCACCTCGGTGGACAGCCGCTTGATCAAGGCATTGGCGGCTTCGTCGGCGGCCAGCGCCGGCAGCGCCAGCAGACTGGCGCTACCGAGCAAGAGCACGGTCAGCCAGCGGGACAATGAGCGAAGTTTCATGATGGGACTTTCAGAAGGTTGACTTCATTATATCCATCATTGCTTATATACAGTATTTTGACGGTGCCTCATCACCCTTGAGCGGCCAGGGTCGCGTCCAGCGCCTTGAGCTTGCGGGGGGCAGAGCCGGGTTGGGAGCCGGATCAGTTCGGGCTGGCGCTTGGCGCAGGCGCCATGCTCTCCCAAGCCTTGAGCGTCTCAGCGGCATGCATCAGCGCCGGGCCACCGCCCATGTACACGCAGACATTGAGCATTTCTTCGAGCTCGGCCCGGGTGCAGTTGAGCTTGTGCAAGGCCTTGACATGAAAACCGATGCAGCCAGAACACCCTTGCGTGATGCCAATGGCCAGGGCCATCAGTTCCTTGTGCTTGGCGCTGACAGCGCCCTCGGCCATGGCGGCGCGTGCCAGTTGCCCGAAGCCTTGCATGACCTCCGGTTGCGTCTTGCGAAACGGGGCCAGGCCTTCGTTGATGTCATGAATCAGCCCAAGATGGTCAAAAGTGCCCATAATGATTCCTTAAAATATCAGTGGTTCATTATATATTTTGCGAGAACTTCCAGATCATGAAAGCATTTCAAGACTACTACCCCGAGAACCTGTCGCACTGTTACGGTTGCGGCTCCAAGAACGACCACGGGCACCGCATCAAGACCTTTTGGGACGGTGAAGAAACCGTGACGCATTTCACGCCTGAGCCCTTTCACACGGCCATTCCGGGCTTCACTTACGGTGGCTTGTTGGCCTCGTTGATTGACTGCCACAGCACCGGCTCGGCCGCAGCGGCCATGTATCAGCAAGCGGGCCGAGAGATGGACACGCTGCCTGCCTTTCGCTTTGTCACCGGATCGTTGCACGTGGACTACCTCAAGCCCACGCCACTTGCCGGAGTCCTGGAAATTCGCGGCCGGGTCAAAGAGATCAAGGGCCGCAAAGTGGTGATTGAAAGTACCGTGTACGCCGCCGGTGTGGCCACGGCGCGCGGCGAGGTGGTGGCGATTCAGATGCCGGAGAACTTTGGCACAGCACCCGCCTGAGGGCCCAGGGCTGCAAACAGGACAAAAAAGGCCCGGTCGGCATGCAGGAAATGACCCGCGACCAGGTCTGTGACCAAAAACTTGACCAGTTCCCCCTGAACGGCATCGCCGACATCCGCAGTCTGCGCTGCTTGGTGCAGCGCATGGGCGCGTGCGACCAGGGCCTGATGCTGCTGCGCATGGGCTGCCAGATCGCTAAAGCTGTGCGCCTGCAAGATGGCTTCTTCATGCGCAAAATGCTGCGTCACATGCGCCATCAGCACGTCAAACGCGGCCTCAAATGCAGCCGGTTGCTGGTGCAGCAAGGCAACTTGGTCCAGCAGCGTGTTGGTCAATTGAAACAGGGCCTCATGCTCCTGATCAATCGCCGGGTTGCCGCTGGCATAGGCGGCTTTCCAGCGCAGGTGCACATAGGATTTTGCTGAGCTGGTGTCAGACGCAGGATGCGGTTCAGAGGCTCTGGGCAAGCACAAGAACACGGCATTGCGTCCACTTCTTTTGGCTCGGTACATGGCTTCGTCGCCCAAGCGCAACAATTCTTTCTCGTCGCCAGCGTGGTCCGGGTACAAAGCGGCGCCGATGCTCGATGAAATGTGCAGCACCAGCCCCTGGTCGGTCACCAACTCCTGCGCCAGAGCGCTGCGGATTTTCTCGGCCACGGCCAATGCCGCCTCGCCGCTTTGCAGGTCAGGCAGCAGCACCACAAACTCATCGCCACCGATGCGCGCGGCGGTGTCTGACTCGCGCAGGCAGGTCTGAATGCGCCGTGCCACGGCTTGCAGCACCCAATCTCCTACCTCGTGCCCGAGCTCGTCGTTGATTTGCTTGAACTTATCCAGGTCAATGAACAGCAGCGCCAGGCGACTTTTTGCACGACGCGCGCGCGCCAGTTGCTGCGTCAGGCGCTCCAGCGCCAGGCGCCGGTTGGGCAATTGGGTCAGCGGGTCATAAAAAGCCATGTCGCGCATCTGGCTCTCCAACTCGATACGCTCGCTAATGTTTTCCAGGGAAACGACCGCGCCTTGCAGCGTCTCGCCTTGCAGCAGCGGCGTCACGCTCATGCTGAACCAGCGCTGACGCTGCGGCGAAGGGCAGGGGTATTCCAAGTAAAAGCGCGGCAAACGGCCGTTCAGCACCGCGCGAATGCCGTCTTGCGCGGGCAGGGCCTCGCGCAGAGCTGGATTGATTTTGATCCCCTCGCAGGCGGCGAGGTAATTGCCGCCTACCGCGGCGCTGGCAGCGCTTTGCCCGAGTTCGGCCGCACACTCCTGTGAATAACGCCGCCAAGCCTCGTTGACCGTCAGAATGACGCCGTCGTGGTTGAGCACGGCAATCTCGGCCGTCACCGAATTGAGCACTGCCTGCTTGAAAATCTCGCTGTCCTGCAGTACTTTTTGCTGTTGCGCCAAGGTGCCGAGCAGCCGGTTAAAACCGCTCACCAACTGGCCTATTTCGTCTGGCCGAACCACCGGCAGCGCTTTCGGCGGCTGGTTTTGCCGAACAAAACCGTCCAGCGTTTTAAGCGCTGCCGTCATGGGGGCGAGCTGGCGGCGCAGCATCCACCAGATCAAGCTCAGGGCCAGCAAGCCCAGCAGCAGTGCGGCCAGTCGGCCGCCTGGCTTGATCGCCTCAACCAGGGCAAAGGTTTCGTCGGGCGGCAGGGTGACGGAGGCGTACCAGTGGGCCAGGGGAATCTGCCCGATGCTGACCAGCACCTCCACGCCATGCGGGTCTATCACCCGCGCGCTTCCCTCAAAGCCCTGCACAAAACGGTCGATCCAGGGGCTCGCGCCAGGTGGGGGCAGCACCTCCAGCACGCGCGGCGCATCCGAGGTGGCAAAGATCAATCTCTGGTCTGCCTCGATCAGAAAAAAATTGCCGGTCTTGCCATAGCGATGCGACGCCAACTGGCTCAAAAAATTGGGCTGATCGAGCCGGATCGCCCCTGCCAAAGCACCGATGATCTCACCCTGCGGGTTGCGAATCGGCACGGCCATGGCAAAGCCTGCGGCCTTGGATCGGGAGTACACATGCATGCGGCCAATGACAGTTTCGCCGCCCTGGAGCACCCGCTTCAGTTCTGGCGGCGCGAGCGCGCTCAGGGCCAATCCATCCTTCAAAAATTGCACCTGCGCCTGCAGCACCCCTTGATGGTCCCAGATCATCGCGCCGGCATTGAACGGCCCGGCCAGAAAGGGCCGTTCCAGCAGAAATGCCTGCAATGCCGCGGGGTCGTCCAGTTGCGCTGGCGAGACCCTGGAAGCGACAGTTTCAAGGGCGGCAAGGCGGTCTTGCAGGCCGTGATTGACTTCGGCGGTGAGTAAAGCCAAGGCCGAGCGCTGCTGTTCGCCGGTATAGAGCAGCAACTCTTCGCGCAGCAGCCCTTTGGTGTAAGCGCCCAGCGCCACGAAGCTGATCACAACAATCAGCAGCGTCAGCAGGGTGATGCGGGTTTTGAGCGACTGGGGCGCAAAGCGCTGGAGGAACATGCAGGCGGTTGTAAGTGGATGTTGCAGTTCTGAATCATATTGGATGCGGCGCAGGGTACGCTCGGGTGTGGTCAACCGGGGTGCGATTCAAAAGTTATGTGGGCTTCAGTGGTTCTTTTTCGAAGCACTCTGGTGCGTCTGCTGGATCGGGGCAGATATCACTGTGGCGGGTGAATCAGCCGGGCGATACGCTTTGCTACGTGTCCCCCGCCCGCTTCGCGTGCTCCTCCTTTACCTTCGCAAAGCGTATCACCCGACTGATTCTGCGAGCGGTTGGGTATGCTGGCAGGGGGAATTCAAAAATTACCTGCGTTGGCGTGGCGCTAATTGGTGTGCGCCGCTTGCTGCAGAAATTTTGACTTCGACGGCGTC
>VMTC01000122.1 GCA_013791765.1 Rhodoferax sp.
GGCGTGCTGCGGCGTTTCTGCCCTTTGTGGTCTCGCCTGTCACGGTGGCTTTTGGTTTGCTGCTGCTGTACCCCACCTGGACCGCCAGTTTGCCCCTGCTGCTGGCGGCTTACGCCGTGCTGGCCTACCCCTTTGTCGCCAAATCCTTGTCAGCCGGTTTGGACAGTCTGCCCCCGCATGTGCTGCACGCTGCCCGCACGCTGGGTGCCAGCCCGCAGCGCACTTTTTGGCGTGTCACGTTGCCGCTGTTGCGCCCCGCTTTGCGCCGGGGCATGGCGTTTGCAGCCGCCACAGCCTTGGGCGAATTTGCTGTCACCCTGTTTTTGTCGCGCCCCGAATGGGCCACGCTCACGACGCTGATTTACCAGCGTCTGGGCCACCCGGGGGCGAGCAGTCTGGATCAGGCTTTTGTGCTGGCCTGCCTGTTGATGCTGTTGGCCTTGCTGGCGTTTTTGCTGATTGAGTGGCCGGCGGGCAATCGCCATGAGCGCAGGCGGTCGCTCACCAGCGCGGCGAACGTGGGGGCCTTGCGTCATGCTTGAGCTGCGCCACATCAGTCAGAACTATGGCGATCGGGTCCTGCTGCAGGACATCAACCTGCAGGTTGCTGCGGGGGAGATTGTGGCCTTGCTGGGGCCCTCGGGCAGCGGCAAGAGCACGCTGCTGAGCATCGTGGCGGGTTTGCAACCGCCACTGAAGGGCGGCGTCTGGTTTGACGGGCAGGACATCACCCGGCTGGCGCCCGAGCAGCGCCACTTTGCATTGATGTTCCAGGACTTCGCTCTGTTTCCGCACCTGAATGTGCTCGACAACGTCGCTTTTGGCTTGGTGGAGCAGCGCTTGCCCAAGCCGGACGCGCGCGCACGGGCTGCGCAGATGCTCGAGCGCTTTGGTCTGCTCGGTCATGCCCGGCATCAGGTGTGGACGCTTTCCGGGGGGGAGCAGCAGCGCGTTGCACTCGCGCGTGCCCTGATCACCCAACCCCGCGCGCTGCTGCTGGACGAGCCGTTTTCAGCCCTGGATGCCGAATTGCGCCAAGGCTTGCGCGAGGAGTTTTGCCAGCATATTGCGGATGCGGGCATGGCGACCCTGCTGGTGACGCACGACGAAGCCGAGGCCCGTGCCATGGCCGGGCGCGGCGTGCGGCTGGTGGCGGGGCAGTTGCGGGCCTTGTGGTAGCCATTGAGACAATCCAGGACGCAAAAAATTTACAATCTTGTCATGCTAGACATCACCACCCTTCGAAAAGACCTCGACTCGGTTATTGCCCGCCTCGAGACCCGTAAATCACCGCAAGCCTTTCTCAATGTGGACGCCTTCAAGACGCTGGAGGCAGAGCGCAAGACGATTCAGATGCGCACGGAGGAGCTGCAAGCGCAACGCAACGCTCTGTCGAAGGAAATTGGACCGCTAGCTGGCCGGATCGCTAGGTTCAATGCTGAGGAAGAGTTTGATCAAGCTGACTTTTATCGAGATTTGGTCGAGCAGAAGAAGGATCAGGTATCAGGCTTTAAGCAGGAGCTGGAAGCCTCTGCGACCCGGCTGGAGCAGATTCAGTTGGAGTTGCAGGCGCTGTTGCTGGGCGTGCCCAATTTGCCACACGAGAGCGTGCCGGTGGGTGCGGATGAGCATGGCAATGTGGTGGTGCGCACCTGGAGTCCTGACGGCAAGGGGCCAAAGGCGTTTGATTTTGAGGTGAAAGACCACGTTGATATCGGCACGCCGCTGGGGCTCGACTTTGAGTTGGGCGTCAAGCTCACGGGCGCGCGCTTCACGGTCATGAAAGGCCCGATTGCTCGACTGCACCGGGCACTGGCGCAGTTCATGCTGGACGTGCAAACCCAGGAACACGGCTACACCGAGTGCTACACGCCCTACATCGTCAACGCGCAAAGCATGCGCGGCACCGGCCAGTTGCCCAAGTTTGAAGCCGACTTATTTGCCGCGAAAAAGGGCGGACAAGAGGGCGAAGCGGCGCCTGACCACACTGCACTTTATTTGATTCCGACCAGCGAAGTGCCGCTGACCAACTTTGTACGCGACGTGGTTGTCCCAGAGGCCGAGTTGCCGATCAAACTCACCGCGCACACGCCGTGTTTTCGCTCTGAGGCTGGCAGTGCCGGGCGCGACACGCGTGGCCTGATTCGCCAGCACCAGTTCGACAAGGTCGAGATGGTGCAGATCGTGCACCCCGACAAGAGTTACGAGACGCTGGAACAAATGACCGGCCACGCCGAAGCGATTCTGCAAAAACTCGGTCTGCCGTATCGGGTGATGAGCCTGTGCACCGGCGACATGGGCTTTGGTGCCAGCAAAACCTATGACCTGGAAGTCTGGCTGCCGGCGCAAAACGCCTACCGTGAAATCAGCTCGGTGTCGAACTGCGAGGCCTTCCAGGCACGCCGGTTGCAAGCACGATTCAAGAATGCCCAGGGAAAGAACGAACTGGTGCACACCCTCAATGGTTCTGGGCTGGCGGTTGGTCGAACGCTGGTTGCTGTGCTTGAGAATTTTCAGAATGCCGACGGCTCGGTCAGCGTGCCGCTGGTGTTGCGGCCCTATATGGGCGGTCAAAAAGTGCTGGGTGCCACCACCATGAACGACATGAGTTCGTAGCTACCCGTGAACTTGCGACGCGCCCATATTCCCGCCAGCCAGCAGTCTGAACGCCAAGCAGGACATCATTGTGGCCAACATGCCAGCGCCGTGCCGCGCGCCCGAGCCACCTTATGACATTGCACTGGGCAGTGTCAGGTCACTGGCTCGACGGGTTCGCGCGCGCTGCACCAGTACCGTGATCAGCAGTGCGGCGGCGGCCGAGCCGGCCATCACTGGTGATCCCGCAAGCATGTCGGCCAGGCCGTCGACGGCGTGAACGCTTACTTGCTGAACATGATTGACCAGTGTGATGATGTCACTGACTTGCACGTTCTGCGCATCCTCAAGTGGAACGTGCAGGTCGGGCCCGCTACTGCGAAAGCGAATAGTCGCGAAGATGCCGTTGGCGATGGCCACGAGTGAGAGCACGCCCAAAGGCCGCAACAGATGCGCCAGCAGGCGGCTACGTTCGGCGGGTGGCGCGTACTCATAAACTTGACCCACCAGTTGGGCAATGGTGACTTCCGACACCTGGCAGGTTACCTTTTCTGAAGGATGTCCTTCGAGGGCAAAAGTGTGAATCATGGCATGGGGCTCCTCGGTATCGGACCCGCGTGCACTGGTGGGCGAGGCAGGTCTACTTTGAAAATTGGGAGGCAGCAACTGGCTGCCAGTCAGACCGGTCAGGATAAACCACAGTGTGCCTCCCACATGTTTCAATTTGATGTCCAAATGCGACAGCGTGTAAAACACACAGCCGCCAGGCAGTCGCCAGTGCCGGTCGACCTAACGAGTCTGGCCCTTGCCATGATCCGCGTTGGCCACAGCCAGGGCTGTCATATTGACAACTCGTCGCACCGTCGCCGATGGCGTGAGTACATGGGCCGAGGCGGCCGCACCCAGCAGAATCGGCCCGACGGTCACACCGTGTCCAGCTGTGACCTTTAGCACGTTGAAGAGGATGTTGGCGGCATCCAGGTTGGGGCAGATCAACAGATTCGCTTCGCCACGGAACTTGCTGTCCATCAGGGCAGCATCTCTCATGTCTTCCGACAAGGCAGAATCGCCCTGCAGTTCGCCATCCGACTCCACGTCAGGCGCTAATTTTGAAAAAATTTCATGCGCCAGGCGCATCTTGACGGCTGACTTGCGGTTGGAGGAGCCGTACATGGAGTGCGACAAGAACGCCACTTTGGGCGGCAAGCCAAAGCGCCGCACTTCATCGGCCGCCATCAGGGCGATACTGGCAAGCTGCTCGGCGTCCGGGTCTTCGTTGACAAATGCATCAGCGATAAAGAGAGTGCGCTTGTCGAGCATCAGTGCGTTCACGGTGGCAAAACCGGACGTTCCCTCCTTCACGCCGATCACGTCGCGGACGTGCTCCAGATGCACGTCAAAACGCCCCAGCAGCCCGCACAGCATCGCATCGGCATCTCCGAGCTTGAGCATCAGGGCAGCAATGGTGGTGCTGGACCGGCGCACGGCGGCTTTGGCCGCATCAATCGAGACCCCGCTGCGCCCCATCAGGCGGTGGTAAGTCTCCCAGTACTGGCGAAAGCGCGGGTCATCTTCGGGATTGACGCATTCGACATCGACACCCAGGCGCAAGCGCAGGCCGGCCTTGCGCAAGCGCGCCTCAATGACGGCCGGGCGCCCGATCAGGATCGGGCGGGCCAGCCCTTCATCTACCACCACTTGCACGGCACGCAGCACGCGCTCGTCCTCGCCTTCGGCATAGGCCACGCGCTTGGCTTGCATCGGCACAGCCTTGGCGGCGCTGAACACGGGGCGCATGATCATGCCGGTCTGGTAAACAAAACGTGACAACTGCTGTCGGTAGGCCTCCATGTCCTTGATCGGGCGGGCGGCCACGCCGGACTCTTCGGCGGCCTTGGCCACCGCAGGCGCGATGCGCAGGATCAGGCGTGAATCAAAGGGGGTTGGAATCAGGTATTCGGAGCCAAACACCAGTTCTTTGCCCGCATAGGCATTGGCCACTTCTTCGCTGATGTCGGCCTTGGCCAGGTCGGCAATCTGGCGCACGCAGGCCAGCTTCATGGCTTCGGTGATCTTGGTGGCGCCACAGTCCAGCGCTCCTCTGAAGATGTAGGGGAAACACAGGACGTTGTTGACCTGATTCGGGTAATCCGAGCGGCCCGTGGCGATGATGCAGTCAGGCCGCACGGCCTTGGCCAGCTCGGGCCGGATTTCGGGCTCGGGATTGGCCAGTGCCAGAATCACCGGGCTGCGGGCCATGGTCTTGACCATGTCCTGCGTCAACACACCGGCGGCCGAGCAACCCAGAAAGACGTCAGCCCCATCGACGACGTCGGCGAGCGTTCGCAAATTGGTCTTTTGGGAGTAGCGGGCCTTGGATTCGTCAAAACCGCCGGGGCGGCCGTCATAGACCAGGCCTTTGGAATCACACACAAATACATTTTCGCGAAGCACCCCCAGACCCACCATCACATCCAGGCAAGCCAACGCCGCCGCACCGGCGCCAGACACTGCGATCTTGACCTCGTCAATGCGCTTGTCGACCAACTCCAGCCCATTGAGCAGGGCAGCACTTGAGATGATGGCGGTGCCGTGCTGGTCGTCATGAAACAGCGGAATGTTCATGCGCTCGCGCAGCTTCTGCTCGATGTAGAAGCACTCCGGCGCCTTGATGTCTTCGAGGTTGATGCCGCCCAGCGTGGGCTCCATGGCAGCAATGATCTCGATCAATTTGTCGGGGTCGCGCTCGTCGAGTTCAATGTCAAACACATCAATACCGGCAAATTTTTTGAACAAGCAGCCCTTGCCCTCCATCACCGGCTTGGACGCCAGCGGCCCAATATCGCCCAGGCCCAACACTGCCGTGCCATTGGTGATGACACCCACCAGATTGCCGCGCGAGGTGTATTCGTTGACGAGTGAGGGGTCGCGTTCGATGTCCAGACACGGATATGCGACGCCGGGCGAATAAGCCAGCGACAGATCGCGCTGGTTAGACAGCGGCTTGGTCGGGGTGACCGAGATTTTTCCGCGCGTGGGATTGCGGTGGTAGTCGCGGGCTGCTTCACGCAGGGCAAATTCGGCAGGGGAGAGTTCTGTGGTCATGTCAATTTCCTGTTTTGATGTTTTAAGGGCCCGTTCAGCAATAAATTGAACATCTGTCTCGTCAGCTTCGGGCGCACTGCGTCGTTGCAAATCGTTTGTGTAGCAGAGCCACACGGCACGCTTTGCGCCTAGCATTGCCTCCCGCATCTGACGGCAAAATGCACAACATATTACCGAGCGGGCCCTAACAGCCCGGGCTTAACGCTCGGCCAGCATCCTAATCCCAAAGACAGGCCAAATCATTGATCGCGCGCAGGAAATGGTCTGGTTGCGTTGCGGGCCGCACTGGCTGGCCTGGCCCGGCCTGGTTGCGGTCTGCCCTGCAAAGCCAGGCGTCTTTAGAGCTGCCCCTCCGTCAGGGTGTCGAGCTGGAATCGCCCGCTTTTGTGCCAGAGCCAGGTGTCGGTGTAGGTCACGCGACCCATGCGCACGGGCGTCGGAAACGGCGCGGCCTGGCGCACCGTTCGCTCAATCTCAGCGATCACTTCAGGCGCGTGTTTGGGGGGTCGCAACCAGTGCATGCCAGTGACCCGGCCCTTGCCATCGACCTCCACCTCCAACACACCAATGGCATAGAGCAAGGGCGGTAACTGGCCGTGAAATATGCGTTCTGAATTCTTGCTGTAAATGTGTTTGGCAGCATCGCTGCGATAGGCCCGGGCATTGCTGGCGCCAGAGACGGTGGGCAAGGCAGGCGCAACGGGCAGACGGGTAACCGGTGGCGGTGCGGCGGGCGCTTGCGTTGGCGATACCGGTACCGTGCTGGATGTGCAGCCCGCCATGATGGCGGCCATACTGGTAAAGGTGCGAGCCAACAATGTGCTGCGGCCTTTGGGGGGCTGATTCATGGCGCTTCTCCGGCGTGAACAGGTGTTTTTGCGGTCGCCCATTATGGACGCCTGTCAGCCAAGCAATGCAGACCGCGTCGCGGGCAGAGAAACTTTTTTTTAGCCGATTGCGCTATGTTCACGAACACACAGACAGGCACGCGTGCCAATGTTTCAATCAGCGCCTATGTGTTTCTATGCATCCTCGTTGAGGGTCGGGAACACAGGAGGAGCCTGTTATGTACATCGGTGGTGGCACTATCTTGATCATTATTCTTCTCTATCTTTTTCTGCGCTAAGAAATCCAAGAGTCGGTGAGTTCCGCTACAAGATGCTGAGTGCTGGCGACCGGAGCGCATTGCCGTCCTTGCGCCGGTGCGTGCTTTCTGCCGTGGGACTGGCTGCCTTGTATGGCCCAAGCGCCAGTGGCAAGTCATTCTTGGCTTGGACATGGCCGCCGTCATTGCATCCGGGCAACCCTGGTTTGACTGCCCCGAGTGGAAGTCGCGCCTGTGGTTACGCAGTGGCTGCACGTAGCGCAAAGAGAAAAACCGCACTACCGTTCTGATAGTGCGGTTTCCTTGCTGTAGATGGTGGGAACTGAGAGATTCGAACTCTCGACCTACGGATTAAGAGTCCGCTGCTCTACCAGCTGAGCTAAGTTCCCACTTTTTTAAAACTGTGGTTTGACCCAGGAAGAGGGGTTGATGCCCGCTACAGATTGAGTTGGTGGCCCGCTGCTTTCCTGGTCATGTCCGTCGATTTGGACAGGGCGAGATCATAGCAGGTCTTTGACGGCGCTCATCCCGTTGCGGCTGGCCAGCTCAATGAACAAAGCGGACTGGTCCAGGTCGCCCAGACCGTGCGCGATGCCGTCGCTGTAGAGCCTCTCGAGCATTTGAGTCACGGGGGCGTCGAAGCCGATTTCTTTAGCAGTGGCCAGCACATTGCGCAAGTCATTGAGTTGTATCGACATGCGGCCATAGGGCGCAAAGTCACCCTCCAGCATGCGCTGGCCGTGCACTTGCAGGACGCGGCTGTCGGCAAAGCCGCCCATGATGGCTTCTCTGACTTTGGCCATTTTGGCGCCGCCTTTTTCGCACAGCAGCAGGGCCTCCGCGACGGCACCGATGGTGATGCCCACGATCATCTGATTGGCCAACTTGGCTAACTGGCCGGCGCCATGTGGCCCCACATGGGTGGCACGGCCAAAAACTTGAAAGATGGCTTCGGCCCGGCCAAAGGCCGCTGGCTTGCCGCCGACCATGATGGCCAGGGTGCCTTGTTCTGCCCCCAAGGTGCCTCCAGACATTGGGGCATCGAGATGGCTGATGCCGATGGCGCTCAGTCGAGCGGCGTGGTCGCGTGCTTCGCTGGGTGAAATTGAGGAAAAATCGATCACCAGCGTGTCGGGCTGGAGCGCCTGGGCTACTTGGCCAGCAAAAAGCACCTCATCCACCACCGGACCATTGTCCAGAAAGCACAGAACGAAGTCTGCCGCGCGCACGGCCTGTGCCGCGTCGGCGTGAATGGTGGCGCCAATTGGTGCCAGTTGCTCGGCCTTCTGGCGCGTGCGGTTCCACGCGTGTACGTTGTAACCAACTTCGCACAGGCGCCGTGCCAGCCGGTAGCCCATTTGGCCGATGCCCAGTACCGCAATGTTCATTGCTTCCCCTTCCAAAAACAGGTCTTATCGCAGGACGCGATTGAGGGGGTGTACACCGATCTGGCTGTCGAACAACTGACGGTTGCGTCAGAGCCTGTACCGGCCGGGACCGGATTGCGCACTTGCGCGACGCGCGGTGCGGTCTACATCAGCAGGTGTTCGCCAGCGTTGTCGCCACCGAGCGTCACGTAATTGACCTTGCGAATGTCCATCAGCTTTTTGCCGCCCGAGTAGCTGATCGAGCTTTGCACGTCTTGCTCCATCTCGATCAGCGTATCGGCGAGTTTTCCTTTGACTGGCTCGAGAATGCGCTTGCCTTCGACGTGCTTGTATTCACCTTTGTTGAAGTCGCTGGCGGAGCCGTAATACTCCTTGTACAGCTTGCCGTCCACTTCGACGGTCTTGCCCGGGCTCTCTTCGTGGCCGGCCAGCATCGAACCAATCATGACCATGGTGGCGCCAAAGCGGATCGATTTGGCAATGTCGCCGTGCTCGCGGATGCCGCCGTCGGCGATGATCGGTTTGGTTGCCACGCGGGCGCACCATTTCACCGCGCTGAGTTGCCAGCCGCCCGTGCCAAAGCCGGTCTTGAGTTTGGTGATGCAGACCTTGCCCGGCCCGATGCCGACCTTGGTGGCGTCGGCGCCCCAGTTTTCCAGGTCAATCACGGCTTCCGGCGTGGCCACGTTGCCGGCGATGATGAACACGGCGGGCATTTTCTCTTTGAGGTAGCCGATCATGTTTTTTACGCTGTCGGCATGCCCGTGGGCGATGTCGATCGTGATGTAGTCGGGCACCAGGCCCAGTGCCAGCAACTGGTCAACGGTGTCGTAGTCCGGCTTTTTGACGCCCAAGGAGATCGAGGCATACAGACCGCGTGCCTTCATGTCTTTGACGAACTGCACATTGTCCAGATCAAAGCGGTGCATCACATAAAAGTAGCCGTTTTGCGCCAGCCAGACGCAAATGGATTCATCGACCACGGTTTTCATGTTGGCGGGAACCACCGGGATGCGAAAGCGGTGCTGACCCAGTTCGACGCTGGCGTCGCATTCCGAGCGGCTTTCCACGCGGCATTTGCGTGGCAATAAAAGAATGTTGTCGTAGTCAAAAATTTCCATGGTCCCAAGCTCCTGTGTCGAATTGACAAAATTGGGGCGCTTGGACTGGACCCGGGTTTTGTAGGCATGCACTGAGCGAGCAGGGCAGAAACAAAAAACCGGGCCGCAATTGCTTGGGCCCGGTGCCTGATTCTACGGTAGTTGCGCGCCCTGCTTACTCGGTTTGTTCACTCGGGCAGATCGACTCGGCCGCGATGGCCACCCGGCCAGTCGCATCCTGCACCCAACCGAACACCCGCAAGCGCTCGGACTTTGCACCCTCGGGAATGTTCAGTGGCCGAATTTCCTTGAAGCTCAGGTGCTCTTTAATAGATAGCGCATCACGCATATTCCACGTGGGCTGGAACACGTTTCTGACCAGATTTCGTGGTACCGGCGAACCCTCGAAGCCTGCCGGCAGTGTTTCCACCAGCACCAGCCAGGCCTGCAACGGCGCGTTCGGTGCTTGATTCGCAGGCAGGCTCAAGGCAATGGAGGCGCCGACATAGCCGCCCAGCGCCGGCCCATGGGCGACCCGCAGGCTCGCGCCAGGCCATCCGTGCACCTTGGTTTTTTCGCTGCTCTGGGCGTGCGGCCGATCACGTTGGAGCGCACTCAGCCGCAGCAGCGCGTCCCGGCTGGCAGCGCCTGCCAGCGCGGCCTCTTCGCCCTGGCTGCCCGGCACAATCCAGTCCAGTGCCAACGCGCCGGGCGGCGCCACTGCGGTGGCAGCGTCGCTCCAGCAGGATTCGCAATCCGCGTTGATGAAGCGCTCAAACAGCAGCTTGGGTGCGGCTTGAGCGTCGCTGCTGCACACCGCCTGGCTGTGCGCCAAAGGGCTTGTCAGCAGGAGCGCGGCCAGAAACCAGGTCCAGGCGCGGCGGGGCAGGGCGTGTGGGGTCATCGGTGCGCTTTCTACAATCGGGCCATGTCTTCTGCAATTACACAACAAAGCCCACCGGATGCTCCACTGCTGCAGCACCTTAACCCCGAGCAGCGTGCTGCGGTGACGCTGCCGGCCGAGCACGCCTTGATTCTGGCTGGCGCGGGCTCCGGCAAGACCCGGGTGCTGACCACGCGCATTGCCTGGCTGCTGCAAACCGGGCAGGTGTCACCTGGCGGCGTGCTGGCCGTCACCTTCACCAACAAGGCCGCCAAGGAGCTGATGACGCGCTTGATAGCGATGCTGCCGGTCAACGTGCGCGGCATGTGGATTGGCACCTTCCATGGCCTGTGCAACCGTTTTTTGCGTGCTCATTACAAGCTGGCGAACCTGCCGCAGAGCTTTCAGATACTCGACACGCAGGACCAGTTGTCCAGCATCAAGCGCCTGTACAAGCAGTTCACGATCGATGATGAGCGCTATCCGGCCAAGCAAATGCAGTGGTTCATCGGCGGTTGCAAAGAGGAGGGTCTGCGCCCCAACATAGTGGAAGTGCGCGACGAGGACACGCGCAAGAAGGTCGAGATTTACCAGTTGTATGAAGACCAGTGCCAGCGCGAAGGCGTGGTCGATTTTGGCGAACTGATGCTGCGCAGCTATGAAGTACTGCGCGACAACGACCCGATTCGCGAACACTACCAGCGGCGTTTTCGCCACATCCTGATCGACGAGTTTCAGGACACCAACAAGCTGCAGTATGCGTGGATCAAGATGCTGGCAGGCACCGGCGCGCACGGCTCTTTGGATGATGCATTCAACCCGAGCGGCTGCGTGCTGGCCGTGGGTGATGACGACCAGAGCATCTACGCCTTTCGCGGTGCGCGCGTGGGCAACATGGCCGACTTTGTGCGCGAGTTCAAGGTCAAACACCAGATCAAGCTGGAAGAAAACTACCGCAGCGGCAGCAATATCCTGGACTCGGCCAACGAGCTCATCAGCCACAACAGCAAGCGGCTGGGCAAGAACCTGCGCACCGCGCAAGGCCCGGGCGAGCCGGTGCGCGTGTTCGAGGCCACCACCGACTTTGCCGAGGCGCAGTGGATGGTGGACGAGATGAAGCAATTGGTGCGCGAGGGCATGGAGCGCAAAGAGATTGCCGTGCTGTACCGCAGCAATGCGCAAAGCCGGGTGATTGAAACCGCCTTGTTCAACGCCGCCATGCCGTACAAGGTGTATGGCGGCTTGCGCTTTTTCGAGCGCGCTGAAATCAAGAATGCGCTGGCTTACCTGCGCCTGCTGGAGAACCCGCGCGATGACACCAGCTTCCTGCGCGCGGTGAACTTTCCGCCGCGCGGCATTGGTCTGCGCAGCCTGGAGCAACTGCAGGACGTGGCGCGCGCCAGCGGCTGCTCGCTCAGTGACGCGGTGAGTGGCCTGGGCGGCAAGGCGGGCACCAACATTGGCGCCTTCATGGCGGGCATTGACGTGTTGCGCGAGCAGACCCTGGGTCTGAAGTTGAGCGAGATTGTCGAGCAAGTGCTGGCGCACAGCGGGCTGATCGCGCATTACCGGGCCGACCGCGAAGGCGCGGACCGGGTGGAGAATCTGGAAGAGCTGGTCAACGCGGCCGAGAGCTTTGTCTCGCTGGAAAACTTTGGCCGTGATTCTGCGGAGTTGTCCGTGGACGAACAGGGCCAAGCCTTGACCCAATCGCCCGCGTCACAGGGCTTGGACCTCAATCAGCCGGTGCTGGACGAGCCCGCGCCCGATCTTGAGACCGGTGAAACGCTGTCACCGCTGGCAGCATTCCTGTCGCACGCGGCGCTGGAAGCGGGCGACAACCAGGCGCAAGCCGGGCAGGATGCGATCCAGCTCATGACGGTGCATTCCAGCAAGGGCCTGGAGTTTGACTGTGTTTTCATCACCGGCATCGAAGAAGGCTTGTTCCCGCACGAGAACTCGATGAGCGACCGCGATGGGCTGGAGGAAGAACGCCGCCTGATGTACGTGGCGATTACCCGTGCGCGCAAGCTGCTGTACCTGAGCCATTCCCAAACCCGTATGCTGCATGGGCAGACGCGCTACAACCCGAAAAGCCGGTTTTTTGACGAGTTGCCAGAAGCGGCATTGAAATGGATCACGCCGAAGAATCAAGGCTTTGGTGCTGGTGGCGCTACATATTCTGAAGCTACTAACTCAAGATACACGGGGGATAGAGGCGAATTTGATGTAAATTATTCCAAATTTTCGGCGGCTCCAGTGCCGATCCAGAAGGCAACGCCAGCGCATGGCATGCGCGTCAACATGAAGGTTTTTCACGCCAAATTTGGCGAGGGCACGGTGCAAGTGCTCGAAGGCGTGGGCGACGACGCCCGGGCCCAAATCAACTTCCCGCGCCATGGTGTCAAGTGGCTGGCGCTGAGCGTGGCCAAGTTGACGCCACTTCCTTGAGCGTTAACACCCAAGGCGGGGCGCCTCAGACTTCGAGGTTGTCAATCAGCCGGGTCGGGCCAATCCGGGCCGCGCCCAGCAGCACCAGGCCTTCGTTTTGCGCCAGTGTGGTGAGCTCATCTGCCTTGGGTAGCTGTAAGTCAACGCGGCGCCGCACGACCAGGTAGTCGGGTTGCCAGCCACGCGCGCTCAGGTCGCGCATGGCTTGCTGCTCCAGTTCGGCCAGGTCGGTCGCGCCAGCGTGCAACGCTTTTGCCATGGCACCCAGCGAATAGGACAGTTGCACCGCTTCCAGACGATCCGCAGGGCTGAGGTAGTTGTTGCGTGATGACAGGGCTAAGCCGTCCGGTGCGCGCAGGGTGGCACCGCCCAGCACCGCAATCGGCAGGGTAAATTGGCGCACCATACGCCGGATTACCATCAGTTGCTGGTAATCCTTTTGACCAAAAACCGCCACGCGCGGTTGCACGCAGGCAAACAGTTTCATCACCACGGTGCTGACGCCGACAAAGAAACCGGGCCGGAAATGGCCTTCCAGAATGCTGGCCAATTCGGCCGGAGGTTGCACCGTGAAGGTCTGGGGCTCGGGGTAGAGCTCTTGCTCACTCGGTGCAAACAGCACATCGCAGCCAGCGGCCTGCAGCGCCTGGCAGTCGGCCTCCCAGGTGCGCGGGTAGGTGTCAAAGTCTTCGTGCGGCAAGAACTGCAGCCGGTTGACAAAAATACTGACCACCAGCACGTCGCCCAGCGGCTTGGCTTGGCGCACCAGCGCCAGATGCCCCTCGTGCAGATTGCCCATGGTCGGCACAAAGGCGGGATGCTTGTAGGCGCTCAGGTGCTGGCGCAGTTCGGCGATGGTGTTGACGATAAGCATGATATTTTGTGGGACAGACCAAGATTTACACGAAGTCAAATTTGCTCTGTCTCCAACTGATGATTGAAAACTACCAGGCGTGTAGCGCGTTGTCCGGGAAGCTGCCGCTTTTCACGGCTGCCACATACGCTTGCATGGCTTCCTTGACACCCGGTGCACCGGTCATGAAGTTGCGCACAAACTTGGGCATCTTGCCCAGGTTGATGCCCAGCATGTCGTGCAGCACCAGCACCTGGCCGGCAGTGCCGTTGCCCGCGCCGATGCCGATGGTGGCGCAGGACTTGAGCTCCTGGGTGAGCTCAGCGGCGAGCGCAGCGGGCACCATTTCCAACACCAGCAGGGTAGCCCCCGCATCTTGCAACGCATGGGCCTGGCGTTTCATGAGGGCGGCCGACTCCAGCGTCTTGCCTTGAACCCGGTAACCACCCAGCGCATGCACGGTTTGCGGTGTCAGGCCCAAGTGGGCGCACACCGGGATGCCGCGCTCGACCAGGAAGCGCACGGTATCAGCGGTCCAGCCGCCGCCTTCGAGTTTGACCATGTGGGCGCCAGCCTGCATCAGCACGGCCGCGCTGCGCAAGGCTTGCTCGCGCGATTCTTGATAGGTGCCGTAAGGCATGTCGCCAATCAGCCAGGCCGTGGCCTGCGCGCGGCGCAGGCCACGTGCGACACTTTCAATGTGGTAGCACATGGTTTGCAGCGACACGCCCATGGTGCTGGACAGGCCCTGGCACACCATACCGAGCGAATCGCCGACCAGAATGCACTCTACGCCAGCGGCGTCGGCCACTGCGGCAAAGGTGGCGTCGTAGGCGGTGAGCATGGTGAGTTTCTCGCCGCGTGCGTGCATTTCCAACAGACGCGGCAAGCTGATGGGCTTGCGCGCTGGCGCTGCCGCGTTTGGGGGTAGTGTGCCGTACGGTGTGGCGCTGGGCGATTCAAGGCTTGTTGTCATAAGGCTATCCTTCTTGCGGGTGGGCGGCCGCCTGCACCGGAATGTGTGAGCGTTGGTGCTGCAAGCGGTTGTGGGCGTCGACAAACACCAACTGCGGCTTGAATCCGGCAAGTTGCGCCTCAGGCACCTGGGCAAAGGCAGCAATGATGATCAGGTCGCCCACGGCCGCGCGGCGGGCCGCAGAGCCGTTGACCGAGATGATCCCGGTGCCGCGCTCGCCACGGATGGCGTAGGTGACGAAACGCTCGCCATTGTTGATGTTCCAGATGTGAACCTGTTCGTTCTCAAGCAGATTGGCCGCGTCAAGCAGGTCCTCGTCGATGGCGCAGGAGCCTTCGTAATGCAGTTCACAGTCGGTGACGGTGACGCGATGGATCTTGGATTTAAGCAGGGTACGCAGCATGATAAGGATTTCCTGTGGCAAGTTTAGGGCGTCTCAAGGCACCAGAATGGTTGTCTTGGCGATGGTATCGGTTTGCGGGTAATCACGACTGAAGTGCAAGCCACGGCTTTCGTGGCGGGACTGGGCTGATCGCACAATCAAGTCTGCTACTTGCACCAGGTTGCGCAGTTCCAGCAGGTCATGGGTGACGTGAAAGGTGGAATAGAACTCATGAATTTCGCCCTTGAGCAGCTCGATGCGGTGGGCGGCACGCTCGAGTCGCTTGTTGGTGCGCACAATGCCGACGTAGTCCCACATGAAGCGGCGCAACTCGTCCCAGTTGTGCGAGATCACCACGGCTTCATCCGGGTCGCTCACGCGGCTGTCGTCCCAGGCGGGCAGTTCCCGTGGTTCTGCCGCCGGGGTCTGAATGATGATTTGTGTGGCGGAGCGCGCGAACACCATGCATTCCACCAGTGAATTGCTGGCCAGTCGGTTGGCGCCATGCAGGCCACTGCAGGCGGTCTCCCCAATGGCGTACAGGCCGCTCAGGTCGGCGCGGCCGTCCAGGTCAGCCAGCACGCCACCACAGGTGTAGTGGGCGGCCGGCACCACGGGAATGGGTTGCTTGGAAATATCAATGCCCAGCTCCAGACAACGCGCATAGATATTGGGGAAGTGAGCCATCAGGAAGGCCAGCGGCTGGTGTGAAATGTCGAGATAGACACAGTCAAAACCGCCCTTTTTCATCTCAAAGTCAATGGCGCGGGCCACGACGTCGCGCGGTGCGAGTTCGGCGCGGGCATCGTGCTGTGGCATGAAGCGTGTGCCGTCGGGCAGCAACAAACGCCCGCCTTCGCCGCGCACCGCTTCGCTGATCAGGAAGGACTTGGCATGCGGGTGGAACAGGCAGGTTGGGTGGAATTGAATGAACTCCATGTTTTGCACGCGGCAGCCTGCGCGCCAAGCCGCAGCAATGCCGTCGCCGGTGGCCGTGTCGGGGTTGGTGGTGTAAAGGTAAACCTTGCCGGCGCCGCCAGTGGCCAAAATGGTGTGCGGGGCCTCGAAGGTGAGCACTTCATCCTGGCCCTCGTCGAGCGCATAGAGACCCAGGCAGCGATTGGCACCGGCCTGGTGGTTGCCCAGCGGGTCCAGTTTGGCGCTGGTGATCAGGTCCACCAGCGTGTGGTTTTCAAACAGCGTGATATTTGGGATTTGGCGCGCATGTTCAATCAGGGTGTTTTGCACGGCGGCGCCGGTGGCGTCTGTCACGTGCACGATGCGCCGCGCGCTGTGGCCGCCCTCGCGGGTCAGGTGCAGTTGACCGTCTTCTTCCGAAAATGGCACGCCCATGGTCTGCAGCCACGCAATCGCCTCAGGCGCGTTTTCAACCACGAAACGGGTGGCTTCAAGATCGCACAAGCCCGCGCCCGCTACCAGGGTGTCGTCGATGTGGGCCTGAAAGCTGTCGTCCTTGTTCCACACCGCCGCAATGCCGCCCTGGGCCCAGCCACTGGAGCCGTCATTCATGGCGCGCTTGGTGATAACAGCTACGCGCCGGGTTGGCGCCAACAGCAAGGCGGCACTTAGTCCGGCCAGGCCGCTGCCAACTATGAGTACGTCGAAATGAAGAGTGGCGGTGGCGTTCACGGTTTTTGCATTCATGCGGGGCTTCAGTTGAGTGAATAGGCCAGGCGGACGTAAATGGGGGCAAATACTTCGGCCTGCGTGATCTCGATCAGGGTTTCCTTGGCCAGCTCAAGCATGGCGATGAAAGTCACGACCAGCACCGACGCTCCGCTGGCCGGGTCAAACAAGTCTTCAAATTCGACAAAGCGGTGCCCCTGCAATTTCTTGAGCACCAGGCTCATGTGCTCGCGCACCGACAATTCTTCACGCGTAATTTTATGGTGCTGAACCAGCCTGGCACGCTTCAAGATCGCGTTCCAGGCTTCTTGCAGTTCGAGCACACTCACGTCTGGAAAGCGCGGCTGCAGCGATTGTTCAATGAACACCTGCGCCTGCAGGAAGTCGCGGCCAAACTGCGGCACGGCGTTGAGCCGCGCGGCGGCAAGTTTCATGCGCTCGTACTCCAGCAGGCGGCGCACCAGTTCGGCACGCGGGTCTTCGGGCTCCTGCCCTTCGGCCACCTTCTTGGGCGGCAGCAACATGCGGGACTTGATTTCAATCAGCATCGCCGCCATCAACAGGTATTCGCCGGCGAGTTCCAGGTTGCGGCCGCGAATTTCTTCGACGTAGACCAGGTACTGGCGCGTCATCCCCGCCATGGGGATATCAAGAATATTGAAGTTTTGCTTGCGGATCAGGTACAAGAGCAGATCCAGCGGCCCTTCAAAGGCCTCCAGAAAGACTTCCAGAGCATCGGGCGGAATGTACAGGTCGCGCGGCAGGGTAAACAGCGGCTCGCCATACAGCCGGGCGACCGCGACGTGGTCCACCACGTCGGGCATACCGGATGAGTCGGGCTTGAATTGGGCCAGCAGCTCAGCGCTGTCAACCATGCCAGGCAATCATTTTGCTATCTAAATTATAGCTAAAAGCCTCCTTTTTCAGGGGGCTAGAGGCCAATTTTTTTTAATCGACGCGCGTCTGGTAGACGTAGGGATTTTGTTTGACCTGCGCGGCGCGGTACTCGCGCCATGCGCTCCAGTCGACCGCTTTGTCCCAAAGCAGTTGCAGCCCCTGGCGCTGCTTCACGGCCAGTTCAGGGTTTTTAGCCTTGATCTGATCGAGGAATTGCGTAGCTTCGGACTGGTAGAAGGGGCGATAAAAAATTTTCATGAACTAGACCTTTCTCTTGTATTTTAGCGACCTCTTGCGGCGGCAGATGGCGCTTGGCCGCACGGCAGTTTTCTGCATAGAGGATAATGTCCGTTTGTCCCCGGCCCTGGGGGCTACATCAGCTATTGGATAAATAGCACTTAACCTTGGCTATGAATGACCGATTTGATGACTGAACTGACCCCCGATACCCTTCCCATGGCTTTTGCCCAGCTGCAATTGGCGGCCCCGCTGGCGCGCGCCGTCGCCGACATGGGCTACGAGTCGATGACGCCGATCCAGGCGCAAGCGATTCCGGTTGTGCTGCAAGGCCGTGACGTGATGGGCGCCGCCCAGACCGGCACCGGCAAGACCGCCGCTTTTGCCCTGCCTTTGCTGCAGCGCATGCTCAAGCACGAAAACACGTCCACTTCACCAGCGCGCCACCCGGTGCGTGCGCTCGTGCTGCTGCCTACGCGTGAACTGGCCGACCAGGTAGCACAAGCCATTAAAGACTACGCGGTCCATACCAACTTGCGCAGTGCCGTGGTGTTTGGCGGTATGGACATGAAGCCCCAGACGCTGGAGCTTAAAAAGGGTGTGGAAGTGCTGGTGGCCACGCCGGGGCGCTTGCTGGACCACATTGAAGCCAAGAATTGTGTGCTTAACCAGGTTGAATATGTGGTGCTCGACGAGGCCGACCGCATGCTCGATATCGGCTTTTTGCCCGACCTGCAGCGCATCCTGAGCTATTTGCCCAAGCAGCGCACCACGCTGCTGTTTTCGGCGACGTTCTCATCCGAGATCAAACGCCTGGCCAGCAGCTATTTGCAAGACCCGGTGACGATTGAAGTGGCGCGCTCCAACGCCGCTGCCTCCACCGTGGAACAGCATTTCTACAGTGTGGACGCTGACGACAAGCGCCATGCCTTGCACCAGATTCTGAAGTCACGCGGCATGAAACAGGCCTTTGTGTTTGTCAATAGCAAACTCGGTTGCGCCCGTCTGGCCCGATCCCTCGAACATGAGGGTCTGAAAACCACGGCACTGCATGGCGACAAGAGCCAGGATGAGCGCTTGAAGGCCCTCGAAGCCTTCAAAAGCGGCGAGGTCGATTTGCTGGTTTGCACCGATGTGGCCGCGCGCGGCCTGGACATCAAAGACGTTCCGGCCGTCTTCAATTTTGACGTTCCCTTCAATGCCGAAGACTACGTGCACCGCATTGGTCGCACCGGGCGCGCTGGCGCTGCGGGTCTGGCCGTCAGTTTTGTGGCCAAGAGCGACCTGCGTTTGGTGGCCGACATTGAGAAGCTGCTCAACACCAAAATCGAACTCGAAGCCATCGAATTTGACGAAAACCTGCCCGACATCCGCAAGCAGGGCCGTATCAATGATGGCCACCGCATGTATGCCGAAGGGGCGCAAAACGACTCCCGTCATGGCACCCATCGGGTCGGCAACCTGCGCGATGTGGCCCATGAAGGTCAATTTGCCCGGGCCGAGCGAGCTCCCCGGCGCGACTTTTCCCGACCGGTGCCCGCGTCGCGCGACCCGTTTTTTGACAAGCCCTACGAACCGTCGGTGGCTAAAGCAGAGACGCCCTCCTGGGAGGCCGCTGCGGGCCGGCAGGGTGCGCGCACCGTATCCGCCAACATCAAGTCCAAGCGCCGGGTTGCAGCGCTGTTCAAGTCGGCCTAATGTCTGTTGCTGCCCGCCCGGCTAGCCGGGTTTCTGGGCTTGCTGACATTGCACTTGAACCAACGCCTGCTGCAGCTGCCCATTGACGCTCTCCAACTGCAGGGCGCTTAAGGCACCGCCCCAAACGCAGCCCGTGTCGAGCGACAGCACATCAGGGCGTCCCAGCCAGCCCAACGTGGACCAGTGACCAAATGCCAGCATCACGCCCGAGGTCTGGCGCTCTGGCACCTCAAACCATGGCAGATATCCGGGCGGCGCCGCATCAACCCCGCCAGTGACCGCATAGTCCATATGACCGGTCGGGGTGCAAAAACGCAGGCGCGTGAGCGCGTTGACGATCACGCGCAAGCGATCTGTGCCGGTGAGGGTCTCATCCCAATGATCGGGTTGATTGCCATACATTTGCTGCAGGAACCCGCCCAGCGCTGGGCTGCGCAGCACCGACTCCACCTCCTTCGCCAAGGCCATGGTTTGGGTTGCGGTCCAGCTCGGCAAAACGCCGGCGTGCACCATGAGGACCTCATGCCCGGCGACCTGTTCCAGTATTGCCATGCGCTGCCACCTGAGCCAGTCCAGCATTGCCTGCCGGTCGGGCGCCTCCAGAATGTCCTGGAGCGTGTCTTTGCGCCCCGGCTTACGCCCGCCGTGGGCGACGGCCAGCAAATGCAGGTCATGGTTGCCCAGCAGACATTGGGCTGCAGCGCCATAGCCCATCAGACGGCGCAACACACCGGCCGAGTCCGGCCCGCGGTTCACCAGATCGCCCAAAAGGAACAGGGTGTCGCGGCTCGGGGAGAACGAAATTTTGTCCAGCAAGCGCTGCAAGGCGCTGTTGCAGCCCTGCACGTCGCCAATCAAGTAAAGTGCCATGGTGTTTATTCTCGCCTGTGATTCATGGAAATTTTGTTAATTGCGTTTCTCACCCTGCTCAATGGTGTGTTTGCCATGTCAGAGCTGGCATTGGCCGCCAGTCGCAAAGCGCGCCTCAATGCCATGGCCGAAGCGGGTGACAAAGGTGCAACTGCCGCGCTGTCGCTGCTGGAAAATCCGAATCAATTTTTGTCCACCGTGCAGGTTGGCATCACGTCTATCGGTGTGCTCAACGGCATTGTGGGCGAGGCCGCCTTCAGCGCCGGTGTGGCGGCCTGGTTGCAAGGCTGGGGCGTCGCTGACAAAGCAGCTGCTATTTCGGCCACTGCGATTGTGGTCACGTTGATCACGTTCATCACCATCATTTTTGGCGAGTTGGTGCCCAAGCGGATTGGCGTTTTGTACCCCGAAATCGTGGCGCGTGCGGTCGCAAGACCGATGATGTGGCTGGCCGCCGCCGCCGGTCCCTTTGTGAGTCTTCTTTCGGGTACCACAGCCGCCGTGCTCAAATTGTTGCGCATCGACACGTCCGGCGCACGCGCGGTGACCGAAGAAGAGATTACCGCCAGCCTCGAAGAAGGCGTCGATGCCGGTGTGATTGAGCAGCATGAACATCAGATGGTGCAAAACGTCTTCCGCTTGGACGACCGACCCTTGACCTCGCTGATGGTGCCGCGCACAGACGTGGAGTGGCTTGATGCTGCCAGTACGGTGGCCGACAGCCTGAAGCGGGCCGGCGCGGGTGGCGAGAGAGGTGCTCATTCCTGGTACCCGGTGTGCCGCGGCTCACTCGATGACGTGATTGGCAAGATCAGCGTGGCGCGCTTGCTGCAACTGGGCCCGGATGCGCCAGGCACATTGCAGGCCTACGTCACTCCCGCCACTTTTGTGCCAGAGACGCTCAGCGGCATGGAGTTGCTGGAGCAGTTCCGCGCCAAAGCGGGGCGCTTTGTGCTGGTGGTGGACGAATATGGCGTGGTACAGGGCTTGCTGACGCCGCGTGATCTGCTGGAGGCCATCACGGGTGAATTGCAGCCGGGCGCGCAGATTGATGCCTGGGCCACACAGCGCGAGAACGGTTCCTGGTTGCTTGATGGTCTGATGCCGGTGAGTGAGCTCAAGGTTCGCCTGGCGATTGATGAGCTGCCCGAAGAAGACCGCGGCCGCTACAACACGGTGGCGGGATTGCTGATGTCGGTGTCGGGCCATTTGCCCGCGCTCGGTGAACGCATTGACTGCGGCGAATGGCAATTTGAAGTGCTGGACCTGGATGGCAAGCGCATTGACAAGGTGTTGGCCAGCCCGTTGGAGGCCAGCGTAGCGCCGGTTGAACCGCTGCGCTAGCCGCGTGTGAGAATGCAGTTGCGCCCGCCGAGTTTGGCGTCATACAGCATTTGATCGGCCTCATTGACCAGTGCTTCCGCGTTGCGGGTGCTTGGGAAATGCGACACGCCGGCTGAAAAAGTGGACTTGAACCAGCGCTCCTCGAACGGGTGCCTGATGCGACTGAAATCAACCCGGATGCGGTCAAGAATCTCAAAAGCCTGATTGAAATCTGAGCCGGGCAAGATCACCAAAAATTCCTCGCCCCCATAGCGCCCGACCAGATCGGTCTTGCGCAGCCTTTGTTTGAGCAGCCAGGCCAGGCTGCGAATCACCTGGTCGCCGGTCGGGTGGCCATAGTTGTCGTTGACGGTTTTGAACTGGTCAATGTCAATCATCGCCACAGCGATCTGTTTGCCGCTGCTAGCGGCCTCATTAATCGCCGCATTGAGTTTTTCCTTGATGGTGCGGTGGTTGAACAGGCCGGTCAGGCCGTCATTCTGCATCGAGCGGCGCAGCGCCCGATAGCGTTCAATCTTGCTTTTGACCACTGCGTTGAGAAAGACCGGGTTAAAGGGCTTGGTCAGGAAATGGTCGCCGCCCAGGCGCAAGGCGTCCACCTGCAGCGCCATATCGCCATCGCCAGACAAGTACACCACCGGTGTTGACAGGAACTCGGCATGCTGGCGAATGACGCGCGTTGCCTCCACACCGGTGCAGTCTGGCATGTACATGTCCATCAGCACCAGGTCTGGCTGAAACTGGCGCAGTCCATTGAGCACCTCGGCCGGGTTGGCCACGGCGAACGATTCGATCCCAGTTTGCTTGAGTGTGCGCTGGATTGACATGCTGGCCGTGGGCGAGTCCTCCACCACCAAAACGCGGTAGGGCGGCTCCTCTTCATTGCTGCAGAGTTCGATGATCCGGCCCAGGATGGTGGACTGCGGCGTGCTTGCGGCAAAGCACAGGTCGCAGCCTGCGCGGAGCATGACTTTGACGCTGTTGAAGTCGGTCAGCTGTGAGTACACCAGCAGTTTGCTGGCCGAAAAACGCGTGCGCAAGGCCTGGATATGGTCGCACGCGCTTGCCAGCGCCAGGTCGCGTGTATCAAACAGCAGGATACTCGGCTCTTGCGCTTCGCAGGGAACGCCTTGCAAAGGGTGTGGCTCGGCCTGGATGCCGAAGTAGGTGAGTTGCGTCATCAGCGCGCGCCAGGAACTGACGCTATTGCCGATGAACCAGACCCGTTGCGTTGCGTCAAGACTGCTGGCAATGCCGGCCTCCTGAGTCTCGCGCCGCTGCTCCATCGGACGGCTGTTGCTGTCGATGAAATGCGTGACCCGAACACCCAGTGACTCGATCTGGGTGCACAACTCGTTCAGGCTATCGACCGACATCTGGTGCTGGTCAGCTTCATCAAACAGCGCCAGCACCTTATGCTCAAGTTGGTGCGACAACTGGTGCAGTCCCGACAGACCCTGATTCTGCAAGAAGTCAGAAAAACTCGACAGGCAGACCGCAAACTCGACGAAGGGCTCAAAGTCCGGCGACTTGAGGTAAGTCCACCACTTGAAGAGCAGTTCATCGCTTTTCTTTTTCAGATCAGCTGGCGGGCATGACATCTTTTTCCCTTCGTGTTCGGCCGACAATTATGACAGCACCATGTCGGTGCATCCCAAGCGGTGGCGGGTCATTTTTTGCTTCTCTTTTGTCCTAACGCCCCATGCGGGCCGTGTAACATGAACGACCATGAAAGTTGATCCCGCCATTGTTCAAATGTCCGCCGAAAATGTGCGCGCTGAAGTGATTGCGCGTCCACCCGCCTTCAAGCTTGATCCCGCCATTCTGCAAAAGATTAAGCAGCAGGTGCCGATTTTCAAAGGCATGACGCCGGACTGCCTGATGCGCACGCTGGCGATGGCTGAGTATTTTTCGGTCAAGGCCGGTGAGGTGCTGTTCAATGAGCAAGATATTGGCGAGTCGTTCTTTGTGCTGATCGCGGGTGAAGTCCGGGTGGAGAAACTGCGCAACGGCCAGGTGGTCGAACTGGCTCGGCTCAGCGCCGGCCAATGCGTGGGCGAGATGGCGCTGGTGAGCCAGCAGTTGCGCTCTGCGACGGTGCGCGCCACGCGTGACACCGTGACGATGCGCTTCTACCGCGAACTCATTGACACGAACCCTGAAAGCGCACACATCATTTACCGCAATATCGCCAGCATTCTCGCCGTGCGCCTGGACGATTCCAGCGTGATGCTGGCTGATCTGGCGGGGCGCAGTACAAGTTCTTAAGACCAGATGACGATTCTTCTCGCGCCCATGGAGGGCTTGCTTGATTTTGTGCTGCGTGACATTCTGACGCGCATTGGCGGCGTGGACCGTTGCGTGTCGGAGTTCATCCGCGTGAGCGATACGCTGCTGCCCGAACAGGTGTTCAAGCGCGTCGTGCCCGAGCTGCTCAATGGCGGCTGTACTTTGTCGGGTGTGCCGGTGCGGCCCCAACTACTGGGCTCGGACCCGGTTTGCCTGGCAGAGAATGCCGCCCGCCTGGCCACGCTGGGGCCGCCCGGTATTGACCTGAATTTTGGTTGCCCGGCCAAAACGGTCAATCGCCATGGTGGCGGGGCTGCCTTGCTTGATGAGCCCGAATTGCTATGGGCGATTGTGGCCGCAGTGCGCCGCGCCGTCCCGGCGGCCATGCCGGTGTCGGCCAAGATGCGCCTAGGCGTTCATGACGATTCACGTGCGCTGGAATGCGCACTCGCGCTGCAGGCGGGAGGCGCCAGCGAGTTGGTGGTGCACGCCCGTACCAAGGCCGACGCCTACCGTCCGCCGGCCTACTGGGAGCGCATTGCCGACATTCGCGCCGAGCTTCGCATCCCGGTGGTGGCCAATGGCGAAATCTGGAATGTGCAAGACGCGCTGCGCTGTCGCGCGGTGTCGGGCTGTGACAGCTTGATGTTGGGCCGTGGCATGGTGACCGACCCGGGCTTGGCCCTGGCGGTTCAGGCGGCGATGGCAGGCCCGGTGCAGCACCCGGCTATCAACTGGGTGGCGCTGCTGCCCTTCATTGCCGAATTCTGGCATCTGGTGTGCACGCGCCTGGAGCGTCGCCAGCAGGCCGGGCGGCTTAAACAATGGCTCAACTTCCTGCGTCGCCGCCACCCTGAAGCCGAGATCGCCTACGGCGCGCTGCGCACGCTCAGCGAGCCCGCTGACATTGACCAGTGGCTGGCCTTGCAGCAATGCCAGGCGCGCGCGTCACTGACAGATTTTGCACAGCCCTGGTTGCTCAGTCAGGACGCAAAAGGCTGCCACCAATCGATTACCATCAATACGTTCAGGAGTTCATATGTTTGAAAATATCCGCATCACGCACCGTTTTGTCGCTGTGATTGTCATTTTTTCGGCTGCCATGTGGGCCGTGATTGGTGTCAGTTACTGGGGCCAGGCGTCGGCCAGGGACAGCATCAAGACCCTGCACGACGACGCGATGCAGCCCGCCATGTTGGCCGATCAGTCAATCGACAAAATTGTGCAAAACCGCATGCAGGTGCTGCTTGCATTTCAGCATGCGCCCGACGGGCCCCTGGCCTCTGTGCATGAGCACCCGACCAGCGTCCATGTCGACGCGATTGCCGCCAACCGGGTCGAGGCCAATCGTCTTTTTCAATTGATGCAAGCCTCATCGGCCAGCCCGCAAGAAATTGCTCTTTTTGAGGCGACCAAAACAAGCCGCGTGGCTTGGCGTGACAAACTGGACCAAGCAGTCAAGGCGATCCAGGCAAATGACCTTGGCCCGGCCACCATGGCCGCATTCCTCAAGGCCAGTCGTGAAGAAGGTGAAGCTGCGGTCAATGCGCTACAGGTTTACCGCGACTACCAGGTCAAGCAGGCCAACGAGGCCTATGCGACCGCTCAGGATCGCTTCAACCTGGCTCTGATGGTGTTCGGATTGATTATCTTGATCGGTGCCGCGCCCGCGACACTGCTTACCCTCACCCTGCTCAAGCGCATGCGCCTGGGCTTCAAACTGGCCAATGAAACGGCGACGGCCATTGCCGGGGGTGATTTGACCCACGTGGTGCCGCACTCCGGTCGCGACGAGATTGGCACGCTGCTGTTTCACATGGACACTATGCGCAGCAAACTGCAGCACGTCATCGGCCAGGTGCGCGAAGGCTCTGATTCCATCGCCAGTGCCGCCAGTGAAGTCGCTACCGGCACGTTGGATTTGTCCAGACGCACCGAGGAACAAGCCAGCTCACTCGAGAAAACAGCCTCCGCCTCTGAGGAGTTGACCAGCACGGTGCAGAACAATGCCGACAATGCCGCCCAGGCGAACCAACTCGCGGCATCCGCTTCAGACGTGGCCAGTCGCGGTGGGGCTGTGGTGGCGCAAGTGGTCGACACCATGGAAGCCATCAACACCTCATCGCGCAAGATTGTGGACATCATTGCCGTGATTGACGGTATCGCTTTCCAGACCAACATTCTGGCACTCAACGCCGCCGTGGAAGCGGCGCGCGCCGGTGAGCAAGGCCGCGGCTTTGCCGTAGTGGCCGCCGAAGTGCGCAGCCTGGCGCAGCGCAGTGCCGAAGCGGCCAAAGAGATCAAGACCTTGATTTCAGATTCGGTACAAAAGGTTGGCGTCGGCACGGCTCAGGTGGCCGAAGCAGGCGCCACCATGCAGGAGATCGTCACCGGCATCCAGCGCGTGGCCGGCATCGTGGGTGAAATCGCCCTGGCCAGCCGCGAGCAATCTGCCGGCATTGCCCAGATCAACCAGGCCGTCACGCATCTGGACGGCGTGACGCAGCAAAACGCCGCGCTGGTCGAGCAGACCTCGGCAGCGTCCAACGCCTTGCAGGAGCAGGCGCGCGAACTGGCGGTGCTGGCCGCCTCGTTCAAGCTGGAGCAGCACGCTGGCAACGGCAACGGCAATGGCAATGGCAACAGCCAAGCCAGCTTGCGCTTGCGCTAGCGCCCCTGTGCGCTCAGGGTGGGCCTCTTTTTTTTAGTCAGTCAAGGTTTTGCGGGCCTTGACTTACTGCCCCTCAAGCACCGGCACGCAACTGCAAAATAAATTGCGGTCGCCATAAACGTTGTCGATGCGGCCCACCGGCACCCAGTATTTGGACTGCTTCAAGCCCGGCACCGGGAACGCTGCCAGTTCGCGCGAATACGGCCGGTCCCAGGCCTCGCCCAGCAGCGATGCGGCGGTGTGCGGCGCATGGCTCAAGGGGTTGTTGCCCTGCGGCCAGACGCCTTGCTCCACTTTCGCAATCTCGCCACGGATGGCGATCATGGCATTGATGAAACGGTCCAGTTCGCCCAGCGTTTCGCTCTCGGTCGGCTCGACCATCAGCGTGCCGGGTACCGGAAAGCTCAACGTGGGTGCATGAAAGCCGTAGTCCATCAGGCGCTTGGTCACGTCTTCGGCTGTCACGCCATGGACGCCGCCGCTGCTTTCCTTGAGCGGGCTCAAATCCAGAATGCACTCGTGCGCGACACGGCCGGGCTTGCCACCTTCAGAGACGCTGGTGTAGAGCGTGGGGTAGTGGTCTTTGAGCCGCACACTGATGTAATTGGCGCTCAGAATAGCGACCTCGGTCGCGTCTTTGAGCCCAACAGCGCCCATCATGCGGCAGTACATCCAGCTGATGGGCAAGACCGCAGCGTTGCCGAGCGGCGCTGCCGATACCGCACCCACGCCATGACCTGGCAAGTAGGGCAGCAGATCAGCCACCACACACACGGGTCCGACACCGGGGCCACCACCGCCGTGCGGAATGCAGAAGGTTTTGTGCAGGTTCAAGTGGCTTACGTCGCCGCCAAACTCACCCGGTGCGGCCCGGCCGACCAGCGCGTTCATGTTGGCGCCGTCGATATACACGCGGCCACCATGGCTGTGAATCAGGGCGCACAGTTCCTTTACGTTGGTCTCGAACACACCATGGGTGCTGGGGTAGGTGATCATCATGGCGCCCAGGTTGGCGCTGTACTGCTCGCACTTGGCCTTCAAGTCAACCATATCGACATTGCCATTGACATCACAGCTTGTGACCACCACCTTGAAACCCGCCATGGCGGCGCTGGCCGGGTTGGTGCCGTGCGCGCTGGAGGGAATCAGGCAGATGTTGCGATTGGCTTGGCCACGTGCCGCATGAAAACCCCGAATCGCCATCATGCCGGCGTATTCACCCTGACTGCCGGCATTGGGCTGCAGGCTGATGCCGGCGTAGCCGGTGGCCTGGCACAGCCAAGCACGCAGTTGCTCGTCCAGCTCGGCATAGCCCGCGCGCTGGTCAAACGGGCAGAACGGGTGGATGTCGGCAAACTCGGGCCAGGTGATCGGGATCATCTCGCTGGTGGCGTTGAGCTTCATGGTGCAACTGCCCAGCGGGATCATGCTGCGGTCCAGCGCCAGGTCAAAGTCAGACAGGCGCCGGATGTAGCGCAGCATGCCGGTTTCACTGTGGTGGCTGTTGAACACCGGGTGCGTCAGGTAGGCGCTGGTGCGCAGCAGGGCAGCGGGCAGCAGGGTGCTGGCGCCCTGTTCGAAGTCGCTGACCTGCGGCACCGTCTGGCCGGGCTTGGCAAAGAAGCCCCAGAGCGCCTGCACATCCGCGCGGGTGCTGGTCTCGTCCAGCGACACACTTAAGGAAATATTTGAAACAAATCGCAGGTTAACCCGCGCGGATATGGCGTTAGCAGCTATTGAGTTTGTAGCGTCTCCGGTGACAAGCGTGACCGTATCAAAGGCGCTGGCGTTGGCGCTGCGGTAGCCCAGGGCGAGCAAACCTTGCGCCAGGACTGCCGTCAAGGTCGCCACCCGCTGCGCGATGCGCTTCAAGCCCATCGGGCCGTGGTAGACCGCGTACATGCTGGCGATCACCGCCGGCAGCACTTGCGCGGTGCAGATGTTGGAGGTGGCTTTTTCGCGGCGAATGTGCTGCTCGCGGGTTTGCAGCGCGAGCCGGTAAGCCGGGTTGCCGTGCACGTCGATGCTCACGCCGACCAGTCGGCCCGGCATGGTGCGTTTATGCTCGTCGCGGCAGGCCATGTAGGCGGCGTGCGGGCCACCGTTGCCCATTGGCATGCCAAAGCGCTGCGTGCTGCCGATGGCGATGTCGGCCCCAAGCTCGCCGGGGGCGGCAAGCAGGGTCAGTGTCAGCAGGTCGGCTGCCATGATGACGATTGCGCCTTTGGCTTTGAGCGCCGCAATCAGGGCGCGGTCATCGCGCACCACACCGCTCACACCGGGGTATTGCAACAGCACGGCAAAGCTGTCTTGACTCAAAGCTTCATCGCCGCTGCACAGCTTGACCTCAATGCCCAGTGGCTCGGCGCGGGTCTGGATCACCGCCAGCGTTTGTGGCAGCACCTCGCTGTCGACCAAAAATGTGGTCGATTTGGACTTGCTGGCGCGCAGCGCCATGGTCATGGCCTCGGCGGCGGCGGTGGCTTCGTCGAGCATTGAGGCATTGGCCATCGGCATGCCGGTCAGGTCCATCACCATGGTCTGAAAGTTGAGCAGCGCCTCCATGCGGCCCTGGCTGATCTCGGCCTGGTACGGCGTGTACGCGGTGTACCAAGCCGGGTTTTCCAGAATGTTGCGCAGAATCACACCGGGCGTCAGTGTGCCGTAATAGCCCTGGCCGATGTAGCTCTTGAACACCTTGTTTTTGGCTGCCATCGTCTTGAGTTCGGCCAGTGCGGCCACCTCAGAAATGGGCGCTGGGATGTCCATCGGCTGACTGCGGGTGATGGAGCGCGGCACGATCTCATCAATGAGTTCCTTGCGTGATGCAGCCGCCACCGCTTTGAGCATCACGGCTTCGTCGGCCGCGTCAATGCCAATGTGGCGCGCAATGAATTCGCACGCGTTTTCCAGTTCGCCCAAAGGCGAAAGTGCAGTTTGGGTCATGGTGGTCGGCCCGGGTCAGTGCGCGTCGGCGGCGTAGCTGGCGTAGCTGGTCTCGTCCATCAGCGCGTCCAGATCCGCCGGGTTGGCCAGTTTGAACTTGAAGAACCAACCGGCACCGAGCGGATCGCTGTTGGCCAGTGAGGGGTCGTCGCGCAGGGCTTCATTCACCTCCACCACTTCGCCGTTGGCGGGCATGTAGACGTCAGCGGCGGCCTTGACGGATTCGACCACGGCGACGGCGTCTTTTTGCGCGTAGGCCTTGCCCACTTCGGGCAGGTCAACAAACACCACGTCGCCCAAGGCGTCTTGCGCGTGCTGGGTGATGCCGACGGTACCGAGGTTGCCGTCAATGTTGATCCATTCGTGGTCGGGGGTGTATTTGATGGTCATGGGTGTTCTCTGGGTAGGTGATGGGAGTGGGTGGAATGGAGAATTAACCGCGGAAGTAGTTAGTTGGCACAAAGGGCATCGCCACCACCTCCATGGGCACGGGCTTGCCGCGCACCATGGCGTTGACGCGCGTGCCCACGGTGGCCAGTTCAGGCGGTACATAGCCCATGGCGATCGGCTGATCGATGGTCGGACCGAGCAAGCCGCTGGTGACTTCGCCAATGCGCTCACCCTGCAAATTCTGCAGCTCGATGTGCTCACGCACAGGAATGCGCTCCAGTGCCAACAGTCCAACACGTTTTCGGGTTGCAGCCCCCGTCGTTCCTGCGAGTTGCGCTAGTATTTTTAAAGCACCAGGAAAGCCGCCGGCGCGTGCGCCACCGCTGCGGCGCACCTTCTGGATGGCCCATTGCAAACTCGCCTCAACCGGTGTGGTCGTGTTGTCAATGTCGTTGCCATAGAGCGGCAGACCGGCCTCCAAGCGCAGTGAATTGCGTGCGCCCAGCCCAATCGGTTTGATTTCAGGTTGCGCCAGCAGCGCTTGCGCCAGCGCTTGCGCTTGGGCCTCGAGCACTGAAATCTCAAAACCGTCTTCGCCGGTGTAGCCGCTGCGGGTCAGGAACACCTCAACAGCTTCTTCGCCGGTTTGAATCGTGAAGTTGCCACCGCTCATGAATACCAGCTTTTCAACGCCCGGCGCCAAGCGCGACAGGGCGGTGACGGCTTGCGGGCCTTGCAGCGCCAGCAGGGCACGCTCAGGCATTGGGATCACCTCGCAACGTGTGCCGATCTTGGCCTGAATGTGCGCGATGTCACCGGCCTTGCAGGCGCCGTTGACGATGACAAAAATGTCAAAGCCACGGTTGACGAACATCAGGTCGTCAATGATGCCGCCTTCGTCATTGAGCAGCAGGCCATAGCGCTGTTTGCCCACCGGTAAATCGATCACGTCGACCGGGATCAGGCTTTCGAATGCGGCGGCGGCGTCCGGGCCAACCAGGCGCAACTGGCCCATGTGGGATACGTCGAACAAACCCGCTGCCGTGCGTGTGTGTTTGTGCTCCGCTATCAGGCCGGCCGGGTACTGCACCGGCATGGAATAGCCGGCGAACGGCACCATGCGCGCACCAAGCGACACATGCAGGTCGTTGAGCGGGGTTTTCAGAAGGCTCTCAGGGGTGGCGGTCATCAGCGAACTCCAGCAATGGAAAAGGGGCAAGTCAAATACATGGCCTCGACCAATGTCGAAAACCCTGTGTTGCCCCCGCTGTCCGCTTTACCTGAGAGATTCGCCGCTGCCAGTGGCACACAGGGTGCCGGCCTCGGGTTGCTCCTTCGGTGGATCAGCACCTGCGTCCAAGCGACGGCGCTGATCTCTCTCCAGTGGGGAATCACGCCAAGGTATGGTGACCTTGAACGTGTTTGTCAGTCCTTTTGCCTGAGCGTTCAAACTGCTGCGATCAGCAACCCTGCGCCTTCGGCGGCCACCTCAAAGGGCTGGCTCTCTCCTGACGGGTCAAATTCTACATGGGGTTCTGGGTGCCGAGCCGTGCCTCGCGGCTGGGAATCCGCCGGCCTCAGTCCAATCATCAAAATTCCTGTTGCAGGATACGATCCCGACCACCGCGCTTCACCTCGTACATCAACGCATCCGCCTGCTTGATCGCCATGTCAAAATCAAGGGGAGCGACTTCATAGCTGGCAACGCCGATACTGAAGGTTACCGGCCAGCCTTTCTCCTGCATCGCCGCGAGCAGGCGCTCGCGCAGTTTTTCAACATAGACAGAGGCTGCCTGGGCGTTCATGTTCGGCAGCAGAAGGGCAAATTCGTCGCCACCCAGACGACCAGGAATATCGCTGGCACGGACCTGCTCGCGAATAACTCGGGCAACGCCAGCCAGTAACGCGTCGCCCGTGTCGTGGCCCAGCGTGTCGTTGACTTCCTTGAACCGATCAAGATCAAAGAATACCGCAGTGAAAGATGCGCTCTGCCGTTGCGCCTGTGCAAACGCTTGCAGTCCGCGCTCGTGGAACTGCCGACGATTGGGAAGTTGCGTCAGGGTGTCTTCGCGCGCCAGGCGAGATTCCCGCATCAAAACACGACGCATATCGCCGATCAGCCAAGCGCCGAAAACAAAGATGGCAAGTCGCATGAGTGTATTGAAGATCAGGGGCAGGACGTTCGCCTGATCGGTTGCCAGCGCCTGGTCGGCGATGAACCATTCGACAGCAGCCAGCACCGCCATTCCATACCCAAACTGCTTTCCGTTAAACCAGCTGACGATCAGGACCGGCAGGATGAAGAAAACGTGGAACTCATAAGCCAGGCCGGTCAGGGTGTGGAGATAGCCCACCAGCAGCGTGATCAGCACGCACCAGACAAGAATGCCAGAACGAATCAACAGTCCGGGCTGCAATAGCCATAGGGCTTTCAAATTCATGGCAACGGGACTCCCTGGCGGTATTCGCGTTCGGCGATCAGCTTCGCCCACTCTAGCGGGCTGCCCGGTGCCTCGGCGAGTGTGCCAGCAGCGATCGTCATGATTGCCGTGGCCAGCGGCGGCAACAGCAGTAGCCACGCGGTCTCACGCCACCCGCTTCTCAGTATCTGCTCTTCTGGCCAGGCAACCGGCGCGGCCCGGAACCAGGCCCGCCAGAGGATGGGCAGAAAGTAGGCGGCATTCAGAAGGCTCGACGTCCACAGCACCCAGATCGCCCAGTCCATGCCGGCCGCCGTTGCGCCATCTGAGAGCCAGGCCTTGCTGATCGCGCCTGCCGTGAGCGGCGCGCCCATCATGCCCAAGGCACCAATCGAGAAAGCGAGCGTGGTCAGCGGCATGCGCCGGCCCGCACCATTCATCTCGCTGACCTTGTGAATGCCTAACGTTTCCGCGTAGTTGCCGGCGCAGAAGAACAACGTGATCTTCATGATGCCCTGGTGCACCAGATGGACCAGGCCACCGATGGTGCCGATCGGGCCGAACAGCGCGACCCCCAGCGTGATGTAAGAGACCTGGCTGACGGTGGAATAGGCCAGTCGCTTTTTAAGATCGTCCTGGAACAGCGCCCGGAAACTGCCCCAGACGATGGTTACGGCAGCGAAGGCAGCCAGCGGCGCCAGCAAACTCAGTGATTGTGCGAACTCGACACCAAAGACCTCATAAACGATGCGCACGATGCCGAAGGCACCGGCCTTGACCACCGCCACCGCGTGCAGCAGCGCTGACACCGGCGCGGGTGCCACCATGGCCTGCGGTAGCCAGCCATGCAGCGGCACCAGCGCCGCCTTGACGCCGACGCCGGCAATCAGCAACACGAAGATGAGCTTCAACTGCCCGGCGTATTCAGGTCCAAGTGCAGCGGCGATACCAGCGTGGGCAAACTCGGTATGACCGAGCAGGTGATGCAGCCAGACGATGCCAGTGAGAAGCGCCGCGCCACCCACCAGCGTGTAGGCGAGATAGATCGTGCCCCCGCGCATCGCCTTGTCGGTGCCACGATGGACGACGAGCGGAAAGGTGGCGAGCGTCAGCAGTTCGTAAAAGATAAAAAAAGTGAACAGGTTCGCCGCCATGGCAAGGCCCACGGTGGCCGTCACGCAGAGGCTGAAAAAGCCAAAGAAGCGGCTCCTGTGCGGCGCGCCTTCAAGATAGCCGATCGCGTAAAGGGTGGTGAACAGCCACAGCACGGCCGATAAGCTGATGAACAACAAGCCCAGCGCATCAGCCTTGAACGCAAGGTCGAGCCCCGGCAGTACCGCAAAGCGAACCCCGTATTCCTGCCCGCCCGCCACACCCAGCAGCAGCAGCGCGACGAGAACGAGCTTGGCGACGGCGCCGAAGAGGTTCAAGGTCGTGCGCAGCGCGACCTTGCTTTCAGGCAGGGCGAAGATCACCAAACCAGGCAGGAACGAGGACAAGAGCAGCGCGATAGGCAAGAGTTCGCTGCTCGTCATGCCACGGCTCCAACGGCTTGCGCCAACTGCATCAGCTCGACCCCGCGCAGACCCAGCAACACGCTTGCCAATGCCAGCGCAAAGGCGGTCCATTCCAGTGTGCGCGGCACCGGCGAAAACGGCGCAAGAGGCGTGTCCTGCGGTGCCAGCAGAAACGCCTGGCGCAACACGCGAAACACATAAGCCGCCGCCAGCAGGCCACCGGCCAGCACCACCAGCACCAGCCACCAGTGGCCCTGTTTGAGCGACGCCTCGATCAACTGCCACTTGGCCAGAAAGCCTGACGAAGGCGGCAGCCCCATCAGTGTCACGCCAGCAAGCCCGAAGGCGAACAGCGTGACGGGCAAACGATTTACCGTCCCCGCCAGGCCAGCCACCGTGTCCTGGCCAGTCGCCTTGATGAACACACCGGCGGCGACGAACATCGCCGCCTTGGCCAGAGCGTGGGCAAAAGCCTGCATCACCCCGGCCTGGATGGCGCCCGGCCCGGTCAACAGCGGAAAAATCAGAAACAGGTAACCCAACTGCGCCACGGTGGAATAAGCGATCAGCATCTTGAGCCGGACCGCACGAATCGCCCGCCACGATCCCCAAAAGATGGCCAGCGTGCCCAGCGCCGCCGGTCCCCAGGCCAGCCACGGGGCCGCAGCGACCAGCGGTGCGAACGGACCGATCCACAGCCGCAAAATCAGATAGAACGACGCCTTCACCACCAGCGCCGAAAGCAACGCTGAAACGGGCGCGGGTGACCCGCCATGCGCCGGCGGCAGCCAGAAGTGGAAGGGGAACAGCGCGGTTTTTAGCATCAGGCCGACCGTCATCAACCCGAAGGCAATCCACACCAGGCGCGGCGCCTCGGGCGTGACCAGCAGGCTCACGTGGCCGATGGCCACCGTGCCATAGGCGCCGTAGAGCAGGGCCACACCCAGCAGATACAGGCCGGAGCCGACCAGCGTGGCGAAGAGATAGCGCAGCGCCGCCGCGATTTGCTGCGCGCCACCACCGGCCGCGACCAGCCCGACCGCGGTCAGGCCGACCAGCTCCAGCGTGACGTAGATATTGAAAAAATCTGCAGAAAGAAACAGCGCGTTGAGTCCGGCGATGAGAAAGCCGGTGAGCGGCCAGAAATACGCCCCTGCCGCGTCATCACGCTTGTAATAGGCGCTGGCGTAAATCGCCAGCGGCAGGGCGACGCACTGGGTGAGCAGCAGCATGGCAATGGACAGGCCGTCGGCGGCCAGATCGATGCCGAGCGGCGCGCCCCAGCCGCCCACTGGATGGCCCAGCGCGACCCCGCCAACTTTGAGCTGCTGCGCCAGATCGAGGGCGAGCCAGGTCTGGATGGATAAGCCCGCAATAGTGAGCCACTTGCCGCGCCCCGGCCCAAGTACGAACGCAAGACTGGCCCAGACGAGCGGCAGAAGAATCAACCCGATCATGGCTCGTCTGCCGGTATTTCAAGTTTGCCGGTCAGCGTGTGGAGCCGCCGCGTCAGCGCAAGCGCCAGGGCCGTGGCGGCCACGGCGACGACGATGCCGGTGAGCACCATCGCCTGCGGCACCGGGTCGGCGCTACCGTCGCGCTGCGCCAGCCCCACCAGAATCAGAAAAGCGCCGCTGCCCATGACGTTGAACGCAAGAATGCGGCGCAGGAGGTGGCCAATTAGGACGACACCCGCAAATCCCAGCGCGAACAGGATCGCACCGACGCAGGCGAACAAGAGCGCGCTCGTCAAGTGGGGTCTCCTGGATCTGCGGGGTCACGCGAGAGAAAGAGGAACAGCCCGGCAAGGATCAGGCCCAGCGAGGCTGTCAGCGCCGCTTCGATCAGCAGAATCAGCATGCCCGCCTGCGCTGGTGGGTATTGCAGCAGCGCACCCTGCAACAGCAGACCGGCCGCGATGGCCAGAAAGATCAGCAAGCCGGCCGTCAGACCCAAGCGCAGCTTGAGCGTGGGTGCCTGCCAACCCGGTAGCAGCCCGGTCAGGTGCAGCAACACGCCAGCGGCGGCCAGCACTGCGCCGGCCTGGAAAGCGCCGCCCGGCCGGAAAGCGCCCGCCCAGAGCAGATAAACAGCGACGACGATCATCGAGGGTGCAGCCAATTGCGCCAGGGTCTGCAGCACAGCATCGACGGTGCGTGGCCGGCTGCTGGCCGGCTCCAGGCCACTGGCCAGAATGACAATGAGCGCCAGAATCAGAACGGCAATTTCGAGCAGCGTGTCATACGCGCGAAAGTTGAGCAGCACAGCGGTGACCGGATGCGCAACGCCGCTGGCTGCCAGGTTGGCGCTGACGGCGGCGCGCAGATCGACACCCGCGGCCAAGGGATCCAGCATCGCCCCAATGAGCAACACGGTAAACGCCAGGGCAGCGCTGCCCACCACAAAGCGCTTCACGACTTGCTGCGCTTTCATGGCTTGCTGCGCTTCAAGGCGCCATACACATCGAGCAGCAGCGCGCCGGTGAGCCCCGCCCCGATGGCCGCCTCGGCCAGGCCGATGTCCGGTGCCGACAAGCGAGCCCAGACCAGCGCCAGCAGCAGACCAAAGGCAATGAAGAGGACGATGGCCTGATCGAGCCGCGCCGTGGTCAGGCAACGCACGCCGCTCCACAGCAGTGCGCCAGCCAGCACAAGGTCGAAGGCGAAGCTCATGACGGCTCCTTGCGCCAGGGTTTCACCCCGAGGTGGTCGGCGCGCCGGGCGATGGCGTAGCTCAAAGCGCCGCTGGCCGCCAGCGCCAGCGGCCAGATCAGCAAAAGTTTCAGGCCGGCGGCGATGCTTGGTGCTTGCAGCGCCAGTCCAAGCAGCACGAACCCCAGACCGAGGTTGTCGGCCTTGGCCAGCGCATGCAAGCGGCAGTAAACATCCGGAAAACGCAACAGCCCCAGGGTGCCAGCGGCGTAAAAGAAAGCGCCGGCCACCAGCAAGGCGGTGCTCGCCCAGAACAAAATTGTCTCAGTCATCACGCCTCTCCTGCCAGGCGCGCCTGGCAAAGGCGATGCCGCCGATGGCCGCCAACAGCGCCAGCACCAGCGCCACATCAACCAGCGCTGGCTGCTGCATCGCCTGCGCCAGCAGCACGAGGATGCCCGTGCCGGTCGAGCCAAACAGCAGCGCCATCAGCATGCGGTCGGCCTTTGTTGGCCCGCGCGCTGCCGCCAGCAGGGCGATCACCAGGTTGGCGAGCAAAAACAGCGCCACCGTCAGCGCGATGTCGTTCATGCGGGCACCCCAAACAGGGCGGCAATGCGTCGCCCCAGTGCCTGCGCTTCTGTAGCGACCGGCAGGTCTTGGTGCAGCACATGCAGACGCAAGCGGTCGTCAAAAAGTTCGACGCCCACCGTGCCCGGCATTAGGCTGAGCGCATAGGTCAGCAAAATCCGTGGTGCGCCAGCAGGCAGGGTCAGCGGCAATTCCAGAAAGGCGGGCCGCAGTGCTTTGCGCCCCCGCCGCGCCATCCCCGCCACCTGCCAGCCGCCGCGCACGGAGTTGAAGAGAAAGAACGCCAGGAAGCCAGGCAATGCAGCCAAGCGCAAGCCATGCACCGCTGGCGGATACAGGACCAGGCTCGCCCATGTCGCAGCCATCACGGCCAGGCCACCCATCAGCCAGCCGTCAACGCGGCCTTCGGCCAGCAGCCACCAGAGCATGGCAAATAGCAGCGCTCGCGTAATCGCTTGTTTCATGGTCTCGCCATCCTGCCAGAGCCGATTGCGTCCAACGATGTCCATCGTCAAAGAAGTGGTGGAAAGTGCTGGTTGCATTCGTCCCGGGCGCGTCGTGCGGCAGTACACGCTGATCACATGACAAATGTCATCGATGAGCCCTTTGCGCGAGGATAGGATAAAAATGGGTACCGGATTGGACGCTCTTTTCGATAGAAGCTGTCGGTTGTTATTCGGAGGTAAAGTCATGAAACGCTTTTTTTACATTGCATTGATCGCCGCGTTCACCGCGCTCGTGCTGCTGTTCAAGGGACAGATCATCGACAACGTCACGGTGTCGCTGTTTACCTGGCGCATGACGTTGCCACTGTCCCTGCTGCTGATCGGCGTCTATGTGCTGGGCATGTTCACCGGCAGTTCTCTGGTTGGCCTGTTGCGCGAATCGGTGCGCGGCGCGCGTCTGCAAAAGACAAGGTCGGATTGATGCGCAACCATTCTTTCGGCCGGGCGGCCCTGTGGACCGGCATCTACCTGCTTCTGGTTGCTGCGCCGCTGCTCGTCCTGCTGACTGGCCAGGTGCCTGCAGGCGCGGGTTTCTGGTGGGATTTCTCAATGGCCCTTGGCTTTGCCGCCCTGGCCATGTTCGGCGTGCAGTTCCTGCTCACCGCGCGCTTTCGCCACGCCGCTGCCCCGTTCGGCATCGACATCATCTACCGTTTTCACCGCTACGCGGCGGTGATCGCATTCGGGCTGCTTGCCGCCCACTTCCTCATCCTGCGCGTCGACTACGTTGAGACCCTGGGCACCATCGATCCGTTTGTTGCGCCCTGGTACATGAGCGCCGGGCGTGCGGCCTTCGTCCTGTTTGCTCTCGTCATCGTTTCCTCGTTATGGCGCAAGCCCCTGCACATCGACTACGATCACTGGCGCATGGCGCACGCGTTATTGGCCACACTGGCCTTTCTTGCCGCCGTGGCGCACGTCGAAGGGGTGAATTACTACACCGCCGCACCCTGGAAACGCCTGCTTTGGACGGGCTACAGCCTGTTCTGGGTGGGGCTCATTCTCTATGTGCGCCTGGCCAAACCCTTCGTGATGCTGCGTCGGCCCTGGCGTGTCGCCGAGGTGCGGCCCGAGGGCGGCAAGGCCTGGACCCTGAGCCTGGTTCCGCAAGGCCATGCCGGCATGCGCTTTGCCGCCGGCCAGTTCGCCTGGCTCACCCTGCGCGTCTCGCCGTTCCAGCTCAGGGAGCACCCCTTCTCGTTCTCTTCCAGCGCCGTGGATGGGGAACGGGTCGAGTTCACCATCAAGGAATTGGGCGATTTCAGCGCCACCATCAAGACCGTGCAGCCGGGCGAGACCGCCTGGCTCGACGGCCCCTACGGCGTGTTCAGCCCCGACCGCCACCCGCACGCGCCCGGCTTCGTGCTGATCGCTGGCGGCGTCGGCGTGGCGCCCATGATGAGCATGTTGCGCACGGCGGCAGACCGCGGCGAGGCCCGCCCCTACATGCTGATCTGCGCCAACAATCGCGGGGAAGACATCCTCTTCGGCGATGAACTGGAACGCCTGCGCGCCCGGCTCGACCTGACGCTGGTGCAAGTGCTCGCCGAGCCGCCCGAAGGCTGGACGGGGGAAAGCGGCCAGGTAGACCGGGCGCTGCTCGAACGCCGACTACCTGCGAACCGGCGCGACGTCGAATACTTTCTGTGCGGCCCCAAACCGATGACGGATGCCGTCCAGCAGGCCCTGCGCGCGCTTGGCGTGCCTCTGGCGCAGGTTCATTTTGAACTGTTTGACATGGTGTGAGGAGCAGACATGCGTGAACGCTGGGTTTGGATCGTGGCGGTGGCAAGCGGAGTGCTGGTCGTGCTATTGGCCTGGACCTTCGCCAAGCTGCAGAACCCGACCGATGCCGTCGGGTTGGAGGTCGCCGCGCCATCCCTCCCCAAACTTGATGCCGCGTTGGTGCAGGCTGGGCACCGGGTCTACCAAGCGCAGGGCTGTGCCCTGTGCCACGCTGTCGCTGGCGAGGGCAATCCGCGCTTGCCCCTCGATGGCGTGGCCGACAGGCTGGACGCGCAAGGCCTGCGGAACTGGGCTTTGGCCACTGGTCCGGCGGCGACCGCGCTATCGGCGCGCGCCGTGAGGATGAAAGAGTCGTACCAGGAACTGCCCGAGGCAGACCTTCAAGCCCTGGTCGTGTGGCTGCAAACCCTGCGCAGGGGAGAGTCCGCCAGATGACGGACGGGCGATCCTGCTCCTGCACTGTTGGACACGCGTTCGCATGCGTGCCACCGGTCTGAATGACAAACTTGTCATGGGGGAAAGAGCGCCATGGTACAAAAGATCAATCTCTCCGACTACCGGGTCAAGCGCGATGACAAAAAATGTCTGGCCGATTGGCCGACGCGTGTCGAGCCCAGGTGGTCAGCTTCAAGCACCCCAGCGCGGAGGAGCTCGACCACGACTGCCTCTGGCGTACCCACCTCGCGCTGCCGGAACGCGGACGCATCGGCATCTTCAACCGCTCCTACTACGCGGAGGTGCTGATCCTGCGCGTGCGTCCCGACATCCTCGCAGCCCGGCGCTTGCCGGACGCGGCCAGGCTCGAACAACTGCAGGAAATGCGCGGACTACTGGCGCGTGACGCGTAAACCTTTTCCACCTGCTTGCAAGACCGCAGACATGCCCAACGAACACAAACTGTCCATCGACAACCCCCATGCCCTTCCCGCGGACGAAGTCCTGCGGGAGTTGCAGGCGAACGCCGCGGGCCTGAGCGCCGCCGAGGCGACCCGCCGACTGGAGGCGGTCGGCCCCAACCGCCTGCCGGCGGCGCCCAGAGAGGGGTTGCTCAAGCGCTTCTTCAAGCACTTTCACGACCTCCTGATCTACATCCTGATCGCCGCCGCGGCGGTGACCGCCGTGCTTGGCCACTGGATCGACACCGGCGTGATCCTCGCCGTGGTGCTGGTCAACGCGGTCATCGGCTTCATCCAGGAAGGCAAGGCCGAACAGGCGCTGGAGGGCATTCGCAAGATGCTTTCGGCGCATGCCCACGTGCGCCGCGACGGCGCCTGGAGCGAGATCAAGGCCGAGGCGCTGGTGCCCGGCGACATCGTGCGCCTGAAGTCCGGCGACCGCGTGCCGGCTGACCTGCGGCTGATCGAGACCACCGAGCTGCGCGTCGAGGAGTCGGCGCTGACCGGCGAGTCGGTCCCCAGCGAAAAGAACACCCAGGCCGCAGCGCTGGACGCCGGCGTCGGTGACCGCCACGGCATGGGTTATTCCGGCACCATGGTGGCCGCCGGGCGTGGGGTGGGGGTGGTCATCGCCACCGGCGCGGCCACGGAGATCGGCCGCATCAGCAAGATGATTGGCGAGGTGGAGACGCTGGCCACGCCGCTCACCCGGCAGATGACCCGTTTTGGCAAGGTGCTCTCGGTGGTGATCGTCGGCCTCGCGGCGCTGATGTTTACTATTGGCTGGCTGCTGCACGACTTCACCCTCGATGAGCTGTTCCTGTCGGCCATCGGCTTCGCCGTTGCCGCCATCCCTGAGGGCCTGCCGGCCATCCTCACCATCACGCTGGCGCTCGGGGTGCAGCGCATGGCCGGGCGCGACGCCATCACGCGCCGGCTCAACGCGGTGGAGACCCTGGGCTCGGTGACGGTGATCTGCTCTGACAAGACCGGCACGCTTACCAAGAACGAAATGACCGTGCGCCATGTGGTCACCCGCGCCAGCCGCTACGACGTGGCGGGCACCGGCTACGCGCCGCAGGGCGAGATCACGAGTGAAGGGGCGCAGGCGACGCTGGACGGGCACGACGACCTGCGAGCGCTCATCGAGGTTATGGCGGTCGCCAACGACAGCCACATACAACAGGAAGATGGCGCTTGGCGGCTCACCGGTGAGCCCACTGAGGGGGCGCTGTGCACGCTGGCGATGAAGAGCGGCTTCGACGCCGCGGGCTATCAGCGCGTCGCAACGGTCCCGTTCGAGTCGGAAAACAAGTTCATGGCCACCCTTGACCGACTGCCCGGCGGCGGCGCGCGCATCCTGCTCAAGGGCGCGCCGGACCGGCTGTTGGCGCGCTGCGGACTACAGCGCGGCGCAGACGGCGCAAGTGAGCCGCTTGACACCGGCTTCTGGGAGGCTGAGATTGACGCCCTGAGCAATGAGGGCCTGCGCGTGCTTGCGGCTGCTGCGCGCGACGTGGACGACGGCAAGGGGGAGTTGGCCCTGGACGACCTGGGCGAGGACCTGGTGTTCCTCGGCCTGGTCAGCATCATCGATCCGCCGCGACCGGAGGCGATCGCGGCCATCAAGGCCTGCCACACGGCCGGCATCCGGGTGAAGATGATCACCGGCGACCATGCCGGCACAGCCAGTGCCATTGGCCGCGAGATGGGCATCGGTGGTGACGGCATGCGCGCCACTACCGGCGCCGAGATCGAGGCGGCCAGCGACGAGGAACTGCAGCAGATTGCCCACGACAACGACATCTTTGCCCGCACCAGCCCCGAGCACAAGCTGCGCCTGGTCAAGGCCCTGCAGGCGCGCGGCGAGGTGGTGGCGATGACCGGCGATGGGGTCAATGACGCACCGGCATTGAAGCGCGCCGATGTCGGCGTGGCGATGGGCATCAAGGGCACCGAGGCGACCAAGGAGGCGGCCGACATCGTGCTGGCCGACGACAACTTCAGCTCGATCGAGCGCGCCGTGGAGGAAGGCCGCACCATCTACGACAACCTGAAGAAGGCGATCCTGTTCATCCTGCCCACCAACGGGGCGCAGGGCCTGGTCATCCTCGCTGCCGTGGTGTTCGGGCTGGTGCTGCCGCTCACCCCCGTGCAGATCCTGTGGGTCAACATGATCGTCGCGGTCACCCTGGCGCTGGCGCTGGCCTTTGAGCCTGCCGAGCCGGGCGTCATGAGTCGGCCGCCGCGCGACCCGAATGCCGCCCTGCTCGACGGTGCCTTCCTCTGGCGCATTACCTTTGTCTCGCTGCTGATCGGCGGCGCGACGCTGGCCGTGTTCGAGATGGAGCAGGCCCTCGACATGCCGCTGGACGTGGCCCGCACCCTGGCGGTCAACACCCTGGTGTTCGGGCAGGCTTTTTACCTGTTCAACTGCCGTTTCTTGAGCGCGTCCAGCCTGCGCCTGGGACTGCTGTTCAGCAACCGCGCGGCCTGGCTCGCCGTGGCGGTGCTGGTCGGCTTGCAGATGCTGTTTGTCTATGCGCCCTTCATGCACCGCTGGTTCGGCACCGCAGCGCTGGAGGCGCGCCACTGGCTGGTACCGCTCGCCATCGGACTGGTGGTCTTCCTGGTTATTGAAGCGGAGAAGGCCCTGCTGCGTCGTTACGGTCGAACGCCACACCAGATGCGGCGAGATCGGACATGACCGAGATCGTCTTCCAGCTGCTGGGCGGCATCGGCCTGTTCCTGATGGGCATGGTGCTGCTCACCGACGGGCTCAAGGCATTTGCCGGCGACGCGTTGCGCGCCGCCCTGGGGCGGTTCACCGGTACGCCGGCCAATGCCCTTGTCTCTGGCGCCCTGGTCACGCTCATGGTGTAGTCATCCAGTGCCACCACCGTGACCCTGATCGGCTTTGTCAGCGCCGGACTGCTGGCCTTTCCACAAGCCATCGGCGTGGTGCTGGGAGCGAGCTCGGGCACCACTGGCACCGGATGGGTGATCGCGGTCCTGGGTTTGAAGGGGCTGACCAGTGTCTTCGATCTGGCCTTCACGCCCGCCTGACCCTCCCGGCAGCGCAGCGTGCACAGTCCATCGCCTAACTGCACCGCGAGCAAAGACTGGCGATTTTTCAGCACACCGCCATCGGTCGCCACAATCCTGCGCAGGCGATAGCGGCGCTCGACGCCATCCGCTGGATCGAGCGGACCGTCCAGCATGGCTGGCGGATTTGTCATTATCTTTCGGTCGATGGCGCCCTGCTTGCGCCGTTCGACACAAATAAACCTCAAGGCGGCGGACAGGGTCTAGTCAAAACGGGTGTTGATGCCAAGCGCCGCAGCCGCAGCGCTCAGCTGCTTGTCAAAGCAGGCAAACACCAGCTTGTTGCCGGTCTGGCTGTGGGCGCGCTGCGCGCTGGCCAGTTGTAGGCTGTCGTAAGCGCGCAGGCCGAAGGTCAGGGCCAATTCACCGGCGGCGCTGACCAATAATTTATCAAGCCCGAGTTGAATGTAACCCGGCCATTCCAGTCGCAGCCTTTGCCGCGCTGCGTCAATTTCTACATGCGTGAGTTGACTGGTTCTGCCTTTGAGTGCCAATGCGGCGCACATTTCGACCCAGGTAATTTGACTGACGATGCAACTATCGGCGCTTAGAACGAGCTGACGGGTCCAATCGCTGTGCTGCTCCTGGGCATAGAGCTTCATGAGTGCCGATGTGTCACAAAACAAAATCACCGTGGTCCCCGCAACTCAATCACCAAGTCGCTCATGGTTTGCCCGTTCGGGCCAGGTGGGAAAACAACGGCTTTGCCAAGCTTGAACGGCCGGGTGGCCGGTTCCGCCACAAAACCAGAGGCCAGCAGCCGCTGCATCGCCTCTTCGTCTGTCATTTCAAGCGGTGGCGCGGCTACCAATGTGGGGGCCACCAATTCGGCCACCACTTTGCGGTGCGAGGTAATCTGAACCCGTTGCCCGCCCTGTGTCATGGCAATGGCGCGGGCCGGGTTGGCTTTGAGTTCGCGGATGGAAACTTGCATGGTGAGCCCTTTGAAATAAGCCCACATACTAGCATCAATGATAAATTGTGGTCACAAAAAAGCCCGCCAGTTGGCGGGCTTAATAGCCTCAGGTGTGCAGGCCTACATCCCCGCGTAATTGGGCCCACCCCCGCCTTCGGGCGTGACCCAGACGATGTTTTGCGTCGGGTCCTTGATGTCACAGGTCTTGCAGTGCACGCAGTTGGAGGCGTTGATCTGCAGACGGTCACTGCCGTCATCGTTCTTGACGAACTCATAAACCCCGGCCGGGCAGTAGCGCGCCTCCGGCCCGGCGTATTTGGCCAGGTTGATGGCGACCGCCACGCTGGCATCTTTCAAGGTCAGGTGGGCAGGCTGATTTTCTTCATGATTGACGTTGCCGATAAAGACGCTGCTCAGGCGGTCAAAGGTGAGCTTGCCGTCGGGCTTGGGGTAAACAATCGGCTTGCACTCGGCAGCGGGTTTAAGGTAGGCGTGATCCGGCTTGTCGCGGTGAACGGTCCAGGGCATGTTGCCCCCCAGACCGAACTGCTCCATGCCATTCATCAGCGTGCTGATGCGCAAGCCGTACTTGAACCAGGACTTGAAGTTGCGCGATTTGTTGAGTTCGGTAAAGACCCAGCTGGCCTCAAAAGCCTCGGGGTACGCGGCCAGCTCGTCATGCTGGCGACCCGCCATGACGGCGTCAAACGCCGCCTCGGCTGCCAGCATGCCGGTCTTGATCGCCGTGTGGCTGCCCTTGATGCGGCTCACGTTCATGAAGCCGGCTTCGCAGCCGACCAGGGCGCCGCCCGGGAATACCGTCTTGGGCAGTGCCAGCAAACCACCGGCAGTGATGGTGCGTGCGCCGTAGGCCAGCCGCTTGGCGGTCACTTCGCCTTGGGCGTTTTCAAAATACCAGCGCACATTGGGGTGCGTTTTCCAGCGCTGGAACTCCTCAAAGGGGCTCAGATACGGGTTTTGGTAGTTCAGTCCGGTGATGAAGCCCAGCGCGATCTTGTTGTCCGGCATGTGGTACATGAAGGAGCCGCCGTAGGTGGCGTTGTCCAGCGGCCAGCCGGCGGTGTGCATGGCAAAGCCGGGTTGGTGGCGCGAAGGGTCCACCTCCCACAACTCCTTGATGCCCAAGCCGTAGCCTTGCGGGTCACAACCTGCGTCGAGCTTGAATCTTTCAATCAGCTGGCGCCCCAGATGACCGCGTGAACCTTCGGCAAAAATGGTGTACTTGGCCACGAGTTCCATGCCGATCTGGAAATTCTCGCCGGGCTCGCCTTCCTTGTTGACGCCCATATTGCCTGTGGCCACGCCCCTGACAGCGCCCTGTTCGGTGTACAGTACTTCAGCGGCCGCGAAGCCGGGGAAAATTTCCACGCCCAGGTTTTCAGCCTGCGTGCCCAGCCATTTGCTCAACTCGCCCAGGCTGATGATGTAGTTGCCATGGTTATGGCTGCACTTGGGCAGTAGAAAATTGGGCGTGCGGTAGCCCGATTTTTCACTCAGGAACATCATGGCGTCGTCGGTCACTGGCTGGTTCAGGGGTGCGCCCATCGCCTTCCAGTTGGGGAACAGCTCGTCCATGGCAATCGGGTCCATGATGGCGCCCGAGAGACTGTGGGCGCCTGGCTCGGCGCCTTTTTCCAGCACCACCACCGACAGCTCCTTGCCTTTCTCCGAAGCCAGTTGCTTGAGCCGGATAGCGGTGGCCAGGCCGGCAACGCCACCGCCAACAACGACCACGTCATATTCCATTGCCTCTCGGGGGCCGAACTGGGCCAGGATTTCCTGATTTGTCATGTTTATCTCGCTTGATAATGGGGCTTGGTCCGGGAATGGACCGCGACCCGTGATTGTCGAACGCAAAAATGATTTTAGGCGTTCAATTTGAAAAATAGAACGATCGTTCTATTTGTTATTGATGGAGACTCTCTAAATGGCTTACAACATTGATCTTTCCGGCCGCGTGGCTTTTATCACCGGCGCCTCCAGCGGGCTCGGTGCCCAGTTTGCCAAGACCCTGGCCAGTGCCGGTGCCGCCGTCGTGCTGGCGAGTCGCCGAGTGGACAAGCTCAAAGACTTGCGCGCCGAAATTGAAGGGCAGGGGGGCGACGCCCATGTGCTTGAACTCGATGTCACCGACTTCGCCTCCATCAAGTCGGCCGTGGCGCATGCCGAGACTGAAGTCGGCTCGATCGACATCCTGGTCAACAACTCGGGCGTGAGCACCACGCAGCGCCTGCAGGACGTGTCCCCCGAGGACTATGACTACATGTTCGACACCAACGTCAAAGGCGCCTTTTTTGTGGCACAAGAGGTCGGCAAGCGCATGCTGGCGCGCGCCAAGGGCTCGGCGCCCGGCACTTACACCGGCGGGCGCATCGTCAACATTGCGTCGATGGCGGGCTTGCGCGTGCTGCCGCAAATCGGGGTGTACTGCATGAGCAAGGCGGCGGTGGTGCAAATGACGCGGGCCATGGCGCTGGAATGGGGTAAGTTTGGTATCAACGTCAATGCTATTTGCCCTGGCTACATCGACACCGAAATCAACCACCATCACTGGCAGACCGAACAGGGCAAGAAGCTGGTGCAAATGCTGCCGCGCAAACGCGTCGGCCAAGCCAAAGACCTGGACGCCGTGCTGGTGATGCTGTGCTCGGACCAAAGCCATTTCATCAACGGCGCGGTGATCTCGGCCGACGATGGTTTTGGCGTCTAGAGCCTTGCCGCACGCGCCCGACTGCGCAGCGACGGCATGCTAAAAGGCATTCTGGCCGGGCTGGCGGCGGGCGCCTTGTGGGGCATGGTCTTCGTGGTGCCACGCATGACGCCGGGGCTGTCCTCGGTTGACCTCACTGCCGGGCGTTTCATCAGCTTTGGCGTCATGTCGGCGCTGTCGATGGCCTTCACCTGGACCCGTCACCAGTTGCCCTCGGTGCGCCAGGGCGCTGCGGCGATCGGCATGAGCCTGCTTGGGGCCACCGGTTACTACCTGTTGCTGGCGCTGGCGATCGGGCGCGCCGGCACCGAAGTGCCCACGCTCATCGTTGGCACCATTCCGCTGTGGCTCATGCTGCTGGGCAAACCCTTGGGACTGAAGTGGTCGGTCTTGTTGCCTGGCCTGCTGCTCACCGCCACCGGTATGGCGTTGATGATGAACGCCACGCTCACCGCGCCGCCCCTGGACGCTTTGGCACTGGCGCCGCACGCCCCCCAGTTCTGGTCGGGCGTGGCCCTGGCAAGCGCCGCCATGCTGAGCTGGACAGCGTTTGCCGTTTTGAACGCTGCCTGGCTCAAACGCCACCCGCAGGTCAGCGCCACCGAATGGACCAACTGGCTAGGCGTTGCGACCGGCGTGGGCGCGGGGCTGCTCTGGCTTGTGGCTGGTTCAGAGCCAAAAGTGCTTCTAGCCCTTGAGCAGCCTGCGCAAGCAGCTATCATTTGCATAGTGACCGGGGTCGGCGCCGGCTGGGCCGCCAGCATCTTGTGGAACATCGCCAGCCGCCGGCTGAGTGTCAGCTTGTGCGGCCAACTGATTGTGAGCGAGACCTTGTTTGCGCTCTTGTACTCCTTTGTGTGGGCCGGCGCCTGGCCGGGCGCGCTGCAGTGGGCCGCCGCCGTATTGTTCACGCTGGGTATTCTGGCCAGCATCCGGGCGCATCGATGACTGCGTGGAGCCAGCGCAATGTGCAGCGTGGCAATCGCAAACGCTGGCTCGGCGCCGCTGGCTCGCTCAGTGCGCGCCTGGCAGGAGCCGGGCAGTGCTTCAGTGTGCAGGTGCTGAGCCAGGGCTTGCAGCCGCTGCACCCCGATGAAGCCCGCGCCCTGGGTTTGAGGCGAAGCCGGGCGGGCTACGTGCGCGAGGTGCTGCTGCGCGTGGACGCCACCGCCGTGGTATTTGCCCGCAGCGTCACCACGCACCCGCACTCGCAGGGGCCGTGGCGCGCCATCCGGGGCCTGGGCACGCGGCCATTGGCTGATGTGCTGTTCCGCCAGCACGCCATCGCACGCTCACCCCTGCAATTTGCCAGCCTGCGCGGCGCCAGCCCATTGCATCGTCATGTCGCGCGTGCGTGGCAAGGGGCCACTGGCGCGGCATTGGCCAGCCGCACGCTGCCCGCGCGTCGTTCGGTATTCACGCGGGGCGCAGCACCGCTGCTGGTGATGGAGGTGTTTGCCGCAGCGCAGGCGCCCTGGGGTTGGCCGACCAACAAGTGGCGCCGCCGGGCGCCCGTTTTAGCAAGGACAAGCGCATGAAATTCGAGCTTCCGCAGCAGAAAAAGCTGGTGTACCAGATGACCATCCCGATCCGCTGGGGTGACATGGACGCCATGAACCACGTCAACAACACCACCTATTTCCGCTACCTGGAGACCTGCCGCATCGACTGGATGCGCAGTGCCCACTGCTTGCCGGACGCGCTCGGCTGCGGCCCGGTGATCGTCAACGCGTTCTGCAACTTTTACAAGCAGCTTGAATACCCTGGCGACGTGCTGATGAAGATGTATGTCAGCGACCCCGGCCGCACTACCTTTGAGAGCTGGGCCACGATGGAGCGCGCGGACCAGCCCGGTGTGATCTACGCCGCCGGAGGCGCAACCACCATCTGGGTTGATTTCCCCAAGCAAAAAGCCACGGAATTGCCCGACTGGATGCGTGAGCTGGTGAGTGAGTAGCTTGCTTTGTTTTTAGATAAAATAAGGCTCTAGCCCACGTCCCTAATGCTTAGGCAGCTATCTATAACGTAGCGTCAACAGCAGCAGACATCTTGCCATCCCGAAGGACGCTCAACGGTTTGACATTTAACAAACCCGCTGTCCCGACGGCGTCCAAATAATTCGAACAGCCGAGCCAGACTTCCTCTCGTTGCGGCTCGCTCATCAGACTTGCGCAATCAGGGGCCATGCCGAATCACCTCGGTGGCCTTGTGGTTGTTGTAAAGCTATGTAAATATCGGAACTGTAGGATGCGGCAAAAAAGGCAGCCAGGCTTAACGGAGGTTGATTGAATAGAAAAGACAAGTCAGCGCCCACGCAGCGGCCATTTTCCATCGTCGGCATTGGCGCCTCTGCCGGAGGGTTGGTCGCACTTGAGCAATTTTTTGACCATGTGCCCCCCAACAGCGGCCTGGCCTATGTGGTGGTGCAGCACCTGGACCCCAAGCGTGAAGGCCTGCTGGTGGAGTTGCTGCAGCGCCATACCCCGATGCCGGTGGCCGAGGTGCAAGACCAGATGCTGGTCGAGCCCAACCATGTCTACGTGATTGCGCCGGGGCACGACCTGTGTTTGCTCAAGGGCGTGCTGCACTTGCTGGCGCTGCCCGACTTGCGCGGCCTACGTTTGCCGATTGACTTTTTTCTCAAATCACTGGCCGATGATCAGCAGGAAAACAGCATCGGCGTGATCCTTTCGGGCATGGGCTCGGATGGCACGCAAGGCTTGCGCGCCATCCGCCTGGCGGCTGGCGCCTGCTTTGTGCAAACGCCCGCAACTGCCCAGTTTGACAGCATGCCGCGCAATGCGCTGGAGGCCGGCGTTGGTGACGTGGTGGCCCCGGCGGACGAATTGCCGGCCAGGATCATGGCCTATGTCGGGCGCAGTCAACTCGTCATCGACTCGGACGCCCGGCTGAAAGCCGAGCAGCAAGACGCCGGCTTTCTTGACAAGGTCATCGTGTTGCTGCGCAACCAGACCGGGCACGACTTCTCTTTTTACAAAAAATCGACCATTTCGCGCCGGGTTGAAAGGCGCATGGGCCTGCATCAACTGGCCCAGGTGGCTGACTACCTGCGTTATCTGCGCGAGAACCCGCATGAGTCCGAGTTGCTGTTCAATGAGTTGTTGATCGGCGTGACCAACTTCTTTCGCGACCCCGCTGTTTGGGACCAGGTCAGGAACGAAGTCGTTCCCGCCCTGCTGGCCAGATACCCTGAGGGCGCCGCACTGCGCGCCTGGGTGCCCGGCTGCTCAACCGGCGAAGAGGCGTATTCGCTGGCCATGGTTTTCAAGGAGGCCCTGGCGCTGGCCAAGCCGGTGGCGCGCTTTACGCTGCAAATTTTTGCCTCGGACCTGGACCGCGATGCCATTGCCGTGGCCCGCGCCGGCATCTACCCGCGCCACATTGCTGCTGATGTGTCCGAGCAGCGCCTGGCGCGCTTTTTTGTCGATGACGCAGCTGGCCACCGCATCGGCAATGAAATCCGCGAGATGGTGATTTTTACCGAGCACAACCTGATTGCCGACCCGCCTTTTACCAAGCTCGACTTTTTAAGTTGTCGCAACCTGCTGATTTACCTTGAAGCCGAGTTGCAGGCCAAGCTGATGGAACTGTTTCATTACAGTCTGGAGCCTGGTGGCTTCTTGCTGCTCGGAAGCGCCGAGTCGGTTGGCGCGGCCACCGATTTATTTGCGCCCTTGGCGGGCAAGACCTGGCTGTACCGGCGCCTGGACGCACCCGATCGGATGCTGCCGGTGGGCTTTCCGGCGGCGTTTGTGCAGGCCCATGGCAAGTTGGGGGCGGGCGCCGCCACGCAGGTGAACGAAGGCCTGGCGGCGCTGCCCAGCTTGAAGGTGTGGGTGGAAGGCTTGTTGCTGCAGCGCTACGCGCCAGCCGCAGTGCTCGTCAACGGACAGGGTGAGGTGCTCTATTTCAGCGGCAAAACAGGCAAATACCTGGAGCCCGCTGCCGGCAAGCCCAACTTGAATCTGTTTGCGATGGCGCGCAGCGGCCTGAACCAGGTTTTGAACGAAGCCTTTCACCGCGCGCTGCGCGAAAAAAGCCTGGTCACACTCAAAACTATCAAAGTTAACAGCGAAAGCGCCGCACCCCATGTTGACATCGTCGTGCAGCCGCTGCAGGAGCCCGCAAGCCTGCGCGGCCTGGTGCTGGTGGTCTTTTATGACGTGGCCAAGCCACGTCAGCGCCGCGCCAGCGCTTCAGGCGGGGCCATTGACGGCAATCGCTCGGAAGTGCTGGCGCAGGAGCTGCAGCAATCGCGCGAGGAGGCCCGGGCCGTGCGTGAAGAGATGCAGACCGCGCAGGAAGAGCTCAGATCAAGCAACGAAGAACTGCAGTCGATGAATGAAGAGCTGCAATCGACCAACGAGGAGCTGATCACCTCCAAGGAAGAAATGCAGTCGATGAACGAAGAACTGCAGACGGTGAACCATGAATTGCAGGCCAAGGTGAGCGACCTGGCGCGTGCCAGCAATGACATGAAGAACCTGCTCGACAGCACCGAGATCGCCACCCTGTTTCTCGATGACGCGCTCCGCGTGCGGCGCTTTACGCCCCAGACCACCCGCATCATCAAGCTCATCCCCGGTGACATGGGCCGCCCCATCACCGACATCGTCTCTAATCTGGTGTATCCCGAGCTGATGGCGGATGCGCGCGGGGTGCTGCGCACGCTGGTGTTTTGTGAACGGGATGTGCCCACCTCGGATCAGCGCTGGTTCAGCGTGCGCACCATGCCCTACCGCACCCAGGAGAACCGCATTGACGGTCTGGTGATGACCTTCTCGGACATTTCAAAGATGAAAATGATCGAGGCCGAGTTGCGCGCCGCGCATGCCCGGCTGGCGGCGCTGCCGCAGAATTTACAACCAGCTGAGGCGAGCAATGGCCTTTCGTAGAAACCCGCTCAGCCTTGACGAGTTGCGCGAACTCGCGCGCAAGCGCTTTTTGGGACGTTCTGCCAGTTCGGCCAGTGCCTTGAGCGTGGCCGAGGCCCAGCATTTGTTTGAAGAACTCGAAATTCATCAAATTGAGCTGGAGTTGCAGAACGAGCACCTGAACACCGCGCGCCTGCAATTGGAGTCAGCGCTGAACCAGAGCAACCAGTTCAACGACTTTGCGCCCGTCGGCATTTTTTCGCTCGACGGTGCCGGCACGATCACCAAGTTGAATCTCGCCGGCGCCAGCTTGTTGGGGCGGGAGCGTGCCCGCCTGCTGGGCAGCCGCCTGGCGCTTTTTGTGGCTGATGCGGATCGCCCCAACTTCAATGCCATGCTGGAGCAAGCCACCGGCAGCGGCGACGTGCAGAGCGGAGAGCTCACTTTCGCCAACAAAGGGCCGCTGGTCTCGCATGTGCAGATCAAGGTGGCCGCCTTGGCGCCCAGTCTGGGCTGGCAGATCATTTTGCTTGACGTCACCGAGCGTCGCCTGGCCCAAGAGCAGTTGCGTGCTAGCGAGGAGCGCTGGAAACTGGCGCTGGAAGCCGCTGGTGACGGCGTGTGGGACTGGAATGTGCTGACCGGTGAAACCGCTTATTCCCGGCGCTTCGGGCAACTTTATGGTTTTGCCGAGAATGAATACGGGCATCACCTGGACGACTGGATCACCCGCATTCACCCCAAAGACAAGTCGCGTGTGATCAACGCGCACCAGGACTGCCTGAGCGGCCAGCACGACAGCACTTCCGTTGAATTTCGCGGCCAATGCAAAGATGGCAACTACAAATGGGTGCTCTCCCGCGGTTCGGTCGTGAGCCGCAGCGCTGAGGGCAAAGCGCTGCGAATGGTCGGCACGCAAGTGGACATCAGCGCGCGTAAACAGACCGAAGAGGCTCTGCTGGTTGCCAGCCGGTTTCAGCAAGCGGTGTTTGACTCGTTGGTGGCCCAGGTGGCGGTGCTTGACCATCGCGCGACGGTGCTGCAAACCAATGCCGCGTGGCGCCAGTACGCACACGCCTGCGGGTTTTCAGAGCGACCTTGCTGCCTGAGTAGCAGTTACCTGAGCATTCTGGCTTGCCTGACTGAACAGGACCCGCAAACGCTGCAGGCCGCGCAGCTTGGCATCAGTGCAGTTCTGGCGGGAGAATTGCCCCAGTTTCACCTGCCCGAGCCGTTTTTTACCCCGCTGGACAATCGCTGGTTCAGCCTGAAAATCACCCCGGTGCACGATCAAGCGCAGCGGCTGGTGGTCAGTCATGAAGACGTCACCGCCCTCAAGACCGCAGAGCTGGCCAGCCTGACGCTGGCCAACGTCGACACCCTGACCGGCGCCTTAAGTCGGCGCAACTTCTTCAATCTGGCCGAGCAGGAGGTAGCGCGCTCAATCCGCTATGACTTGCCGTTGATGGTGCTGATGCTGGACCTGGATCACTTCAAAACCATCAATGACCAGCACGGCCATGCCGCGGGCGATGTGGTGCTGCAAAAATGTGTGCAGACCGTGACCTCGGTGCTGCGCGAGTCCGACCTGATCGGGCGCATTGGTGGCGAGGAGTTTGCAGTGCTGCTGCCCAATACGCCTTTGGAGGGCGGGCGGGCGCTGGCGCAGCGCATTGTGGAGAGCGTGCGTGCCAACCCGGTGCAAGCCGGTGGCAAGCCCATTGTCTACACGGTCAGCATCGGCGCGGGCTGTTTGTCGGGCGAGCACGCCTTTGACGAACTGCTGGGGCTGGCGGACGCGGCCCTGTACCGCGCCAAGGACGCGGGGCGCGACCGGCTTGAATTGAGCACCGAGCTGCCGCCTGCACTGGGCTGAAGGACCGGGCTGCGCGCAGCTTTGCGAGCCATCAAGCCTGCGCGCTGTCGCTGGCGCTGCGCTGCACAAACGCCGGTCGGCGCCAGCTTTGAGAATTCTCAACTCAGCGCGGCGCCACCTTGTCTAAAGTCGAGTGCACAACACGTCAGCGCGTGGTGCCCGATCAACCAAAGTGTCTACTGCTGGAGCCCATGATGAGAACCGATGCCGAACTGAAAGCCGACGTGATGGAACGCCTTGATGCGATTCCCGCTGTCAATGCCTCTGACATTGAGGTCGATGTGGATGCTGGCGTGGTGACCTTGAGTGGCAGCGTTGATACCCAGCAAACACGCTTTCAGGTCGAGCGCACGGCGCGCCGCGTGCCGGGTATTCGCAGTCTGGCCGTCAGTCTGAGGCCCCATCAGATGGCAGGCAAAAAGCACTACCACTGAGCCGGGCCCCATCGGGCCTTTAATTTGAAGACATTTTTTGCAGTAATTGCTGCACCGTGGCTTGCGTCGCCTGGCGCCGTTCGAGGTCGGTCTCAAACTGCAGATCACGCATCGACAGCGACAACTCGACCAGCGCATCGCGCAGCTCATACAAAGCCGCCCCAATCTCCTGGAAAGCCGCGTCTGCCCTGGCCCCTGTTGGTGAGTTTTCCATTTTGGCTCTCCTGATGTGTGACTTGAACTCACTCTACCGCGCTCGAGTTGACGGCGTTTGCGCATTCTCAAATTGACGGATCGGCGAGCTCAATGGCCGCCTTGAGCGCTTGAGCGATGTCATCAAGATAGACGAATTCAAGTTGCTCACGGGCCTGCAACGGCACCTCGTCCAGGTCTTTTCGATTGCGCGCGGGCAACATGATTGTCTTGATGCCAGCGGCCAGCGCTGCCAGTATTTTTTCTTTGATGCCGCCCACCGGCAACACCAGGCCGCGCAAGCTGATCTCGCCGGTCATGGCGACATCGCTGCGCACCGGGCGGTTCATGAAAAGAGAGGCCAGGGCAATGAACATGGCCACGCCCGCACTCGGGCCGTCCTTGGGAATGGCGCCGGCTGGCACATGAATATGCACGTCGGTTCTTTCCAGCACGGCGGCGTCAAGCCCGAAAGTAGTGGCCCTGGACTTCACCAGCGTCAGCGCGGCCTGGGCCGACTCCTTCATCACGTCGCCCAGTTGCCCGGTCAGGATCAGGCGCCCTGTGCCCGCCATGCGGCTCGCTTCGATGAACAAAATGTCCCCGCCCACGGGCGTCCAGGCCAGCCCGGTCGCCACGCCCGGCAGGCCAGCGCGCAAGGCGACTTCATTCTCGAACTTGGCTGGGCCCAGCACCTCCTCCAGATCGGGCGCGTCAACCCGTGCGCTTGCTATTTCCCCTTCAGCGATGCGCACGGCCACACGCCTGCAGACCGCGCCAATCTGGCGCTCCAGGTTGCGCACGCCGGCTTCGCGCGTGTAGTCGCGGATGATGCTGGCGAGTGCCGCGTCGCTGATCTCCAGTTGCTCGGGCGCCAAGCCAGTGTCATCGAGCTGGCGCGCCACCAGGTAGCGCCGGGCGATCTCACGCTTTTCTTCCTGCGTGTAGCCCGACAGGTGCAGCACCTCCATGCGGTCACGCAAGGGGCCGGGAATCGGGTCGAGCACATTGGCGGTGGTGATGAACAGCACCTGCGACAGGTCATAAGGTACGGCCAGGTAATTGTCGCGAAAGCTGTTGTTTTGCTCCGGGTCCAGCACCTCCAGGAGCGCTGCCGACGGGTCGCCCTGGATGCCGCCGCCGAGTTTGTCAATCTCGTCGAGCATCATGACGCAGCCGCGCGTGCCGGCCTTCTTTAAGGCCTGGATGATGTTGCCGGGAAGGGCGCCGATGTAGGTGCGCCGGTGGCCGCGGATTTCGGCCTCGTCATGCACGCCGCCGAGCGACACCCGCACAAATTTGCGTCCCATCGCGCGCGCGATCGATTGCCCGAGTGAGGTCTTGCCCACGCCGGGCGGCCCGACCAGACACAGGATCGGGCCGTGGCCGCCGGGTTTGAGCTTGCGCACGGCCAAGAATTCGACAATACGCTTCTTCACTTTTTCCAGATCAAAGTGATCGGCATCCAACACCTGGCGCGCCTGCGCCACGTCAATGGTGTCGGGCTCGGGTGCTTTCCAGGGCAATTCAACCAGCCAGTCGAGGTAGGTGCGCACCATTGAGTACTCGGACGAGCCATCCGCCATGCGCTCGAGCCGCTTGAGCTCCTTGGTCGCTTGCTTGGCGACCTCTTCGGGCATGTCGGCGTCTTCGATCAATTGGCGCAGTTCGTTGATCTCAGCGGCATTGCCAACGCCTTCGTCGCCGAGTTCTTTCTGGATCGACTTCAATTGCTCGCGCAGCAGGAACTCGCGCTCGCGCTGCCCCAGACTGGTCTTGGTGCGCCTGTCAATGTCACGCGAAAGTTTCAGGACATCCATGCGGTGCGTCAACATCTCAAGCACCCGGTCCAGGCGCCGGCGCAGGTCAAATTCCTCCAGAATTTCCTGTTTCTCCGGTGCCTTGATGTCCACGTAGCCCGCCACCAGGTCGGCCAGCATGGCCGGGGTGTCGATGCCCTGCACCGCGTGCACCATTTCGGCGGGCACCTGCGGCATCATTTGCAGCACCTCAACGGCGCGCTCCTTGAGCCGCATGAAGCGCGCCTCGATTTCTCGGTCGTCCGGCACGACCATCTCGGCAATGCGTTCGATCCGTGCTACGGTGAAAGGGAAACCCTTCACGTAGCCGGTGACGCGAAAACGCTGCTGGCCCTGGCACACGATGTGATGAGTGCCGTCGGGCGTGGTGACATAGCGCAGGATCGCGGCGATGGTGCCGACGCCCGACAAATCGTTGGGGCCTGGTGTTTCCACCTCCGGGTTCTTCTGCATCAGGATGCCCACGGCCTGATCGGTTTTGACCGCGTACTGGGCGGCTGCAATCGAGCTTTCTCGCCCGATCGAGATCGGCACCACCATGCCCGGAAACAGCACCATGTTGCGCACCGGCACGACGATCAGGGCGTCGTCGGGCAGCTCAGGCATGGGGTCTTCTGGCGCCAAAGAGTCGCTTTTGTCGGGCAAATGGATGACTTGACTCATGGGTGTTGCTCCAGATGAAGGCGCAGGCAGCCGTGCTCGAACTGCATGTCAGCGAGGCGATAGTTCGCATCCGGCAAGCCGATGCGGCGCTCAAAGCGACCATAGGGAATTTCCAGCCGGACGATCACACCGGTGCCCAGGTTGGGGCCGAACTGGCGCTCGCCGCGCACCACAATGCACTGTGACTCCAGACTCACCGACAGGCGCTGCGGCGCCACCCCGGGCAGTGCGATCAGAAGGCCGAGTTCATGTTCATTCGCCACCATGTCGACCGGTGGTTGCCAGCACGGTGCGTTGTCAAGGTGGCCAACATGGAACAACTGGCGCTGCAGGCGGTCGGCGCTGTGCAGCCGCTCAATCGCTTGCTCCAGCATCCAGGCTCGGGGATCATGATGCCGCATGGATTAGCCTTGTCCCGTCTGCATTGCCTGGTCTCCTTGTACTTGTGCTGGCGCCCGATCAATCAGGCTCAGTCAAGCGTAAGAGCAGCACCCGATTGGCCGCTTGAGAAAACGCAAGCGGTTTGAGGGCCCGCCTTTGACACGTCGGCGGGCGGCCTTGTGGATCGATGCGGGTGGATAGCCTAAATGCAATGAAAGGGCGTGTATCAGGCGCAAACCCGCATTTACAGCCAGCGTAAGCTGGAGTATCGTCAGCAGATGAAAAAGCAAAGTATCTGGACCGTCGACCTGGTCGAGTTGCTCAAGTTATGGCTGAGCGACCTAGTGGCTTTTTTCGAGACTGCCCTGATGTTTGTGGTGCTGTCGCTGCCGGTGGTGATTTCAGCGTTGGTGCTGTGGTGGCTGATGTAGTGCCGCGGGTCGATGGTCCCCTGAGGGATCAACGCCGCAGTTGCACCAAGCCCGCCGACAGCGCGGTGCCGCACACGATGATGACGGCGCACACGAGCATCCACAGCGACACCACCTCGCCCAAAAAGATCACGCCGTAAATCACCGCAAACACCGGGATCGCAAAGGTCACGCTCAAAGAGCGCGCTGGCCCCACGTTCTCAATCAGCCGGAAATACAGGATGTAGGCCACGCCGGTGCACAGCACGCCCACGGCCAGCAGCGCCAGCCAGGCCGTCGGGCTGGGCATCTGCTGCGGCCACAGCCACAGCGTGGGCAAGGCCAAGCCCAGCGTGGCGCCGAACTGGCTGCCAGCGGCAGTGACCAGCGAGGGCAGGCCGCTCAGGTAGCGCTTGGTGTAACTGGCCGAGATGCCGTAGCACAGGCAGGCCGTCAAAACCGCCAGCACGGCCCAGCCGGTGGCCAGGCCCGAGGCGCCAGGCTTGAAGCTGGCTTTGTCCCAGGCCAGTAACGCCACGCCAGCAAAGCCGATCAGCAAACCCAGAATGCGCAGGCCGTGGGGTCGGTCCTTGAGCCAAGCCCAGGCGACCACGGCGCCAAACAAGGGCGTCGTTGCATTCAAGATGGCCGACAGGCCGCTGCTGATCGACAGCAGCGCAAAGGAGAAGCAGGCAAAGGGAATGGCGGAGTTGAACAGGCCGACGAAAAAGACTTCTTTCCAATGCCGCGCCAGTTGAGGCCCCAGACCGCGCCACAGCAACAAGGGCCCCAAGAACAGGGCAGCAATCGCCACCCGCAGACCGGCTGTCGGGATGGCGCCAAACTCCTGCGCACCCAGGCGCATGAACATGAAGGACGAGCCCCAGATGGCGGCGAGCAGCACAAACTCGGTGCGCCAGGGCCGGGTCGGCGAAGGTGAATTCAAAGTGTTCCTTGGGTTAGGCCGGCGTGGGTCGAGGGCGCAAACGCCGCGCCTTCAAGCAGCAACAGGGCGCGTTTGCGCTCGACCCCGCCAGCGTAGCCGGTCAGGGCACCTTTGGTACCGAGCACGCGGTGACAAGGCACGATGATACTCAAGGGGTTGCGTCCGATCGCGCCGCCCACGGCCCTGCCGTAGAGGGCAGCGGGTTTGCCGATGGCCACACTGATATCGCCATAGCTGCAGGTGCTGCCACGCGGGATATTCAGTAGTGCTCGCCAGACCGACTGCTGAAAACCAGTGCCGCCGCTCAAATCCAGGGGCAGATCGAAGGACTGGCGCCGACCCGCAAAATAGTCGTTGATTTGCGTGCGGGCTAGGTCGAAGATGGCGGCGTCGCCGACCTCGGGCCAGCCTGAGGTGTCGGGCTGGTGGCTCTGGCCGTCAAACCAGGCGCCCAGCAATTTGCCGTCGCTGGCGGCCAGGATGATGCGCCCCAGCGGGCTGGCGTAGCTCGTTTGCACGGTTGTTGTTGAATATTTCATGTCATTTCGCCTTGCGGCCCTTGTCAAATAAGCGCTGCATGCTATTTATATAATAGCAGATGAAGTGTCTGGGAGCGGGCGCACGGTCGGCGCCAGAGTCGCCCAAGCCCGCACTAGCGCGTAGCTGCGCCACGGTTGCCAGGCGTGAGACGCGGTCAGCGCCTCTAGCGCCGGGTTTTTTGCATCTTGCACGCCCAGCGCCCGGTGCAGCGCAACATCGCCGGCCGCAAAGGCGTCGGGCCAGCGCAGCGCCCGCATCGCGATGTACTGGGCGGTCCAGTCGCCCACCCCGGGCAGCTCCTTCAGCGCGGCCACGGTGGCCGCCACGTCGGCACCGGCGTGTAACTGCAGGCGCTGCGTCAACACGGCGCTGGCGATCGACCGGATCGCGGCCTGGCGCTGCTTGACGATGCCCAGCTCGCCCAGCGCATCGCCGCTGGCGTCGGCCAGCGCGGCGGGTGTCGGAAAGAGCCGGTTCAGCCCGGCAAAAGGCGTATCGACGGGCTCACCCCAGCGCGCCACAAGCCGGGTCGCAAGCGTGCGCGCCGCCGCCACCGTGATCTGCTGGCCCAGGACGGCACGCACGGCGAGTTCAAAGCCGTCGAGCGCGCCGGGTACACGCAAACCGTCGCCCAGGGGAAATCTCGCATGCAGCAGACTGTTGATGGCGCCGGGATCGGCGTCCAGGTCCAACAGGGCGCGCACGCGTGCCATCACCCCGGGTAGCACACCCAGCAGGGAATCGCTCAGGCGCAGTTCGACACGGTTCTGCGCGTCATCAAAACTAGCCTCGATCCAGCCGGTGTAGCGCTTCTCAAAGGCTGTGACGGCGACGGTCTTGCGCAGGCTCAAGTGGTCCGCGCTGAGCGTGACGTCTTCGATGCCGGTGACTTGCCGCGTGGCAAAGAACGCCAGCATGGCGCGGGCGTCGTAAGGCGGGCGATACGCCAGCCGGACCTGAAGACCCGCGTGGGCGCCGCCCTGAGTGCCGCGCGCTCGGCTGCGGCGCAGCTGGCTGGGGTTGAGGGCGTAATGCTCGGCAAACGCGGCATTGAAACGCCGCACGCTGGCGAAACCACTGAGCTGCGCCACTTCGGTGACGGGCAGCGCCGTGTCGGTGAGCAGCTGCTTGGCCGTCAGCAGGCGCCGCGTTTGCAGGTATTGCAGCGGCGAGACACCCAGGGCCGCCGAAAAAACGCGGCGCAAATGACGCTCGCTCACACCCAGGCGCAGCGCGAGTTGCGCCACACTGGGCGGGCCTTGCGCCCACGCCTCGGGGGTATCGAGCAGGCGTGCGGCCTGTGCGGCCAGAATGCTGCAGGCGTCCTGCATCGACCACGCGCGCGCCTCGGGCGCAAGACCGAGGGCGAGCGTGCCCGGTGCGAGTTCCGGGCGGCAGCGCAGGCAGGGCCTAAAACCCGCGCGTTCGGCTTGCGCGGCGTGGCTAAAGAAAAGGCAGTTCTCGCGCTTGGGCGTGCGCACGCGACAGACCGGGCGGCAATAAATTCCGGTGGAGGTGACGCCGGTGAAAAAGCAGCCGTCAAAGCGCGCGTCCTTGGCCTTCAGGGCGAGGTAGCGGGCGTCATCGATCGCAGCGGCGCTAATGGGTGTCATCACAACAATGATACGCGGGCGCTGGCGCCAGACCAGCCGTTTTCGGACCTGTCCCTGGGCTGGCCGGCCCTTATCTACAATCCAATGCGACTATCGATTCAACCCCTTTTGTCAGGAACCCCGTCATGAAGTTTTCAGCGTCCATATTCAAAGCCTACGACATTCGCGGCATCGTGCCGGTGAGCATCAACGGCGCCCAGGCCGAAGCGCTGGGCCGGGCCTTTGGCACGGCGGCGCGGCGAGAGGGAGAGTTGACTGTGGCGGTGGGGCGCGATGGTCGCCTCACGGGCGCGGAGTTGAGCGCGGCTTTGACGCGCGGTCTGGTCGCTGCGGGCATTGAGGTCATTGATATTGGAATGGTGACGACACCGATGCTGTACTTTGCCGCCAACACGCTGTGCAGCAGCGGCATTCAGGTCACGGGCAGTCACAACCCGAAAGACCACAACGGCTTCAAGATGGTGCTGGCCGGGCGCGCCATTTACGGCGACGAGATTCAGGCGCTGCACCGCATGATGGAAGACGAATCCTGGGAGTTGCTTGGTGGGGGCAGCGTGCGCGCGGTCGATGTGCAGGCGGCCTACCAGGCGCGCATCGTGGGTGACATCAAGCTGGCGCGCCCGATGAAGATCGTCGTTGACTCAGGCAATGGCATCGCCGGCGCCAGCGCACCGGCCATCTTGCGTGCCATTGGTTGCGAGGTGATCGAGCTGTTCAGTGAGGTTGACGGCAACTTTCCGAATCACCACCCCGACCCCAGCAAGCCGGAGAACCTGCGCGACCTGATGGTCGCGCTCAAAGACAGCGACGCCGAACTGGGCCTGGCTTTTGACGGCGACGGCGACCGCCTGGGCATCGTGACCAAAGAGGGCAACAACATTTTCCCGGATCGGCAACTGATGCTGTTTGCGCGGGATGTGCTGACGCGTGTGCCGGGCGGCACGATCCTGTTCGACGTGAAATGCTCGCAGCGCCTGGCCCCGGCGATTGAAGCTGCGGGCGGCGTGCCCCTGATGTTCAAGACCGGGCATTCGCTGATCAAGGCCAAGATGAAGGAAGTCAACTCGCCGCTGGGCGGCGAGATGAGCGGCCATGTGTTCTTCAAGGAACGCTGGTACGGCTTTGACGATGGCACCTACGCCGGCTGCCGCCTGCTCGAAATCTTGAGCCGTTCGTCCAATGCCAGTGCCGTGCTGGATGGCTTGCCCACCAGTTTCTCGACGCCCGAATTGAACGTTAAGTGCGCCGAGGGCGAACAGCACACGCTGGTGGCGCAACTGCTGGCCGCCGCAAGCGCGGCCATGAGCGCCAGTGCCGGCAGCGGCACACTCAACGATGCGGTCAAGGCGGGCGCCAAAGTCTCCACCATCGATGGCCTTCGCGTGGATTGGCCCGATGGCTTTGGCCTGATCCGGGCGTCCAACACCACGCCGGTGCTGGTGCTGCGCTTTGAAGGGCACACGCCCGAGGCCTTGCACCGCATCGAAGGCACGATGCTGACGCTGCTGCGCGAGGTGAAACCCGGCGCGGTGCTGGACCAGGCTGCGCATTGAAGCTGTTGATCTTTTGACGCGACTTCTGTATTCCCTTCTGATGTGGCTGGCGCAGCCTTTGTTGCGCCTCAAACTGCGTCGGCGCGGTGTGCAGGAGCCAGGCTATTTGCTGGCCATGGACGAGCATTTCGGGCATTACGCCTCGGCGGCGCCTCCGGCAGACGGCCACACGATCTGGGTGCACGCGGTGTCATTGGGGGAAACTCGAGCGGCCGCCGTGCTGGTGACCAGTCTGCGCGCGCGCCTTCCCGGCATGCGCCTGTTGCTCACACACGGTACCGCCACCGGCCGCGCCGAGGGCCTGCAGTTGCTGCTTGCGGGCGACCTGCAGGTTTGGCAGCCATGGGATACAGCGGGCGCCGTGCAGCGCTTTCTGGCGCATTTTCAGCCGCGCATCGGCATTCTGATGGAGACCGAAATCTGGCCCAATCTGGTGGCAGGGTGCGCGCAGCGCCGCGTGCCGCTGGTGCTGGCCAATGCGCGCTTGAGCGCGCAGTCACAGCGTAAGACACGCAGGCTGGCTTGGCTGGCGCGGCCAGCCTACCGCGCCTTGAGTGCCGTGTGGGCGCAGACGCAAGACGATGGCGCGCGTTTGGCGAGTTTGGGCGCGCCGGTGCAAGGCATTTTCGGGAATCTCAAGTTTGACGCCACGCCCAACGCCGAGCAGCTGGCGCTGGGCCAGCGCTGGCGTCGCCACAACGGTCGGCCGGTGGTGATGCTGGCCAGTTCGCGCGAAGGTGAAGAGGCCGATTTGCTGCAACTTTTGGCATCTTTTTGGCCTCTAGCCCGCGTGGATAATGAACATGCTGCTATTGTTTCAGTTGTTAATGAAGTTCAGTGGTTGATTGTGCCACGGCACCCGCAGCGCTTTGCCGCAGTGGCGGCCTTGATCGAACAGCAAGCTTTTGGCGTCTCGCTGCGCAGCAGTTGGCTTGATGGGCCGCAGCCTGGCCGTGCATCGGCTGACGCGTCTTCGCCCCGGGCCACGGTCTGGCTCGGTGACTCGCTGGGGGAAATGGCGCTGTACTACGGTTTGGCCGATGTTGCGCTGTTGGGTGGCAGCTTCGAGCCGCTTGGGGGACAAAACCTGATTGAAGCGGCGGCCTGCGGCTGCCCGGTGGTGATGGGCCCGCACACGTTCAACTTCGCTGACGCTGCCGAGCAGGCGCGCGTGGCCGGTGCCGCGCAGCGCGTGGCCGACATCACACAAGGGGTGCAAGCGGCTGCCAGGCTGGCGGTTGACGCCAACGCGCTGGCGGTCGCACAGCAAGCTGCCAAGGCCTTTGCCCGCAGCCACTGCGGGGCCAGTGCGCGTCTCACCGAGGCGGTGGTGCAGTTGTTGGCCGACCACCCGATAATAAAAAAATCACCTCAGGTTAACGCCCATGGTCAACCGCCACCCTGATCGATGAATTGACTTGACAATGACCCCCAACGCGCGCGGCGGGTTGACTGCGCGGGTAGCGAGCACAGTCACTCCACGCTAGCGCCGGCGCTGCACTTGCAGGGCGCCTGGGTTGACGATGTTGGTCGGTGTGCCCTGGATGAAATTGATCACGTTGTCAAATGCGGCACCAAAGTACATCTCATAACTGTCTTGCTCTACATAGCCAATGTGCGGCGTGCAAATGCAGTTTTCCAGCCGCAGCAAAGCGTGGCCCTGCAAAATGGGCTCGCTCTCGAACACATCGATCGCCGCCAAGCCGGGTCGGCCGCGGTTCAGGCCACTGATCAAGGCATCGGCTTCGATCAGTTCGGCGCGGGCCGTGTTTACCAGCAGGGCAGTGGGCTTCATGCGTGCCAGATCGTCGAGTTTGACGATGCCCTGAGTCTCATCGACCAAACGCAGATGCAGCGACAGGACATCGCACTGGGCAAAAAACTCATCGCGACTGGCGGCTGCTTCAAACCCGTCCAGCAGCGCGCGCTCGCGCGCTGGCGCGCGCCCCCAGACCAGCACTTTCATGCCGAAGACCTGGCCGTAGCCTGCCAGCAGGCGTCCGACGTTGCCATAACCCCAGATGCCAAGCGTTTTGCCCTTCAGGACCGTCCCCATTCCGAAGTTGGGGGGCATTGATCCGGTCTTCAAACCCGATTGTTGCCACGCGCCGTGTTTGAGATTGCCGATGTACTGGGGCAGGCGGCGCACCGCAGCCAGGATCAGGGCCCAGGTGAGTTCGGCAGGTGCCACCGGCGAGCCGGAGCCCTCAGCCACGACGATGCCGTGCTCGGTGCAGGCGTCCAGGTCGATGTGCGAGCCGACCCGCCCGGTTTGCACCACCAGCTTGAGCTTGGGCAGCTTTTCGATCAGCGCACGCGACAAATGGGTGCGCTCACGGATGAGTACGATCACATTGGCGTCCTTGAGGCGCACCGACAGCTGCCCCAGCCCCTTGACCGTGTTGGTGTACACCTTGGCCGGGTAGGGCGCCAGCTTGACTGCGCATTCGAGCTTTCGAACCGCGTCCTGGTAATCATCAAGTATTACGATGTTCATAGGCCGTTATTGTGCCTTGGCACGGCCCGTGCGCTTGGCAGCGGCTATTGTTCAAACGCACAAAGGAGCAAGATTTTCCTTGCCTTGGCTCGTCAGCCCAGTCCGCTTGGGCAACAAGCTGCGCCCTTGCAATTTTCTTTGCCAGCCCTTAAGACAGCGCCGCTTCGCATGCCGCCAGGCGATCCAGTTCGGCACAGACATCAGCCATGCGGCCAGAAATGACCATGCGCCCGACCTGGGCCGGCGCTTGGCCGGCTTCCATAACGCGCACCACGCGCAGCGGTCGCTGAGCTGGGGCATGCGTTGGCAGTGGCCGCTGCTGCGCCGCGCCATGACGCGGCGCAGCCCGGGGACGCCAAACCAGTTGCCGGTGACGCAAGGGCTGGCCCGATGGTGTGCTGCGTCCACGCAAGGCGTTGGGGCGCTTGGGTAGATGGGCCAGGGCAGGCAGCGCGGGCATAAGCCAGCGCCAAAGCGCTTGCAGAGGCGCCAGAAAGAGGGGAACAGGCAGGAGTGCAGAGCTCATGGGTAACCTTTCAATGCAATAGCCGAGCGCTTGCTCACATCAGCATGGTGTTGCGGATCAAACCCACGGCCAAACCTTCAATTTCGAAGGGCTCACCGGGCTCCACCACGATGATCTGGTAGTCGGGGTTTTCCGGGCACAGTTCGATCAGGTCCTTGGTGCGTCTAAAGCGCTTGACCGTCACTTCATCGCCCAGGCGGGCCACCACAATTTGGCCATTTTTGGCGTCCTTGGTGGATTGCACGGCCAGCAGGTCGCCGTCCATGATGCCGGCGTCGCGCATCGACATGCCGCGCACCTTGAGCAGGTAGTCGGGCTTGCGCTGGAACAGACTGTTTTCCACGTAGTAGGTTTGGTCAATATGCTCTTGCGCGAGAATCGGCGAGCCTGCGGCCACGCGGCCGATCAGGGGCAGCATCAGTTGCGACAGGCCGGGCAGCGACAGAGAGAATTCTTTGCTGCGCGATTCATTGATGGAACGCATCGTTTCGCTCTTGAGCCGGATACCGCGCGATGTGCCGCTGACGAGTTCGATGGCGCCCTTGCGCGCCAGTGCCTGCAGGTGTTCTTCGGCGGCATTGGCGGACTTGAAGCCGAGCTCGGTGGCGATCTCGGCCCGGGTCGGTGGCGCGCCGGTGCGTGCAATGGCGTTCTGGATCAGGTCCAGAATCTGTTGCTGGCGTGCGGTGAGTTTCGGGCTTCCAAGCATGGCGTCTCCTTGGCGGTTTGGTGGATTTAACTGTTACTTTATACACACTGTTGTTGTATTCAGTAACTGTATTTTTAATCAGTTTTTTAAAGTTGGCAAGTGATGGCTGAAAAATTTGTACAAAAGATCGTGGTTTTGGCCACGGGCGGCACGATTGCCGGCAGCGCAGCCAGTGTCAGCGACAACATTGGGTACAGCGCCGCCCAGATGGGTGTGCGCCAATTGTTGGACAGCGTGCCCGGACTTGATCAGGTGGCAGCCGGTCGCACGCTGGTCGCCGAGCAAGTGGCGCAGATTGACAGCAAGGACATGAGCTTTGCCGTCTGGCAGCAGTTGGCACTGCGCGTGAGTCACCATCTGGGGCAAACCGATGTCAGCGGCATCGTGATCACCCACGGCACTGATACGCTGGAAGAAACCGCCTATTTTCTGCATGCGGTGCTGCCCGCGCAGCAACTCGCAGCCAAGCCGGTGGTTCTGACCTGTGCCATGCGCCCCGCCTCCAGTGCGGCGCCAGATGGACCGCAGAACCTGCGTGATGCGGTGGCGGTCGCATCGACCCTGGGCGCCGGTGGCGTGGTGGCCGTCTGTGCGGGCAAGGTGCACGCGGCCGTGGACGTGCAGAAGGTCGACACCTACCGCCTTGACGCCTTCAGTTCGGGCGACGCCGGTGTCGTGGCTTATGTCGAGGAGGGCGTCGTTCGTTTGGTACGTAATTGGCCTCTGGCCCTCGTGGATAAAGCGCAAGTAGCTATTGATAAAATAGCATCACTGCCGCATTGGCCACGCGTTGAAATTGTGATGAACTACGCCGGCGCCAGTGGTGCGCTGGTCGATGCCTTGCTGGCTCCGGGGGCCGTGGCGGGTTCGCCCGCGGCCCAAGCCAGAGGGGTGTCTCCAGTGCGCGGCCTGGTGGTGGACGGCACCGGTAACGGCACGATTCATCAGGACATGGAGGCGGCGCTGCGCTGCGCGCAGGCGCTTGGGGTGAAGGTGGTGCGCTCAAGCCGTTGTGCCACGGGCCGTGTGCTGGCGACCAAGAGTTCGGAATTTGCGCATTCCGATGGTCTGTCACCGGTCAAGGCACGAATCGCCTTGATGCTGCAACTGATGCATTCCTGAAAGTCGGGCGGGCCTTGCTTGATAGACTCCCGGCGTTCTAATGCGAATAACAACAGGAGTAAATCAATGATCAAACGCTTGGAAATCGGCACACGCATGTCCGAGGTTGCCATTCACAACGGCACAGTCTACCTGGCCGGTCAGGTGGCCGGTGACGCCAGTGCGGACATTCAAGGTCAAACGGCTCAGGTTCTTGCCGAGGTGGACGCCTTGTTGGCCCGGGTTGGCAGTGACAAGAGCCGGATTTTGATGACGCAGATATTTCTGGCCGACCTGGCGGACTTTGCCGGTATGAATTTGGTTTGGGATGCCTGGGTTGTGCCCGGCCAGACGCCACCGCGTGCGACAGTGCAGGCGGCGCTCGCCAAGCCCGAGTGGAAAATCGAGGTCGTTGTCACTGCTGCTGTTTGATGCTTCACTCGACGCGGGGTGATTCGCTGCAAAAGCCGCGACCGTTGAGTCGGCGGTGCTTTGGGTTGGTGTAGGTGTAAACACTGATACGATCCTAAATTATTCACGGATAGAATTATTTGGAGTTATTTATTTTCCATTAAGAAAAATTTAAGAGCGAATATTTTCAAATTAAGTTATGCGTGAATTTCTTGATCCCACCGATCGCCGCCTGGCCAAGTTGCTTTCCAGTGATGGGCAGGACGGCGTGAATCAGCTGGCCGAGAAATTGCAACTCAGCCCGCCCACTGTGCGAACACGCTTGAGGTCGCTGATCGATAAGAGTATTTTGAAGATCGTCGGGCTGCTGAACCTGTCGGAACGCCCGGAGCTCATTGCCGCCATTGTGGGCATCAACGCCAACGCACAGGGGCATCTTGACGAGCTGATGAAGGACATTGCCAATTTGCCATTTGTAACTTCCGTCAGCATCGTGACCGGCCGTTTTGATCTGATCGTAGAAGTTTTGGTGGCCGGCGATGTGCAAGATTTGTACCGATTTACGAGCGAACTGCTTCCCCGCGTGGCGGCGCCCGGTGTCATCAGCCGCAGCGAAGCGTTTGTCGTGATGAAGTCACATGAAAAATGGGTCAATCTGCCACGGGGTTGCTGGGAGGACGGTGTTGACGGCGTCACTGACGCTGGTGTCGCCACCCCAAGCCGGTGAACGGTTGAAGACTGGTTTCTGTCTTGGAGGATGGTCTTCCAAGGAGATTATTAGAGGAGAACGTAAATGAAGAAGTTGAACTTTCTACCCGCACTGCTGCTGTCCTGCATTGGCTACTTCGCTGCGGCAAGCATGGCTCACGCCGCCACGCTGGACGACATTCAGAAACGTGGCGAGCTGAGGATCGCGGTTCAAACCCAGGGCCCTCCGTTTTCCATGATCGACAAGAACGGGGAGCGCACCGGCAGTTCTGTGGAACTTGCCAAACTGATGGCCAAGGAGATGGGCGTCAAGGCGGTCTTTCTTGACCTTGACTGGGATGGCCTGTTGCCGGCGCTCATTTCGGGCAAAGCCGACTTGCTCGCGGCCGACATGACGCCGACCCTGGCGCGCGCTGTGAAAGTTGCTTTCACCAAGCCTTTCATCTACATCGGCCCGGTGGTGGCGGCAAAAGCCGGGAGTAAATTCACTTCTACAGCGGCCTGCAAGGCGCCGGGTACAAAAATCGCGGTTCTGTTTGGCAGCACCGGCGAGAAGCTGGCAAAAACCGTCTTTGACAAAGGTGAAATCAAGAGCTACAAAGGCGGCGGAACCTTGCTGCTCGACGCGGTGAAGAATGGACAAGCTGACTGCTTGCTCAATGACAGCTCTGCCGTGGCGGGCCAGTCGGCCGGCTATCCCAAGGGAACCTTCAAAGTCATGCCGGAGCTGCTGGCCAAGGAAGCGTTGGCCTATGCAACCCGTTACGACTCCCTTGACCTTCTGACCTGGATCAATTTGTTCATTGACCAGACCACGCTCGACGGTCGCCTACAACAGAATCTTGATTACTGGGTCAACTCGACCAAATGGAAAGAGGCCCACTAAGTCTCTGATGGGGGCGCGGATTCGGCGCTGTTGTCACTGCGCCTAATCCCAAACCCCTCCTGCTTCAATGAATGGCCACTGAATGTTATTGGATCTGAACTTTCGGGTCATCGGAGAAACGCTTCCTGATTTTTGGCTGGGTTTCCTGGCCACCTTATCGATTTCATTGACGGCGTTTGCCGGTGCTCTCGTGATCGGCGTCATCGCTTGTGCGATGAGCATCCAGCCTTCCCGGTTGCTGCGGGCGCCAGCGGTTGCTTATGTGGATGTGATACGGGCAACGCCCTTGCTGGCCCAACTCTATTTTTTGTATTTCGGCTTGCCGAGCTTCGGCATTCTCATGCCCGAAGTGGTGATTGGCATCATCGCGCTTTCGCTCAACAGCGGCGCCTATGTCAGCGAGATCATCCGCTCCGGGATCATGTCGATTCCCCGTGGGCAGGTTGAAGCGAGCGCCAGTTCGGGCATGAGCTACTGGCAGCAAATGCGCCTCATCATTCTCCCGCAAGCGCTGCGCCCCATGGTGTCGCCGTTGATCGGGCAGGCCATTGTGCTGGTCAAGGATTCGTCATTGCTGTCGCTCATTTCAGTCCTGGAGCTCACGCGCGCCGGGCAAACGCTGGCCAATGACCGTTTCATGCCCGTAGAAGGCTTGGCAGCGACTGCGGTGGGCTACCTGATTATCTATTTTGGTTTGAAGTTGATGGCAGCCGCATGGATGCGCATCAATCAAATCTCTGCGCGCCATTGAAGGGCCATGACATGACGCTGTTCCTGGAACAACTACAAGGCATTGCCCAGTACTACCCGGTGCTTCTGAAGGGTATTGGCGCGACCCTGGCACTGTCGGTCATTGGCATTGTCGCTGGGACGATGGTTGGTTTTGTGCTGGGCATCGGACGCGCCAGTTCCAACAAACTGCTCTCATTTGTCATCGGCGCCTACACCGATCTCTTTCGCGGCACACCGGTGCTGGTTCAGGTCTTTGTTGTCTTTTTCATACTGCCTGAAGCGGGCATTGAGCTTGACTCATTCACGGCCGGCGCCCTCGCGTTGTCCAATATTGCGGCCTGCTTCATCTCCGAAATTGTGGCCTCCGGGATCAAGGCTGTACCCATCGGACAGGTCGAGGCCGCTGCGTCAGCCGGTCTTGGCCGCGTCCAGCAGCTACGGTTGGTTGTGCTGCCGCAAGCCACCCGAATGGTTGTCCCCTCGTTGGTCGGGCAATTCGTTCTACTGATCAAAGATTCATCGGTTGTGTCAGCCATCGGGCTTCTCGACCTGACGCGCTCGGGTTGGATCATTGTTCAAAGCGTACCCAATGGACTGCTGGTTTTCGCGGTTGTGGGCATTGGGTATTTCCTGATCTGTTATCCGCTGCTTCATTTGTCCAGGCGAATGGAAAAGACGTGAGCTGCCAGTAGCACTTCAAGACAACTCAGACCCAGCCATCGCGACAGCGAAGACGACGAGGAGCAAGCACAAATGATCAAATTCAACGAAGTCAATAAATGGTATGGCACGCATCATGTGCTGCAAAACATCAATCTTGAGGTTGCCAAGGGAGAGGTGCTGGTGGTGTGCGGGCCCAGCGGCTCTGGCAAAAGCACACTGATCCGCTGTGTCAATGGTCTGGAAAAATTTCAAAGCGGCACTTTAATCGTCGATGGCTTGCCGGTCGCCGTTGAAGCCAACCTCAGACAGTTGCGCATGGAGCTTGGCTTCGTCTTTCAGCAATTCAATCTGTACCCTCACAAAACTGCGCTTGAAAACGTCACGTTGGCGCCGATTCATGTGCGCAAGCTGCCCAAAAAAGAAGCCATCAGCCGCGGCCGGGCGATGTTGGAAAAGGTGGGCTTGGGCGATAAATTTGACTCCTACCCGCAACAGTTGTCAGGCGGGCAACAACAGCGGGTCGCGATCGCTCGCAGCCTTTGCATGCAACCCAAGGTCATGCTGTTTGATGAGCCGACCTCTGCGCTCGATCCCGAAATGATCAACGAGGTCTTGGATGTGATGGTCTCTTTGGCCAAAGACGGCATGACGATGATTGTGGTCACCCACGAAATGGGCTTTGCCCGCAAGGTGGCCGACCGTGTGGTGTTCATCGACAAGGGGGCCATTGTGGAGGTCGCGGCGCCTGAAGTCTTCTTCACAACACCAAGGAATGAGCGAACGCGTGAATTCCTCGGGAAGATTCTTCACCACTAGCCCGCTGCTTCGCCCCATTGCATAGTCAATAGAAAGATTTTTCATGACCCGCGTGAGTACAAATGAAACACCGAGCGCACGTACCGTGGCCATCGTCGGGGCCGGCGTGGTCGGTGCGGCGACCGCGCTGGCGCTGGCGGCTAAGGGCTACCTGGTCACTGTCATTGACCACGGGGAAGTCGGCGCTGGAACCAGTTCGGGCAATGCCGGCGGCATTGTCACCGGCGCTGTGACGCCCACCGCCACACCGGGTGTTCTTCGGTCCATTCCGTCCTATATTTTTGCCCCGGACGGTGCCGCGGTGCTGCGGCCCGCTTATTCTCTTGCGGTGCTTCCGTGGTTGTTGCGCTTCATTGCGGCGGGTCGCCCGGCGCGGGTGTCAAGCATCGCCAAAGCGCTTGATCCGCTCGTCTCCAAATCCATGCAAGCGCACCTTGCCTTGGCCGATCTGAGTGCGGCGCGTGCACTCATCCGGCCTGTGGGTTGGTTGAAGGTGTACAAATCAGAGGCCGGGTTTGCAGAGACCGCACTGGAGCAGGAATTGATGACGCGCCATGGCGTTAATTTTTCGATTCTCAACGCCTTTGAGGTGGCCGATCTTGAGCCCAATTTGAACCGGGACTCCTACACACGTGGCGTGTTCCAGCCCGAGAGCGGCTTTGTCAACTATCCCACGGCGTTGACACAAGCCTACTTTGAGGCCGCGCGCGAGCGCCAGGCCCAATACATTCAGGAGAGCGTCCTTGAAGTCAAGCCAACCGAAGGTGGTGGCATCTCTGTCAAGACGGACCAAGCCACACGCCAGTTTGATTCCGTGGTTATCGCGGCGGGGGCCTGGTCAAAGCAGTTTGCAAAACAGCTGGGCGACAAGGTCAGCCTTGACACCGAGCGTGGCTACCATATTTCGTTTGCGTCAACCGGGGGCGAGCTGCTGCGTCGCCCGGTCGGTTTTCCGGAGCGGCATTGTGTTTTGTCGCCGATGCACGACGGCATTTCTCTGGTCAGCGGCGATGAACTGGCGGGCTTGCGTGCGCCGCCCGACTACCGGCGTATTCGCGCCATGGCGCCCTTTGCCCGCAGCGTGTTGCCGGGTCTGGGCGAACAGGCGATTCAGCGTGAATGGATGGGCTACAGACCTTCAACGCCCGATTCCTTGCCTGTGATTGGGCGCTCGCCCAACTGCAAGAACGTGTTCTATGCTTTCGGTCATGGTCATCTGGGGCTCACGCTGGCAGCGATCACGGCCCAATTGATTGCCGGTCTGGTCAACGGTGATGCCGAACCATTCGACTTGTCGCCCTATCGTATCGCCCGGTTCTAAAGGATGAACCCACGCGCGCGCGAGAAAATCATGACGGTTGAAACCGAAGCGGCAAAAATCGCTATTCTTTGCTGGGAAGCGGGGCAGGTGCCCCAAGGACTGCTGCAACTCGAGACCCTGCCGGGCAACAGCACCAACCCGGCATCGTATGACTACGATGTGCGGTTCCATCGCGTGGCGGGGGCCAACGTTCACACGATTCTTGAAAAGCCGGACCAAGGCGTTCTGCGCACGATGATCGCCGATGCCCGGGTGCTGGTGTCGCAGGGAACCAAGGCCATCACCACCAGTTGCGGCTTCAATGCCATCTTTCAGCGGCAACTGGCCAGTGCGGTGGGTGTGCCGGTGTTCACGTCCAGCCTGCTGCAAGTTCCTTTTGCCAGGCAAATTCACGGCCCGGAGAGTGAAATTTGCATCATCACGGCCAACGCAAGTGCGCTTGGCTCCGAGCACCTGAAGGCGGTTGGCATCGCCAACTCGGACGGTCTGCACATCATCGGCCTGGAGCCATGTGCACAGTGGAACCGGATGTTTGCCGAACCCGATCAGGCGGTCGATCTCGATGTGATCGAGCAGGAAGTTTTGGATACTGCGCACCGGGCGCTCGATGCGCATCCTGGCATTCGGGCCTTTGTTCTTGAATGCACCGACCTGCCCCCATATTCGGCAGCGATTCGACGCCAGTGCGGCTTGCCGGTCTTCGACTTCATCACCATGGTCAATTACCTGCATTCAGTGATCTGATTGGCAAGGCCGCCATTGGTTGGGGCCCCGGCCAGGCCAGCCACAAGAAAAGCCTGACACCTTGCTGGGCATCAGGTCTGGGTGCGATTCAAAGTAAGTGCGCTTCAGATCAATGGTTCTTTTCCGAAGCACTCAGGTGCGTCTATTGGGTCGGGGCTGATATCACGGTGGCGGTGAATCAGCCGGGCGATACGCTTTGCTCCGTGTCCCCCGCCCGCTTCGCGAGCTCCTCCTTTACCTCCGCAAAACGCATCATCCGACTGATTCTGTGCGCAGCAGCCGTTTCAGTCCGCCAGCGCCGCAAAGGCCCGCGCAGTGATCTCGTCGACACTGCCGGTGCCGCTGATGGCGCGGTATTTCGGGGCGGCAGTGGGCTCGGCCTTGGCCCAGTTGCTGTAGTAGTCCACCAACGGCCGGGTTTGCGCGCTATAGACCTCCAGCCGCTTCTTCACGGTTTCTTCCTTGTCGTCGTCGCGCTGGATCAAGGGCTCGCCGCTCACGTCGTCCACGCCTGCCACTTTGGGCGGGTTGAACTTGACGTGGTAGGTGCGCCCTGATACCGCGTGGGAACGGCGCCCGCTCATGCGCTCGATGATGGCGTCAAATGGCACGTCGATTTCCAGCACGTAATCGAGTTTGACGCCGGCGGCTTTCATCGCGTCGGCCTGTGGAATGGTGCGCGGAAAGCCGTCAAACAGGAACCCGCTGGCGCAGTCAGGCTGGGCAATGCGCTCTTTCACCAGGTTGATGATCAGTTCGTCGCTGACCAGACCCCCCGAGGCCATCACGCCTTTGGCCTCAAGGCCCAGCGCTGTGCCCGCTTTGACCGCAGCGCGCAGCATGTCGCCAGTCGAGATTTGCGGGATGCCGTATTTTTGGCAGATGAAAGTGGCTTGGGTGCCTTTGCCAGCGCCGGGGGCGCCCAACAGGATGAGTCTCATGGTTTTCCTTTGATTTGCTGAAAATCAGTTGATCAACCCGGTTGGCTCTCTAATGAACCGGGCGGTTGCGTTTGGGCTCAAGAATAGCACGCGTCAAGCGCGCTCAAACTGACGCGGATCAAGCGCCAAACAAGCGCCGCACACGCTCCAGGTCTTCGGGCGTGTCCACGCCTGGGCCGGGTGCGTGGGTTGCGATATGGACGGCGATCCGGTGTCCGTGCCACAGGGCGCGCAACTGCTCGAGTGATTCCGTAACCTCGAGCGGGGCTTGCGTCATGGCTGGGAAACGGCGCAAGAAGCCGACCCGGTAGGCATACAGGCCAATGTGGCGCAGCGGTGCCGGGCTGGGCAGTGCGGCGCTGTCGCCCAGGGGCTGATCGCGCCAGCAGGGAATTGGCGCGCGGCTGAAATACAGCGCCAGTTGCTGCGCGTCGAGCACCACCTTCACGACGTTGCGGTTGTTGAATTCTGCTTCACTACTTATAGCGTGTGCTGCCGTGCTCATGCTAGCTAGCGGCTGATTGAGCAGTAGATCGGCGACGGCGGCGACCAGTGACGGATCAATCAGGGGCTCATCGCCCTGCACGTTGACGACGATTTCCTCGTCGTCCAGTCCCAGCAGCGTGCACGCCTGGGCGAGCCGGTCGCTGCCCGAGGGGTGGTCGGTGCGGGTCAGCACGGCCTCGATGCCGTGGGCTTGGCAAGCTTGGATGATCAGCGGGCTGTCGCCGGCCACCACGACCCGCACACCTGCCGTCGGACTCCAACCAGACAAGACCCGCTGCGCCACACGCACCACCATCGGCGCGCCGCCAATGTCAGCCAGGGGTTTGTTGGGCAAGCGCGTGGAGGCGAGTCGCGCCGGGATCAGGACCGTGTAAGTCAAAGACCGAGTTCCTCGTCGCTCAGGGGGCGCGCTTCGCTTTCCAGCAGGATCGGAATGCCGTCGCGCACCGGGTAAGCCAAGCGCGCGCTTCGGGAGCTGAGTTCCTGTTTTTCGCGGTCGTATTCAAGCGGCCCCTTGGTGACGGGGCAAACCAATAATTCAAGTAGTCGTGTGTCCATAGGGTGATGATAGCGTTGGCTCAAGGGTGGATTGCCAGCAGACGGTCAAGCCGGGTATCAAGCTGCGTCAAAAAGGCGGGTTCCGCCGTGAGGATCAGTGGCACGGCCAGCGCATTAGCTTCCAGTGGCCACAACTTAATCGCATCTTTTTCGGTACAAATCAGCGTGTAGCCTTCGTATTCATTGCGTATCCAGCTAGTGAAATCATAGTGATCTGGCAGCGCCACGGTCCGCGTCAAGTTCAAGCCTTGGGCTCTCAACATGGCAAAAAAATCTTCTGGTTTGGCAATGGCGGCCAGCGCCAGCAGCGGCTTGCGGCACAGGTCGGCGGGGCCGCCCAGATCAGCGAGTGCCTGCTGGCTACCGTCGGACTTGAGTGCGTAGCGGCTCAGCGTGCGCTGGGCGCAGAAACCGGCAAACGCGGGCGGCGTGCCGGTGTGCAGCACCAGGTCGACAAAGCGCGGCCAGGGCTCGCGCAAGGGGCCGGCGGGCAGCAAAAAACCGTTGCCGATACCGCGCTCGTCAAACACGCAGATTTCCAGGTCGCGTTGCAGGCCGAGGTGCTGCAGGCCGTCGTCGCAGAAGATGAGTTGCGTTTGCGGGTAGCGCGCCAGCAGCGCGCGGCCAGCGTCAACGCGGCGCTGGGCCACAAACACCGGCGCGCCGGTGCTGCGCTGGATCAGCGCTGGCTCATCGCCAACATCCGCAATCGCGCTGTTAGCACACACTTCGCGGCAGTCGTCGCTCTGGCGACCGTAGCCGCGCGAGATCACGCCGACCTGCAACCCGCGCTCTTGCAAATGCCGCACCAGCAGCATCACCAACGGGGTCTTGCCAGCGCCGCCCGCGACCACATTGCCGACAACGATCACCGGTACCGCAACGCGTTCTGATTTGAAGATGCCTGCGCGGTACAGACTGCGCCGCAACGCCACCAGCGCGCCATACAGCTGCGAGATCGGCCACAACAGCCAGGCCAGCGGGCCGCGGCGTGTCCAGGCACGGGTCAGGCGCTGTTGCCAGGGTGCTATGTGCGTTGCTCTGGTCATGATTTAGACGCCAGGATTTCTGCAGCGTTCTTGTTTTTTATGCGTTGTATTCCCCCCCCTCTCCCCCAACCCCTCTCCACCCCCGCCGGGGCGGAAAGGGGAGCCAACAGCCACATTTGGCCAACATTTTGATGGTGGGAAATCTGTTTCTCGATGGTGCGCTGCCTCAAAGCGGCCGCAATGGCAATGCGAGGCCGCTCACCCACACGGCGGCTGCGCGCTTTGCCGTCCGGGCTTGAGCGCGCCTTGGCCATTGACGCGAGCGACTGGTTCATGGGATAGGGCCACTTTGAGGCCAACAGGCAGTGGAGCGCAAAGTTCCCGCCTTAAAAAACGCGGCCACATGAAGCCCCCCTCTTTCGCCCGGCGGGGCGAGAGAGGGGTTGGGGGAGTGAGTGGGGGAAAGAACGTTCAAAATGCCATCCCAGTCAAGACAACCGAAAAGCTTTTTTAGTCAATTGCCCTTGGCATGCGCCGTTGACTGGGTCGCGAAGGTGATTTGGCTCAAGCCGGCGCGCCGGGCCGCTTCCATCACGGTGATCACGTCCTGGTGCCGGGCGCTGGCGTCGGCGTGAATGATCACCACGGAATCCTTGCCTGCTTTGGCGCCTTCACGCAATGCAACGGCAAGGATGTCGACACTGCGGCCGGTCACCGGCGTCTTGTTGACAACGTAAGCGCCTTCGCTGCTGACGCTGACCAGCACTTCCTTGGGGTAGTCGCGCTGGGCTTCGGTATCGGCCACCGGCAGCTTGAGTTGCAGTTCGGTGAATTTGCTGTAGGTGGTGGACAGCATCAGAAAGATCAGCACCACCAGCAACACGTCAATGAACGGGATCAGGTTGATCTCGGGCTCTTCCTTTTGCCGCGGGCGGAAATTCATGGCTTGCGCAGCGTGTTGAGGTGCCGTGCCAGCCGCTCTGAGGCCAGTTCCAGCGTCAGCAGGTACTCGTCAACACGGGCCCGAAAATAGCGCCAGAAGATCAGCGACGGAATCGCCACGATCAGGCCAAAGGCGGTGTTGTACAGGGCAATGGAGATGCCATGCGCCAGCTGCGCAGGGTTGCCCCCGGTCGCGCCGCCCGGTGAAGACTGCGAGCCAAAGATCTCGATCATGCCCACCACGGTGCCAAACAGGCCCATCAGCGGTGCCGCCGAGGCAATGGTGGCGAGCGCGGTCAGGTATTTTTCCAGCCGGTGCGCGACCAGGCGCCCGGTGCCTTCCATGGTGGAACGCAGCTCTTCTTCACTGCAGCGCGGGTGGGCGTTGAGCGCGCGCAAGCCGCTGGCCAAGACTTCACCGAGGGCCGAATTTTTCGCCAGTTGATTCACGACATCGGGTGTCGGCACCGCTGTGCGTGAGACATTGAGCACCTCCTCGAGCAACTGAGGTGGTGCGACTTTGGCGGTCTTGAGGCTGACAAAGCGCTCAATGACGAGCGCCAGGGCCAGAATGGAGCAGGCAATCAGCGGCCAGATCGGCCAGCCTGCGGCTTGTATGATTGAAAACAAATGGGGACTCCGCGCAGATGAAAGGCCGCGCAATTATGGCGCAGGTCTTGATTTTTCCAGACGGCCTGCGTCGGTGGCCCTCTTGCCGCGCGTGCGACTGCTTTGCGCCAATCGCCCACACAATCTGTGGATAACTTTGTGGAAAACAGGCTGCCGAAGTGTCGGCGAGCCGCACCGGCTGGGGCTTTTGACAGATCGATGACAAATTAGGCAGTAGAAAATACAATGAAATCAATCACTTGCACCGCGTTATCAGGGCTTCAACGGGGGTGCAAAAGGGGCGACCCATCAGTTCTGACGCTGTGGAGCATTCCTCGGTCACGCCTGGGTGGCTGCCCGGCATTGCACCATGTTTGAAGCCAAGCCCTCCTTGGTGACGCCAGCCGTCTGGCAAATTGGCGCCCTGTGCCGCGCTATCGCCGAGGCGCTTGATGCCCGCTTCAACCCGGTGGTGGTGCGCGGCGAGCTCTCTAGCTTCTCGCGCGCCGCGAGCGGGCATTGCTACTTTTCCCTCAAGGATGAGAGCGGGCAGATTCGCTGTGCCATGTTTCGCCGCGCCGCCAGCTCGTTGGACTTCTCGCCGCGCGAAGGCGAGCTGGTCGAAGTGCGTGGTCGCCTGGGGGTCTATGAGGCGCGTGGTGATCTGCAGTTGATTGTCGAGAGCATGAGCCGGGCCGGTCAGGGCGCGTTGTTTGAGCAGTTTTTGCAGCTCAAGGCCAAGCTCGAGGCCCAGGGGCTGTTTGCGCCCGAGCGCAAGCGAGCGTTGCCGCTGCTGCCGCGCGCCATTGGCGTTGTGACCTCGCTGGGTGCCGCTGCGCTGCACGACGTGGTGACGGCGCTCAAGCGGCGTGTGCCGCACATCCCGGTGCTCATTGTTCCGGCCACGGTACAAGGCGGCAGCGCCCCCGGTGAGTTGATTCAAGCACTATCAAACTTATATCTGCTCACCCAACAGGGACGTGGGCTAGAGCCTGATTTTGTCAAAAAAATTACAAAAAGAGGCGGCTCTACTGTCCCGTGTATCGACGTTATCTTGCTGGTGCGTGGCGGCGGCTCGATGGAGGACTTGTGGGCTTTCAATGATGAGCAGCTGGCGCAGACCCTGGCCCGCAGCCCCGTGCCCGTCATCTGCGGCGTGGGCCATGAGACCGACTTCACCATCGCTGATTTCGTGGCGGATCTGCGTGCGCCTACGCCCACCGCGGCGGCCGAGTTGGTAGCGCAGCCACAGCAGCTCTGGCTGGGTGCGCTTGATGCGACGGCGCAGCGCCTGCAGCGCAGCGTGTCGCGGCGTCTGGACCAGCAAAACCAAAGGCTTGACCTGACGGCATCGCGCTTTGGGCGACCGTCGGCCTTGGTTGGGCGTGCGCGCCTGCGCCTATCCAACAGCGCGCAACGCCTGCAATTGGCTTCAACGCATTTTGTGCAGCAAAAGGCACAAGGCTTGCAGCGCTTGGCGCTGGTTTTTCCCACTGCAGCGCAACGCGGCCTGCAGCGCCAGGACGAGCGACTGCAACGCGCGGCGCTGCGACTGGGTCTGCTCGACCCACATTTGGTACTTGAGCGCGGCTATGCCTGGCTGAGCACGCCAGCGGGCGCAGGCATCAGCAGCGTGCAGCAAACCCGGCCAGGCCAGGCTCTGCGCGCCACCCTTGCCGACGGCACGGTTGATTTGACCGTGACTGCCTAAATAGGGCAAAGTTTCTACAATCCAAGCTTTCCAACAACAAACTCAAGAGGCTCCTATGGAACATACCCTGCCCGCCCTGCCATACGCGATTGACGCGCTGGCTCCGTCCTACTCCAAAGAAACCATGGAGTACCACTACGGCAAGCACCACAACGCCTACGTCGTGAATCTCAACAACCTGCAAAAAGGCACCGAATTCGAAAGCATGACGCTTGAAGAGATCGTCAAGAAGGCCAGTGCTGGCATCTACAACAACGCCGCCCAGGTCTGGAATCACACCTTCTTCTGGAACGGCATGAAGCCCCAGGGTGGCGGTGAGCCCACCGGCGCGCTCGCCGCTGCCATCAACGCCAAATGGGGCAGTTACGCAGCCTTCAAGGAAGCCTTCGTCAAGTCGGCCGTGGGCAACTTTGGCTCGGGCTGGACCTGGCTGGTGAAAAAGGCCGATGGCTCGGTCGACATCGTCAACATGGGTGCAGCCGGCACGCCGCTCACCAGCGCTGACAAGGCATTGTTGGCGGTCGATGTGTGGGAGCACGCCTATTACATTGACTACCGTAACCTGCGTCAGAAGTATGTGGAAACCTTCTTTGACAAACTGGTGAACTGGGATTTTGCGCAAAACAACTTCGCCTGAAGTTGAACTGAGCTGCCGGCCGGGCGCGCCGGTGCGCTTGTCATGAACAAAGCCTTCACCAAAGAAAACGACGACGCTGACGAGGACGAGGCGCCGCCTGGCTTGCCCGCGCTGCCTGCTGGCGGCAAGAACTACATCACACCGCGCGGCTATGCCCGCTTACGCGGCGAGCTGCTGGACTTGATTGACAACCAGCGGCCCCAGGTGGTGGAGGCGGTTTATTGGGCTGCCAGCAATGGCGACCGTTCGGAGAATGGCGACTACATCTATGGCAAAAAGCGCTTGCGGGAGATTGATCGGCGCATCCGTTTCTTGACCCAGCGGCTTGAAATCGCGCAGGTCAGCGACCCAGCGGTGCACCATGGCAGCGAGCAGATATTCTTTGGCGCTTGTGTGCGCTATCTCGAGGCTGGCGGCACAGCGCGCAGCGTCACCATCTTGGGTATCGACGAGGCCGACAGTGCCCAGGGCCAAGTCAGCTGGGTCTCGCCCATTGCCCGCACCCTGCTGCAAGCTCGGGTGGGCGATGAACTGCAGTTGTTGACACCGCTGGGTAGGGTCGAGATTGAGGTGATGGGCGTCGACTATCCGACGCCTGATCCGACCGAATCAAGCTATTGAGCGACTTTGGCGCGTTGCGCCTTGATGACGGACTGCGTCCGCCTGAGATTGCCCAGGGCAGTTTCGAGTTGTTTGGTGTCCCGCACGGCAATCACAAAGCGCAGATCGGTGGCGTCCTGCGCGGCTTCATCTTCCATATCAATGTGAATGATGTCGGCCTCGGCCGCTGCCAGAGAGGCCGCCACCCGAGCCAGCACGCCGCGGCCATTGATGACGGTGACACGCACCTCGGTTTCAAAGGGGCGCACTGGGTCGTCCGACCACTGGACGTCAACAAAGCGCTCACCGTCCTTGAGCTTGAGCTTCTGGGCCACCGGGCAATCCGTTACGTGGACCAGCAGACCCTCACCCCGCCCCAGGTAGCCTACGATGGCGTCGCCGGGAACCGGTCCGCAGCAGGGCGCGTAGCGAATTGAGGCGTTCTCACTGCCATCGAGCACGACACCACCTTGCGCAACGGCTTCGTTCGTGGTGTAGCGCTCACGCGTGAGCAACAAGGCGTTGGGCTTTTCGCCCCGGTCGGTTAGCAGGGTGAGCAAGCGCTTGGCGACGATGCCGGCAATGCGTTTGCCCAAGCCCAAGTCCAAAAATAGCTCGGACATGCTCTTGTTTCCGGTAAAACGCAGCAACTTCTCCCATAACAACCTGTTGTCGCCAGTATCGTCTGGTAATTTATCAATCCCTTCGGCGCGAAGCGCCTGAGCCAGCATCTTCTCTCCCAGGTCCTCCGACTCGGTTTGGGCCAGGGTTTTGAGGTGCTGACGAATTTTTGAGCGTGCACGCGCCGTGCGCACGAACCCCAACCAGGCCGGGTTCGGGGCGGCGCCCGGTGCCGTGACGATTTCAATCACGTCGCCGTTCTTGATCTCGGTGCGCAGAGGGACCTGTTCGCCATTGATGCGCGCAGCCAGCGTGCGGTCACCCACATTGCTGTGAATCGCGTAGGCAAAGTCAACCACCGTGGCCCCCTTGGGCAGTGCCATGATCTGGCTCTTTGGGGTGAAAACATAGACCGCATCGGGGAACAGGTCAACCTTGACGTGATCCCAAAACTCGGCGGCATCGCGCGTTTCATCCTCAATGTCAAGCAAGGACTGCAGCCACTTGGATCCCAGCCAGTCGCCGTTGCCGTTGCTTTGTTGACCGTTGGCCTTGTACAGCCAGTGCGCAGCCACACCCGACTCGGCCACCAAATGCATCGCCTCGGTGCGCATCTGAAACTCCACATTGACGCCGGACGGGCCAACCAGTGTGGTGTGCAGCGACTGGTAGCCATTGAGCTTACCCATGGCAATGTGGTCCTTGAACTTGCCCGGAACCGGCTTGTAGAGTTGGTGCAAGGTGCCCAGCGCGGTGTAGCAGTCAATCACGCTGGGCACCAGAATCCGAAAACCATAGATGTCCGTGACCTGGGCAAATGTGAGGTGCTTTTCTTCCATCTTCTTGTAGATGGAGTAGAGGGTTTTCTCACGACCGGCGATGCGCACGTCCATGCCACTGTTGGCAAACGCGTTGTCCACTTGCTCCTGTACATTTTGAATCAGATCGCGCCGACGGCTGCGCGCCTTGGCTACTGCCTTGGCCAATGTGGCATAACGCCAGGGGCGTAAATACCGAAATGCGAGATTTTGGAGCTCGCGGTAGGTCTGGTTCAGGCCCAAGCGGTGCGCGATCGGTGCGTAAACGTCGAGAGTCTCGGACGCAATGCGGGCCCATTTGTCGCGCGGTGCGTCCGACAGCGTGCGCATGTTGTGCGTTCGATCGGCCAGCTTGATCAGGATGACACGCACGTCACGCGCCATTGCCAGTAGCATCTTGCGAAAGGACTCGGCCTGGCCTTCTTCGCGGGTGCTGAAATGCAGCTTGTCGAGCTTGGTCAGGCCGTCGACCAGTTCCGCCACGGGCGAGCCAAAGCGCTCGATCAATTCAATCTTGGTAACGCCACAATCCTCCAGCGCATCATGTAAGAGCGCTGCCATCAGTGCCTGGGCATCGAGCTTCCAGTCGGCGCATTGGGCAGCGACGGCAATCGGGTGGGTGATATAGGGCTCACCACTGTTGCGCAATTGGCCCAGATGCGCCTGGTCGGCGTAGCGGTAGGCCAGGCGCACCAGTTCCAGATCAGCGGAGCACAGGTAGTCGAGCTTGGCCGTCAGGCCAGCAAAACTCGCTGCGGCCGCATTGACTGCCGCCGGGCTCGGCAGCTCGGCCACGGCCAGTCCAGCTGTCGCAGCAGCTTTCTTGCTTGAATTGGTTTTGACGGCATTACTCACCCCGTTAATATAGCGCGCTAGCAGAACTTTACCCCGCCCCAATGAAAAAGCACCGCAAGCGGTGCTTTTTTGGCGTCAAAAAACGTCAGAGAGGCACTTTTTTCAGCATCTCCAAGCCAATTTTCCCGGCAGCGATCTCGCGCAGGGCAGTGACGGCTGGCTTGTTCTTGCAGTCCACCTTGGGCGCGTGGCCCTGGCTCAGCATGCGCGCACGGTAGGTCGCTGCCAGCACCAGCTGAAAACGATTGGGGATCTGCTCAAGGCAGTCTTCGACAGTAATACGGGCCATGAAATTCTCCGAAAGACCAAGGGGGTGCACTAGAAAATATGCAGTGCTTTGAATGTTTCAGCCCGAGCGCGACGCTGTGCCGAGAACTTGAGTCGCTGGGCGTGAACGATCGCTTTGAGGTCAAAAAGCGCACGGTCAAACAACTCGTTGATTATAACGAAGTCAAACTTGTGCACTTGCGCCACTTCAATGGCGGCATTTTTCAGCCGCAACCCAATGACCGCGGCCGAGTCTTCGCCGCGGCGCTCCAGGCGCGCGCGCAACTCATCCCAGCTCGGAGGCAGGATGAAGATGCTGATGGCATTGGCGAACAGTTTCTTGATCTGAAGTGCGCCTTGATAGTCGATTTCAAGCACCACATCGGCGCCTTCAGTCATGCGTTCCTCGATCGCTTTTTTGGAGGTGCCATAGCGATGCTCGTGCACCGCTGCCCATTCCACAAAGGCATCGGCTTGCACCATGGCATCAAATTCGGACTCGGAGACGAAAAAATACTCGCGCCCGTGCTTCTCCTGGCCACGCGGGGCGCGCGTGGTGTGCGAGACCGAGAGTTGCACGTGCGAGTCGAGCTCCAGCAATGCTTTGACCAGGCTCGATTTTCCAGCCCCGCTGGGGGCGGCTACAACAAATAAATTTCCGGGGTAGTCCATAAGTGTCAGCCTGGCAGATAACTGTGATTGAGGGTGGTGGAAGGTGACGGCGCTATTCTATGTTTTGCACCTGCTCGCGCATTTGTTCGATCAGCACCTTCATGTCCACTGAAATGTGGGTCAGCTCCAGCGCTGCCGATTTGGAGCCCAGCGTGTTCGCTTCGCGGTGCAACTCCTGGATCAGGAAGTCCAGTCGTTTGCCCAGTTCGCCGCCTTTTTTTATCAGCCGTTCAATTTCATCCAGGTGCGACTGGATGCGGGTAATTTCTTCGGCGACGTCAATGCGGATCGCAAAAGCGGTGGCTTCGGTCAGTGCCCGGTCCTGCGCCGCCTCTGGTAGCGTGCTGCCGTCGGTCAGGGCCATGGCCTCCTGCCAGCGATCGAGAAAGCGCTGGCGTTGCTGCGCCACCAATTGCGGCACCAGCGGCACCGCTTGTGCTGCCAGTGCCCGGATTTGGCCCAGGCGCTCGATCAACATGGTGGCCAGACGTGCGCCTTCACGCTCGCGGGCTTTGATCAGTTCTTCCAGCGCCTGGCGGCCCAGGCTCAAGAGGGTCTCGCTCCAGTCACCGTGGGTGCCGAGCTCTCCCGCGGCCAATCGGATGACGTCTGCCACACTGAGCGGGGCGGCATCTGGCAGCCAGGCTTTGACGTTGTCTTGCACCGCGTTCAGGCGCTGCAGCAGCCGGGGCGTGGGGTCAACCACGCTACCTTGGGCGCTGCTTTCAATCGCAGCACGCACTTCGACCTTGCCGCGCTTGAGACCGCCGATCAGCAGTTCGCGCAGCGCCGGCTCATAGGGCCGCATTTCTTCGGGTAACTTGAATGACAGGTCCAGGAAGCGGCTGTTGACGGAGCGAATTTCTAGCCCCAAATGACTTGGCGGGGCGCTTTTAGATTCGGCCTCGGAGCCGGGGCGGGCGCTGCTGTGTTGGGCACTGGCGTAACCAGTCATGCTGTAAACTGACATAGAGACTCTTTGATCAATGAATTGGGTTCGAGAATAACCCGGTTCCCAACCGCTCCATAGAAGTTCACCCAATAATTATGTCAAAGGTCAGACCCGCCCCCTTAGCGCCCAACACCCGGATCGGGGGTTACCGCGTGATCCGCAAAGTGGCGGCCGGTGGCTTTGGCGTGGTTTACCTGGCCGAAGATGCAGAAGGTCAACAGGTGGCCATCAAGGAGTATCTGCCGTCAGCGCTGGCCAGCCGCGCGGCCGGCGAGTTGCTGCCGCAGGTGCAGCCAGAAAAACTCTCCCTGTACCGGCTTGGGCTCAAGAGTTTCTTCGAAGAAGGCCGCTCGCTGGCGCAAATATCACACCCGTCTGTCGTCAGTGTGCTCAATTTTTTTCGTGAGAACGAAACCGTTTACATGGTGATGAATTATCTGGAGGGCGCGTCCCTGCAGGACTTCGTCATGACGGCGCGCGACCTCAAGCAGGCCAAAGTGTTTCGGGAGTCGACCATCCGCTCGCTGTTCGATGAAATTCTGCGTGGTTTGCGCATTGTTCACCAGCACAAGATGCTGCATCTGGACATCAAGCCGGCCAATATTTTTATCACTGATGACAACAAGTCGGTGCTGATTGACTTTGGCGCGGCGCGTGAAGTGCTGAGCAAGGAGGGCAATTTCATCCGCCCCATGTACACCCCCGGCTTTGCCGCGCCCGAGATGTACCGGCGCGATGCCGCCATGGGGCCCTGGACTGACATTTACGCCATTGGCGCCTGCATTTATGCCTGCATGCTGGGATATCCGCCCAATGAGGCGCCCCAGAGAATTGAAAAGGACCGTATTGCGATGGCGCTCGCGCGCTTGCGTGGGGTCTATTCTGACAACCTGATTGAGGTGGTGGAGTGGTGCATGTCACTCGATCCCCTGTCGCGGCCGCAGTCGGTATTTGCACTGCAAAAGGAGCTGAGCCGCGCCGGCGAGCGGCGTTATACCAAACTCAGCGTGACTGAAAAAGTTAGATTGCAATTCGACACCATGGTGTCAGACACGAAGAAAACCGTTCAAAACGCGACCCGTTTTGGCGCGAAAATAAAATGAAATTTTCCATTTTTCAAATCAGCCGCAAAGGCTCGCGGGAAAAAAATGAAGACCGCATGGGCTACTGCTATACGCAGGCATCGGGCATTTTTTTTCTGGCCGATGGCATGGGGGGGCACCCGCAGGGCGAGGTCGCCGCGCAGTTGGCCCTGCAGACCATCGCCGCCCTGTACCAGAAGGAGGCGCAGCCGAGAATCAATGACATTGCCGCGTTTTTGGCCTCGGCCGTGCTGACGGCGCATCGCCAGATATTGCATCACGCCATTCAGAGTGGCATGCTCGATACACCGCGTACCACGCTCGTCATGGCCCTGGTACAGGATGGGGCGGTAAGCTGGATCCACTGTGGTGATTCCCGGCTTTATCTGGTGCGCCAGGGCTCCCTGCTGGCACGCACGCGTGATCACTCGTTTCTGGAGCAGCACCGGGCCGCTGCAGAAGGCAAGCCATCGACGGAGCGGATCAACCGCAATGTGCTGTTTACCTGCCTGGGCTCTCCCACCAAGCCGGTGTTTGACATCGCCGGACCGGTGGCGCTGCAGCAGGGCGATAAATTGATGCTGTGTTCGGACGGCTTGTGGGACCGACTCAGTGACGCCGATGTTGTGGACCATCTGGCCCACAAGCCCGTCAGTGAGGCGGTTCCTGATATGGTGGAAAGCGCCCTGCGCACGGCGGGCGACAAGAGCGACAACGTGACGTGCATCGCGATCGAGTGGGAAATGCCGGACGGCTTTGAATCAACCCGGGGCAGCATCTCAACTGACACGCTCAGCGAGGGGTTTTTTGCCTCGACCTTTCAGGCCGACACGCTCGACGCAGCGCTGGAAGACCTGGACGATGCGGCCATTGAGCGCTCCATCGCTGAAATCAACGACGCCATTCGCCGCTCGGCGCTCAAAAAAAGCAGCTAACCGCGCCATCACCTTATGCATCCATTTTTGAGAGTCGACGCGCGCGCCGCCAACCAACTGCGGGCGGTCAAGATAACGCGCAGCTACACCATGCACGCCGAGGGCTCGGTGCTGATCGAGTTTGGCAACACCAAGGTCTTGTGCACGGCCTCGGTCGAAGAGAAAGTGCCGGGCCACAAAAAAGGCAGCGGCCAGGGCTGGGTCACGGCCGAATACGGCATGCTGCCGCGCGCCACCCACAGCCGCAACGAGCGCGAGGCGGCGCGTGGCAAGCAAAGCGGGCGCACCCAGGAGATTCAGCGTTTGATCGGCCGCTCGCTGCGCTCGGTGTTTGACCTGAGCCTGCTCGGTGAGCGCACCCTTCACCTGGATTGCGACGTGCTGCAGGCCGACGGCGGCACGCGCACGGCGGCCATCACCGGGGCCTTTGTGGCAGCACAAGACGCAGTGACCCAGTTGCTGGCGCAGGGCATGCTGAAGTTGTCGCCGATTCGTGAGCATGTGGCTGCGATCTCGGTGGGTATCGTTGCGGGAACGCCGCTGCTTGATCTGGCGTACACCGAGGACGCCGCCTGCGACACCGACATGAATGTGGTGATGACGGGGAGCGGTCATTTTGTCGAAGTGCAGGGCACGGCAGAGGGTGCGGCATTTTCGCGTCAGGAAATGAATGCCTTGCTGGCGCTGGCCGAACAAGGCATCAGCGAGCTGGTTGCACTGCAAAAAATATCGTTATTAAATCAATAGCTGCTTAGGCATGCTGCACGGGGGCTACAGCCCTATTTCATGAAAATTGTCTTAGCTTCCAACAACCCCGGCAAATTGGCTGAACTGCGCGTCATGGTGGCGCCGCTCGGCGTCGAGCTGATCAGCCAGGGCGAGCTCGGCATTGCCGAGGCGCCTGAGCCTTACCACACCTTTGTCGAAAACGCGCTGGCCAAGGCGCGCCATGCAAGCAGCCACAGCGGCTTGCCCGCGCTCGCTGACGACGCCGGTTTGTGTGTCGATGCCTTTGGCGGCTTGCCGGGCGTGCAGACCGCCTTCTACGCCACCCAGTTTGGCTATGAGAAAGGCGATGACAACAACGTGCGTGCCCTGCTCGAGCAAATGCGAGGCCTGGACAACCGGGGCGCTGCGATGGTGAGCACGCTGGTGGCGGTGCGTTCAGAACAAGACCCGGAACCCTTGATTGCGGTTGGCCGCGTGGTCGGTGAGATTGCGCGCGCGCCGATGGGCCGCAACGGTTTTGGTTTTGATCCGGTGATGTTCATCCCCGAATTTGGCCAGACCTTCGCCCAATTGCCGGTCGCGGTCAAGAATGCCAACAGCCACCGGGGCCGTGCCGTGCGCGCGATGCTGGTCTTGATGCGGGAGCGATGGCTCTCAAACATGGCTGAGGGCGCATGATTCCTGTCTTGGCGGCCGCCGAGTCAGGGTCAGCGCCGCGCGATATTGGGCATTACCTGCGCCCGGGCCTGTTGCAGCTGGCCGCCTTGCCGCCGCTGTCGCTCTATGTGCATTTGCCCTGGTGCTTGAAGAAGTGCCCTTATTGCGACTTCAATTCGCATGAGATGCGCGCAGCCGAGTTGCCCGAGCAGCGCTACCTGGATGCCTTGATGGCCGATCTGGAGGCGGCCTTGCCCTTGATTTGGGGCCGCACCGTGCACAGCATTTTTATTGGCGGTGGCACACCCAGTCTGTTCTCGCCCGAGGGCATTGATCGCCTGCTCGGCGGCATCCGGGCGCGGCTTCGCCTGGAGGCGGCGTGTGAAATCACCCTGGAGGCTAATCCGGGCACCTTTGAGAAAGACCGCTTTCGGGCTTTTCGCAGCGCGGGTGTGACCCGTTTATCGGTCGGGGTGCAGAGCTTCAACGACTCCTTTTTGAAGACGCTGGGGCGGGTGCACGACGGCGCGCAAGCGCTTGCTGCCGTGGAAGAAGCGGCGCAGGCCTTCGACACCTTCAACCTGGACCTGATGTACGCGCTGCCGGGGCAGACACTGAAGGACGTCAAGCAGGACATGGCGCTGGCTTTGACGTTCAAGCCGCCGCACATTTCGATTTACCAACTTACCATCGAGCCCAACACCGTCTTTGCCAAGTACCCGCCGCCGCTGCCCGAGGACGACACGGCTTACGATATGCTGGACCTGATCACCGACCTGACGGGCGCGGCGGGCCTGCAGCGCTACGAGGTGTCGGCCTATGCCGCGCCCGGCCACCGCTGTTTTCACAACCTCAATTACTGGCAGTTTGGTGACTACCTGGGGATCGGTGCAGGCGCGCACAGCAAGCTCAGTTTTGCGCACCGCGTGGTGCGCCAGGTGCGTTATCGCGATCCCGGGCGCTACATGGAACAGGCTTTGGCAGGTCACTGTCTGGCGCAGGACGAAGAAGTCAGCCGCGCCAACTTGCCCCTGGAGTTCATGTTGAATGCCTTGCGTTTGAAAGATGGTTTTGCCCTGAAACTGTTCTCCGAGCGCACCGGTCTGGCCATTACCGCCATTCATGCCGCGCTGGAGCAGGCGCAGGCGCAGGGTTTGATCGTGCGTGACCTGGCCCGCGTGACGCCCACGGTGCATGGCTTTGATTTCTTGAATGACTTGCAGTCGCTTTTTCTGCCGCCGCATACCTGAACCCGCCGCGCTATAGTCGGCCCCAAGGACATAGGGGGTAGACCATGTTTTCAATTTACGGTGTGGCAGGGCAGCTGTTTCGCGGCTCCATGGAACAACTGCGTCAAGTCAAGGGCGTCGGCGCCATTGCAAGATCCAACGCCGTCAAGGCTTTGGGCCGTGATGGGCGCGACCCAACGGAAGATGTCGCCTACGCCGGATTGGCGCAGTCGGCTGTCCCGAGTGACGAGGCCCATCGCAGCGCGCTGGCGGCCTACGCCGAGACTCAAAAGGCGGTGCCGCAGCCGCGCCAAGTCCTGAAGCTGGTGGCATCCTTGATGAGCCGAAACGTGATCACCTTGGTCGACACCGCCACGGTGGGGGAGGCCTGGCAACTGCTGGCCGAGCAGGGCGTCGGCCAGGCCCCGGTGCTTAACGCAGGCGGTACGCTGGTGGGTTTGCTGTCGCGCGCCGATTTGCTAAGGCCTGAGCGCCTGCCCACACCCGACAGCCATGCGTTGGTGTGGCGCGCGCTGCTGGCGCAGCCTGTGCAGGACATCATGTGGACGCCGGTGCCCAGTGTCTCGGCAGATAGCGACATTCGCCGCGTGGCGCGGGTGCTGCTCGATACCGGCCTGCCGGGGCTGCCGGTGGTGGACGAGCAGGGCGGGGTCATTGGCTTTGTGTCGCGCTCGGACATTTTGCAGGCGGTGGTGATGGACCCGCCGCTGGACCTGTGGGGCTAAGGGTTGCTTAACCGGGCCAGTTGGGGCCCGCAGGGTCGGCCGCGATGACCGGCTGGTGCAAACGATGCGTTCTCACGAGCTTATGCAGTCATGCATTAATGTCATATATAAATTGAAATACGTGTCTTCTACTTCATTGAAATAATGGTGAATACACCAGCTTGGCCCACAATTATATTTGGTTTAATGCTATTAAAAAATACGATATTTTAACTGACTGAATTTTAATGATGTGAGAAAAATACATATCAATCAAAGACGTCGCAGCACGTGATCAGAAATCGCCAGCGCTGCAGTGAGACCGGGCGATTCAATGCCAAACAGGTTCACCAGACCCGCAACGCCGTGCTGGGTCTGATCGTCAATTTGAAAGTCTGCGCCGGGCGCACCCGCTGCCACCAGTTTGGGGCGGATGCCGGCATAGTCGGGTTGTAAGCTGCCTGCGTCCACACCCGGCCAATAGCGTCGTATCTGGTCCTGAAAGGCGCCTTTTCGGCCAGCGTCCACGCTGTAGTCCAGGCTTGAGACCCATTGCACATCCGGGCCAAAGCGCGGCCGCCCGGCCAAGTCCAGCGTGAGGTGGATGCCCAGGCCGCCGGCCTGTGGCATCGGGTAAACCAGATGCGAAAAATGGGCAGGTCCGCTGAATGAAAAATAGTTGCCTTTGGCATAAAACAGGGGTGGGATGTTGCGGGCCGCCAGCCCGACCAGACTGGCCGCTACCTGCTGCGCCTGCAGACCGGCGCAATTGACCATGTGGCGCGCCAGCAGCGGCTCGTTCGCGCCCTGCACCTGCAGCGCGATGCCCTCCGTGGTGATTTTGCCGCCTTGCACCGCCGAGTGAAAAGCAAACACGGCGCCGGCCTGCTCGGCATCGGCCTGCAACTGCAGCATGAAGGCGTGACTGTCGATGATGCCGGTGCTGGGTGACAGCAGCGCGGCCACGCAGACCAGGTCGGGTTCCAGTGCCCTGACCTGCGCGGCGCTCAAAAACTGGAGATCGGCAACCCCATTGGCGCGCGCCTTGTCGTGCAAGGCTTGCAGCGCCTGCGCTTGCGCGGCATCGGTGGCCACAATCAGCTTGCCGCAACGCCGGTGGGCAATCGCATGGCGCTCGCAGTAAGCGTAGAGCGCTTGTCGGCCCTGTACGCACAGGCGCGCCTTCAAGGAGTTGGATGCGTCGTAAATGCCGGCATGAATCACTTCGCTGTTGCGTGAACTCGTTCCCGTGCCAATGCCCTGCGCGGCCTCCAGCACGATGACCTCGCGCCCGGCCTGCGCCAGCTGGCGCGCCACCGCCAGGCCGACCACGCCGGCACCAATCACGACGCAGTCAACCCGCATGGCGTGCCCTAAAACCGGTAGCGTTCACGCATGCAGCGGGCATTGAGCAACGCGCCGGCCAGCAGCGTGAACAGCGCGACGACCGCCAAAATCGTGACGCCAAGCGCCCAGGGACGCCCGAGCTGTTGGCGAAACTGAAGCAGTTCAAGGGCGGTGGCGAGCCAAATCGCGCTGGCCAAATACGCAGCAGCCTGCAACACGATCAGGCTCCAACGGCTTTTGTACAAAAAGAGCAGGGGTGCTGCCACGCACAGGCCAAGCAGCAACCAGTCGTTGCCTCTTAAAAAGTGAGCTCCCATGAGCCAAGCGGCGATGACGTAAAGGCTGATGCGCAGGGTCATTTGAAGTCTTTCAAAAGGGGCCTATTTTGCGGGAGATTGGAGCGCCATGCGACGCTTCCTTGATGCGCGGGTGCGATTCAAAGTTATGTGGGCTTCAGATGAATGGTTTTTTTCCGAAGCCCTCAGGTGTGTCTATTGGGTCGGGGCTGACATCACGGTGGAGGGTGAATCAGCCGGTCGATACGCTTTGCTACCTGTCCCGGCGCCCGCTTCGCGTTCTCCTCCTTTACCTCCGCAAAACGCATCACCCGACTGATTCTGCGAGCGCTTTGGTACGCTGGCAGAGGAAAGCCAAAAGTTGCTTGCGTTGGGGTGGCGCGGATTGATGTGCGCCGCTGACTGCAGAAATTCTGACTTCGACGGCGTCAGGCACGGTGATTGGGCTATGCGACCGGGCTATGGGGTGAAAGGCGCGCGCCCACAAGCGCTTGCATACCCCAGCTTCAATATCGCGTGTGTTTTCAACCCAAAACCGCATGCGCATGGCCCAGTCGCTGGGCCGGGTTTAATACGCAATGCCGGGTTTGACATGCGGCATTGATTTCTTCAGAGTGCCACATCACTTTGAATTGCGCCCTTGATGCGCTCAACTGGGCAACACGTGCCAGTCGGCGGGGCCACAGGCCCGGCGGGCGTGGTGCTCGCGCCAAAAAAATGGCACCCGCAGGTGCCATTTGATCAGTCACTGCCCGGGGGCAGTTGACTATCAGGCTGCTTTGGCGGCTTTTTTGGCGGCGTCCGTGGCTTGCTTGGTCGCTGCGCTGAAGTTGCTTTGAGCCACTTCAACCGACTTTTTGGCCGATGCCTGTGCCGACTCAAGGGCGCTTTGACCCGCAGTCAAGGCGTTCTTGAAAGCAGCGACGGCGGCTTCGGTTCCGGCGGGTGCATTCTTGGACAGGTTTTCCACCACACCGCCAAAGGCCTTTTGCGCTTCAGCGGATTTGGCTTCCAGCGCCTTGCTCAGTTCAGCGCTGCTGTCAGTCACAATGGCCTGTACATGCTGGGCATAAGCCGCAGTCTTGTCAGCCAGAGGCTGAAGCATGCTGGTTTGCAGCGCCATGAACTCCTGGGCATCTTTGGCACTCAGTGTTGCCTGGGCATGGTGGAAGGACTCGCCCAACATGGCTTTGGAGGCGGCCAGGTTCAACTCGACCAGCTTTTCGACGCCAGCAAAGGCTTGGTTGGTGAAGCTTTCCAGGGCTTGCAGATTGGCTTTGTTGGTGGCGCTGAATTGTTCGATGATGTTTTGCATGTGATGACCTTAGGTTAAGTGATGAGGTAACGAGCCTGCCTGTGCAGGCAGTACCGTGGTGTGCAACTTATGTTGCAGTGCAGCATAAGTTTAAAGGCAATACGCGTATTCCCCAAATTCGGATGTTTAACCCTGCCTATCTTGGGGTCTTTGCCTTGCCTGGTTCACCCCATCGCGCTATTTGAATTGTGCTCAGCGCGTCACATCCACCACGACACGGCCGCGCACTTGGCCTGCCAGCAAATCGGAGGCCGTGGCAATGGCGCTTGACAGCCCAATTTCATGCGTGATGGCATCGAGCTTGGCGACGTCAAGATCGCGGCTCAGGCGCAGCCACGCTTCTTGCCTGACTTCAAGTGGGGCCATGACACTGTCGATTCCGTACAGGGTTACGCCGCGCAGGATGAAGGGCGCCACCGTGGCCGGGAAGTCCATACCGCCGGCGAGGCCGCAGGCGGCCACCGCGCCGCGGTATTTCGTGCTGGCGCAGGCATTGGCCAGTGTGTGGCTGCCCACGCTGTCGATCACACCGGCCCAGCGCTCCTTGCTGATCGCCTTGCCGGGTTTTGATAGTTCGCTGCGGTCAATCACCTCGCTGGCGCCCAGCGCCTTGAGGTAGGCTGCCTCGCCCGGGCGTCCGGTTGACGCGACCACGGTGTAACCCAATTGGGCCATCACGGCGATGGCGACACTGCCGACGCCACCGCTTGCGCCTGTGACGAGAATCTCCCCATCTGCGGGCCTTATGCCATGCTTTTCCAGTGCCAGCACGCACAGCATGGCGGTGTAGCCGGCCGTGCCGATGGCCATGGCCTGGCGTGTGCTGAAGTTGCTGGGCAGCGCCAGCAGCCACTCGCCTTTGACGCGCGCCACTTCAGCCAGTCCGCCACAGTGGGTTTCGCCGACACCCCAGCCGTTCAGGATGACTTTGTCGCCCGCCTGCCAGGCTGCGTTGGCGCTTTCCAGCACCGTCCCCGCGAAATCGATGCCTGGCACCATGGGAAAGCGTCGCACCACCGGAGATGCGCCGGTGATCGCCAGCGCGTCCTTGTAGTTGAGGGTGGACCACTCGACCTTGACCGTGACGTCGCCCGCAGGCAGCACGGTCTCGTCGATGGTCTGCAGAGCGGTTCTATAACCGGCGTCGTCTTTGCTGATCAGCAAGGCTTTGAACATGGTATTTCTCCAGTTAAAAAAGTATGAAACATGCGCGTTGGCAGGCCATACCATGACTCAAGCCGCGCACCAAGCGTGGCGCGCCGATAATGAGCAACTCATTATCCGGAGAATTTTGATGAATCGAGTTGTCGCTGTCGTAACAAGGGGCGCGTTGGCCAGCACGGTGCTGATGTGCACCGGCTGTGCCGTCGTGGCGGTCACTGGTGCGGTGGTGACGGTGGCGGCCACCGTCGTGTCGACCGGTGTCAAGGCCACGGGCGCGGTCATTGGCGCCGTGATTCCGGACTCGAAAGACTAGGCAAACACACCCGCCGTGTCCTGCATCCGGTTTGATACCTCACCGAGGTGGTGCAGGCTGTCACCAAAAGTCATTTCCATCTGCGTGAGTTTCTTGAAGTAGTGGCTGACGATGTATTCGTCGGTCACGCCAATGCCGCCGTGCAGTTGCACCGCCTGTTGACCGACAAAGCGCATCGAATTGCCCAACTGGTACTTGGCACGCGCCATCGCAGCACGGCGCTCGGGCGCCGGGGCGTTGAGTTTGAGCGCGGCGTAATAGCTCATCGAGCGCGCCAGTTCGAGCTGCATCTTCATGTCCGCAGCGCGATGGCGCAGCGCCTGGAAGCTGGCGATGGCCACACCAAACTGCTTGCGCGTGTTCATGTACTCGGCGGTGATCGCCAGCGTCTTGTCCATGACGCCAACCGCCTCGGCACAGGCGCTGGCAATGCCGATGTCCACCGCGTGCTCCAGCGCGGCCAAACCATCCTGCGTGATCAAAACTGCTGGGGCATCTTGCAGCGTCACCTCGGCGGCGCGGCTGCCATCCTGGGTGCCATAGCCTTGGGTGCTGACACCACTGGCGCTGCGCTCCACCAGGAACAAGGCCAGTTGGCCATCAAGCATGGCCGGCACCATGAAGGCGTCGGCCTGATCGCCTGCGGGAACAATGCTTTTAGTAGCTGTCAGCGTATAGGCGACGGGGGCTGCGCTCGCTTTTGCCTTGCAAAGATCAAGCCGGTAGCGCGCCGCGCGCTCCTGGTACGCCAGCACCACCAGCGCTTGACCGCTGGCAATTTTCGGCAGCCAGGCGGACTTGATCGCTTCGGGCGCGTAGCCGCTAAGAACGCCGCCTGCGATCAGGCTCTGGTTCAGCGGCTCGAGCACAATGCCACGGCCGAGCTCTTCCATCACCACCATGCCTTCGACCGGGCCCATGCCCATGCCCTCGTATTGCTCCGGGATGTAGAGGCCGCACAGGCCCAACTCGGCTATTTCACGGAATGTTTCGGGTGAAAAGCCCCCCACCTTGACGGTGCTGCGGCGCCGCTCAAAGCTGTAGCCCTTGTCAACCCATTTGCGCACGGCATCGCGCAGTTGTTCCTGGTCGTCAGAAAAATCGAAATCCATATTGGTCACCTGTCTTGTTGGGGGGGTGCTGCGGCTTCAGCCGAGAACGGTTTGCGCCACGATGGTGCGCTGCACTTCATTGCTGCCGCCATAAATGGTGGTCTTGCGCATGTTGAAGTAAGTCGAGGCCAGCGGCGCACACCACACGCCACCACCGGGGAAGTCGCCCTGCCAGCCGGCTTCCATCGCCTCCTGGATCAGCGGCAGTGCATAGGGGCCGGCCGCCAGCATCATCAGCTCGCTGTAGCGCTGCTGTATTTCACTGCCGCGAATCTTCAAGAGGCCCGCAATGTCAAGTGAGTTTTTGCCCGACTTTTCTGCCGCCAGCACGCGCAGCACCAGCATTTCCAGCGCCACCACTTCCACTTCAAGCTTGGCGATCTCGTCGCGAAAACGCAGGTCCTCATAAATACCCTCGGCCTTGGCCACGCGTTTGAGGCGCTCCAACTCACGCTTGGTGCGGTTCACGTCGGCGATGTTGGTGCGTTCATGCGAGAGCAGGAGCTTGGCGTAGGTCCAGCCCTTGTTCTCTTGGCCAATCAGGTTTTCCACCGGCACTTCAACGTCGTCAAAAAAGACCTCGTTGACTTCTGGCTCGCCGTCAAGCAGCACCGTTGGGCGCACGGTGACGCCGGGAGATTTCATGTCGATCAGCAGGAAGCTGATGCCGGTCTGGGGCTTGCCCTCGTTGCTGGTGCGCACCAGGCAAAAGATCCACTCGCCATACTGGCCCAGCGTGGTCCACGCCTTCTGGCCGTTGACGATGTATTTGTTGCCCTGACGCTCGGCCCGGCATTTGAGCGAGGCCAGGTCGGAGCCGGAACCGGGCTCGCTGTAGCCCTGGCTCCACCACACGTCGCCGCTGGCAATGCCGGGCAAAAAGCGCTGCTGCTGCTCGGGTGTGCCATAGGCCATGATGACCGGCGCCACCATGACGGGGCCAAAGGGCAGCACGCGCGGCGCACCGGCCAGCGCGCACTCTTCTTCAAACAAATGCTTCTGGATCGAGCTCCAGCCCGGGCCGCCGAAGGAGGTGGGCCAGGCGTGGCCGAGCCAGCCTTTTTTGCCCAGAATCTTGCCCCAACGCTGCAGGTCGTCGCGGCTCAGACGCAGGGCGTTGTGCACTTTGTGTGAGATGTCGGCGGGCAGGTTCGAGTGCACCCAGGTGCGAATGTCCACGCGGAACTGCTGCTCGTCAGGGGTAAAAGCCAAATCCATAGGGGAGTCTCCAAATAAGCCGAATCTTTGTTTGCAACACGACTTGGGTGCAAGACAGTCGTTACTGAAACTGCGTTGTAGCACGCGCCTTTGTTGCAAGCTGTCGAGGTGGTGACACGCACAGCCCTGTCCATTGTTCTTTTCAGATTTTCACCTTGATCGGCGCACTGTGTGTTCTGTGCGACGTCCATAGCCGCAAGTTTGCCGGGAGTTTGAGAATCCGCAAAGTCTGCAGGAATTGGCTTCAGCACCGCAAGCATTTTTGCGATACTGGTCCTGGGCGACGGCGATTTGCAGCGGACACGATCGCGATGGGCCGGTTGTCGCAATGCTGATGCCGCTGCAACGTTCACACGGAGACCGCCTTTGGAGCCCTTGCACAATCCCAATCAAAATCACCTGCTCGCCGCCATGTCGCTGGCCGAACTGACACGCATGGCGCCTGAACTGGAATTGGTCACGATGTTGCAGGGCGAAGTTCTCTATGAAGCCGGGCAAGCCGCGCCGCATGTCTATTTCCCGACCAGTGCCATTGTCTCCCTGAACTGCATGACCGAGAGCGGCGCCACCTCCGACCTTGCGTGGGTGGGCCAGGAGGGCGTCATCGACATTGCGCTGGTCATGGGCTGCCATGCCGCCGTGACCGCAGCCGTCGTTTGCGTCAGCGGCCATGGCTACCGGCTGAAGGCGCAAAGCCTGCGACGGGAATTCAATCGCGCCGGCGGGCGCCGCGCCGGGGTAATGCAGCATGTGTTGCTGCGCTACAGCCAGGCGCTGATGACGCAGCTCGCCCAAACGGCGGTCTGCAATCGACATCATTCGGTGCAGCAGCAACTGTGTCGCTGGTTGTTGTCAACGCTCGACCGATTGCCCTCCAATGAATTGACCATGACGCATGAGCATATTGCCAACATGCTCGGTGTGCGCCGTGAAGGCATCACTGAGGCCGCCGGGCATTTGCAACAAGCGGGCTTGATTCGATATTACCGCGGCCATATCACCGTGCTTGACCGCGCGGGGCTGGCGACCCGGGTATGTGAATGCTATGCAGTGGTCAAAAAAGAGCATGAGCACTTGCTGCTGGATGTCGGCCAGAGGCCGCAGCTTGTCTCCATCGCGTCGCCGCGTCGCCTCTATTTGGCTTCAGATTTTGCCTAGAGCGGTTCGGGGGGCGCAACGCCCAACTCAGTACACAGTTTTTGCACCGTTTCACGCAGCTTGGCGACTTCCAATTCGAGTCGTTCGATCCGCTCGGTGCTGTTGCCAGCCAGGGAGTCAGACGATCGACTGACCCCGGTTTGCGTCGCATCGACCGGGCCGCACAGCAGATGGGCCCAGCGCTGCTCGCGCGTACCGGGTCCGCGCGCGAGTTTGACCACGAGCGGGCCGCCCTTTTCCAAGGCGCGGTCCTGCAACTCCTCCAGGAAGCCTTCGACCGAAGAAATATCGGCAAACTTGTACCAGCGCTCGGTGTTCAGGCGCAACTCCCCGGCCGTCTGCGGGCCGCGCAGCATCAACAGCCCCAGCAGCACGGCGGCCTGTTCATAGACCCCGATGCCGCGCTGGAAGTTGTGTTCGAAGCGCGTGGTGCGCGAACCACTGCTTTCGCGCACTAGGTTGGCGTCTTTGAGCGTGTGCAGCGCATCCGCTATGTCGGCTTCAGTCAACTCCATCAAGGGCTCGCGGCTGGACTTCTGGTTGCAGCCCAGCAGCAAGGTGTTGAGTGTGAGCGGGTAGCTGTCGGGCACGGTGCGGGCTTTTTCCATCAGGGTGCCGAGCACGCGCGCCTCGATCGGGCTCAGGATGGGCGCGGGCGTGGCGGGCGTGGAAGCGGGCAGGGGGGTGATCAGGGGGGTGGTCGAGGGAGAAGAGGTCAAGGTCATAATTCGGGCCGATATGAAAAACATCGTTATTTTGATCTCAGGCGGCGGCTCCAACATGGCGGCGATCGTAAAAACCGCACAACGCGAGGCTTGGGCAGACAAATTGGGTGCCCGCGTAGCCGCTGTCATCAGCAACAAAGCGAACGCCGCAGGGCTGGTGTTTGCGCGCGAACAGGGTATTGCCACCGAGGTGCTGGACCACAAGGCCTTTGCCTCGCGCGAAGCTTTTGACGCGGCCCTGGCCCTGCTCGTTGACCGTTTTGATGCGCCCGAGCAGCCCGCGCTGGTGGTGCTGGCTGGCTTTATGCGTATTCTCACGCCCGGTTTTGTCGCGCGTTATGCCGGGCGACTGCTCAACATTCACCCGTCGCTCTTACCCGCGTTCCCGGGGCTGCACACCCAGCAGCAGGCCATCGATGCGGGTTGCAAGGTTGCGGGTGCGACGGTGCATCAGGTTACGGCGGAACTCGACCACGGTCCGATCCTGGCGCAAGCGGTGGTGCCGGTGCTGCCGGGCGATACCGTCGAGATGCTGGCGGCGCGTGTGCTCACCCAGGAGCACATCATCTATCCGCGAGCGATCGCAGAGTTGCTTCAAAAAAAATAGCTGCTTGTGCTCATTTGACGTGGGCTAAAGCCTGATTTCATGTAAATATTTGACGCCACCAGACTGCGCTGTTATAGCCCTAACGGGGTTGTAGGCATGAGCTAGCCTGCTATGAGACTTTAAACGTAGGAGAATTCTATTCATGAACAACGTCAAGCCTGATCCCTACAAGCCCTGCCCGTGCGGCAGTGGCCGCAAGTACAAGTTTTGCTGCCGTGCGCTGGAGCAGGTGGTCAGCGATGAGCACCCGCTGGTGCTGCTGAAAAAATCGGCTCAGTATCCGCTGGCCCGGTGTGTCGTCAACGACGGCTGGCAGGAGCAGGGCATGGCGAACGTCTTTGTGGTGCGCCAGCTGACCAATGGCAAATTTCTTTGCGGCGTGTATCTCGTCGATGTGCTTTGCCTGGGTGTGAAGGACGCCTTCTTCAATGCTAATCTGAGCGCGACGGCCATCGACACGATGCTCAATGCGACCGGCATGCCCGTGGTGGCGATCGACTATGAGGATGCCCGCAGTCTCATTCTTGGCAGCATTGAATTCGCGAGCCGGCACGGCTACAAGCCTCACCGAGACTGGGAGACCGCAATGCCCGTGGTGGAGCCCGATAAGCCATTCAACCCAAAGTTTGAATTTGGTCACCAGGGTCAAGCCATCCATATTTCAGGCCTCGGCTGAGGTCCGCCGAGCTGGACGGTGCAATCAATCCCGCGCGCCCGGCCTTGTGGGGAATGCTTGCGCTGAGCGGCTTACTTCAAAAAAATGAGCAGTTCACGATTATTGCACGGGGGCTGCAGCCTTATTTCTTATAGGTACTTGAGGACAGAGCTTGCCCACTGCGTGTGGGGTGCGATTCACCGCGTTGTGGGCTTCAGATGAACGATTCTTTTTGCGAAGCACTCAGGTGCGTCTATTGGATCTGGGCTGATATCACAGTGGTGGGTGAATCAGCCGGGCGATACGCTTTGCTCCGTGTCCTCCGCCCGCTTCGCGGTCTCCTCCTTTACCTGCGCAAAGCGTATCACCCGACTGATTCTGCGAGCGATTGGGTACGCTGGCAGGGAGAAAGTCAAAAGTTGCCAGAGTTGGATGTAATTCGAACTGGTGTAAGCCGTTGACGCAGAATTTATGACCCAGGCGGAGCTAGGCACGGTGATTGGGCGATGCGACCGGGCTTAGGGGTGAAA